>NZ_JBSUSR010000006.1:0-221748 GCF_054072455.1 Methylobacillus pratensis
AGTCTTATTCATCATCGTCTCCAAATAGTGAATTAATATTTTGTCTTGCAATGGTGCTCATCCTACTAGACGAAGATCACAAGAAAAACATACTATTCTCTGATCAATACTTCGGGATTTTCGAAGAGTTGAGTTCGGGATCAAATTGATTGCACATGAAAAACAAAAGGGATGCTGCAATCGCAGCATCCCTTTCTATTTGAAGATGAGGTCAGTAAAGCCTAGAAGATATAGGTCGCGTTAAGCCCTAACAACCAATTACGGCCTGCAGCAGGCTCGAAAAAGCGGGCATTGCCATCATTGACGCGGATGGATCCAATGTAATCTTTGTCAAAGATATTCTCTACACGTACATACTCGCTGAAACGCCAGTTTTCTAGCTTTTGCTGCAGTCCTGCACGGATATTGAAGATAGTGTAGGAGCCGGCAGTGTCTGTATTGACATCGTTTACATAGACTTTGCTGTTGTGTCGAGCTTCAAAAGCAGTGTTGAATCCACTGGCTTGATGTTTCCATGCGACTTCACCATAAATCTGGGTTTTGTACGTGCCAGGAAGATAATTACCTGACTCAACAGTGGTGTTGAGAGTATTTGTATAGGTTGAGTCAAATTTTGCATTGAGCAAAGTGTATGAACCGAATAATGAAATATTATTGGCAAATTTTGACTCTATAGAGAGCTCAGCGCCATGACGTTTGGTTTTTCCAGCATTCATATAGGAAGAGCGGCCACTTACCGTATCATCAACGACGATTTCATCGTCTGTTAGTGTCTTAAATAATGTTAAGTTAGCGGAGGTATTATTGCCGATGATTGCCTTGGTACCAATTTCAAAATTACGACTTTCGCTTGGTTTTAAGGATAAATTAGGCGTGCTATTAGCGGCTGTGGATGCATATGCGGCTTCAATGAAAGTCGGAGTTTCAAAGCCCTTGCCATAGTTGGCATAGAAATTTAGGGCAGGAGTTGCTTTCCATACTGCTCCAAAGACGGGAGTCGTTTTTTCATAAGTCACACGGCCGCTATTATCACCATTGGCTCCTTGGCCAGTAATGAAATTATCATCTACTTCCAAAGTTACTTTTGTTCTCCTAACGCCAACATGGAGATCCAGTGATTCAAGAGCAGACCACTTTACTTGGGCATATTTGTCAAAGTTTGTCGCGATATTTTCTTCGTTCCGATTAAGGGACCATGTTTGGCTTAATGAGCGTTTGACGCCATTGTCTGCATTAATGTCCAATCGGTCATCACGCATTTTTCCGTAGGTCAGTCCCAGACTAAAGTTATATGGTCGAGAGAATAGTTCGCCACTATTGTCCCAACGAATATCTGTGCCCCAGAAATCACGGTCAATCTGACTAGCTCTGCCATTTGCGTTGATTGGCGCTGTACGGGGCAGGGCAAGGTATTGCAGGTTTTTGCGGTTACCAACATAGGCAACCATATTAAGTGAGTTATTGTGGTTAATTCTGTGTTCCAGGTTAAAACCAACTTGAGTTTGGCTACGAGACACACGAGTGTTTGATTCAATTGCTACAGGAGATGCTTGCTTACGATCAGCGCGAACTTCTGAGCGAGTCAATCCGATGGGATCATCCGCCTCTTGATCGAACCAATTGACCAGTGTAGTGAGCTTGGTATCTTCGTTCAAGTTGAAGCGGAATTTCGCCGTGCCTTGTTCTTTCTTATTACGGCTATGGTCGCGGTAGCCGTCGGAAGAATAATTACTGTAGTTGATCAGGTATTCCAAGCCATCTGCAGTGCCGGCTGCACGTGCATTCTCGCGGCGGGTATCATAGCTGCCGAACAGCACGCCCGCAGATAACTCATGGCCTGCCGGGGCATTTTCTGTTAGCAACTGCACAACGCCGCCGGAAGAATTGCCATAAAGTGCAGAAAAAGGACCTCTCATTACTTCAATGCCTTGCATGGCGCCCAGGTCAACGCTGCCAGGTTGTCCGCTGCCATCTGGGTAAGTCAAGGGAATGCCGTCTACATATACACGCACTCCGCGCACGCCAAATGCAGAGCGGGCGCCAAAGCCACGACTGGATATTTGCGGGTCTTGCGCCATTTGGGTACGGTTCTGCGCAGTAATGCCCGGAACGCGGATCAGGCTTTCGGACAGGGTCATTTGCGGCAGGCCGTCCTGGATATTTTCTTTGCCGACCACGTCAATTGCCACTGGCAGGTCGAAGCTGCGCTGTGCTGCGCGGGTGGCCGTCACGACAACCGGGGAGATGACTTGAAGGTCATCCTTGTTTTCTTCCTTGGTGTCTTCTGCCAGGGCGGTGCTACTGCAGCATACGCTTAGTACGGCGAGTGGAATGAGTTTGAGGTGAAACCTGGAATGATGCATGCTGACTCCCCGACGATGCTTTTAAACTGTTTTATGAGCAGGCGAGCATAGGTGAAAGCGAGCGGTTTGACCATCAAGATAATCATGAATTTGCACCGGAACCTTGCCCGGTCAGGAAGTCCTGCAAAGTGCTTGCGGTGGGCAGGTGAAGTAGAAGGCCGCGCTGGCGGACCGTCAGGCTGGCACTGGCGCAACCATATTGCAAGGCGGTATTGATGGTTTGGCCTTGTAGCAGGCTGGCAAGCAATGCGCTGGCAAAAGCATCGCCTGCGCCGATGCTATCAACAGCTTCGGCGTGAAATCCTGCTTGTCCATAGGTAGTGCCGTCTTCCAGGATGGCGGCTACACCTTGGTCGCCCAATGTGATGATGAGCGATTTGCCAGGAAAATGCCGGTTAAAGCGCATGGCGTCTAGCCATGCGAGTGCGGCTTCACAGGAAGTGAAGTTTTCTGGTGCGCCATTCAGCCATGCCTGCGCCTCGGCCTGGTTCATGATGAGCACATCGGTAAGCGCGAGCAGCTTGGCGCTGATGTCACGGTAGGGAGATGGATTGAGAACCGTCATGCGGCCTGCGGCATGTGCGATCTTGAAGGCTACCAAGATAGCGGCGTCAGGCAGTTCAAAGGACGAGTAGGCGAGGTCGGCCTGCTGGATGGAGGCTGTTTGCTGCTGGATATGCGTTTCGCCAAGCAGGGCATTGGCGCCGGGATGAACGATGATTTGATTCTGCCCTTGCGCATCGATCAGCGCGACGCCTTGACCATTGTATTCGGCAGTTACGGCGCAAGCGATATGGTCGAGCTGCCATTGCGACAATATGTCCTGGCATTGCTGTTGTGATGACGGATGGCGGCCGCAGGGCATAATGCCGTCGACTGATATTCCCAGTTTGTGTAGGCCGATCAGGACATTCAACCCCTTGCCACCGGTTTCGCAGTAAAAGTCATCTGCCTGCCATGATTCGCCTGGCGCCGGGAAGCGGCGCACGAAATAGATATGCGCGATCATGAGGCTGGCAAGCACGTAGGCGTTCGAGGCTCTTGGTTTGAAGCTTGCCAACATGAGGTTTTACCCTTTCATCTTGACCCGGTAGGCATATGCGTCGCCGCGGAACGTGCCTTCCACATATTCCAGCAGGATGCCGTCCTGCGAATAGCTGCGGCGCTTGATCAGCAGGCAGGGCTGGGGAAAGCTGAAGCCGAAGGCCTGGTTTTCGATATCGTTGGAAAGGACGGCCTCGACTGTCTGTTCGCACCAGTCCAGGCGATGCTGGCATTGCTGGTTGATCGCCTGGTAGATGGAACCGTGCAAGTCGGCAGAGGCGAGCTCCGGCAGGTGGTGCAGGTTATACCAGGCGATTTCGTGCGAGAGCGGTTTGTCGTCTCCATAGCGGATGCGCTCCAGCTTGAGGAGGGGCGTGTTGGAATTGAGGCCGAACATGGAAGCCATGCCGCGGTCATTGACGATGGATTGTTCCAGAATGCGTGTGGAAGGCGTCATGCCCAGCTCGTGCATTTCATCGGTGAAGCCGCGCAGCTTGAACATGTGGGTGTCGAGCCTGCCGGGGGTGAGCACGGTGGTGCCGCCCTTGCGGTTACTGGTGATGAGCTTGCGGTTGCGCAATTCCATGTAGCTGCGCTTGATGGTGATTTTGCTGACGCCGAGCGCTTCCGAGAAGGCGGTCTCGGTGGGCAATTGCGTGCCCGGCTTGAGCTCCTGCTGCAATATTAGGGATTCGAGCTGCTGATAAAGCTGTGCGTAGAGCGGGTCGGCTGCATTCTTGTCCAATGTAATCAAGTTGGTGATGGAGGCTACATTAGCTTTGGTGTTTTTCAATGGGGGCACGCATCAGTCCTACAAAAAATCCAATGGCATATTAACTGCCACTTTGACGAAAATTCAACAGGAATATACAAACATACCCTCAATATGGATATATTTATAAATATAATATTGGCTTTACTTTGAATCCTTCCTCCCCGAGGAAGGTTTGACAACGTGGCTAGCAATTTCATCGGGCAATTGCGCGGTTATGGCGGATGCGCCACATTTCCTCGATGATCCAGATGAGTTTCAGCCATATCGTCGAAAGCGTCCGCCGCGAGTTCGAGGTCGGCGGAGCGATCGGCGATCAATGGGTCATCCCTGGGCCGGTAGCATAGCAAGCTGGGGTACTCGATTTTGGGAGTCGCGCAAAGGTGGCAACAGCCAGAGCGGGTGCCATGGAGGTGTGCTCAACTGGATACAGGCGAAAGGTGTCTGGTTGCAATAAACCTGATATTCCAGTTTTCGGATAAGGTGAAGCTGGGCAAAGGTCGACTTGAGCAATACCTTAAAAGGCTGAGCTAAGCTGCCATAGGCTTGTGCGCTACCCTTTCACGGGTAGCGCGCTTACAAAATCCCTTCCATTACTTGAACTCGGACTTCCGTGCCGGCGGGCAGGTTGCCTACATGGTCATCCAGCACGATAAAGCAATTGGCTTCAGACATGGAGCGCAGGATGCCGGACCCCTGGTTGCCGGTAGGGCGCACTTGCCATACTCCTGCCGGATCGGCAAACAGGATACCGCGCTGGAATTCTGTGCGGCCTTCCAGCTTGCGGATCGGCTCGGTGCAGGTGGCTTTCAGCAATGGCAGCGCTGGCACCGGGTTTTGTCCCATCAGGCATAGCAAGGCATCGCGCACGAACTGGTAAAAGGTGACCATGACCGAGACGGGATTGCCCGGCAGCCCGAAATAGTGCGCCTCCCCCACTTTGCCGTAGGCCAGTGGACGGCCGGGTTTCATGGCGATTTTCCAGAATACGACCTGCCCGAGCTTTTCCAACAGCTGTTTCATGAAGTCGGCCTCGCCAACGGAAACGCCTCCGCTGGTCAGGATGACATCCGCCTGGGCGGATGCTTGCACCAGCGTTTGTTCCAGGGCTTGCGGGTCGTCGGGGACGACGCCCATGTCGGTGATCTCTACACCAAGGCTTTCCAGCATGCTATGCAGGGTATAGCGGTTGCTGTCGTATATTTGCCCCTCGCCCAACGGTTTGCCAATGCTCACCAGCTCGTCCCCTGTCGAGAAAAAGGCTATCTTGAGCTTGCGGTAGACTGAGACTTCACCGATACCGAGCGACGCGACCAAGCCAATGTCTGCGGGACGCAGCTTGCGTCCTTTTGCCAGTACGGCATGGCCGGCCTGGAGGTCCTCTCCGGCATAACGCACGTTTGCCTGTGGGGCAGGCAGTTCGAGCATGGTCATGACATCGCCGGAAACCTGGACGCGCTCCTGCATGATGACGGTATCCGCGCCTGCCGGAATCAGCGCCCCTGTCATGATGCGGATGCACTCGCCGGGCTTCACTGTTTCCGGGAACGGCTTGCCTGCATATGCAGTGCCGATGATCTTCAAGGAAACGGCATTGATGTCGCGGCTATGAAAGGCGAACCCGTCCATGGCAGAGTTGTCGTGACTGGGGACATTCAGCGGCGAGATGATGTCGGTGGCGAGTACGCGTCCGCGAGCGGCTTTCAACGGCAATGTTTCTGTTGCATTGACCGGGCTGAGGAAGTTGCGGATGAATTTCCGCGCCTGCTCGACCGGCATGGAATTGGGGTCGTAATCATCCTGGCAGCTGATGAGCTGGTTCAGTGATGGTGGTATGCTCATGGTGTCAAATCCTTCATCCAGTGCGCGATGAAGTCGGCAATCGCTTCCGGGTTGTTCAAGTCCAATGTTGGTAATGCCGCAGCGCTGAGCGGAGCATCCGTAGCCACCGCGATGATGCTGTTGTCACTTGGCGCTAGAAGCGGATAGCCTAGGCTGGGGCGGTGGATCTCGATCTTGTCGATATCAGTTTGTTTGAAGCCTTCGACCAGCACGAGGTCGATGATGCTGTCGTCAAGTTGGGGAAGCAGCTCCGAGAGTTCTATATTGGTGCTTTGCCGCTCGGGAATGCGCTGGCGCTCTGTCATCAACGCCCAGCGGGTATCCGAGCCTACCAATGTCTGTAATGCGCCCGCTTCGCGCAAGCGGTAACTGTCCTTGCCTGGCTTGTCGACATCGAATTTGTGGTGCGCATGCTTGATGACTGACAAGCGCAAGCCGCGTGCCGTGAGTACCGGGATCAGGCGGGTGAGCAATGTCGTTTTGCCCGACCCGCTGCCGTAGGCGCAAAAGCCCAATATAGGGCGGGTGAATGCGGCGGTGCTCACGCTGCCTGTTCCAGCCCGCGCAGCTCTTCAGGAGTATTGATGTTGGTGAAGGCGAGTGCCTGGTCTGTAAAGGAGACTTCGATACTGTCGAGTTCGGCGATCCAGTCTGCTATTTTACGCTCGCCGCGTTCAAGAAACTGCCCAAGGCTGGGGAGCAATGCACGGCGGCACAGGCTGAAGACGGGGTGGGCCTGTTTGCCGGTTTTTGCAACGGCGATATCCGCATCACGTTCTATCAATGCGTTCATCAGGCGCTTTGCCAGGCTGGGCGGCAACAAGGGGGAATCGCACGGCACAGTGAGGATGTAAGGGTGCTGCGCGTGCTGCATGCCCGCATGCAAGCCCGCCAATGGGCCGGCAAAACCACTGATTTCATCCTCGATGACGCGGTAGCCCAATTGGTTGTAACGCTCGATCTCCCGATTGGCATTGACAAGCACTTCGTCCACTTGCGGGGCAAGACGCCGTAATACATGCGCGACCATGGGCTGGCCGTTGAATTCCACCAAGCCCTTGTCCGCGCCGCCCATGCGCTTGCCTTTGCCGCCTGCAAGTACGATACCTGTAATGCTCATATGCTTTGCCCGGATATTGCGCCGCGGTGAAGCGGCACCAATAAATATTGTTGATTTAAAATGTAAAATTCTACTTTATTTTCCGTCGACGCTACAGCGCGACGATGCCATGCGGGCGCCAGCATGGTCAGCCGCCTGTCTGCGACATGAAGCGGATGACGGATGGCGCCTGGCGGCGCAGGTCAAAGTCATGTCCCTTGGGTTTGACCTGCATGGAGGCAAGAATGGCTTCTCTCAAGGGCTGGTCGTCATCGGGATATTCACGCAGCAAGGGCATGAGGTCCACCTTGCTCTCCTGTCCCAGGCAGAGATAAAGCTCACCCTTGCAGGTAATGCGCACGCGGTTGCATGCCTCGCAGAAATTGTGGCTATGCGGCGAGATGAAGCCGACGCGGGTATTGGTGTGGGCGACCCGCCAATAACGTGCCGGGCCTCCCGTCGTCTCCGTACTGCTGATCAGCGGGAAGTGGCTCTGCAGCAGCTTGAGGGTGGCCTGGTTGCTGACATAAGTGGCGCCCCGGCTGTGGTCGACCTCGCCCAATGGCATTTCCTCGATGAAGGCGACATCCAGCCCTTGCTGGATGGCAAATTCCAACAGGGGAACGGCTTCCATATCATTGAAGCCGCGCATGAGCACGGTATTGAGCTTGATGTGGGCAAAGCCTGCATCCTTGGCAGCCTGGATGCCGCGCAACACCTTGTTGAGGTCGCCGACGCGAGTGATCTTGCGGAAGCGCTCGGGATCGAGGCTATCCATGCTGATATTGATGCGATGCAGCCCGGCTTGCTTCAGGTCTTGGGCGTAATGCTCGAGCTGCGAGCCGTTGGTGGTCATGGTCAGTTCGCGCAGCCCGGGAAGGTGGCCGATTTCCTCGAAAAGAGAGAGCGCATTTTTACGCACCAGCGGTTCGCCGCCGGTAATGCGCACCTTGCTCACACCCAGACTGACGAAGGTTTTGACCAGGCGGGCGCACTCTTCCAGCGTCAACACTTCTTCACGCGGCAGGAAGGTCATGTCTTCGCCCATGCAATAGACGCAACGGAAATCGCAGCGGTCTGTGATCGACAGGCGTATATAGTCCACGCGACGGCTAAACTGGTCGATCAACTGGGGAGTGTGGGCGATGGCAGACATTGGGCAGCTATTCAGGCCTGGCAAGGATGCGATAAGATGCGTGGATTGTAAGTCCTTCAGTCAATACAAACAATAAATCTTGAAGACTGTCGTATGACCCCGACGAGAGGTGAAAATTCCACATGAGTGCAATCAGTATCAAGATTCGCCTGCCGTATCAACACTTGGTTGCCATTGGGCCCGGCAAGGCCGACTTGCTGGAAGCCATAGACAAGAGCGGCTCGATATCAGCAGGCGCCCGGGCCATGGGAATGTCCTATAAGCGTGCCTGGGACCTGGTCGATGCCATGAATAAAAGCTTTCGCGAGCCGCTGGTGGCGACGGCGACAGGCGGGAGCCATGGCGGCGGTGCGAAAGTGACGCCGTTTGGCCAGGATGTGCTGGCGCGTTACCGTGCGATGGAGGCCAAGGCCAATCACAGTATCGCCCAGGACGCTGAGGCGCTGGTATCCTTGCTGCAGCCGCTCTGATTGCCTGATCAACGTCTTTTCATGGGACGGGTTGCCCGGCATTTTCACCCGCTTGCGCCGATACGCCGGCCTGACGCTTAAATAGCCGGAAGCTCTCTCGCCTATCCATTGCACGGTTGCCGGACCATACCAATTCCCAGCTCTCGCCAGGCGTGAGGCTGGGATGGCGGCTGTCTTCCTGCACTATGTACAGGTCGCAGGCGGGATTATGGCTTTGCGGCAGGCTCTGTGGCTGGATGGCAAGGCCGGTGTAGTAGTCAAGCAGCGCAGTCTGCGCGGCCCCTATGCTATAGCTGTTGATACAGGAGTAGTGCGCGGGCATGGCCTCGTTGAGATCCTCGAACACATTCTTGTAGCTGCGCGCGTTGTCTATCCATGGCAGCCATAGCGTCATCAAGAGCCCCCATGCCATGGTCATGCCGACCGCCCAGTTGGTCAAAGCACCGCGATTCGAGCGCTTGCTGTTCGCGATCACAAACAGCCAGATGATCGTGACGGTCAGGGCCGCGGCCAGCGCCAGGATATTCAGGTGCGCTTCCTGGGTGGCGGCAAGAAATTGCATGCGTTCGGCGATCTTGGCCGGCGTGCCAGTCAGCATGGCAAACCAGCCCAGCCAGACCAGCGATCCCAGCAGGCCGAACAGCAGCAAGCCAAACCAATCCAATGCGCCGGCGGCCCCGCGCTTCAATGTCTCAACACTGCCGCCTGCCAATGCCGCCAACGGCAGTAACAGCGGCAGGATATGGATCTCGCGGCGCTCGAAGCCGATGCCAATGACCAAGAAGCTGGCTGCGGAAAACACCAGCAGCAACTGCATTTTGGGCTTGTTGAGCAGTACAGCGCGGTAACGCCATGCGCCCCATGCCGCAATAGGCAGCGCCGGCCAGGAATACCAGAGCAGGGTACGCAGGATATAGGGGTAATTGACGGTGCTGGAGCCGCTGATGCTGTTTTGCCACCATGCAGTGAGTTGAGCTGGGTCGGCATTGAATAGCAGCCACGGCCAGATGAAGAGCCAAGGGCTGGCTGCCAGTAGGCTTAACACCGAGACAATGGCAAAGCTCTTGCTACGCCATTGCGCGAACAGGATGGGTAATAGCAGCATGGTCGCCAACACGATGAGGGCGCTGGCCGGACCCGTGGCAAGGAAACTAATGCCTATGCCCGAACCCAGCAACGCTGATGCCCTTAATGGGCGGCGCTTGGCGAGCGCTAGGGCATACAGTGCCATGGACAATCCGGCCAGGGAGGCGACCTGGGGCATCAACAGGTGCGAGGATGCAATCAGCCCAATGGAGGCAATGAAGATGAAGGTGATCTGGCGGCCAATGCCCACCCCCCATAGCTCGCGTCCCAGCATGCCGACCATGAGCAGGGTGATGGTCATCCAGACGCTGTTGATCAGTCTGGCAGCGTCATGCAAGGGAAGGATGGACGACAGCAGCTTGCCAGAGCCCGCAGCGCTCCAGTAATACAATGGGGGATATTCTATGGATTGCTGCCCTGCGGCAATCGGGGCCAGCAGTCCCTCGCCTTGCACCATGTTCTTGACGATGCTGATGGTTTGCGCTTCGTCCGGCTTCCAGGGCTCGTGCCCGACCAATCCCAGGAATATCCATGCAATGCAGAGCAGGATCAGCAGATGTGTCTTGGCGCGTTCCCCGACCCGCGCGCGCGGGGTCGCCAAGTGTGCTTGCCAATCGTGCTCAAGCTCGAATGCCATGGATATCCTTTAGTCTTATTCGGTAATACCCGCCTATTTTAATCATCAGGCAGTTGATATGGAAAACAAAAAAGGCAGCCCAGGCTGCCTTTTTGCGACAACATACAATCCTTGTTGGATTACATGCCGTATTTCTGACGGAACTTCTCAACACGGCCAGCCGTATCGAGAATCTTCTGCTTGCCAGTATAGAACGGGTGGGATTGGGAAGAAACTTCAATCTTGACCAGTGGGTATTCCTTGCCGTCCGTCCACTTGATGGTTTCTTTCGCAGCGATAGTGGAACGTGTCAGGAAGCTGAAATCAGCAGCGATGTCCTGAAATACAACTTCGCGATATTCTGGGTGAATGCCAGGTTTCATAATGTTTTACCTCTATATTGCCGGTTTGTGCGGCGGGCCAGTGTAGGTTCCTGCCTAGCAGGGAAGTCGGGCATTATATTAAGCTTGTCAAGAAATTGCAAATTTCCCGAACGGGCTTTTTTCAGTTGTCGCTGGTGTTAGCCCCTGCGCATGGAGTCAAAGAAATCGGCGTTGTTCTTGGTTGCCTTGAGCTTGTCCAGCAGGAATTCCATCGCTTCGAGGTCATCCATCGGATAGAGCAGTTTGCGCAATACCCATATCTTTTGCAGCACGTCCTTTTCGATCAGCAGCTCTTCGCGGCGGGTGCCGGACTTATTGACGTTGATGGCAGGGTAGATGCGTTTCTCTGCCATGCGGCGGTCAAGGTGCAGTTCGGAGTTGCCGGTGCCCTTGAATTCTTCATAAATGACGTCGTCCATGCGCGAGCCGGTATCGACCAGGGCCGTGCCGATGATGGTCAGGGAGCCGCCCTCCTCGATGTTGCGTGCGGCACCGAAGAAGCGTTTGGGGCGTTGCAACGCATTGGCGTCCACGCCGCCGGTCAATACCTTGCCGGAGGCAGGCACCACGGTGTTGTAGGCGCGTGCAAGCCGGGTAATCGAGTCGAGCAGGATCACGACATCCTTCTTGTGCTCGACCAGGCGCTTGGCTTTTTCCAGCACCATTTCGGCGACCTGCACGTGGCGGGTCGCCGGTTCGTCGAAGGTGGAAGCCACGACTTCGCCCTTTACCGAACGGGTCATTTCCGTGACTTCTTCTGGGCGCTCGTCGATCATGAGCACGATCAGTACCACGTCGGGATGGTTGGCAGTGATGGCATGGGCAATATGCTGCATCATCACCGTCTTGCCTGATTTGGGCGGCGCTACCAGCAATGCGCGCTGGCCTTTACCGATCGGGGCGATCATGTCGATGACGCGGCCCGTGATGTTTTCTTCGCCACGGATATCGCGTTCCAGCACCAAGGGCTTGGTGGGGAACAGAGGCGTCAGGTTTTCGAACAGGATCTTGTGCTTGCTGTTCTCCGGCGCTTCGCCATTGACACTGTCCACCTTGACCAGCGCAAAGTAGCGTTCGCCATCTTTCGGGGTGCGAATCTCGCCCTGGATCGTGTCGCCAGTATGCAGGTTGAAGCGGCGGATCTGCGAAGGCGAGACATAGATGTCGTCAGGCCCGGCAAGGTAGGAGGTGTCGGGAGAGCGCAGGAAACCGAACCCGTCTTGCAGGACCTCCAGGGTGCCATCGCCAAAAATGCTGTCGCCTTTCTTGGCCTTGTTCTTCAATATGGCAAAGATCAAGTCCTGTTTGCGCATGCGGCTTGCGCCTTCAATCTCGTTGGCGATCGCCATTTCGACTAGTTCGGTGACAGGGAGGTGCTTCAGGTCTGATAAATGCATATGGGAAGGCTCGTTGAAGATCGGATGTGCTGCAAAAACGGGGATTGTTTGAAGGATGACCGCCAGGTTCCTGTGGCGTATGACGCTTTAAGCGTTTTGTTTTAGACGGAACCTGGCGCCAGGGTAGCGCTATTAAATATTGCTGTCAATAAATGCCGTCAGTTGGGATTTGGAAAGCGCGCCTACTTTGGTCGCTTCCACATTGCCGTTCTTGAACAGCATGAGAGTCGGGATGCCGCGGATGCCGTACTTGGGCGGTGTATTCTGGTTCTCGTCGATATTGAGCTTAGCGATCTTCAGGCGGTCGGCGTACTCTTTGGAGATTTCGTCCAGGATAGGAGCGATCATCTTGCAGGGGCCACACCATTCCGCCCAGTAGTCTACCAGGACAGGAACCTGGGACTGCAAGACTTCCTGGTCGAAAGTATCGTCGCTGATATGGGTAATATGTTCGCTCATTTGAACCTCTAGTGATGGTTTGGTTATGCTGGGTGATGTGTCCGCACCAGCTTGATAGTGGCATAGCGTGCCAAGCAATTCCGCTATCCTAGCGAAAAAAATCCTGCAAGTGAAGTATTGAATGCAGGCATGGATATTGCTGCGCTGCATGGATTTTTGTTATCTGCGCTGTGAACCGCTTCAATGATATATGACAGGGCTTCATCAATGACCGAAAACACGACTGGGAAGTTCCAATTCCTGGACGAGCCTGGAGAGCACGGCAAAGTGTTTGCCGCTTACGAGCATGTAAAGCTGTATAGCGCGTTCCAGCCGATTTATAGCTTGTCGCATTGCCGGGTTGTCGGCTACGAGGGCTTGCTGCGCGCGATTGACGGGCGCCGGCAGGTGTCGCCCTACCAGATATTTTCCCTGGCCCGCGACGAGGCCAGTATCGTGCATTTGGACCGTTTGTCGCGCGCCCTGCATTTGCGCAATTTCTGCAGCATGGGACGTGAAAACGTGGATTGGCTGTTCCTGAACGTGGACCCACGTGTGATCGTCCAGGGCAAGCAATATGGCGCTTTTTTCAGGCAGTTGCTCGAGGAGAACGACATGCCGCCAGAGCGGGTCGTCGTCGAGATCATGGAAGGTGCGATCGACGATGAGCTGCAACTGTCCGAGTCCGTCGGCTTCTACAAGGATCTGGGCTGCCTGGTGGCAATCGACGATTTTGGCGCAGGGCAATCCAATTTCGAGCGGATATGGCGGCTATCCCCCGACATTGTCAAGCTGGACCGCTCCATGATCGTACAGGCCATGCAAAAGCCGATGGCGCGGCGCTTGTTGCCGGGGATCGTATCCTTGATCCACGAGGCAGGCAGCCTGGTGCTGATTGAGGGCATAGAAACCCTGGAAGAGGCCATGGTGGCGATGGAAACCGATGTAGACTTGGTTCAGGGACATTATTTCGGCATGCCGGCCCATACGCTCAATGAAGCGCATAGTGAAGACAAGATATTTTCATTGTTTGAACGTTACCAGGCTTCATCCGCCCTGGATTCTAGCCAGAAATGCCTAGCCTACTACCGCGGCGCCTTCATGCTGGCCGTGTCCCAGCTGCAAGCCGGGCTTGTCCCGGAGCAGGCTTTCCAAAAATTATTGCTGCTGAACGGGGCCGATCGCTGTTATATGCTGGACCAGCAAGGGGTGCAGCTTGGCGCCAGCTGCCTGGCGGATAGCGCAAGAATGGTCACGGATCGGCGCTACCGGCCCTTGGCCGATGGAAGCGGCGCCGTCTGGCTGCGCCGTCCTTATTTGCGCCGGGCCTTGCAGAATCCTGGCTCGTTGCAGATGACGCGGCCTTATCTCTCGATTGCGACAGGCAAGCTCTGCGTCACGCTGTCGATGGCGGTGGTGCTGCATGGCCAGGTTAGCGTGCTGTGCTTCGATTTCAACTGGGTGGACGAGGTCTTCGGCATAAAGTAGTGCGCTGGGCCTGTCATGGCGCACTGTTCTGGTGCCTGGGACCGTGCAACGTCTTCTTGCTGATTGCGTTGAGCAGGCCCTTATAAGGCGCTGAACTGGAAGTGGTCGAATTGGTTGGTGCGCTCAATCAGCCGGGTGATCATGATGCGTTTGCTATTGCCGTCCTCAAGCGTCAAGTCGATGATTTTCGCCGGGCTGTAACTGCCGGGGGCGCCGATCAGGGAGGGCGATTGCTTGAGGGTGGGGATTTCGGGCAGCAACAGCAGCGGTACCGCATGCTCGTTGGCGGATTGCGTGCTGACGGGTTTCGCTTCCGGCGCCAGCAGCTGGATGCCAATGTCCAGGTGGCGATTTTCCGTATGGCTGGCCCAGCGCAGCACGCCGATCGCCCAATGGGTGGTATGGCTGATCCTGACTCCTACCAGGTCTCCAATGTGCAAGTGAGCTTCTGTCGCGGGCAGTTTGCGCAGGGCCATGCCGCCGGCGCTGATATTGAGCGCTTGCCAGCGCGAGTTGCGTGGCAGTTTGCCCGGCGCATTGTCCGCCGCGGCCAATGCCTTGCCGTACAGCGTGGTGTGCAACGCCGACAGGCCGATGACCAGCTCGATGCCGTCGTTTTTTGGCGTACGGTTGTATATGCGCTTCGGGGACGCTCCCCAGTGGCGGAGCAGATAGGTCAGCAGGTCCTGGTAGCGGGGCTGGTTTGCATTTTCCGGCAGGCCGGCTTCCGGCGGAAACGGACCCAATTGGCACTGCTTGATGTGCTGGTGGACCTGGCGCGCCAAGTCCATGGTGAGCAGAAAGAAGTCGTGCTCCTCGTCAACTTTCCGCAGGCGCTTGCCCAGCGGCACGGGCGGCTTGTCCCGATTGCCCGAGATCAGGAAAATGGCTGCCGGGTTTTCCATCGGCTCAGGACGTTGCAATTGGGCAAGATCGGCGAAGCGCGTGATGTAGTCGCAAGTGAGCTTGATGTCCCTCTGCGAAAGGTGCTGAGGGTCGGCCAGGCTGATCAGTAGCGCCTGTTTGTAGACG
The DNA here is from genome assembly GCF_054072455.1 of Methylobacillus pratensis. NCBI lineage: Bacteria > Pseudomonadati > Pseudomonadota > Betaproteobacteria > Nitrosomonadales > Methylophilaceae > Methylobacillus > Methylobacillus pratensis. Next base: position 15,187 of record NZ_JBSUSR010000006.1, read on the forward strand.
TGGCTGATGGGCCGTACCTGATTGCGCACCAAGTCGTCGATTGCACTAGCTTCCAGCCCGCGCTTCACGCTCAGGGCGTAAAGCTGGTGCAACTCGCTCCAGAGCGAGGGAGGCTGCGCCCGGTAGGTTTCATAATAAATCTCGATCTGCATGCGCAAGACATCCAGCGTACGATGCAGGCACAGGGTCAGGAGCTTTGTGCCGCCAATCTTGAATAGCCTGGCTTCAAGGTCCAGCAGGGCGAGTTTGTAGCCATAGGCCAACTCGGTCCATAGGGTATTGGCCAGCGTGGCATATTGCTTGTCTTGTTCGGGCAGGGGAAGCGGGGCATTGCAGTAATGGGCCGCGAGTGATTCTGTGACTGAAGCAATGGCAGGCCGGTAGGTTTCCAGCGCCTTGACCCGGGTGTCGGGCGCGACTTTCTGCCGGTTGAGGATTTCCAGCTCTTCCTGCAGCGCCTGGGATGTCTCTAGGATGTTAGTGACGGGGAGTGCGTTCAGAAACTTGGTGATTTTTGCCGGTTTGGTTTCTGCAACAATCAGTGGATGCTCCACCAATGCCGGCACGTTCAAATTCAACAGCATTCCCTAACTCCCCCTTTAAAGTGAGGATGGTAAATAGTCTTGGCTGTTTTGTCACTGCCTGGTTAAAGCCCGAAAGAGCTTTAGCAATGGTGCGGTACTGATGAGCAGGTTAGATTGCGGAGGCTTGGGATGCGTCGATACTGTTGCCTTCGGCATCCAGTATGTTGAGCTGGTTTTCGTCAGCAAAATACATGAGCTGGTTGAAGCCTTCCGGGTTGGTGTCTCTGAGTTTCAGGTCTACCGCCAGGCAGCGTACTCCTTCTATGACGCGCGGCTTGAGGTAGGGCGAATAACGGAGCTTGCGGTCAGCGCCAAAGCTGGCGTAGGTGCTGCACATCCTATCCACCCAGTCGCTGGGGCGGAACGGCTTGCCTGCGCGTGTCAGCCCCTGAATGATGATTTCCTTGATGCCTGATTTTTCTGTCGTGCCCATGCCTTAACCATTAACCCAATCTGACCACACATTCTAGCACCCAATCGGCCGATGCAGCTCGATTGGGTGCACGCTTGCGTGCTGTTAATCAATGTACTCGAATACCTTGACTACCTTGCCCACGCCGCTGGTGCTGCGGGCGATGTCGACGGCGTCCTCAGCTTCCTGCTTGGTCACTAGGCCGAGTAGGAACACGGTGGTGGCTTCCGTCACCACCTTGACATAGTTTGCAGGGAAGCGGTTTTCCTTCACCAGGCGCGCCTTGACCTTGGAGGTGATGTAGGTGTCGTTGTTGCGTTCGCTGAAAGTGCTCTTGGTGTCGATCACGATTTCATTGGTGACATTGCGGACGTTGTCTACGTTGCGTACCGCTTTCTCGGCAGCCTCCTTGCTGGCGGCATCGACCGCTTCGCCGGTAAGCAGTACGTTGCGGTTGTAGCTGGTGACATTGATATGGTTCTTCTCGCCGAGTTCCTGCTTGACGGCATTGGAGGCTTTCAGCTCAATGTTTTGGTCTTCAATATAAATGCCCGAGGTCCTGCGGTCGGCTGCCATGGCGCCGCCGGCGGCGGCGCCGCCAATCACGGCGGGAACGCAGGCGGCGAGTTGGGTGGAGAGCGCCACTGCCAGAAGCAAGGGAGCCAGAGGGAAGAGGGTAAGCGCGCGCATATTAATTCACTCCTAACAAAAGACAATCAATCGCATCGCAAATGCAATGCAGGGTCAACATATAAACTTCCTGGATCCTGGCAGGGTGCTCGTGCGGCACCCCGATATGGATATCTTCCTCGGTGAGAAGTTCCACAAGTTCGCCGCCATCCCCGCCGCTGAAGGCGATCACGTGCATGCCCGCATCCTTGGCTGCGGAGATCGCACGCAGGATATTCCTTGAATTGCCGCTGGTGCTGAGCGCCAGCAACACGTCGCCCTGGTGGCCGAGGGCAGTGATCTGGCGCGCGAACACTTGTTCGAAGTGATTGTCGTTGGCAATCGAGGTCAAGGTGGAGATGTCGGCGGGCAAGGCGATGGCGGCCAGGCCCGGACGTTCCTGGTCATAGCGGTTCAGCATGCGCGACGCGAAATATTGTGCGTTGGATGCCGAGCCGCCATTGCCGCAGGTGAGGATCTTTTTTTCATTGAGCAGTGCCTGCACGATGAGCTCGGCCGAGTCGGCGATCGGTGCGGCCAATAGTTCCGCCAGTTCCAGCTTGAGGCGTCCGCTTTCTTCGAAATGTGCCGTGATGCGTTGGTGAAGGTCAGTCATATTGTGATGTTGGTGTTGTTCTGGTGGAGTCAGGCGCCAAATGCATCCTGAATCCACTCGATTTTATTTGTATCCAGCCTGCTTAATAAAATAGCGTCGAAGCGGCAAGGAGCGCTGCCATGCTGTTGCAGGAAGTGTTCAGCCGTGCGGATGAGCTTTTGTTGCTTGGCAGCATCGATGCTGGCTGCGGCGCCGCCAAATGCGGAATGGCTGCGCATGCGGACTTCAATGAACACGACGGTGTCGCCTTGCTTCATCACCAGGTCTATTTCACCAAAGCGGCAGCGATAATTGCGCCCGACCAGCGCCAAGCCCTGTGTTGCCAGGTAGTGCTCCGCAATGGCTTCTGCGTCATCCCCGAGTCGCTTCAAGGCGTGGTTTCCGGCACGACACCTTGCGCGCTGAAACGTCCGCTGGCAAGCTCGCGGCTGATATCGCCCTCGGGGGATATGCTGATTTTCCCGGTCAGGCCCTGCAAGGTATGCGCCTGCTGCGGATGTTTGCTCACATGGTCGAGGATGCGGTAAGCGTCCACGCCCAAGGCGAACCAGCGTTGCATTTCGCCGGGAGGCAAGTCGGAGGCGGCAGGCCGCAGGCCTGCAAATGCAGCGGAGTCAGGTTCGAGCAGCCAGGGCATGTCGACGAAGCGCACCGCATTGAGGGGCTCGTTTTCCGGGTCCTGCGGAATGCCGGCATAGACGTGCGAGGTCGCGAATGTCGGTGTCGCGGTGTCCAGATAAGGGCGGATGTCTCTCGCTTCTTCATAGCTTGCCGCCAGGAAAATCAGGTCGGACGGGTTGGATGTGATGTTGGCCTGCAGTTCGGTCAGGTTGCTGTCCTCGGTAAACGTCAGCTGTTGGGTGATGCGCCCGCCGGCGTCGTTCCAGGCATTGCCGAACGCTTGCGCCATGCGTTCAGCCAAGTGGTTGCTGCCAGCTGCGATGGTTGCGGTTTGCATGCCCAGGCGTTGCGCCAGCCTGACGAGCTGGGCAATTTCCACTTCAAGAGATAGGCCGAAGATATATAAGTTGGGCGTTTTTCCTGGGTTGGAGTCAGACTGGTTGAGCGCCAGGGTCGGGATGCTGAGAGCCTGCTGGCCCAGGCGCGTGACTTCATCGCGCGTCAATGGCCCTAACGCCACCTGCACGCCTTCATCGACTGCGCGCTGGTATGTTGCGGCAATATTGGCGGGATTGCCGTCGGTGGCGTACAGCGTGAGTTCGCGTTGGTCTTGCGCCTGGGCTTGGGCGGCGGCAAATCCCTGCTCTATTGCATCCGCAGCGGGGTAATAGGCTTCCACCGCAAAAGGCAGGATAACCCCTATTTTGCCGCCAGGAGCGACAGGTGCAACAGCTTCGCCAGGGGCTGGAGCCTCGGGGCGCTGGGAGAGTAACGTCTGGCTGAACCCCTTGCTTGCAGGATGGCCTGGATAGAAGTCAGGCCAGTTCTTCAGTGCGTTGTCATCTTGTTCCTGGGCTGCCAGCGCCAGGTCGATCCAGCCCTGGATGTCCGTGTCCGGGCTTTCGCCGCGTATATTGACCAAGTCTTCGCGGCTCAGCTTGCCCAGGCTGCTCCAGATTTTCTTGTGGTTCTCGGCACGGCCTGGCTCATCATCAAGGAAGCGTTCCGCTGCAACGCGTTGTTCCAGCGCTCGCAAGGGGTCGGGCTCTTGCTCATAGGCGAGCGCGAGGCTTGCGTGTAAACTTGCGGCTGCCTCGTTGTTGAGCGAAATATTGGCCTTCAAAGGCAACAGCAGGCGGAAAACGGAGTCAAAATCCTGTTGTGCGGCGGCAATGTTGCCAGCCAGGAGCTTGGCATAGACCGATTGGCTGGGAATCCGGTTGAGCGCCAGGGTGGCGCAGTCGATATCCTGGGCCTGCAGGCAGGTGATGCCTTCATGAAAACGCGTTTCCGGCGGCACGGCATTCGGGCTGGCTGCTGCTGCCATTGCCTGGGCCGGCAGCAATATCCATGTGAAATACAGAAGGGCGAGCAGTCGTTGAATCATAGTGGGACATTATATGTGGTAGCCACGCCAATTGGAAACCTGCAAGACATCAGCTTGCGGGCGTTGGAAGTGCTCAAGGCAGTGGATGTCGTGGCGGCGGAAGATACCCGGCACACTTCCGGCCTACTGTCGCATTTTGCCATGCAAAAAAAGTTGCTGGCCGTGCATGAGCACAATGAGCGCAAGGCGGGCGAGCAGTTGATCCAGCGTTTGCAGGCTGGCGAATCTGTCGCTCTGGTAAGCGATGCGGGCACACCCGGCATCAGCGACCCAGGCGTTGTGGTGATTGCGATGGCGCATGAGGCTGGAATCAAGGTGGTACCGATACCGGGTGCATCCGCAGTGGTGGCTGCGCTTTCCGCGGCGGGGATCGCGACGCCCGGGTTCCAGTTTCATGGGTTCCTCCCGGCCAGCGGCAGCCAACGCCGTTCGGCCCTGCAGTCACTTGCGGATGTGACGGTGACCCTGGTGTTCTACGAGGCCCCGCACCGGGTGCTCGATAGTGTCTCAGATATGGCTGCTATGCTCGGGCCGGAACGTACGCTCACCATTGCGCGCGAGCTGACTAAGACCTTCGAGACCATACACCGGCTGCCATTGCCGGAAGCTCGGGCTTGGCTGGAGGAGGATGCCAACCGCCAGCGTGGCGAATTCGTGCTGTTGGTGGAACCTGCGCCGGCGAAGGAGCTTGCTGCTGTCGATGACGAGGCGCAGCGCGTGTTGACGCTGTTGCTGGACGAATTGCCCTTGAAGCAGGCGGTCAAGCTGGCGACGGAGATCACCGGCGCCAAGAAGAATGCGCTGTATGAACTGGCGCTCAGCCTCAAGCAATCCTGAACCTTATTGTTAGATATTGAATATAGAGAGTTTCATGACGACTACCATCACCATCACACGTCCTGATGATTGGCACCTGCATTTGCGCGACGGCGCAGCCTTGTCCGCGGTATTGCCTGATGCCGCAAGGCGTTTCGGGCGGGCGATTGTCATGCCCAACCTGCGCCCGCCGGTGACGACCACGGCATTGGCGCACGCATATCGTGAACGCATCGTGCAAGCCTTGCCCGCAGGTTCGAATTTTCAGCCGTTGATGACTTTGTACCTCACGGATAACACCAGTGCCGATGAAATTGTCTTGGCCAAGGACAGCGGCATCGTGCACGGCGTGAAGCTCTATCCTGCCGGGGCTACTACCAATTCCGACTCGGGAGTGACCAACCTCGGGCATTGCGTCAAGGCGCTAGAGGCCATGGAGAAATACGGGGTTCCCTTGCTGGTGCATGCCGAAGTGACCGATGCCGATGTGGATGTATTCGATCGCGAGCGGGTGTTCATCGAGCGCAACATGATCCCGCTGCTGGAGCGTTTCCAGGGATTGCGGGTCGTGTTTGAGCACATCACGACCAAGGATGCGGCAGAGTTCGTCGCCGGGGCGTCGGAGAATATTGCTGCCACCGTCACGGCGCATCACCTGCTCATGAACCGCAACGCTATGTTCAACGGAGGCATCCGTCCGCATCATTATTGCCTGCCTGTGCTCAAGCGCGAGGAGCATCGCCTAGCCTTGGTCGCGGCGGCGACTTCCGGCAATCCCAAATTCTTCCTGGGCACCGATAGCGCGCCGCATGCGAAATCCGCAAAGGAGGTGGCTTGTGGTTGCGCCGGCATGTATACCGCGCATGCCGGGATCGAGCTGTATGCCGAAGTGTTTGATGAAGCTGGTGCGCTTGACAGGCTGGAAGCGTTTGCGAGCTTCCATGGGCCCGATTTTTACCGCCTGCCGCGCAATGCGGACAAGATCATCCTGGAAAAAAGCGCGTGGGAGGTGCCTCCAAGCCTGCCGTTTGCGGGGGATGAGCTGGTGCCTTTGCGTGCCGGCGGCACTATTGCCTGGCGGTTGAGGTAACTGTCTGCTGTGGCTGCCGGTCCGTTTGAAGCGGCTAATAACACCCTCCTGACATTATTGTTCAGCCTTGCCGTACTGCTTGTGCTGGCTCGCCTAGTCAGGACCGCTTCGCTGGGTTTTGTCAGCGCTCTTATTGTCTGGCCTGGCGGGCGTTGGCCCTGTGGCGGATGTGGTAAACTAGCGCCGAAGCTGGCCAGGCAGCCGCCGCTCGTGCAAGCGAGGGGAGGAAAGTCCGGGCTCCACAGAGCAGGATGACGGCTAACGGCCGTACGCAGCAACCTTTATGTTGCAAAACTTAAAGGCCAAGGCGAGGAATAGGGCCACAGAGACGAGTAAGCCGCAAGGCGGACGTGAAACGCGGTAACCTCCATCCGGAGCAAGACCAAATAGGGTAGCAATGGCGTGGCTCGCGTCGCTACCGGGTAGGTTGCTTGAGCCTGGCGGCAACGCCAGGCCTAGATGAATGGCTGCCACCCGCATTGCGGGGACAGAACCCGGCTTACCGGCCAGCTTCTCTTTCATTGATTTTATAGCCCACTGTTCAGACTCCTTTCCTGCCTCGCATATCCCACACCAAGATTCAGTCACCTCTCAAGTGTTTCTAACAAAGCACTTTCACTAAATTTCCTATCTCCTTATTTTTTAAGGATAAAAGTTTTCTCGCAAAAATCATCTAAGTCATTGTCCCATAAAGGAAAAATCCTAAAAAAGCCCTTGCATTGGCATTTTTTTTTATCTATAGTGGGTGTTAGTGGAGAAAAGTGGAGTTTTGTGGGTAATTGTTGGTCAAAGTTGATTGCTCATCTCCGGATGGTTGGCAATTACCCATCTCCCGATCTGACAAATTTAATGCCGGTACCGGTGCGAGAAGCGCTGGTGCCGGCCAAGGGACCTCATGTTTCGCGGTGCGACGTCTTTAAATATGGATGCCAAGGGCAGGCTGGCTGTGCCAGCCAAGCACCGTGACGCCCTGCACGCTCAAAGCGAAGGCAGCCTGGTCCTGACCGCCCATCCTCACCGTTGTCTGCTCCTGTATCCCCAGCCTGCCTGGGAGCCCATCCAATCCAAGGTCATGGCGCTTTCCAGTTTCGACCGCCAGTCCAGTGCGTTGCAGCGCTTGCTGGTGGGGTTTGCCGAAGACGTGGAGCTGGACAGTGCCGGCCGCTTGCTGGTTTCCCCGGTATTGAGGGAATTCGCCGGGTTGGAGAAGCAGGTGATGCTGGTGGGGCAGGGCAGCCACTTCGAGCTCTGGAGCATGGAGGCCTGGCGGGCCCAGTTGCAGCAGGTGATGTCGGCCGAGAATATGGGGCTGCCCGCCGAGTTGGAGGGCTTTTCGCTGTGAGTACAGGCATTCGCCATGTACCCGCCTCCCAGGTTTCTCAGCATGTAACGGTTTTGTTGGACGAAGCAGTGGAAGCGCTGGCGATCAAGCCTGACGGCACTTATGTCGACGGCACGTTCGGCCGGGGCGGACATAGCCGCAGGATACTGGATAAGCTGGGGCCGCACGGGCATCTGGTGGCGCTGGACCGCGACCTGGCCGCCGTTGAGGTCGCACGGGATATCAAGGATGCGCGCTTCACGATCGTCCACAGTCATTTTGCCGCCATGGCGGAAGTCCTGGCGGATCTGAATATTCAACAAGTAGATGGTGTGTTGCTGGATCTGGGAATTTCATCTCCACAGATCGACGAGGGCGAGCGCGGCTTCAGCTTCAGGTTTGACGGCCCGCTCGATATGCGCATGGACCAAAGCCGTGGACAGACAGCGGCAGAGTTCATCGCGGCTGCAACGGAACAAGAACTGACGGGGGTAATTAAGGAATATGGTGAAGAACGGTTTGCTAAACAGATTGCAAGGGCGATTGTTGCGCAGCGCGCAGGAGGGGTGGTCATCTCCACTACCGGACAACTTGCCAAGATCGTGGCAGGGGCGGTCCCAAAAGTCGAGCCTGGCCAAGATCCGGCGACGCGCACCTTTCAGGCTTTACGGATTTTCATCAATCAGGAGCTTGAGGAATTGTCGCTGACCCTTCCTCAGTGCCTGTCGCTGCTGGCGCCGCAAGGGCGTTTGGCCGTGATCAGCTTCCACTCGCTGGAAGACCGCATCGTGAAACGCTTTATCCGTGCCGAGCAGGACAGGGATGACCTGCCCGCGAATTTCCCGGTGCGTGCCAAGGATCTGCCGCAGCCCCGCCTGGTGGCGGTCGACCGCGCGGTGCGCCCGGGCGATGCCGAGGTCAGGTGCAACCCGCGTTCACGCAGCGCCGTATTGCGCGTTGCGGAAAGGACCTCGGTGCAATAGTGGCCAAGCTTAACCTGATCCTCTTCCTGGTGGTGATAGTAGCTGCGCTGGGCGTCATTACGTCCCAGCACAAGGCGCGCAAGCTCTATATCGAGCTACAACAGCAAGAGGATGCGGCCAAGCAATTCGAGATAGAGTGGGGCCAGTTGCAACTGGAGCAAAGCACCTGGGCCATGCATTCCCGCATCGAGCAGATCGCCGAGCGGCGCCTGAACATGCAGGTGCCTGATCCAAGCCGCATCCAGGTGGTTGCGCCATGATGGGGGCGATGCGCATGCGTGTGGGAGCGAAGCCGCGGGTCGTGGTCAGGCTGCCGGTCTGGCGCCGCCGCCTCCTGCTGGTGCTGGTGCTGTGCGGTTTTGCCGTGCTGTTGGGCCGCAGCGTCTATTTGCAGAGCGTGCATAAATCCTTTCTGCAGCAAAAGGGCGATGCGCGCTACAGCCGCCTGCTGAGCCTGCCCGCGCACCGCGGCAAGATCACTGACCGTTACGGCGAGCCGCTGGCGATCAGCACGCCTGTGGAGTCCATCTGGGCCAGTCCGCCAGACGTGAAGGTGACGCATGAGCAATTGGCGAAACTGGCGGGTATCCTCAAGATCAAGCCGGAAGCGATCAAATCCAAGTTTGACAATACGCAGCGTGAATTCGTTTATCTCAAGCGCCGCTTGCCGCCTGAGCTTGCCGCGCAGGTGATGAGCATCGGCATTCCCGGTGTCTTCATGCAGCGCGAGTATCGCCGCTATTATCCTGCCGGAGAAGTGACTGCTCACCTTGTCGGCTTTACCGGCATTGACGATAACGGCCAGGAAGGCTTCGAGCTGCATTCTCAGAAATGGTTGTCCGGCAAGCCGGGCAGCCGACGCGTGATCAAGGATAGGCAAGGGCGCATCGTCGAAGACCTCGAAGCGGTCAAGGTGCCGCAGGACGGGCGCGACCTGGCGCTTTCCATAGACCGCAAGATCCAATACCTGGCTTACCGCGAATTGGCGGCGGCGGTGGAAGAGCACAAGGCCAAGGCGGGTTCTGCGGTCGTGCTGGATGCCAAGACCGGCGAGGTGCTGGCGATGGCAAACGTGCCCAGCTACAACCCGAACAATCCGGTCAACCTGACCGGGGGGCGTTCGCGCAACCGCGCGATCGTCGATACCTTCGAGCCTGGCTCAACACTGAAGCCTTTTACCGCCGCCGCGGCTCTCGATAGCGGACATTACAAGCCGAGCACGCTCATCGATACGTCATCCGGCGCCATGCGCATCGGCAAAGCCACGATCCGTGATGCGCACCCGCAAGGCGTGCTCACGGTCGCGCAGGTGATCCAGAAATCCTCCAATATCGGTTCGGCCAAGATGGCGCTAAGCCTGGAGCCGCACTACATGTGGAGCATCTATAACCAGGTCGGGTTCGGCTCCGTGACGCGCATCGGCTTCCCCGGCGAAGCTTCCGGCAGGCTCCGTAATTACAAGACCTGGCGCCCGATCGAGCAGGCTACCATGTCTTATGGCCATGGCCTCAGCCTGACCTTGCTGCAGCTGGCGCGTGCCTATACCGTATTTACCAACGACGGCGCCTTGCTGCCAGTCTCGCTGCTCAAGCTCAAGGAGCCTCCCGTCGGGCATCAGGTGTATACCCCTGAAACCTCACGTCACCTGCGCGACATGATGGAGACAGTGATCCAGCCTGGCGGCACTGCCCCAAGGGCACAGGTGCTGGGCTACCGTGTCGCAGGCAAAACCGGGACGGCGCACAAGCCCGGCGTTGGCGGCTATCAGGCCAACCATTATGTGTCCTCGTTTGTCGGTTTTGCGCCTGCATCCAACCCGCGCTTGATCATTGCGGTGATGATCGACGACCCAAGTGGCGGCAAATATTACGGCGGTACGGTGGCCGCTCCGGTATTCAGTAAGGTGATGTCGGGCGCGCTGCGCATGCTGGCGGTTCCGCAGGATGCGCCGAACAACAATGTCGTGATTCCTGTCGACGAGCTGCCCGAGATCAAGGAGGTGGTATGAGCCTGGCCAGCCTTGATCGCCATCATTTCACCGGCATGACGTCGGATAGCCGCCGTGTTTCCGCCGGCAGCCTGTTCCTTGCCTATCCGGGAGAACAGGCCGACGGACGCCGTTTCATCGAGCAGGCCATCGCCAACGGGGCGGCCGGCGTGGTATGGGAGCAGGAAGGATTCGACTGGAATCCCGCATGGGCCGTTGCCAACCATCCGGTAATAGGTTTGCGCTACCAGGCAAGCGTCATTGCCGGGGAATTCTACGGTAATCCGTCTCGCCAGCTCTGGATGATAGGCGTGACCGGCACCAATGGAAAAACTTCCTGCAGCCATTGGTTGGCGCAGGCGTTCAACGCCCTTCAACGCAAGGCGGTGGTGATCGGCACCCTGGGCAACGGTTTTCCGGATGCCTTGTACGCTGCGGCGAACACTACGCCTGACCCTATCCTGCTGCAATCCATGCTTGCCGACTACCTGCAGGCGGGCGCCGAAGTGGCGGCGATGGAGGTTTCCTCGCACGGGCTGGACCAAGGGCGGGTGAACGGCATCGATTTCAAGGTCGCCGTACTGACCAATCTGACACGCGATCACCTGGATTATCACGGCGATATGGCGAGTTACGCCGACGTCAAGCGCAAGTTGTTCCGTTTTGACGGCGTGCAGACCGCCATCCTCAACCAGGACGATGCCTTTGGCCAGGAGCTGCTGAGCGAGCTCAAGGCCAAGGGCAAGCATGTGCTGAGCTATGGATTGAGCGGTGGGGACGTGCGCGGCCATGATCTGTACTTCGACGCCGAGGGCCTGCATATGCATGTGCATACCCCGCAGGGTGAAGCCGCGGTGCATGCCAAGCTGGTGGGGCGCTTCAATGCCAGCAACCTGCTCGCCGTATTGGCGACATTGCTTGCATCGGAAGTCGCACTGGAAGACGCGGTGCGCGTCCTGGCTGAAATCCGGCCTGCACCCGGGCGCATGCAGCAACTGGGCGGTGGCGGCCAGCCATTGGTCGTGGTGGATTATGCGCATAGCCCCGATGCGCTGGAAAAGGCATTGCTTGCCTTGCGCGAGCAGACGAAGGCCAGCCTCATTTGCGTATTCGGCTGCGGCGGCGACCGGGACAAAGGTAAGCGTCAGCTGATGGCGGAAGTCGCTTCAAGACTGGCAGATAAGGTGATCGTGACTTCGGACAATCCGCGCAGTGAAGACCCCGGGGCGATCATTGCCGAGGTCGTGGCCGGCTTGCATGGCCCGGCCCAGGTGGAGCCCGATCGGGAAAAAGCCATTATCCAGGCGATCAGGTCGGCACAGGCGGGCGACGTCGTGCTGATCGCGGGCAAGGGGCACGAGGATTACCAGGAAATTTCGGGGATACGGCATCCATTCAATGATGCTGCGGTGGCGGCCAACATATTAGGGGTCGCCGCATGATGTATCTATCTGAAATCGCCAAGGCAACGGGTGGCACTCTGATCGGCGACGACGTGCTGGTCCAGTCCGTAGGCACGGACAGCCGCAAGCTGGAGCCAGCGCAGTTGTTCGGGGCGCTCAAGGGTGAGCGATTCGACGGCCATGATTACGCCCAAGAGGTATTGAACCAAGGCGCTGCTGCCTTGTTGCTATCTCGTGCTGTCGGGGCTGGACCCGCCGTATTGGTCGAGGATACCCGTCTTGCGCTGGGTCAATTGGCCGCCTACTGGCGCCGGAAATTCAATATTCCCGTGGCGGCCATTACCGGCAGCAACGGCAAGACCAGCGTCAAGGAAATGCTGGCAGCGATCCTGCGGGTGGCGGCAGGCGCGGATGACGCCGTGCTTGCGACCCAGGGCAACCTGAACAATGACATCGGCCTTCCGCTTACGCTACTGCGCTTGCGTGAGCGCCATCACTATGCCGCGGTGGAAATGGGCATGAACCATGTTGGCGAGATCAGCTATCTGACACGGATCGGCCACCCGGACGTGGCATTGATCAACAATGCGACTGCCGCGCACCTGGGCGGCCTGGGTTCCGTCGAGGGGGTGGCGAAAGCCAAGGGCGAGATTTTCGAAGGCCTGGCAGATGACGGCGTGGCGGTGATCAATGCCGACGACGCGTTTGCCGACTTATGGCAATCCTTGGCAGGACGGCACCGCATCGTGCGTTTCGGCCTCAATACCGGGGATGTTACGGCGGATTATGCGCTGCATTCGGAAGGCAGCGACCTGCAATTGAGCACTCCGGCCGGCGAACGCGCATTGCGCTTGCCCGTGCCAGGGCTGCACAACATCAGGAACGCACTGGCCGCCACAGCCGTCGCTTTGTCCATGGGCGTGCCGCTGGATGCGGTTGCCGAGGGCCTTGCCGGTTTTGCCGGCGTCAAGGGCAGGTTGCAGCGCAAGCCCGGCAGGCACGGCGCATTGCTGATCGATGACACTTACAACGCCAACCCTGCTTCCATGCACGCCGCGATCGACGTGCTTGCCAGCCAGCCTGGAAAACGCTTGCTGGTCGTGGGCGACATGGGTGAGTTGGGCGAGAACGAAGCGGCATTGCATGCTGAATTGGGCGCGTATGCCAAGGCGGCAGGCGTGGATGCCCTGCATGCGCTGGGCAGCTTGTCTGCCAAGGCCGTGCAAGCATACGGCAGTGGCGCGAGCCATCACGAGACGGTGGAAAGTCTGACGGCATCCCTGCTACCCGAGTTGGATGCCGATACCACGGTGCTGGTCAAGGGGTCGCGTTTCATGCGCATGGAGCGTGTCGTCGACTTGCTGCAAGAACAAAAGGAGAAACCATAATGCTGCTTGAACTCGCCCGTTGGCTGGCCCAGGATATTCGCGGCTTTAATGTGTTCAATTACATCACGCTGCGCGCCGTCCTCGCAACATTGACGGCATTGACGATTTCCTTCCTGGTGGGTCCCAAACTGATCCGTAAGCTTACCGAATACAAGGTCGGGCAGTCCGTGCGCGATGATGGCCCGCAAACCCACCTGGTAAAGGCTGGCACCCCGACCATGGGCGGCGCGCTGATCCTCATCGCGATTGCAGTCTCGACCCTGCTTTGGGCCGACCTCTCCAACCGTTTCGTCTGGGTGGTGCTGATCACAACCCTGGGTTTCGGCGTGATTGGCTGGATCGATGACTGGCGCAAGGTGGTCTACCGCAATCCCAAGGGTTTGTCAGCCAAGGCGAAATATTTCTGGCAGTCATTGATAGGTGCGGGCGTTGCGGCTTATTTGTTCCATACCGCGACGGTGCCGGCGGAGACCGAGCTGATCGTGCCGTTCTTCAAGCACCTGGTGCTGCCGATGGGTGTGGTGAGCTTCATTGTGCTGACCTACTTCGTGATCGTTGGTACCAGCAATGCGGTCAACCTGACCGACGGGCTGGATGGCCTCGCGATTATGCCCACCGTGATGGTGGCGAGCGCACTGGCGGTGTTTGCCTATGTCGCGGGCCATCTTTACTTCTCCAAGTACCTTGGCGTGCCCTATGTGCCCGGGGCGGGTGAGCTCACCGTGTTCTGTGCGGCGATCGGCGGCGCGGGCCTAGGCTTCCTCTGGTTCAACGCCTATCCCGCGGAAGTGTTCATGGGCGACGTCGGCGCACTGGCGCTAGGAGCCGCGCTGGGCACCGTGGCTGTGATTGTGCGCCAGGAAATCGTGCTGTTCATCATGGGCGGTGTGTTCGTGATGGAAACCATTTCGGTGATGCTGCAGGTGGGGTCGTTCAAGCTCACGGGCAAGCGGATATTCCGCATGGCGCCCCTGCATCACCACTACGAGCTCAAAGGCTGGAAAGAGACGCAAGTCGTGGTCAGGTTCTGGATCATCACCATGATGCTGGTGCTGGTTGGCCTCTCCACGTTGAAGCTGAGATAAGAAAACCGGTTAAAGGATTTATGCTGCAACTTAAGGACAAACAGGTGTTGGTGCTGGGGCTGGGAGATACCGGTCTTTCGGCATTGCGCTGGCTCGCTCGCCAGGGCGCACGCCTGTCCGTTGCCGACAGCCGTGAACTGCCGCCAGGCCTGGATGCGGTCAGACAGGAGTTTCCCGGCATTGCAGTGCATCTGGGGCCGTTCACTGCGGCTGCGTTCCAGGGGGCGGACTTGATCGTGGCCAGTCCGGGCGTGCCTGTGGTTGAACCTCAAATCCAGGCTGCCCTCGAACGTGGCGTGCCGGTGGTAGGCGACGTCGAGTTATTTGCCCAGGCAAAGCCGGCGCATGCCAAGGTCATCGCGATCACCGGCGCGAACGGCAAGAGCACTGTTACTACGCTGGTGGGCGAGGTTTGCAAGGCCGCGGGATTGAAAACGGTGGTGGCGGGGAATATCGGTCTGCCAGTGCTGGATGCGATCGACACGGTGGCAGATGTCTATGTGCTCGAGCTCTCCAGCTTCCAGCTCGAAACTACCTATAGCCTGAAGGCGGATGCCGCCACGGTGCTCAATATCAGCGAAGACCACATGGACCGCTATGTCGACATGCAGGCGTATGCCGATGCCAAGGCGCGCATTTTCGCCCATGCCGGACTGCAGGTGCTCAATGCCGACGACATATGGAGCCGGGAAATGTCAGTTGACGGCATCGCCCAGCTTACGTTCGGCCTAGGTGCGCCGCGCAATGAACAGGAGTTCGGCCTGCTGCATGACGCCGGCGAAGCCTGGCTTGCCCGCGGACAGCGCAAGCTCATGCCGGTAGCCGACCTGAGGATTACAGGCCTGCACAATGCAGCCAACGCCCTGGCGACGCTGGCTTTATGCAGCGTGCTTGATATCGACGAGGCTATTGCCTTGCAGGCATTGCGCGATTTCAAGGGCTTGCCGCACCGGGTGCAATGGGTGGCCGATGTCGACGGCGTATCCTTTTATGATGATTCCAAGGGCACCAATGTCGGCGCCACCGTCGCGGCGCTCAACGGCTTGAACCGCAAGCTGGTGCTGATTGCGGGCGGCGATGGCAAGGGACAGGATTTTGCGCCCTTGCAAACGCCCGTGGCCGGGCATGCGCGCGGCGTAGTGCTGATAGGGCGCGATGCCGCGATGATTGCTGATGCATTGCAGGGCACAGGCGTGCCGCTGGAGCATGCCGATACGCTCGAAGAAGCCGTGGTGAAGGCGTTCGGCCTGGCGGACATCGGCGATGCCGTGCTGCTCTCGCCAGCTTGCGCGAGCCTGGACATGTTCCGCAATTACGTGCACCGCGCAGAGGTGTTCGTGCAGGCGGTCAATGGCCTGCAGAAAAGAGAGGCGCGTGCATGAACAACATGATGTACATGCTGAGCGGGCGCGACCGACTGACCTCCTCATCGTCAACTTATGACCAGGGCTTGGTCTGGGTCACCCTGATCCTGCTCGGCATCGGCCTGGTCATGGTGTATTCCGCTTCGATTGCATTGGCGGAGGCCGACAAGATGACCGGGCACCAGCCGACCTATTTCCTGGTACGCCACTCCATTTTCCTCGTGATCAGCCTGACGGCGGCCTTGCTCGCATTCCAGGTGCCTACCCGGTTCTGGCAGAAGATGGCGCCGTATCTGTTCCTGCTGGGCCTGTTCCTGCTGGTGCTGGTGCTGATTCCCGGCGTCGGCCGCAATGTCAACGGCAGCCAGCGCTGGCTGTCGCTGTTCGTCATCAATCTGCAGCCTTCGGAATTCATGAAGCTGTTTGCCGCGATCTATGTCGCGGACTACACCATCCGCAAGGCGGAAGTGATGGACAGCATCAAGCGCGGCTTCCTGCCCATGGTGGCGGTGATGGTGGTGGTCGGCTGGCTGCTGCTGCGCGAACCTGACTTCGGCGCATTCAGCGTGATCGTGTCGATTTCCATGGCGATCCTCTGGCTCGGCGGCATCAACGCCCGCATTTTTGTCGGCCTCATGGCTCTGCTGCCGGTGGCGGTCGTGGGGCTGATCTGGAGTTCGCCATACCGCCTGCAGCGCGTGATCGGATTCATGGATCCCTGGGCCGACCCGTTTGGCAAGGGCTACCAGCTTTCGCATGCCCTGATTGCATTCGGGCGTGGCGAATGGCTGGGCGTCGGCCTGGGCGCCAGCGTGGAGAAACTGCTCTACCTGCCTGAAGCGCATACTGACTTCCTCATGGCGGTGATCGCCGAGGAGCTGGGCTTCATCGGCGTCATGGTCGTGGTCGCCTTGTTCGCTTGGCTGGTGGTCCGCGCCTTCCGTATCGGCAAGGAAGCCGTCGCCAACGAGCGTTACTTCTCCGCCCTGCTCGCGCAAGGCATAGGTGTCTGGATCGGTGTGCAGAGCATCATCAACATCGGCGTGAACATGGGTGTGCTGCCTACCAAGGGCCTGACCCTACCCCTGCTGTCGTTCGGCGGCAGCGGCATTTTGGCCAACTGCATTGCGTTGGCGATTCTGCTCAGAGTCGACTGGGAGAATAGACGGATACAGAAGGGCTTGCCAGCATGAGTAAGACCTTACTCATCATGGCAGCAGGCACCGGCGGGCATGTCATGCCGGGCCTGGCCATCGCCAAGGCCATGCAGGTGCGTGGCTGGAACGTACATTGGCTGGGAACTTCGCATGGCATGGAAAACCGCCTGGTACCGCCAAGCGGGTTGCCGATGACTCAGCTCAAGTTCTCAGGCCTGCGCGGCAAGGGTTGGAAGCATACGGTGCTGGGTGTATTCCGCCTGCTGGGCTCTACTTGGAAGGCATGGCGACTGCTGCGCGAATTGAAGCCGCAGGCCGTGCTCGGCATGGGCGGCTACGTCACGGTGCCGGGTGGCTGGGCCGCCAGGGCGGCAGGGGTGCCGCTGGCAGTGGTGAATGCGGATGCCGCCTTGCTGATGTCGAACCGTGCGCTGGTCAAGCATGCCAAGCGCGTATTGTTCGGCTTCGACGGTGGCGCTGCGACATTGGGTGACATGGCGTTCAAGGCGCGCGTGACCGGTAATCCGGTGCGGGCCGAGATCGTGGATATTGCACCGCCGGAGCAACGCTTTGCCGGCCGCCAAGGGCCTCTTCGTTTATTGGTGGTGGGTGGCAGCCTGGGCGCGCAGGTATTGAATGCGACCTTGCCCAAGGCGCTGGCCTTGCTGCCGGCAGCGCAGCGGCCGGTGGTGACCCACCAGTCCGGTGCGCAGCATATCGATGCCTTGAGCGCAGCTTATAAGGAAGCGGGCGTGGAAGCTAGTGTGGCGCCTTTTATCGACGACATGGCAGCCGCTTACGCCGAGGCAGATGTGCTGGTATGCCGTGCGGGAGCGATCACGGTGAGTGAGCTGGCGGTGGCCGGCGTTGCCAGCATCCTGGTGCCGCTGGTGGTGTCGACGACTTCGCACCAGCGCGACAATGCGCGCTGGATGGCGGAACACGGCGCGGCTATCCATTTGCCGCAGCAGGAAATGACGCCGCAGAGGCTGGCTGCGCTGCTGCAGGAACTGACTCGCACTCGCCTGCTGGCGATGGCGCATGCCGCGCGCGAGTTGGGCAGGCCGAAGGCGACAGAGACGATTGCGAATGAACTGGAAAGTATTGCCCTGCCGTTGCAGGGAGGGAAGCGCCCATGAAACATAAAGTGAAACACGTGCATTTCGTCGGTATCGGCGGTTCGGGCATGAGCGGCATTGCCGAAGTCCTGCTCAACCTGGGCTTCAACGTGAGCGGTTCCGACCTTGCCGATAACGCCACCACGCGCAGGCTGGCCGGGTTCGGCGCCAGGCTGCACCAGGGACACGCCGCGGAGAACCTCGGGGAGGCCGATGTGGTGGTGATTTCCAGCGCGGTCAAGGACGACAACCCCGAAGTGGTCGCGGCGCGCGAGCGCAGCGTTCCCATCATTCCGCGCGCGCTGATGCTGGCCGAGCTCATGCGTTTCCGCCAGGGGATCGCGATCGCGGGCACGCACGGCAAGACCACGACCACCAGCCTCATTGCCAGCATCCTGGCGGAAGCCGGGATGGATCCTACCTTCGTGATCGGCGGGCGGCTGGAAGCCTCGGGCAGCAATGCGCGCCTGGGGTCGGGAGAGTTCATTGTCGCGGAAGCCGATGAATCGGACGCCTCCTTCCTGCATCTCACCCCCATCATTTCCGTGGTCACCAATATCGACGCCGACCATATGGACACGTACGGCCATGATTTCGAGCGCCTCAAGGGCGCGTTTGTCGAATTCCTGCAGCGCCTGCCGTTCTACGGCATGGCCGTGGTATGTATCGACGACCCGAATATCCGCGCCATCCTGCCGCAGGTTTCCAAGCAGGTGATGCCGTATGGCTTCTCGGAAGAGGCTCGTATCCGCGCCAGCAACGTGCGCGCGGAAAATGGCCGCATGCATTTCACAGTAAGCCGTGTCAACGGCGTGACGACCACGTTTGATGTGACGCTCAACCTTCCCGGCAGGCATTACGTGCTGAATGCGCTGGCTGCGATTGCGGTGGCCAGCGAGCTCAACGTACCCGATAGCGCCATCATCAAGGCGCTGGCCGAATTCAAGGGCGTGGGGCGCCGTTTCGAGCGCTACGGCGAAGTGCCGGCCAGAAGCGGCGGACAGTTCACATTGATAGACGACTATGGTCACCACCCGGTCGAAATGAGTGCCGTGATTGCCGCCGCGCGCGACGCCTTCCCAGGGCGCAGGCTGGTGCTGGCTTTCCAGCCGCACCGCTATACCCGTACGCGGGATTGTTTCGAGGATTTCGTCAAGGTGCTCTCGGGCGCCGATGTGGTGTTGCTGACCGAAGTGTATTCCGCAGGCGAGGCGCCCATCGTGGCTGCCGACGGGCGTTCGCTTGTGCGTGCAATCCGCGTTGCGGGCAAGGTGGAACCGCTGTTCGTGGAAACGACGCAGGAGTTGCCGCAGGCAATCGTGGACATGGCGCAGGATAGTGACGTGGTGATCGTGATGGGCGCGGGCTCCATAGGCCAGGTCGCCGCCAAAACCAGGGAGTTGGCGGCCGCTGCAGAGAGCGTACCCATGGAGGCTGTGCAGTGACGGTCACGGTCGCGACAGGCAACTTGCTCTATGACGAGTCATTGGCCCGTTATACCAGTTGGCGTGCGGGCGGAGCAGCCGAGCGGCTGTATATTCCCGCCGGCCTGGACGATCTACAGCAATTCCTCGCGGGGTTGCCTGCCGACGAGCCGCTGCATTTCATTGGCCTGGGTTCCAACCTGCTGGTGCGCGATGGTGGCGTCAAGGGAACAGTGGTTCTCATGCATGGCGCATTGACCACGCTGCAGGCGGATAAAGGATTTGTCTACGCCGAAGCAGGCGTGACCTGCGCCAAGCTTGCCAAGTTTGCCGCGCGCCAGCATAAGCATGGCGCGGAGTTCATGGCGGGCATACCGGGCACCGTGGGCGGTGCCCTGGCGATGAATGCCGGCTGCCATGGCGGCGAGACCTGGGAGATTGTCGACCGCGTGCTGACCATAGACCGCGAAGGCAAGCTGCACGAGCGCAACCACCAGGCGTTCGCCACCGCCTACCGCCATGTGGAGATGCCGGTGGCGGACGAATGGTTCGTCGCCGCCTGGTTCAGGCTGGCGGATGGGGATGCGGTGGAAGCGGAGGCGAGGATCAAGCAGCTGTTGGCAAGGCGTCTGGCGACCCAGCCGTTGAACCTGCCGAATGCTGGGTCGGTATTCCGCAACCCGCCGGGAGACCATGCGGCGCGATTGATCGAGGCCAGCGGCCTCAAGGGGTACAGCATCGGCGGGGCGCAGGTGTCGGAGAAGCATGCCAACTTCATCGTCAACCAGGGCGGTGCGACGGCAAGGGATATCGAGCAATTGATCCTGCATGTGCAGGCGGTAGTGAAGCAAAAGCAGGGCGTGGACCTGCAACCGGAAGTGAGAGTGATTGGAGAGGATGGGCATGAGTAGGAGTTTCGGCAAGGTGGCCGTGCTGCTGGGCGGCAAGTCGGGCGAGCGCGAGGTGTCGCTGAAGAGCGGTGGCGCTGTGCTGGCTGCCTTGCGCCGCGGCGGCGTCGATGCCCATGCCTTCGACCCGGACGAGCGCGAGCTGAGCGAGCTGGCCGGATTCGACCGCGTGTTCATCGCACTGCATGGCCGCTATGGCGAGGACGGCACCATCCAGGGCGCGCTGGAGCTCATGGGCATCCCGTATACCGGCAGCGGCGTGATGGCGTCCAGCGTGGGCATGGACAAATGGCGCACCAAGCTGCTCTGGCGCGCGGCTGGCGTGGCGACGCCCGAGTTCGAGCTGGTCGATGCCGATAGCGACTTTGCCGCGATCGAGCAGCGTCTCGGCCTGCCCTTGTTCGTGAAACCGGCCAATGAAGGCTCCAGCATCGGTATCAGCAAGGTGAAGGCGGCAGGCGGCCTCAAGACGGCCTACGAGCTGGCGGCCAAGTCCGACCCGCTGGTGATCGCGGAGCAATTCGTCGGCGGCGGCGAATACACGGTGGGCATTCTCGGCGATGAAGCCTTGCCCGTGATCCGCATCGTGCCTGCCAACGAGTTCTACGACTACGAGGCCAAGTACTTGCGCGACGATACGCAATACCTCTGCCCGTGCGGGCTGGATGCCGCCTTGGAGGAAAAGATCAAGGCCGAGGCGTTGCAGGCGTTCCGCGTGGTCGGCGGGCAAGGTTGGGGCAGGGTGGATTTCCTCATGGATGAGGTCGGCCGGCACTACTTCCTTGAAGTGAACACCTCGCCCGGCATGACTGACCACAGCCTGGTGCCGATGGGAGCAAAGGCGGTCGGGCTCAGTTTCGATGAGCTGGTGCTGAAGGTATTGGAGCTTGCGCATGTGGGATAAGCCGCGCGCCCTCAACTGGGTGGCGAACCTGCTCAATGCGCTGGCGGCAGTGATGTTTTTATATGGGCTGGTGTATGTGGTCGTGCACCTGCCGATTTTCCCGCTCAAGGAAGTGCGGGTGGAAGGCAAGCTGGAGCATGTGACGCGCGAGCAGATCAAGCTGATCGCGGACCGGCATTTGCAGGGCAATTTCTTCACGGTGGACGTGGTGAAGGCGCGCGACGCCTTCCAGAAGCTGCCGTGGGCGCGCAAGGTCAGCGTGCGCAAGCGTTGGCCCGACCGCCTGGAAGTGGTGATCGAGGAACAGAGGGAGCTGGCGCGCTGGGGCAATATTGCGTTGGTGAACACTTACGGCGAGTTGTTTCATGCGGCATCCGATAGCGACCTGCCGGTGTTCTACGGTCCCGGTGACGGCGTGGCGGAAGTGGCGAAGCAATACGGCGTCTACAGCCAGATACTAGGAACTGGCACCGGCATGCACATCGCGCAGCTGGCGTTGACCCCGCGCCGCGCCTGGCAGATCAAGACCAATACCGGCATGGTGATCGAACTGGGCCGGGAAGAGATGGAGACGCGCTTGCAGAAGTTCGCCAGCGTATACGAACAGACATTGGGCGGGTTGAAAGTGGCGATCAACTATGCCGATTTGCGCTATCCCAACGGTTTTGCCGTACGCAAGCCCGAGGGATTGAAGCCAAAACGCAAGACAGGAGCAGCCTGAGTAACATGGAAAATTGGAGAAATAAATGAGCAGGGTCCGGGAAGATAAGAACCTCATCGTCGGGCTGGATATAGGCACTTCGAAGATCGTCGCGATCGTGGCCGAGTTGCAGGTGGACGGCAGCCTCAAGGTCATCGGCCTGGGGCAGAACACCTCGCGCGGCCTGAAGAAGGGCGTGGTGGTGAATATCGATTCCACCGTGCAGGCCATCCAGCGCGCGCTGGAGGAGGCCGAGCTCATGGCGGATTGCAAGATCAGCACCGTGTTCACCGGCATTGCGGGCTCGCATATCAAGAGCCTCAATTCGCACGGCATGGTGAAAATCAAGGATGCCGAGGTAACGCAGATGGACGTGGACCGCGTGATCGAAACCGCACGCGCGATCGCCTTGCCGTCCGACCAACAGATCTTACATATCCTGACGCAGGAATTCATTATCGACGGCCAGGAGGACGTGCGCGAGCCTCTGGGCATGAGCGGCATGAAGCTGGAGGTCAAGGTGCATATCGTCACCGGCGCCGTTTCCGCTGCGCAGAACATCGTCAAGTGCATCAAGCGTTGCGGCCTGGAGGTGAGCGACCTCATTCTGCAGCCGCTGGCTTCCAGCCTGGCGGTGTTGACTGAGGACGAGAAGGAGCTCGGCGTCTGCCTGGTGGATATTGGCGGCGGCACGACCGACATCGCCGTGTTCAAGCAGGGCGCGATCCGCCATACGGCCGTGGTGCCGATCGCTGGCGACCAGATCACCAACGACGTGGCGGTGGCGTTCCGCACGCCTACTCAGTCGGCGGAAGAGATCAAGATCAAGCATGGCTGCGCCTTGCGCCAGCTGGCCGACTCGCGCGAAGTGGTGGAAGTGCCCGGCGTCGACGGCCGCGACCCGCGCCAGTTGTCGGTGCAGACACTGGCGGAGGTGATCGAGCCGCGCGTGGTCGAGCTGTATGAATTCGTGCTCGGCGAGCTGCGCCGTAGCGGCATGGAGGAAATGATCGCCTCCGGCATCGTGATTACAGGCGGTTCCTCCCTCATGAAGGGGATGGTGGAACTGGGTGAAGAGATTTTCCACATGCCGGTGCGCCTTGGCATGCCGCGCAATGTGGGAGGTTTGTCCGAGGTGGTAGGCAATCCGCGGTATGCCACCGGGGTGGGACTGGTGTTGATGGGCCAGCAACAAGTGGAACGTCAGCTCCAGGGACAGATGGAGTCCAATTCTTTCAGCCAGGTGTTGAGCCGGATGAAGAGTTGGTTCCAGGGTAATTTCTAGTAGTTGAGTGGATCGGTTTGTAAGCGATTGTGTGTAAGCAATAGTGCTTTTTTCGAGTTTAGGCAGACGTAACTTTGGAGGAATTTAACATGTTTGAGATTATGGACAGGGACTCACAAGAGGCCGTGATCAAAGTGATAGGCGTGGGCGGTTGCGGTGGTAACGCAGTGGCGCACATGATTGCCAAGGAAGTCGGCGGCGTGGAATTCATTTGCGCCAATACCGACATGCAGGCGCTGAAGAAGAGCCAGGCCAAGACTGTGCTACAGATCGGCACCGACATTACCAAGGGGCTGGGTGCTGGTGCGAAGCCAGAGATTGGTCGCGAAGCTGCGCTGGAGGACCGTGACCGTATTGCCGAGATCATCGACGGCGCGGACATGCTGTTCATCACCGCTGGTATGGGTGGCGGTACCGGTACTGGTGCTGCTCCTATCATTGCCGAAGTCGCCAAGGAAATGGGTATCTTGACCGTTGCGGTAGTGACTAAGCCATTCTCTTTTGAAGGGAAACGTACCAAGGTCGCACAGGAAGGCCTGGAAGAACTTTCCAAGCACGTCGACTCTCTTATCATTATCCCTAATGAAAAGCTCATGCAGGTGCTGGGCGAGGACGTGCCGTTTCTGGAAGCGTTCCAGGCGGCTAACGATGTGTTGCATAACGCGGTTTCCGGCATTGCCGAAATCATCAATTGCCCTGGCATGGTGAACGTCGACTTTGCCGACGTGCGTACCGTGATGTCCGAGATGGGCATGGCGATGATGGGGTCTGCAACGGCTACCGGCAGCGAGCGTGCGCGTATCGCGGCTGAACAGGCCGTGGCAAGCCCTCTTCTGGAAGACGTGAACCTGGCCAATGCGCGCGGCGTGCTGGTCAACATCACTGCAAGCACTTCCTTCAAGATGAAGGAATACTACGACGTGATGAACACCATCAAGGAGTTCACTGCGGATGATGCGACCGTGATCGTCGGTAATGTATTCGACGAGTCCATTGGCGATGGCTTGCGCGTCACCATGGTGGCAACCGGCTTGAATGGCGCAGTAGCACGCCGCCAGCAGAAGCCCGAGCTGCGCGTGATGACCCAGGTGCGCGACGGTACGACCAACCAGCCTGTCTACATGGGCGGCATGGATGACGAAGGCCCGGCGGTATTCAGCTCCAATGGCCGACGCGCCCAGGTGGAAGCCATGAAGATGTCAGGCGTGGAGGAATACGATATTCCTGCATTCCTGCGCAAGCAGGCTGATTAAGGCATTGCCTGGGCCCGCAAGGGCCGGTGGGATGCCTGCCCGCTCCGGGCGGGGCAGCGCCACGTGCTATAATATGGCAATTATGTGAATGAGGGCTCTCGCGAGAGGGACAGCAGTGCTTAAACAAAGAACGCTGAAAAAAGAAATAAGCGCCACCGGTGTTGGCTTGCATTCCGGCGACAAGGTTACCCTGACCTTGCGGCCGGCGGCGCCCGATACCGGTATCGTATTCCGCAGGGTCGATCTGCCCGAGACTGCGGAATTCAAGGTGCAGCCTCATCTCGTTACCGACACCAAGTTGTGTTCCGCGCTGGAATGCAACGGTGCGCGGGTTGCCACGATCGAGCACCTGATGTCTGCCCTGGCTGGATTGGGCATAGACAACATCCACATCGAGCTCAACGCGGGCGAAGTGCCTATCATGGACGGCAGTGCCGGGCCTTTTGTCTTTCTTCTGCAACAGGCCGGCATTGTCGAACAGGATGCGATGAAGAGGTTCATCCGCATCAAGAAAGCCGTCGAGTATCGCGAAGGCGACAAGTGGGTGCGTTTCGACCCATATTTCGGCTTCAAGCTCGACTTCACGATTGATTTCAACCATCCTGCGGTGGAGCATACCGGGCAGCGGATTACCATCGATTTCGCCGATAATTCCTATATCAAGGAAATCAGCCGCGCACGCACGTTCGGCTTCATGCACGAAGTGGAAGCCTTGCGCTCCATGGGTCTGGCCCGCGGCGGCAGCCTGGACAACGCCATTGTGCTGGACGAGTTCCGCGTGTTGAACAGCGACGGATTGCGCTACGACGACGAATTCGTCAAGCACAAGATGCTGGACGCCATCGGCGACCTGTACGTATTGGGACACCCCTTGATCGGCGCGTTCAGCGCGTACAAGGCGGGTCATTACATGAACAACCAACTGTTGCGGACATTGCTGGCCGACGGCGATGCCTGGGAATACGCTACTTTCGAGAAGTTCGAGGAAGCGCCCGGTGCCTTCCAGAATCCCATCGGCCTGCCGCCCGCATTGCAATACGTCTAAGCCATGCTGGTATTGCGCATCCTGCTGGTACTGGGCTTGATCTCGGTTGCCGTGTCGCTGGGTGTCTACTTCATCTCCGGCGACAAGCGCTATCTCAAGTTCACTTGGCAGTTGACCAAGTTCACATTGGTCATGCTCATGGTGGTGGCTCTGGTGATCTCCATGGGTCGCATCATTCTTTACTAGATTCCTCAATTGCAGCGGCCATCCACGGGTGGCTATGCTATGCTTGGTCAAGCGTCATGGTTTGGGTATAACACAATGCAGTTAAGTAAGGTTGACGTCACGCAGGCAGCCGGTCTGCGACGTGCAGGCAAAGCCAAATGGTTGGGCAATTGCAGGATGGCTTTGGCTTCAATCCTGCTGGCTGGCGCGTTGGTGCTGGGCAATCAGCCTGTGCATGCCGCCGGCCCCGACGACCTCTTCCTGAGCGCGCGTGCCGCGTATAACGCGCGCAACCTCAATGCGCTCACCACCGCTTCGCAAAGCCTGCATGCGCAGCATTACATTCTCGCTCCCTATACCGATTATTGGCGCTTGCTGCTCGACCTGAACCAGGCCAGCAGCCAGTCCGTGCAAAACTTTCTCGAGCAATACAAGGACGCTCCGTTTGCCGATCGCCTGCGTGGCGAATGGTTGAAGGTGCTCGCACGGCGCCAGGATTGGGACGCGTTTTTTGCGGAATATCCCAAGTTCCAGCGCGAGGATATGGCTGTCAGCTGCTATGCGGCTGACGGCGGCATCCAGCAAGGGCTGGAGTCCGCCGTCAAGGATGGCAAAGCACTTTGGATGACGGGCAGCGAGCTGCCTGCCAATTGCGGCGCCGTGTTCGAGCGCTTGCAGAAAGGCGGGGTGTTGCGCGAGGAGGATATCTGGGCGCGGACCCGTCTGCTGCTGCAAGGCTCGAAGATCACCGTCGCCAAAACCGTGCTGCAACGCCTGCCCGACATTGATAAGAATAACCTCAAGCTGTTGGACCGGGTTTACCAAAATCCGCAGCAAGTGCTGGAAAAGCGCCAGATCAGCTTCAAGAGCCGCTTGGGCAGGGAGCTCAACCTCTATGCGCTGGAGCGACTGAGCCGCAGCCAGCCCGCATTGGCACTGGACTTGTGGGAAAAGCTGCATGGCAATTTCGATGTGGCCGACCGCGACTATTTCTGGGGGCGTTTTGCCCTGCATGCCGCACGCAAGCACGACCCCGCCGCGTTGACCTATTTCCAGCGCGCTGGCAGCACCGTATTGGACAAGGACCAGCAGGAATGGAAAGCCAGAGCTGCCATGCGCGCCGGCGACTGGAAGGCATTGCAGGCCGCTATTGCCGCCATGCCGGAATCGCAGCAGGAGGAACAGGTGTGGCAGTACTGGAAGGCCCGTGCGCTCAAGGAGCAGAAGCAGATCGTCGCGGCCAACCTGATACTGGTCAAGCTTGCCAAGGAAAACACCTATTACGGCCTGTTGGCGG
The DNA here is from genome assembly GCF_054072455.1 of Methylobacillus pratensis. Lineage (NCBI taxonomy): Bacteria > Pseudomonadati > Pseudomonadota > Betaproteobacteria > Nitrosomonadales > Methylophilaceae > Methylobacillus > Methylobacillus pratensis. The sequence continues at coordinate 42,169 of NZ_JBSUSR010000006.1, forward strand.
AAGAAGAAATGGGGGATGCCCTGGGCGCTACGCCCGATCCTTACAAGGCGAGTGCGGACGAAGTGCGGGCAGTATTGGATCAAGCCGGCATACAGCGCGCCCTGGCGCTGCGCAGGTTGGAGATGCGTTGGGAGTCGCGCGAAGAGTGGCGATTTGCCAGCCGCGACTTCGATGACAAGCAGCTGATCGCCGCTGCCGAAGTGGCGTTCCGTGAAGGCTGGTACGACATCGCCATCAGCACGGCCGACCGCACCAAGCTGCTGCACGATTTCGCTTTGCGCTATCCCACGCCCTATCGCGACCTCATGCAGGGCTATGCCGCGGATAACGCCTTGGACGAGGCCTGGGTATACGGCCTGATTCGCCAGGAAAGCCGCTTTGTCAGCTGGGCCAAGTCCGTGGTCGGCGCCTCCGGCCTGATGCAGGTGATGCCTGAGACCGCGAAGTGGATCGCCAAGCGCATGGGCATGGGGGACTACAAGCCTGCCATGATCAACCAGCTCGACACCAACCTGAAGTTCGGCACGCATTACCTGCGCTATACCATGGACAAGATGGACCAGCAGCCGTTGATGGCGACCGCAGCTTATAATGCAGGGCCGGGAAGGCCCAAGCGCTGGACGTCGGACAAGCCGCTGGAAGGGGCCGTGTATGCGGAAACCATTCCTTTCAGCGAAACGCGGGATTACGTCAAGAAAGTGCTGGGCAACTCCATCTATTACTCGCAGCAGCTGGGCACTAAGCCCCAGACGCTGAAACAGCGGTTGGGGACTGTGCCGGGGATAGGTGAGCCCGTCAACCCGGAACAAGATTAGCAGGCACTCAACATAGGCAAGCAAAGGGACATGAGGTAATGCAACGTATCAGGCAAGTATGTGTGATTGGTGGCTCTGGTTTCGTGGGCAGTGCGGTCGTGCACAAGCTCAGCGTCGCCGGGTATGACGTCAAGGTATTGACCCGCAGACGCGAAAGCAGCAAGCATCTCATCCTGTTGCCCAACGTGCAGGTCGTCGAGTGCGATATCTTCAATGACACGGCGCTCTCCGGGCACTTGCACGCCCAGGATGCCGTGATCAACCTGGTCGGCATCCTGCATGAATCCTCGCAAGCCGGTTTCGACAAGCTGCATGCCGAGTTGCCGGCACGCATCGTCGACATCTGTTGCAAACAAGGCGTGAAGCGCCTGCTGCACATGAGCGCGCTCCAGGCCAACGCCAATGCCAAGAGTGCCTATCTGCGCTCGAAGGCGGCTGGCGAGGCCGCTGTGCTGGCGCGTGCCCGCGAGGTCGATGTGACGGTGTTCCGTCCCTCCGTCATCTTTGGCCGCGGCGACCAGTTCCTCAACCTGTTCGCCAACGTGGTCAAGATATTGCCCGTGGTGGCCGTCGCCAAGCCCAATGCACGCTTCCAGCCGATCTGGGTGGAGGATGTCGCCCATGTCTTCGTCGCCGCCCTGGATAATGTCAGCACCTATGGCCGCAGCATCGACCTAGGCGGACCCCAGGTCTACACCTTGCAGCAGCTGATCGAGTTCGTGGCGTTCCTGCTCGGTAAGAAACGTCGGATTGTCCCGCTCAACGATACGCTTTCCTATTACCAGGCTTATGTCATGGAAAAGCTGCCGGTGAAGCTCATGACGCGCGACAACCTGTTCAGCATGGAGGTGGATAGCGTATGCGCCGCGCCGGTGAAGGAGCTGTTCGGTGTCCCGACCACGGCGCTGGAGGCGGTGGCGCCGGAATACCTCGTCGGCGATACTCCGCGCAGCGCCTATGACCGTTTCCGCAGCCTGGCCGGGCGTACGTTCAGCAAGCGGTAAACTCATGCGCACCTATACGGTTGGCGGCGCTGTTCGGGACAGGCTTCTGGGCCTGCCGGTCAAGGACCGCGACCACGTCGTGGTGGGCAGCACGCCAGAAGCCATGGTGAAACTGGGCTACAGGCCGGTAGGCAAGGATTTCCCCGTATTTCTGCATCCCGAGACGCATGAGGAATATGCCCTGGCACGCACCGAGCGCAAGACCGGCAAGGGCTACAAGGGATTCCAGGTGTATGCCGACCCGGAAGTCACGCTGGAACAGGACTTGGCGCGACGCGACCTCACCATCAACGCGATTGCCGAGGACGAGCATGGGCAATTGATCGATCCCTACCATGGCGTAGCCGACCTCGATGCCAAGCTATTGCGCCATGTCAGCCCGGCCTTCAGCGAAGACCCGGTGCGTATCCTGCGCGCCGCGCGCTTTGCGGCGAGGTTCACCGAATTCACCGTGGCGGAAGAAACCATGACGCTGATGCGCGACATGGTGGAGGATGGAGAAGTCGATGCCCTGGTGCCGGAGCGCGTATGGCAGGAACTGGCCAAGGGTCTCATGGAACAGCAGCCGAGTCGCATGTTCGACGTGCTGCGGGCCTGCGGCGCCCTGAAACGGCTGCTGCCCGAGGTGGACAGGCTGTTCGGCGTGCCGCAGACGGCCAAATACCATCCTGAAATCGATACCGGCATCCATGTCATGCTGGTGATCGATTATGCCGCCCGTGCGGGCTTCAGCCTGCCGGTACGTTTTGCGGCATTGACGCACGATCTCGGCAAGGGCACGACGCCTGCCGATATCCTTCCCCGGCATATCGGGCATGAGGAACGTAGCGTGGGGCTGTTGCAGTCTTTGGTAAAGCGCTTGCGCGTACCGAACGATTGCAAGGAGCTGGCGCTGGTGGTGGCGAAATTCCACGGCAAGGTGCACCAGGTCGGCGAGATGAAGGCGGCAACCGTCCTGCGTTTCCTGCAAGAGACCGATGCGTTACGCCAGCCGCAGCGGTTCCGTGATTTCCTGTGTGCCTGCGAGGCCGATGCCCGCGGGCGTACCGGCTTCGAGCAGCAGGCGCTGCCGTTGTTTCCGCTATTGCTGGAGATATTGAACCTCGTGACGTCAGTGGATGCTGGAGCAATTGCCCGTACGCAATCCAATCCAGAGGCGATCAAGGATGCGGTGTTCGCGGCGCGGGTGGCCGCGATGGAAGCGGCATACCGGTTTCCGTTCAAAGAACCGGCCGACCATTGACCATCGCCGCGCCGCTGCGGCTATCTAAATCTCCAGCCCGCTGATAAAATGAGAAGCGTTCTCAATTGAATGGTGGCCCCGCTCACCATAACATGACACATGAGCAAGTCTCCCTCTTCATTGCTGCAGGCCTTATACCTCAACCATCACGCATGGTTGCAGTCCTGGCTGCGCAGGAAGCTGGGTTGTCCCGACAACGCGGCGGATCTCGCCCACGATACATTCACGCGTATCCTGGCCGCCGAGGATATGCGTCCCGTATCTGAAATCGCCGAGCCCCGGGCCTATCTCACCACCATCGCCAAGCGGCTGATGGTGGATTTCTTCCGCCGTGCCGATCTTGAGCGCGCCTATCTCGAAGCTTTGTCGCAATTGCCCGAAACCATGCAGCCTTCCGCTGAGGAGCGTTTGCAAACCGTGCAGCTGCTGCAGGAAATGGACAAGCTGCTGGACGGATTGAGCGCAAAGGCGCGCGCCGCCTGGCTGTATAGCCGGCTGGATGGCCTCAAGCATGCGGAAATTGCCGAGTTGCTCGGAGTGTCGGTGCCTCGCGTGCGCCAATACCTGGCGCGTGCGGCGCGACAGGCATACCTGATGCGTTACGGCAGCGAGGAGGCCAGCGCCAACGAGGTTCGCGCCGTGCGCCGGTCTGCTAGACATGAGCCATCCTGATTCCCCGGTTTCCCGGCGCGTGCTGGACCAGGCCATCGATTGGCAAGTGCGCATGAGTTCCGGGGAAAGCACCGAACGTGATGCGATCGCGCTGGAATTCTGGCTTTCGGCGCATCCGGACCATGCCCGGGCCTGGCAACAGCTTGCCCGCCTGGATGCCTCGCTTGCTCCCGCCGAGTCCCAGCCTGTGCGCCATGTGCTGACCCAGCCGCTCAAGGCGCGCAAGGCCAAGCGCATCGCTGGCTCGCTGGGAGCGGTGCTGGCGATTGCATCGGCTGCCGCATTGTATGGCCAGTACCAGCCATGGAGCGGCTGGTTCGCGGATTACCATACCGCCACCGGCGAGCGGCAGTTGGTGGTGTTGCCCGACAATACCGTGATCCGCCTCAATACCCGCACCGCCATCGATATCGAGGAAGACGCGGAACAGCGCACCATTGTCCTGCGCGACGGCGAGATTGAGGTGGAAACCGGTCATGGCGCTGTCGAAAACCGGCCATTGGTGGTGGCGACGCAGGCAGGGAATCTGCGTCCGCTCGGCACGCGGTTCGTCGTGCGCAAGCTCGGCGAGGACACCGCCCTGCTTAGCGTGACGCAGGCCGCCGTGGGGGCACGGCCAGCCAGTTGCAGCCGCCGGGCCAATGAGGCATGCGACGCCGAAGTCCTGGTCGGGGAAGCGCAATCCATTGTTCTGCACCCGCAAGTATTGTCCCAGCCTTTGGCGAGCCCGCCGTTGATAGATGCGTGGAAGGACGGCATGCTGGTAGTGGAGAATGCGGCGCTGGAGGACGTGGTAGCGGAGTTGTCGCGTTATCATGTCGGCGTTATCAGGGTGCATCCTGATGTGGGCAGGCTGCGGATTACAGGTACATTCCCCGTCGACGATATCGATTACTCCATCGCGGCGATCACGCAGGCATTGCCGGTGCGTGTGACCAATGTCGCCGGGTTGTGGCGGAATCTTACACCCTTGAAAGATATCGGTTTTGCCCAGAAGCGCGAACAGAGCGTCAACGAAAAATAACAAAAATAAGAATTTTTTCTATTTACCCCTATCACTTTTCCTGACTGCTTCGACAAATACAGGAAGGCGCCTGTTCCTGGCGCTCATTGACAGGGGAGTTCAGATTGTTTTCCATCGTTTTTCCATCCATGAATCATGCGCAGCTCCGGCCGCTGGCCATGGCATTTGCTTTGGGTATGGCCGGTGCCTCTTCATTGCCTGCCTATGCAGCTGAGGCAGATTACGATATCCCGACAGCCTCGCTCGCGTCGACGCTGAATACGATCGCCAAGCAGGCTGGTGTTGCTTTGACGGTTGATGCCAGCCTGGTTGCAGATAAACAGGCCGCTGCCGTGCATGGCCGGTACACCGTGCAACAAGCCCTGGAACAGGCTCTGGTCGGTACAGGCCTCAGTCTGGTCGTGACCGAGGTGGGCAGCTTCAGCCTCAAGCCGGCCCCTGTGGCTGCCAGCCCGCGTAAGGCGGACGTGCTGCCGGAAGTCAGCGTGGTGGCAAAAACTGAAGGCCGTCGGCTGAGCGCCATGACCGGCGAGAGCATGTCCTATACTTCCAATATTGTGACCATCGGCAAGGGCGAGCAAAAGCTCAAAGATATACCGCAGTCCGTGAGTGTCCTGACGCGCCAGCGCATGGATGACATGGGCATTACTGATCTGCGCGACGCCGCCAATACCGTGACTGGGATGGTAGGCGTCGCGGGGGTGGGGCAGGGAATGGTACTTTCAGCGCGAGGCTTTCAAATCGATGCCTGGCAATATGACGGCGTTCCGATTCCGCGCAATACCTATGCACTGGGCAACTGGGGTGCAGAGGGCATGGTATTTTTCGACCGCTTGGAAGTATTGCGTGGAGCCTCGGGGCTGCTGCAGGGAACGGGCAGCCCCGGAGGCGCCGTCAACCTGGTGCGCAAGCGGGGGCAATTGGAGAAAACCATCGTGATGACCGCCAAAGCGGGGTCTTGGGATCATTACGGGTTGCAGCTTGATGCAGGCGGGCCTTTGAATGAAGAAGGCAGCCTGCGCGGGCGCATCGTCATCGATGAGGATCGTACGAAATCTTTTATCGATTATGTTTGGCAAAATACCCGGTCGCTGTATGCCGCGCTGGATTATGACTTGGGGCCCGATACCACGATCGGTATCGGCATCAGCAATTCGGAGAGCGATTCGCGCCCAATGATCCGCGGCTTGCCCCGTTATCCCGATGGCAGCGATATCGGCTTGTCACGCTCCACTTACGTTGGCGCGGTATGGAATCGTGCCGAGATCGATCAGACCACGCTATATGCCGATCTTGAGCACCATTTCAATAGCGACTGGAAAGTGAAGGTTTCCGCCCTGCGTATGCGTGAGAGAAATACCTCCGTACATCAGCGCATGCATGGAAATGTCGCTGCCGATGGTAGCGGGTTGACATTCGCCAACTGGGCTACGGATTTCGATGCCACTAAGACTGGTTTGGATATGTATGTGCGGGGCCAGTTTGAGGCATTTGCATTGAAAAATGAAGTGACCGTTGGCGCCAACTACTCGAAATACACTTCCAATGACATGTGGGCCCGCACTTTCACTCCCGGCGGCAATATTTTCGCCATCGATCACCACAGGCCTTGGCAGGATTACGCTTCCATTATGGCGGCTGGAGGCGTTGATAGCTTTACCAATTACGATGTGCGGCAAAAAGGCATCTATGGCAGCTGGCGGGTCAGGTTGACGGAACCCTTGACTGCGATTGTGGGGGCACGCACCAGCTGGTATGACTATTCTTACACCAAGCCATCGACGAATTACGAGGCGGTCAATAATGTCGCCGGCGAAGTTAGTCCCTATCTAGGTTTGGTCTATGCGTTGAGCGATCAATGGTCTATCTACGCAAGTTATACCGATGTCTTTGAACCCCAGTCGGAGAGGAACATAAGCGGAAAGAGCCTAGATCCAATTATTGGCTCCAATTACGAGCTTGGTATCAAAGGCGAATTGATAGGCGGGTTGGTCAATACCTCGCTGGCATTATTCAGGTACGACCATGAAAACCGGGCCGTGACCGACTACGCTTCTGGTTTTGCCTGCAGTGGTAGCTATTGCTCCATCGCTTCGGGAAAAGTGCGTAGCGAGGGAGTGGAGGCGGAGGTAAGCGGCGAGGTGGCTGCTGGCTTGCAACTATCGGCTGGGTATACTTTCAACACGACGAAATTCATCAATGATCCAATCAATGAAGGAAGGGTTTTCAGCCAATGGACCCCGAAACATATGCTGCGGATATGGGCCAATTACCAGTTTCCTGGTGAGTGGGGAAAGCTTAGCCTTGGGGGAGGGGTCAATGCACAGAGTCATACCCTGGGGTATAACCGGGAATATGAAGTGCCAGGATTTTCGGTCTTGAATGCGCGCATGGCGTATCAAATCACGCCTGAAGTATCGCTGGCGTTGAACATCAACAATATCCTGGATAAGCGCTACTACATTCCGGCGTATAACGAAACCAACGGCAACAATATGTATGGTGCGCCTAGAAATGCCATGCTGACTTTGAAGTACAGCTATTAAGTTGCTTGGACAACAGGCCTTGCAAAGGCTTGTTGTCCATGATGCTTTTATTCTTCCAGGCCGTATAGCAACGTCAGTTGCTGCTGCACGAACTCCATCGGCTTGCGCTTGAAGCCGCTCTTGGCGAACTGGTGCCAGCGGCCGATCACGAAGCACAGCAGCAGGTTGGCCTGGGATTCTGGGTCGAACTTGCGGCCGGTCTGGGTTTCGGCGATGCGCAGGCTTTGCTTCAGGGTGGACTCGATGCGGTCGAACAGTTGGTTGATGCGGATCTGCAGGGCAGGGTCCTCGTTGACCAGCGCATCGCCGATCAGTACGCGGGTCATGCCGTGGTTCTTTTCCGCGAACAGCAGCAGGATGGTGACGATGCGGCGTGCCTGGCGCAGGCCTTCCTCTTCTTCAGAGGTGATCTTGTTGATGAGGCCGAACAGCGTTTGCTCGATGAACTCGATGAGGCCGTCGAACATGCGAGCCTTGCTAGGAAAGTGACGGTAGAGCGCTGCTTCGCTGACCTCAAGCTTCGCGGCCAGGGAAGCCGTGGTGATTTTTTCGCGCTTGGGCGATTCCAGCATCTTCGCCAGGGTTTCCAGGATTTGCTGCTTGCGTTCTCCGGGTTTCAAAGCCATTTCTTTACCTCTTGATCCAGGCAGAAAGCCAAGCCGGGAAGCTACGTTCCCGGCGGCTGGCAATATTCTGCATTGTTGTACGTTTTATAAAGCCAGGTATGCGGCAACTCCAGCACGCTGGAAATGCGTGCATCCACATAACTGGGGCGTCTTGGCCGGCGCGAGACATGGATGGTCTTCATGCCTAGTCGCTTGGCCGTCATCAATGCCGGCAGGCTGTCCTCAAGTAGAATGCAATCGCCGGCGCTGACCTTGAGCGTTTGCAGCAGGTGCTGAAACCCACGCATGGCAGGCTTGGGGTGGAAGCCAGAGGATTCCACGCTGAACACCTGGTCGAACAAGTCGTCAATAGCGAGTAATTTTAACACTCTTTTGGCATAACTCATCGGCGCGTTAGTGAATACTACCTTACGGCCAGAGAGTTGCTGCAAGGTGTGCCGCAGTTTTTTCACCGAGCGCACCATTCGTGGCAGGTCGTCGAGCTGGTGGGTGGTTTGCAGGAAGTGGTGCGGATGTACGCGGTGATGGCGCATCAGGCCTTTTAGGGTGGCGCCGTAGATGCGCCAGTAATGCTGGCGCAACAGGCAGGCTGCCTCTTCCTCCAGCCTGAGCTCGCTCATGATATAGCGCGTCATCTCGATGTGCAGATGCGGAAAGATTTCCGCATCTGCATCATGCAAGGTATTGTCGAGGTCGAAGATCCAGACCTTGGGCGGCATGAGTTCGGGCTGGAGTATGCGCTTACTTGGCGGTGATGAGGGTGCCTACGCCGGCGTCGGTCAGGACTTCCAGCAGCAAGGCATGCTCGACACGGCCATCGATGATATGCACGGATTTGACCCCGCTGCGCGCAGCGTCCAGCGCCGAGCTGATCTTGGGCAGCATGCCGCCCGATAGGGTGCCGTCGGCAACCAGGTCGTCTATCTGCTTCGGCGTCAGGCCGGTGAGCAGGTTGCCTGCCTTGTCCAGCACGCCCGGGGTATTGGTGAGCAGAATCAATTTCTCGGCACCGAGGATTTCCGCCAGCTTGCCTGCCACGACGTCGGCGTTGATGTTATAGGTCTCCCCGTCCGCTCCCACGCCGATAGGCGCAATGACAGGGATGAAGTCGCCGCTGTCGAGGAACTGGATCAGGCTGGGGTCGATGCCGCTGATCTCGCCCACCTGGCCGATGTCGATCATGTTGGCCGGGTTTTGCAGGTCCTGCACCAGCAGCTTGCGGGCGTGGATGAAATTGCCATCCTGGCCGGTCAGGCCGACCGCCTTGCCGCCGTTGCGGTTGATCAGGTTGACGATTTCCTTGTTGACCTGGCCGCCCAGCACCATTTCGACAATATCCATGGTCTCTTCGTCGGTGACGCGCATGCCCTGAATGAATTCGCCCTTCTTCCCCAGCTTGTCCAGCAATTCGTTGATCTGCGGCCCGCCGCCGTGCACCACCACCGGGTTCATGCCGACCAGCTTGAGCAGTACGACATCGCTGGCGAAGCATTCTTTGAGGTGGGGGTCGGTCATGGCGTTGCCGCCGTACTTGATGACGATGGTCTTGTCGAAGAAGCGCTTGATATAGGGCAAGGCCTCGGCGAGGGTTTGGGCTTTCTGGGCGGCGGTGGTTTGGTTGAGCATCGACTCTCTCTGAAAATGCGAGTGAATGAATATTCGGCTATTTTAACTGGTTTAACATGAAAATCACGCGACAGCTCGCTAAAACTCCTGAGAGCCTGTTCACGATCTTTTCATAGGGCGAGTTGCCCCGGCAGGATAGGCGATGCAAGGTGCAAACCGCAGCCGTGCTGATTGCCCGGCGAGGATTTGCAACGCAACAGCGGCTGGGCTGCCGGGGCAACCCGGAGGGCACGGTCCCAACACCCGCCCGCTCCGCGTTGCAGTCCTTGGCAAGGCATAAGCATTACCTGCGGTCTGCGCCTTGACCGGACGCATCTTGGAACCATGCGCGCCCTATGAAAAGATCGTGAACAGGCTCTTACAAACCATGGACGGCAGAGGTACACTGAATTCGAGAGCAATACCTTCCTGGCATCCGTCAACAATCAGAACAGGAAAATGCATGCCCCGCGATATTGAAATTGCCCAGCAGGCAAAACTCCGGAAGATCAGCGAGATTGCCGCAGGTCTCGGCCTGAGCGAAGACTCCATCACGCTTTACGGACAATACAAGGCCAAGATAGACCTCAATGCCAACCCGCAGCTGCAAGCGAGGCCGGACGGCAAGCTGATTCTGGTGACGGCGATAAGCCCGAGCCCGGCGGGAGAGGGCAAGACCACGACTACTATAGGTCTCGGTGATGCCTTGCAGCGCATGGGCAAGCGTGCCGTCATCTGCCTGCGCGAACCTTCCATGGGGCCGGTATTCGGCATGAAGGGCGGCGCAGCCGGTGGCGGTTATGCCCAGGTGGTGCCGATGGAGGATATCAATCTGCACTTCACCGGCGATTTTGCCGCGATCGCGCTAGCGCACAACCTGCTTGCCGCCATGGTCGACAACCACATCCACCACGGCAACGCCTTGCAGATCGACCCGCGCCAGGTCACATGGAAGCGGGTGGTCGACATGAACGACCGCGCCTTGCGCCAGGTCGTGATCGGGCTGGGCGGCAAGGTCAACGGCCAGCCGCGCGAAGACGGTTTCGATATCGTCGTGGCTTCGGAAGTGATGGCCGTATTTTGCCTAGCGGACTCCCTCAAGGACCTGCGCACACGTCTGGGCAACATCGTGATCGGATATACATTCGCAGGCAAGCCGGTAACGGCGCAGGACCTCAAGGCACATGGGGCGATGGCCGCGCTGCTCAAGGATGCGATCAAGCCCAACCTAGTGCAGACCTTGGAACATACGCCCGCGCTGGTGCACGGAGGGCCGTTTGCCAATATCGCCCATGGCTGCAATTCGGTAATCGCCACTAGGACGGCGCTCAAACTTGGTGAAATCGTCGTGACCGAGGCCGGGTTCGGCGCCGACCTGGGCGCCGAGAAGTTCGTCGATATCAAATGCCGCAAGGCCGGCTTGAAGCCGGATGCCTGCGTCATCGTGGCAACCGTCAGGGCGCTCAAGTACCACGGCGGCGTGGATGTTCCTGCGTTGGCAAAGGAGGATCTTGGCGCGCTGGAGCGCGGCATCGCCAACCTGGAAAAACATGTGGAAAACGTCACGCAGCATTACGGCCTGCCTTCCGTGGTGGCGGTGAACCGCTTCGACCATGATACTGCGGCGGAGCTGGACCTGTTGGTCGGGCGCATGGCCAGGCTGGGCGTCAAGGTGGTGCTGGCTGAGCATTGGGCAAAAGGCGGTGCCGGGGCGGCGGCGCTCGCGAACGCGGTGGTTGAGCTGATAGATGGCAGCGATGCGCCGGGCATGCATTATGTCTACCAGGATGAGGACAGGCTCTGGGACAAGCTGGGCAAGGTGGCGCGCAATATCTACGGCGCTGTCGAGGTGCATGCGCCCCGCCGCGTGCGTGCCATGATCGACAAGTTGCAGGACGAGGGCTACGGGCATTACCCGATCTGTATTGCCAAGACCCAGTATTCGTTTTCCACCGACGCTTCTCAGCGCGGCCTGCCGCACGAGCATATCTTAACGGTGCGGGCTGTACGGCTGTGTGCCGGGGCAGAGTTTGTCGTGATGATTTGCGATGACATCATGACCATGCCTGGCCTGCCCGCGGTGCCCAGTGCGACGCGCATTGATATCGACGATGACGGGCGGGTGATCGGCCTGGATTGATGTGGCCGCAGCCTGCCGGAAAAGAAAAACGGCAACCTCCCTGGACTGCCGGGAGATTGCCGCACCGGGGTAGATGGTGAGGTGGCCTGTAGTGAATCAGGCCTTCTTGCGGCGGGCTGCGAAGCCAACCAATGCCAAGCCGCCAAGCATCAATGCATAAGCGGAAGGTTCGGGTACCGCGGCAGCGATCTGGTCAACCTGGAATGCTACGACACTGCTGTGCAGGTGCGCCAGGAATGAAATTTCATAAGAAGTGATCGGCTCGCTGATGCCGCTAAAGTCCCAAGTGAAATAGCCAACTGCGCCTTCAGCGACTGGGTTTTCAGGATCCCAGAAAGGAGAGTTTTCATCCACTGGAGCATCTGATAAGGTAAAGCTGCTCGCCGCCAGCAGTTGATTGCCGCCGTTATAGCTTAGATACACATCGGAAATCGCAGCGGCAAGGCCGCTTTGCCCGCCGAGAGACTGATTGCCGCCCGGGAACAATTCACTTTGGAACACGATGGAACCGAGATCCGAAATCAATGTGTTATCGGTAATGCTGAATAAAGAGTAATCCGTGCCGGACCATTGATACAGGCCCAACGATGCTGGATATGCATTGCCGTAAGTGCGTTTGAATACGGCATCACCGGCAGGTGCGTTGCTGTTGATGCCGTCAACAATGGCTTGGATGCCGGTTGCGCCGCTGCCTAGACGGGAAGCTGTCAGTTGATTGAAGCCGTCTGTCGCTGCAGAGCCGTCGACGTCGGAAAAATACTGGCTGGTAGAAGTTGCCGCCTGGGCGAAGGATGTTGCAGCGAGCAAGCTTAAAGCAAGGATACTTTGAGTGTAAGCAATTTTCATTTATTTCCCCTTGAATCTGGTTGAGAGCCTGAGCACTATGAGCGTGACCGGCACTAAAGTATCAATTAATGGGAATCAGTATTATTTCCATAATCGACAATTAATAGTAATTATTCTCATTTAAAAGGTCAACACTTTATTTTCCATTTTGGGAAAATGAATGGCTCAAATATGCTTGATGAAGACCTTGGAGCGGCGCTGCAGGTTGTACAACTTCTGTTTTTCGCCTGGTAGTTGCTCCACGCCGGTTTCGATAAAGCCCCGTTCGAGGAACCAGTGCTCGGTGCGCGTGGTGAGGACGAAGATGGATTGCAGGCGGAGTTCGCGGGCCTGCTCTTCGCAATAACTGAGCAGGCGGTCGCCGCGCCCGCCGCGGCGGAACGAGGAGTGAATGGCCATGCAGGCGAGCTCCGCGGTCTTGGTGCCGGGGAACGGGTAGAGCGCTGCGCAGCCGATGATCTTGCCGTCGTGCTCCATGACGTGGAAGTGGCTGATCTCCATTTCCAGGCGCTCCCGTCCGCGTCTGACCAGTATCCCTTCGTTCTCCAGCGGCTCGATCAGTTGCAATATACCGCCCACGTCGCCAATATCCGCAGGCCGCATGGCTTCCAGCGGGTCTTCCGTGACCATGGTGCCTATGCCGTCATGGGTGAAGAGTTCCTGCAGGATCGCCCCGTCCACATGGCGGCTGATCAGGTGCGTGCGCGCCACGCCCTGTCCGCAGGCGCGGACCGCGGCCGGGAGGTAATAGAATTCATCTTCGGTGATCTGCTGGGCAACGTTGTCGCCGATATGGCGCAACAGGTTCCTGGCCTTGTCGGTAGTCATTTCCCGCAGCAATTCCCCGCGGATATTGTGCACCCCGCTGGAGTCCATGAGGAAAATCAGCTTATCGGCATCCAGCGCAATGGCGGCGCTGGTGGCAACGTCCTCAAGGGTCAGGTTGAACACTTCTCCCGTGGGTGAATAGCCCAATGGGGAAAGCAGCACCAGTTCTCCGTCGTCCAGGCGCTTCTGGATGCCGATCGCATCGACCTTGCGGACCTCGCCGGTATGCTGCAGGTCTATGCCTTCGCGCACTCCCAGCGGCTTGGCGGTGACGAAGTTGCCGCTCGCGACCCGGATGTCCGCGCCGGCCATCGGGGAATTGATCAGTCCCATGGACAACAGCGACTCGATCTCGACACGTACGGCGCCATTGGCTTCCTTCACCGCCTCCATGGCTTCGTCATCGGTGACGCGCAGGCCGTTGACCAGCTTGGTCTGCAGCTTGGCGCGCCGGAGGCGGCTCTCGATTTGCGGACGCGCGCCGTGCACCAGCACCAGCCGCACTTCCAGGCTGGCAAGCAGGTTGAGGTCGTGCGAGAGGGCGACGAACTGGCCGTCGTCCACCACTTCGCCGCCGAAGGCGATAACGAAGGTGCGTCCGCCGAAAGCGTGGATATAAGGAGCGGCGGCACGGAACCAGCGCACGAATTCCTGGGGCTGGTGCAGGGTCAGGCGGGACGTGTTGGTGCTGTTGCCACTTTCCGCGTCACTTTGCGCATAAAGGTGGGCGGCGGTGCAATCCAGCGCGGTGCAGAGTTTGCGCAGCATGACCTCGGAAACGCCCTGCGCCCCACGCTCGATGCGTGAAAGGTTGCCGCTATTGGCGTTGACCTTGCGCGCAAGCTCCTGCAGCGTCATGTTGAGTGCCTTGCGGCGTTTGCGGATTGCGCTGCCTAAAGCCATGGGTATGGGTCCTGATTTTGCGTTTAAGGCATATTTTTATAGCAAAAGGCCTTTTAATGCAATTTTGATCTGCATCAGCGGGTAAAGTCCCCCCACAGCGCCTGCATGCTGGCAATGGCGGCCAATGCGGCGGTTTCCGTGCGCAGAATGCGCGGCCCCATGCGCACAAGGGCGAAGCCATGCTGGGCAGCCAGCTCGATTTCGTGGTCGGTCAGGCCGCCTTCAGGGCCGATCAGCAGGCAAATATTGTTTCCGGGCGGGCTGGTTTGCGCGAGCGCGGCTGGAGCATCGGGGGCCAGGGTGATGTATGCGTCTGCCTCCGGCTTTTGCGCCAGCCATTCTGGCAGGCCGATCGCGGGTGCCACGCTGGGTATGTAGGCGCGCCCTGACTGCTCGCAGGCGGAGATTGCCACATTCTGCCAATGCTCGCGGCGTTTCTCGGCGCGATCGCCAGCAAGCTTGACGATGCTGCGCTGGCTGGCGATCGGCTGGATAAAGGATACGCCCATTTCCACCGCTTTCTGGATCGTGAAATCCATGCGGTCACCGGAAGAGATCGCCTGGGCCAGCGTGATCTTCAGAGGGGATTCCGTCTGGCAGGGCTGCGCTTCCAATATACCGAGCCGTACCTCCTGCTTGCGGATGGAGGTTATCTTGCCCAGGTAGTTCTGCCCATCGCCATTGAACAGGACCGCATGGTCTCCCGCTTGCATGCGCAGGGCCTTGCTGGCATGGATCGCCGCATTGTCTGGCAATGCCGTCTCGCTGCCGGGGGTAAGCGCTCCAGGGTGGTAAAAGCGAGGAATTGTCATGACGTGGTGGTAGTATTGAAGGTGAATAATTCTAATTGAAGGAGTAGGCATTATGGCAAGTCTGAACCCGCCAGTGTGTGATTTTGGCTGGAAAGCGCCTGATTTCAACCTGCCTGGCGTGGATGGCAGGCATTGGTCGTTGGCCGAGGCGAAGGGGGTCAACGGCACGCTGGTGATGTTCATCTGCAATCATTGCCCGTATGTGCAGGCCATCAGGGAACGGCTGGTGGCGGATGCGCGCGCGTTGCGCGAACTGGGCATCAATACCGTCGCGATTTCCTCGAATGACGCAGAGGCTTATCCCGAGGACTCTTTCGAGAAAATGGCGGAGGTCGCCCGCGAGTTTCATTTCCCCTTCCCCTACCTCTTCGATGAAAGCCAGGAAGTCGCCAAGGCGTATGGCGCGGTGTGCACGCCGGACTTCTTCGGCTTCAATGCGCATCTTGAGCTGCAATACCGCGGGCGCTTCGACAACCAGGGGCGCGTGATGACGCCGGTGGAGAACCCGACCCGTGATCTTTTCGACGCCATGCGGCATGTCGCCGAGACAGGGCGCGGCCCGGTCGAGCAAGTGCCGTCGATCGGATGCTCCATCAAGTGGCGGGAGCCTGTCTAATTGGTCTGCTAGGGAAATGGGGCGTTACTTCAGATATCAGCATTGGCATCAACATTCATCGTTGGTATTGCTGAAACCGCTCATCTAAGGAATAATTATGGGCTAAATACCTCTTCGGAACTGTGGCTTGCAACAGTTTCCGCATTCCGTCGATTCAAAGGGGTTTTCAAGAATTTGAGTGAGGCTTCCTCCAGCCTTTCCTGTGCTGGTGAAGCCTTTTTCTCTTCAACCGTAGGGAGATATGTATGGCAGCAACTCGTCAAGAATTGGCAAATGCCATCCGCGTGTTATCCATGGACGCAGTTCAGAAGGCAAATTCTGGACACCCTGGTGCACCGATGGGCATGGCAGACATCGCAGAGGTTCTCTGGAACCACCATCTGCGCCACAACCCAACCAACCCTAACTGGGCTGACCGTGACCGTTTCATCCTGTCCAACGGCCATGGCTCGATGTTGATCTACTCCCTGTTGCACCTGACAGGCTACGATCTGGGTATCGAAGACATCAAGACTTTCCGTCAACTGCATTCCCGTTGCGCCGGCCACCCAGAATACGGCTACGCACCTGGCATTGAAACCACCACCGGTCCCCTGGGCCAAGGCATCACCAACGCGGTCGGTTTCGCGATGGCTGAAAAGTTGCTGGCAGACCAGTTCAACAAGCCAGGCCACGAGATCGTTGACCACTACACCTACGTATTCCTCGGCGACGGCTGTCTGATGGAAGGCGTTTCCCACGAAGCCGCCGCATTGGCTGGTACATGGGGCCTGGGCAAGCTGATCGCCATCTGGGATGACAATGGCATCTCCATCGACGGTCACATCGAAGGCTGGTACACAGACGACACCGCCAAGCGTTTCGAGGCTTATGGCTGGCACGTCATTCCTAACGTTGATGGCCACGATCCTGCAGCGGTTGATGCCGCGATCCAGGAAGCCAAGAAGGTCAAGGACAAGCCAACCTTCATCGCTGCCAAGACCATCATCGGCAAGGGTTCCCCGAACAAGTGCGGTTCCCACGACTGCCACGGTTCCGCACTGGGCCTGGAAGAAGTGGCTGCAACCCGTGAAGCGCTGGGCTGGACACACGAGCCATTCGTTATCCCTGAAGAAGTTTACGCAGGCTGGGATGGCAAGGAAAAGGGTTCCAAGCTTGAAAACGACTGGAACGCCAAGTTCGAAGCTTACGCCAAGATCTACCCAGCGGAAGCTGCCGAGTTCAAGCGCCGTTTCGCAGGCGAACTGCCAGCAAACTGGAAGGAAGTGACTGACGCTTTCATTAAGGCAACCAACGAGAAGGCTGAAGGCGTTGCAACCCGCAAGGCTTCCCAGAACGCGATTGCTGCACTGGCTCCGGTATTGCCAGAGTTCATCGGCGGTTCCGCCGACTTGACTGGCTCCAACCTGACCAGCTACTCCGGCTTCAAGCACGTGAGCGGCAAGGAACCAGGTAACTACATCTCCTACGGTGTACGTGAGTTCGGTATGTACGCGATCATGAACGGTATGGCGCTGCACGGTGGCGTATTGCCATTCGGCGGTACTTTCCACATGTTCTCCGACTACGCGAAGAACGCGCTGCGTATGGCTGCATTGATGAAGCAACGCACTATCGCCGTGTTGACTCACGACTCCATCGGCCAGGGCGAAGATGGTCCTACTCACCAGCCAATCGAGAACACTGCCGGCCTGCGTTACATTCCTCGTATGGATGTATGGCGTCCTGCTGATTCCGTTGAAACTGCAATCTCCTGGGTTGCTGCCATCGAGCGCAAGGACGGTCCATCCAGCCTGGTGCTGAGCCGCCAGAACGTGCCTGGCATCAAGCACGACGAGAAGCACTTCGAACTGATCCGCAAGGGCGGTTATGTATTCTCCGACGTGGAAGGCAAGGCAGACGTGATCCTTATCGGCACCGGTTCCGAGCTCGACCTGGCAATCAAGGCTGCTGCAGAGCTGAACGCTGCCGGCACCAAGGTGCGCGTGGTTTCCATGCCATCCACCAACGTGTTCGACCGCCAAGACCAGACCTACAAGGACAGCGTATTGACTCCAGGCGTGAAGCGCGTGGCCGTTGAAGCCGGCGTGACCGACTTCTGGCGCAAGTACGTCGGCCTCGAAGGCGCTGTGGTCGGTATCGACACCTTCGGCGAATCCGCTCCAGGTGGCGCACTGTTCAAGCACTTCGGCTTCACTGTTGAAAACGTAGTGAACACCGTCAAGTCCGTGCTGTAATGGCGTGAACTAACTGAAAAAAAGGGGGCCAGTGTTACTGGCTCCCTTTTTGTTTTTCATAGAGAGGAAAACCCTATGACAATCAAGGTTGGCATCAACGGCTTTGGCCGTATCGGCCGCATGGCGTTCCGCGCGGCGATCAAGGATTTTACTGATATCGAGGTCGTGGCGATCAATGATTTGCTCGAGCCCGACTACTTGGCTTACATGCTCAAGCACGATTCCGTGCACGGCCGCTTCGATGGCGACGTTGCCGTCAGCGGCAACAACCTGGTCGTGAACGGCAAGACCATCCGCCTGACTGCCGAGCGTGACCCTGCAAACCTCAAGTGGGGCGAGGTCGGCGTGGACGTCGTGGTCGAGTGTACCGGCTTCTTCCTGACCGAAGAAACCTGCCAGAAACACATTGACGCGGGCGCCAAGAAAGTCGTGCAGTCCGCACCGTCCAAGGACGACACCCCCATGTTCGTCTATGGCGTGAACCATGACACCTACAAGGGCCAAGCCATCGTTTCCGCAGCGTCTTGCACCACCAACGGCTTGGCGCCGGTCGCCAAGGTATTGCAGGACAATTTCGGCATCAAGCGCGGCCTGATGACCACTGTGCATGCGGCAACTGCCACGCAGAAGACCGTGGACGGCCCATCCAACAAGGATTGGCGCGGCGGCCGCGGCATCCTGGAAAACATCATTCCCTCCTCCACCGGCGCAGCCAAGGCCGTGGGCAAGGTGATCCCGGAACTGAACAAGAAGCTGACCGGCATGGCATTCCGCATCCCGACCAGCGACGTATCCGTGGTTGACCTGACCGTGGAACTGAACAAGGAAACAACCTACGAGCAGATCGTCGCTGCGATGAAGGCAGCTTCCGAAAGCGGTCCGCTCAAGGGCGTACTCGGCTTTACTGACGAGAAAGTGGTTTCCACCGATTTCCGTGGCAACGCCTACCCATCGATTTTCGACGCCGACGCCGGTATCCAGCTCGACCCGACCTTCGTCAAGATTGTGGCCTGGTACGACAATGAATACGGCTACACCTGCAACATGATGCGCCTGGTGCGTCACATTGCCAGCTAGGCCGGGGAGCAAGCGATGACCGTAATCAACATGACGGAGCTCGACCTCGCGGGCAAGCGCGTCTTCATCCGCGCCGACCTCAACGTGCCGGTCAGCGATGGCAAAGTCACTTCCGACGCGCGTATCACTGCTTCCATTCCCACTATACGCCACGCCCTGGATGCCAAGGCTCGCGTCATGGTGACTTCCCACCTCGGCCGCCCGGAAGAAGGCGTATATTCCGAGGAAAACTCCTTGCAGCCCGTGGCTGACGTGCTGGCCGAACAGCTCGGCCAGCCGGTGCGACTGATCAAGGATTGGGTGGATGGCGGCTTTGAAGTGGCCGAGGGCGAAGTGGTCTTGCTGGAAAACTGCCGCTTCAACAAGGGCGAGAAAAAGAACGTCGAAGAAACCGCACGCAAATATGCCGCGCTCTGCGACGTGTTCGTGATGGACGCTTTCGGCACGGCCCACCGCGCGGAAGCTTCCACCTACGGTGTAGCGCAATATGCGCCTGTCGCCGCGGCCGGCTTGCTGCTGGTAGGCGAGCTGGATGCGCTGGGCCAGGCCCTGTGCGAGCCCGCCCGCCCCATGGTCGCGATTGTCGGCGGCTCCAAGGTCTCGACCAAGCTCACCGTGCTGGAAAGCCTGGCTGAGAAGGTGGACCAGCTCGTGGTCGGCGGCGGTATCGCCAATACCTTCCTCAAGGCGGCCGGCAAACCGATCGGCCGTTCACTGAACGAGGACGACCTGGTGCCTACCGCGCAATGCCTGATGGAGAAAATGGCAAAACGCGGTGCGGCCGTGCCGATCGCGTTGGATGTGGTCTGCGGCAAGCAGTTCGATGCCAATGAGCCTGCCGTGCTCAAGTCGGCGGATGACGTGGCCGACGACGACATGATCTTCGACATCGGCCCCGAGTCCGCCAAGCAGCTTGCCGAGATTATCCTCAATGCGGGCACCGTGGTCTGGAACGGCCCGGTCGGCGTATTCGAGTTCGACCAATTCGGCGAAGGCACCAAGACCATCGCCGACGCCATCGCCAAGACCAAGGCCTTCACCCTGGCCGGCGGCGGCGACACCATTGCTGCGATCCAGAAATACGATATCTATGACAAGGTGTCTTATATCTCGACGGCAGGCGGGGCGTTCCTGGAGTTCCTCGAAGGCAAGAAATTGCCGGCGGTGGAAATTCTGGAGCAGCGTGCCAACGGTTAAGCAATTGTTGAATTGATAAGAACCAAAGGGGCCTTCTGGCCCCTTTGGTTTTTCTCTCGGCCTATGAAGTTGAGCGATATGCGCTATATTTTGACGTCATGTATGAGTTGTGGCTGGAAATTGCATGGCTTGAGTTGACAGGCCGGTGTTCAATACTCAAACTTGAACTTACTAAACTAATAACAACTTGGCATTTTGCTTAATTTTAAGGGGCTCATTAGATTGTCACACGTACCATATCCCAAAAAATGGACTGCGATTATCGTTTCTCTTTCCTTGGGGCTACAGAGTTGTGTTACCACGGATCCAAAAACAGGTAAGCCATCGCTTGGTGAAACTTTTAAACAAACGTTCGCGAGTGATGATCCTTGCGCCAACAATGCCCGAAATATTGGCATTGTTGCCGGTGCGTTGATAGGAGGGTTGATTGGCAATAAGGTGAGCGGCAGTAACAAAGCCTTGGGCACTGCCATCGGGCTGGGGCTGGGCGGAGCGCTGGGCGGCTTGATCGGATCTGAAGTGGATAAGCGTCAGTGCGAATTGGCCAAGATTCAAAAAAAATACGACTTGGACATGCAGGTCACTCCCATAGAAGTGCAGGCGACCGAAGCCAATGTTTCCAGCGTGAAACAACCACAGAAAGTAGGTTTGTCGGTATCCGTGGTCGATGTGAATGACAAACCCCAGTTTCAGAGCGGTTCCGCCATTCTCGAGCCGAATGCCAATATACATTTCGCGGAAATTGCACGCCAATATTCGTTAAAAACACAGCTTGATGCTTTGGGCCCCAATGCCACGCAGCAGGAAAAAGACAAGGTAGCGCAAGCGTTCAAAGGGAAGAGAGTCCTATTGATCGGGCATACTGATGATACTGGCAATACGAAATTGAATGCGGAGCTTTCGGAAAAACGTGCCCGTGCCGTGGCTGCTTTGTTCAAAACCAATGGCGTTGCCGAAGAGCAACTCTATTATCAAGGGGCAGGGGAGACGCTGCCTGTTGCAGATAACCGGACTGATGAAGGGCGTGCCAAAAATCGGCGGGTCGAAATCGTCGATCTCAGCAATGAAGAAGTGTTTAATCTTTATTTGCAAACACGTCATGCCAATACCGCGTATTATCGGCCGGCCGAGCCGGTGGCAGCCCCTGTGAAACAGGCCGGATCCAATCCTGTCATGGTGAAATCAGGCAGTGCAAAAACGGTTGATAAAGCTGTTTCCAAGAGTGCTCCACCACCTGCCTCCAGGGATGTGAAGAAGGTTGTGCCAAAGACCGTGGCGCCAGTCACGATGGTTGCTTCTCATGCTATTGATTTTGGCGGTGTGCCTTTTAATTCGCAGGTGGCGAGCCTGGATGTGGGAGAAGTCAAATCTCCCAGCAACGGTTTACGTCTGATCAGCGAAGCACAGGCGAGCGATATGTCGGCGATCCGAACCTGCGACCTGGATCGTCCACGCCAAACTGGCGCGGTTAAGTCCCTGAAGGGGGATAAAGCAGTCGCAACCAGTGAACATTTACCTGGTTTATATGGGCGCAGTTGGTACGATAACGTAGGCGGGCACTTGGTTGTGCTGAACAAAGTGTCCGTCCTCCGCGATGGCGCGGCACCTGCCAATGCCCCAGAACTGAAGGTGTATACACGGTATGATGCTTCCAAAGCGAATGCCAAGGCGGACGTGGAGCTAAATCCAGCCGTCAATACGTATCAGGGGAGCAATGGCTTGCTGTATCGCGTGTTTGCGGAGGGTGAAGCTGGCATTAAGTGCATGGATATTCTCTGGCCGCAAGGCAGTGCCACCGAAACGAAGGGTGGCAAGATACTTTACAGCCGGGCCGGCAGTGATTATGTAGTGGATTTCAAGCCTAAAATGGTCAATGTTAAAAAGTAATTCAATAAGAATAAGTTAAGGGGGGAATAGTATGAAAGAGTTCTTTGCAACCTATCCATTGCTGGCCTGGAGCGTGGTCAGCACCATGATTGCCTTGATCGTCGTGGTGGCGTTATGGGAAAAATTGAAATGGTGGTGGCTTAACACCTGGATGAGTTTCCCGGTGATCGGTCGAATCAATACGCTATCGAAAGACCTCAATCGCGATGTGATCAATTCCTCATGGTTCAAGGCGGAAAAGTCCCTTTGCCGAGATTATAAGAAATTTATCCGCATTCAGAATGAGCAGGATTTTAATGACAAGATTGAATACTTGACTAAAGCCGGGGATAACGGCCGCAAGGCTATTCCCATGTGGATATGGGTACTGACCGTGGCCATGGTGTTTGTAGAGGCAATGGGCTTCAGCTACGTACTGGCCGGGTATACCTTGCCAGGTGCAAGTGAAAACCTGCAGCAGACCGGCGCTTACGGTATTGCATTCCTGATATCAATCATCCTGGTTGCCTTGACCCACTTCGCGGGGCATGAACTATACAAGTCGGGAAAAATTGCGCATGCGCGGCGCGAGTGGGCGGAAGATGGTCGCAAGCACAAGCTCACGACGGGGACTGTTCCCCTGGCGAAGCCTCAATCGATTGATGACGATCAGCCGCGCTATACTCAATTATGTAATCGTGTGGGGACTCACCCTAGTTACAAAATTACCATTCTCACTGTTGTGTTTGTGATTTCTGTTGCGGTGTTCGCGACATACGTTCGTGGTCAAGTGTTGGAGAAGTCCTTGCACCAAGAAGTGGTGGGAGCTAGTCAGGCTGCGGCTGTCAGTAATGCAGATGGGCTGGATTTTTCAAACGATTTTGCATTGCCCGAAGCTGATCTGGCTCAAAACCAAGCGGCAGTGGAGAAGGCGCTTCAGGATGAAACCTCCATAGACCGCCATGGCGGCTGGGCAACGTTCATCGTGCTGGCATTTGTATTCGTGTTCCTGCAAATTCTTGGGGTGATATTCGGGCATCGCTGGGGCTTTGCCGGCCAGAATAGCGCAGCAGCATTTGCCGATATCGGTTATGGCCGCTATAACACTTACGCTGATGTTCGCGAGCACTACCAGGAAATTACTGATACTGCGCAGTCCAAGCTCGAAACGCTGCAACAAAAATTGATGGATAGAAACGCTCAGCATGGCACCGATGGCATGCATACCAGTAAAAGTTTTTATGATTTCCTGGAACTGAGCCGTCAAGAGGAAGCCAAGGATAGAGAAAGCCAGCGTCAACATACGCAGCGGCAGGCTGAGGCGCGTCAGTCCAAGCCTGTTGTTGCGGATGCTCAGGATTTGAGTGCGGCAGTTTCACTACAGGAGGCCTTGCGCACCCTTGATAGCTTGCAGGATAAAAATGCAAAGAAGGATTTTATTCATGGTTTGCCAGCCACCTTGCAACAGGAAGTGTTGGAGGCAATCAAGAATGCCAGGCTGGCTGAGCAAGAGAAGGCAAGCCGTTCCAAGCTGGATTCAGAGCTGGATGATTTGTTATGAAATATATAAAACCTGCAGTTGCCGGAATATTGCTGGGAGTAGCCGGACTAGCGCAAGCAGGCGGGGCTGTGCTTGCCTGCTATCATGCCAAGCTCCCTTCTCCAAGCTTGAAGCCAGCTACTGAGATTTTTGTAGTGATAGACCAGACTACGGTGTTTGACAATGCGCTGAAGCAGTCTATTGCGAATAATCTGCGGCCATTCCTGAGTGCGAACAATGCATTTTCCGTTATCCGCTTTTCAGCTTATACGCAGGGGCAGTACACGGAGGTGTTGACTGCGGGCAGCCTTGATCCGCTCATTGATCAGGATGCCAGAAATGATATCTCCAAGCCGGTATTGGCCAAGTTTGATCAATGCACGGCCAATCAGCCAAAACAGGCGTCGCAACTGGCTGGGGCAGCATTAAAGAAAGCGTTTGGAGGAAGCAGCGCATCCATTCCTAAGTCGGATGTGATCGGAAGTCTGAAAGATATTTCCAACCGGGTACGCCAGTCGAAGGCAAGCCAGAAAGTCGTACTGGTAGCTTCGGATATGCTTGAAAACTCTTCGGTCACGAGTTTTTATATCAATCAGGCTGTGCGTACCATTCAACCGGAGAAAGAGTTGGCGCTGGTTGAAAAGCAAGGATTGTTTGGTGACTTTGCTGGTGCGAGGGTGTATGTAATTGGAGCCGGCTTGTTGGCGGATGATGCCAGGGCTAAAGCAGTGTACCGTTCTCCTCAGACCATGCAGGCGCTGGAAAACTTCTGGAAACAATATTTTCAGCGCTCCAATGCGCAATTGTTGGAGTTTGGGCAACCAGCCTTGCTGAATTCGATAAGGTAAAAAAACAGGTTTGGGAGTTGGCTTGTTTCTTAACTTCAGGGCATCAATCCCAAACAAAATATAGTGACCTCGCGTATTTGTACGTCTTGAGTCATGTAGTGCAACAAGCTCAGTCTAGTGTTTTTCTTAGTGAAGACAACCTCAATATGATTGATTGTTTCTTGGAAAAGGTATATTTTTTATACCATGTTAACTTTTGAGTTTGACCCGGTAAAAAGTCAGTCTAATCTTCTAAAGCACGGTATCAGTTTTGTTGATGCGCAAGCGCTGTGGAACGATCCAAACTTATTGGAGATTCCTGCAAAAACAGAAGATGAGCCGAGATATCTCATGATAGGGTTGATCCATGGCAAACACTGGTCAGCGATTATCACTTATAGAGATACCAATATCAGACTGATTTCCGTCCGTCGCTCACGCACCGAGGAGGTGGCATTGTATGAAAGCTAAAGATTTTGAGCAGCAGTTTGATGAGGATGTTGATATTACTGCTTCGTTGGATTTGTCAAAGGCAAAGCGCGTCCTGCATGCGCAAAAGCGTGTCAATGTTGATTTTCCAACATGGATGATTGAGTCTCTTGATCGGGAGGCTGGAAAGCTGGGTGTTACCAGGCAATCGATTATTAAGGTATGGCTTGCAGAACGCCTCGAGAAGGTTGGTTGAGTAAATACATTGCTTATGTGCGTGGGGCTTGATTTTTTGTCTATGCGAGTGATGACCAAGTGGCAGGATTTCTCAGAGCCTCCTCACAATCTTTTCATCACCAAAGCCATTGCACCGTTGTTTACCCATGATGGATTGTCATCCCGGCCACTGAGCCGCGATCTCGTGAACAGGCTCTTAGCGTATTAACTGCTTGGAGCGGATGCATGAAAAATTCAATTGTCGTGTTGTGCATGACTCTTTAAATATTTTGCTTCAAATGGTAATGATGCTCTGCGGATCGACAGCCAACGAGCAAGCGGGATTCTGTCATTATTTTTCCTGAAGATGTACTGCTAGATCATTTGACACACGCCAATACTATTCTTGCCATTCTTGTGGCACAAGATATGCACGATTCCCCCCAAACGCTGTCAGCATTAAGATGAATTCCTGAGCAATCGCAAGGAAAGGATGTCATGGCATTACGTAAAACCAAGATTGTGGCGACGCTGGGGCCGGCTTCCAGCGATGAGGCGGTGATCGAGCGGCTGATGGATGCCGGGGTGGATGTGGTGCGGCTCAATTTCTCGCATGGGTCTGCGCAAAACCATATTGCCCGCGCCGAGTTGGTGCGGGATATCTGCCGGCGCAGCGGAAGGCCGGTGGGGGTGCTGTGCGACCTGCAGGGGCCGAAGATCCGCATCGGCAAGTTCGAGAGCGACCGCATCCTGCTCAAGGTGGGTGACAAGTTCATCCTCGATGCGGCATGCAAGCTGGGCAACCAGGAGCGGGTGGGGCTGGATTACAAGACCTTGCCATCCGAGGTGGAGGCTGGCGCGGTGTTGCTGCTCGATGACGGGCGAATTGTGCTCAACGTCGAAACGGTGAACGGCGGCGAGGTGCATTGCACAGTGGCGGCTGGCGGGGTGCTGTCAAACAACAAGGGCATCAACCGCCAGGGCGGCGGGCTATCTGCGCCCGCATTGACCTTGAAGGACCAGGAGGATATCCGTACGGCAGTGGCGCTGGAGGCGGATTATATCGCCGTCTCGTTCCCGCGTAGCGGTGCGGATATCGAGTTGGCGCGCCAACTGGTGGAGGAGGCGGGCGGCCATGCGGCGATTGTCGCCAAGATCGAGCGCGCGGAGGCGATTGACGCGCTGGAGGAGATTATCGATGCCGCCGATGTGATCATGGTGGCGCGCGGCGACCTTGGTGTCGAGGTGGGCGATGCGGCGGTGCCCGGCTTGCAGAAGCGCATGATCCGCACGGCGCGCATGCGCAACAAGCTGGTGATCACGGCGACGCAGATGCTGGAATCCATGATCAGCAGCCCGATCCCGACCCGGGCCGAGGTTTCCGATGTGGCGAATGCGGTGCTGGACGGCACCGATGCGGTGATGCTCTCGGGCGAGACGGCGGTGGGGCATTATCCAGTCGAGTCCATCCAGGCCATGCACCGGGTCTGCCTGGAGGCGGAGAAGGAGTACGACAGCCACCATTTGCAGGCGCCGATCAATGACGAGTTCGAGTTCATCGATGAGGCGATCGCCATGGCATCGGTGTATGCGGCGGAGCATTTGAACGTGAAGGCGATCGCCGCCCTGACGCGGTCAGGTTCATCTGTCACCTGGCTGTCACGCTCGAACACTAATGTGCCGATTTACGCCTTGACGACGGAGCGCAACACGCGGCGCAAGCTGACGCTGTACCGCGGGGTCTATCCCTACCATATCGAGCTGCCCAGCCAGGAACTGAGCAAGATACTCTATGATGCGGAAGAGACATTGCTGCGGCTGGGCGCGGTGCAGCGCGACGACCTCATGATGCTGACGTTCGGCGAGCCGATCGGCAATGCGGGCGGCACCAATACCCTGCAGATCGTCAAGGTAGGCGAGCACAGGCGCGAGCGACATTTAACTGCCAGCAACACTAGCCGTGAACAACCCTAGGATGGATAACGATGGCCCTGATCAGTCTACGCCAATTGCTGGATCACGCTGCCGAGCATGACTACGGCGTGCCAGCCTTCAACATCAACAACCTGGAGCAGGTGCAGGCCATCATGCGCGCGGCGGATGCGTGCAATAGCCCGGTGATCCTGCAGGCGTCTGCAGGGGCGCGCAAGTATGCGGGCGAGGTCTTCCTGCTCAAACTGGTCGGGGCGGCCATCGCCAGTTATCCGCACATCCCCATCGTGCTGCACCAGGACCACGGCGCCAGCCCGGCGGTATGCCTGCATTCCATCAAAACTGGCTTCAGCAGCGTGATGATGGACGGCTCCCTGCTGGAGGACGCCAAGACCCCGGCCAGCTATGCCTACAATGTAGAGGTAACGCGGCAGGTGGTGATGGCCGCGCATGCGGCGGGCGTGTCGGTGGAAGGCGAGCTGGGCGTGCTCGGCTCGCTGGAGACAGGCCTGGCGGGCGAGGAGGACGGCGTCGGGGCGGAAGGCCTACTAGACCACAGCCAGTTGCTCACCAGCCCGGACGAGGCGGTGGATTTCGTCGCGCAGACGGGCGTGGATGCATTGGCGATCGCGATCGGGACTTCGCACGGCGCTTACAAGTTCAAGCGTCCGCCCACCGGGGAAACGCTTTCCATCAGCCGCCTGCGCGAAATCCATGCGCGGTTGCCGAACACGCATCTAGTGATGCATGGGTCTTCCTCCGTACCGCAGGAGTGGCTGCGGGTGATCAACGAATATGGCGGCGAGATTCCCGAGACCTATGGCGTGCCGGTGGAGGAAATCGTCAAGGGCATCCGAAGCGGGGTGCGCAAGGTGAATATCGATACCGACCTGCGGCTGGCTTTTACCGGCGCGTTGCGCCGCTTTCTCGGGCAACCGGAACACCAGGCGGAATTCGACCCGCGCAAGATTCTGGCGGCCGCGACCGGTGGCATGCAAGCCTTGTGTCGGGAGCGTTTCGAGGCATTCGGCTCTGCCGGCCATGCGGCGCAAATCCAGCCTATCCCGCTTGATAAAATGGCGCAGCGATACGCTGCTTTCTAAGAGCCTGTTCACGATCAATTCATAGGGCACGCATGGCTGCAACACGTGTCCGATCAAGGCGCAGTCCGCAGGTAATGCTCATTGCCTTGCCAAGGACTGCAACGCGGAGCGGGCGCGTTTTGATGCCATGCCCTCCGGGTTGACCCGGCAGCGCAGCCGCTGCTGCGTTGCAAATCCTCGCCGGGCAATAAGCCCGGTTACAATGCGCATGCTTGTGGTTTGCGCCTTGCATCAATTACCCTGCCGGGACAACGTGCCCTATGAATTGATCGTGAACAGGCTCTATCGCTTCACGGCGGCGGATATTTACAGCGTATAATGCCGGGATCATTTGCCCGGACCAGCGCCGCTATGCAACCCAATAAATACAGTAAATTAGGCCAACGAGGCATCGGCCTCGTCGAGCAGGCATTGCTGGTGTTCATCGCCTTGGCGACGATAGTGGCGACCGGGCAGGCCGCGCTGCATATCTGGGATATGAGGGCCGTGACCGTGGCGGATTTGCTGCTGCTGTTCCTCTATCTCGAAATCCTCACCATGCTCAACCACTACTTGAGCTCGGGCACGCTGCCGGTGCGGTACCCCTTGTATATCGGCATCATTGCGCTGGCGCGCTACCTGGTGCTGGATATCAAGGAACTGGAAGCCTGGCGCATCTTCGCCGTGGCGGCTTCCATCCTGCTGATCGCCGTCGCCATCCTGGTGGTGCGCTACGGCCATGTGAAGTTTCCTTATTCCGATGGCCCCGAACAGGACCATCACAAATAGTTTTTGATAAAGGTACACGTTTTGACTACTCCCCTCATGCAATCCAGCATCAAGAGCCTGAAACTCATCAATCAGGGCAAGGTGCGGGATATTTATGACCTCGACGACCAACACATGCTGCTGGTGGCGAGCGACCGCCTCTCCGCATTCGACGTTATCCTGCCGACGCCGATCAAGGACAAGGGCGCGATCCTGACCCAGATTGCCAATTTCTGGTTCGAGAAGCTCAAGCATGTCGTGCCCAACCACCTGACCGGCATAGACCCTAATACCGTGGTGAGCGACCCTGCGGAACAGGCGCAATTGGGGCCGCGCGCATTGGTGGTGAAGAAGCTCAAGCCGCTGCCGATCGAGGCGATCGTGCGCGGCTACCTCGCAGGTTCCGGCTGGAAGGAATACAAGGCCAGCCAGAGCGTGTGCGGCATCCCGTTGCCGGCCGGCCTGCAGGAGGCGGCGCAGTTGCCCGAGCCCTTGTTCACGCCATCGAGCAAGGCGGAAGTAGGCGACCACGACGAGAACATCACGCTGGAAAAATGCGCCCAGCTATTGGGTAAAGAGTTGGCCGACAAGGTGGCGCGCATCAGCGTGCAGCTTTACAAGGAAGCGGCGGCCTATGCCTTGAGCCGCGGCATCATCATCGCTGACACCAAGTTCGAGTTCGGGCTGGACGAGGCGGGCGAGCTGTACCTGATCGATGAAGTGCTGACGCCGGACTCATCGCGCTTCTGGCCTCAGGACCAATACCAGGTCGGCAGCAACCCGCCAAGCTTCGACAAGCAATACGTGCGCGACTGGCTGGAATCCACCGGCTGGAACAAGACGGCGCCCGGCCCGGCCTTGCCGGACGACGTGGCAGCCAGGACGTCGGACAAATACCGCGAGGCGTTCGAGCGCCTGACCGGTAAGCCTTTCTAGCCAGGACATGCCCTGAAAGAAAAGCTGAAAAAGCTGGCGCGGCAGCTCAAGACCGAGCTGGAAGTCTACCAGTTGGTGCTGCGCCATCCGCAAACGCCCTGGCTGGCCAGGGTGCTGCTGGGGCTGGCGGTGGGCTATCTGCTGCTGCCGTTCGACCTGATCCCGGATTTCATCCCCATCCTCGGGCAGTTGGATGACCTGGTCATCGTGCCGGGCCTGTTCTATCTGGGCATCAAGTGCGTGCCGGCAGCGGTGGTTGCCGAATGCAGGCAGCAGGTCGCCGACCGCACCGCAGCCCAAAGATGATTTTTGCCCCTGATTTACGCTAAAATCCCGCGTTATCTTCATATTATTCAAACCAAAACCTATTTAAGGATCAATCCATGTCCCTCTGTAATGTGCCGGCAGGCAAAGACATCCCTAACGACTTCAACGTCATTATCGAAATCTCCATGCGTGGCGAGCCCATCAAGTTCGAAGTGGACAAGGATTCCGGCGCCGTATTCGTGGACCGTTTCATGGGTACCTCCATGCACTATCCATGCAACTACGGCTACATTCCGCAGACGCTGTCTGAAGACGGCGACCCCGTCGACGTGCTGGTGATCACCCCGATTCCATTGCAGCCGGGCGTGGTGATCCGCTGCCGCGCGATCGGCGTGCTGACCATGGAAGATGATGGCGGCGTGGACGCCAAAGTGCTGGCCGTGCCGGTGGACAAGATCTGCCCGCAATACAAGGACATCAAGTCCTACCAGGATATCCCCGAGTTCCAGCTCGCGCCTATCGCCCACTTCTTCGAGCACTACAAGGACCTGGAAAAGGGCAAATGGGTCAAGGTCGGCGAGTGGAAGGATGTTGAAGACGCCAAGGCGGAAATCGTCGCTGGCGTCGAGAGGTTCGGTAAGTAATTCAGTCCCGCAATAGAACTGATCAGGATCACAAAGAGGAGCAATGCTCCTCTTTTTTTATGCAATAAAAGCAGCAAGTGGCATGCATAAAGGAATGTTGGAGGCCGTTGCTAATTCCGGCAAATAAATAGGTAATTGTCTTACTTCGGCGTGGCATTCATGTCATTATGATGACAGGCGCGTGAAGCTGAAGATTGGCTCAAGTGTTTGCGATTAAGCGGCCTTGTGCCGGGGATATGATGGGATGGATGACAATTGCGGCTGAATAGATGATTAGTCAACTGAAGCTTGAAAGCTACCAGCTCGAGGCATTGCTGGAGTCGCTGCCTATCCCTATTTCCTGTGCCAGCCTGCAAGGCGGCAAGATTCTATTCATGAACGGCAAGTTTCGCGAGACCTACGGTTACCGCAGCAGCGATTTTTCCTCGGTGGAAGATTGGATCGTGCGGGTTTATCCCTTGGCAAACCAACAGGTAAGTGCACGCGAAAGGTGGTCGGCATATTTTGAGGGCGGCGGCAAACAGGTCTACGAGGTCCCCGCGGTAGAAGTGAATGTCCAATGCGCCGACGGCAGCATCAAGACGGCGCTTCACGGCGGGGTGATCCTGCCAGAGGCCGGCTTGGCCCTGGCGACATTTGTCGATATCACCGAGCGCAAGCGGGACGAAGCCACGCTCAAGGCGCTTGCGGAAAAGGATGCGTTGACCGGCTTGCTCAACCGCAGGGCGTTCGACTTCTATCTCGAGCACCTAACGCAGAAAGCCGCCGACGAAAACCAGATGCTGCTGCTGATCCTGCTCGACCTCGACCGCTTCAAGGCGATTAACGACACCTACGGCCACCAGACCGGCGACCTGGTCTTGAAGCATGTGGCCTCGGTGCTGTCGGCCTGCGTCCGCTCCAGCGACCACCTGGCGCGGTTTGGCGGCGACGAGTTCGGCATCCTGGCGCCCAACATCACCACCAAGAACACCGCTGAACGCCTGTGCAGCAAGATTATAGACATGCTGCACGAACCTTTCGACATCGGCGCCGACAATCCGTATCGGATCAATACCAGCATCGGGTTCGCCATTTATCCGCTGGCCGCGACTTCCTGCCAGCAGCTGTTCAAGAAGGCCGACGAGGCGCTCTACATATCCAAGAGCAACGGCCGGGGAATGTGGACGGCCGCCAAAGAAGAAGGCTGATCATTCGCCCACCTGCAACAGCAGCCCCTTGCGCCTCGCGATTTGGAAGTAGCCGAGGAATACGGCGACACCGACGGCCAGGTAGATGATATTCAGCCCTATTGCCCAGGCCATGTGGCTTGCATTGAAGCTGTGCTCTAACAGCAATGCGCGCATCCCTTCGAACACATGGCTTGCCGGCAACGCCAGGGCGACAGGCTGCAGCCAGCCGGGCAGGGTGGCGACCGGGTAATAGATGGCACAGAGCGGCTGGATCGCAAACACGCTGACCCAGGCGATGCTTTCCGCGCCCATGCCGTAGCGCAGCACGATACCGGATACGATCAGGCCGATCGCCCAGCCCATGACGATGAGGTTGAGGAAGAAGGCAATCAGCGGCAGGCCCATGTCGTAGATGTTGTAGCCGAACAGCGGGATGGCGATGAGGGTGGCGCCGCCGATGCCGATCAGGGTGCGGATCAGGCTCATGAGCAGCAGCGATGCCACCATTTCATAAGGCCGCAACGGGCTGACGAACAAATGGCCCAGGTTGCGCGACCACATTTCCTCCGTGAACACCAATGCAATGCCGAGCTGACCGCGGAACAGCACGTCCCAAAGCAACACCCCGGAAAGCAGGATGCCGCTGGCCTGAGCGATCAGGCTGCTGTTTCCTTGCAAGTACAAGGTGATGAAACCCCACAGTATCATCTGCACCGTAGGCCAGTAGACCATTTCCAGCACGCGCGGCCAGGAAGATCGCATCAGGTAGAGGTGGCGCAATGCTACCGCGCCGATGCGCCTAGGAGAGAAGTGGATATCCTGCATCAGGCAGGTTCCTTATGGCGCGCGATGTCGATGAAGACTTCCTCCAGGTTGTTGCGACCGTACTTGGCAAGCAGGCCGGACGGGGTGCCGGTATCCACCACCTGGCCTTTGCGCATCATGATCACGTCAGTCGCCATGCGCTCGACCTCGGCCATATTGTGCGATGCCAGCAGGATGCTGGCGCCAGTGTCGCGTTGGTATTGCTCCAGGTAGCTGCGGATGGAGTCCGCGGTGTCAGGGTCCAGCGATGCGGTAGGCTCGTCCATCAGCAGCAACTCGGGTTCGTTGAGCAGCGACTTGGCGAGGGAAACACGGGTTTTCTGGCCGGCCGAAAGCTGCCCGTAGCGCTTGTCCAATAGCGCATCCAGGTGCAGCGCCCCGGCCAGTTCCTCAATGCGCGGCTTGAGCCTAGGCAGCCGGTACAAATGCCCGTAGACGGTGAGGTTCTCGCGTATCGTCAGGCGTTGCGGCAGGTCGACGTAGGGAGAGGAAAAATTCATGCGGTGCAGAAGGCGGTAGCGATGCTGCAGCATGTCCTCGCCAAGGATGCGGATCTGTCCCTGGCTAGGAGTCAATAACCCCAGCAGCATGGCAATCGTCGTGGTTTTTCCCGCACCGTTGCCGCCCAGCAAGGCCGTGGTGACGCCGCGCTTGGCCTGGAAGCACAGGTTGTCGACGGCACAGAACTGGTCGAAATACTTGTACAGGCCGTCGACCTCGATGACGAATTCCTGGCTCATACCAAACTCCAGAGCATCTTGATGCCTACCACGTAGAGCAGCAGCGCAAACAGCTTTTTCAACACCGGGACCGGCAGCCTATGGGCCAGGTAAGCGCCAAACGGCGCGGTGAGCATGCTGGCGAGCGCAATGCCGGCGAATGCCGGCAGGTAGACATAGCCCAGGCTGTATGCGGGCAGATTGCCCTCCGCCAGGCCTGTGACGACGAAACCGAGTGTGCCGGCGACTGCGATCGGCAGCCCGATCGCAGAGGAGGTGCCGATGGCGTAGCGCGCGTTGAAATTGCAATAGATCAGGAACGGCACCGATAGCGATCCGCCGCCAATGCCGACCAGGCTGGAAAGCACGCCGATGACGCCTCCCATGCCCAAGGTGCCGGCCTTGCCTGGCAATTGCCTGTGGGCCGCCGGCGTGAAGTTAAACACCATCTGGGTGGCGATCAGCAATACGAACACGGCGAAAATCACCTTGAGTATCACGGTATCCAGCTGCCCGGCCAGTACGGCGCCGAGCAATGTGCCGATAACGATGCCGGGCGCGATCAGTTTGACCGCGGACCAATGCACGTTCTGTTTTTTATGGTGGGCGCGCGCCGAGGAAATCGAGGTGACGATGATCGTCGCCAGCGAGGTGCCGAGCGCGATATGCATGATGTGCTGCGGCGGGAACGCCAGTGAGCTGAAGATGACGACCAGGATGGGCACGATCACGGTGCCGCCGCCTACGCCAAGCAGTCCCGACAAAACCCCTGCCCCTGCCCCGGCAATAAAATAAAGTAAAAATTCCATATTGATCCGACAAAATCCTGGTGAATGTCAGGGACAGGCGAAGGTGCTGCTAGCGGCGGCTGGAAAGCCGGGCAATGGCATCGCCCAGCGGCGAGCCCTGCAGTTCGCTTGCCAGCTTTTCAAGGCTGGCTGCTGCGGCCGGGCTGAGCGTGCGCACTTTCTTGGCAGGCGTGCCCGCGGCAGATTGCACTTGCACTTCCACCCGAATTGAAGTAACTTCAAGCCCTTGTTTTTTCAGCCCAAGCATCAGGCTGGGCAGCATCAATTTGATTTTTGCAGCGACTGCGCCATTGGTGGCATAGACCGTCAGGCGCTTGTGGCTGAGACTCCCTGCCTGCGTATAAGGTTTCAGCGCGGCGGGTACTACGGCGTTCCATTTCTGCTGCGAAAGTGTCAGTTGCTCTGCTTGTTGCGAAAGAGCCGCCAATTCGGCATTTTCAGTAAACAATGCACTTACACGCAGCATGCCGGGCTCTCCCAAGGGGAAGTAATGAACATCATTTTAGTATCGAATAGTACTGCAAGGACCCGTAGCATCCCGCTGCCACTGGCCTTGCTCGTCATTGGCCTGCTGAGCGCGCTGCCAGCCTTGCTGCTTTGGGTGCTTATTGTGCCACAGGGTACCCACCAGCACAAAGGCGCCCCGGCTTCCATGCATTTCGCGAGCGCAGGCGAGCAGGCGCATATCGATGCGTTGGCGCAGCAGCTTGGCGAGATAGAGGCGAAGGTGTTGCGTCTGGATGCATTGGGCGCGCGGCTCTCCAGCCTGGCAGGCGTCAAGGCCAGCGACGCCGATGCCTTGCCGCCGGGGCGGGGCGGCCCCATGGTAGATGCGCGTACCATGTCCGAGGAGGAATTGAAGCAGCGCATCCAGGCATTGACGCAATCGATAGACCTCAACAGCGACAAGCTGAGCGTGCTCGAAGCCTCCCTGTTGCAGCAGCGCCTGAAGGCGAGTACATTGCCGAGCACCATGCCGACCGATGTGGCGTATAACTCCTCCAGCTATGGCTGGCGTGTCGACCCGTTTTCCGGCAAGGTCGCGTTCCACGAGGGCCTGGATTTCGTAGCGGACAGCGGGACGCCTGTGTATGCTTCTGCCGCAGGAGTTGTAACGGCTGCGGAGCAGACTCCCGACTATGGTAGAATTGTCAAGATTAACCATGGGTCGGGGCTTGAAACCCGTTATGCCCATGCATCCCAGTTGCTGGTGAAGGCTGGTGACCGTGTCGAGCGAGGCCAATTGATCGCCCGCGTCGGCAGTACCGGGCGTTCCACCGGGGCCCACCTGCATTTCGAGGTGCGCTTGAACGGGGCCGCGCTGGATCCGCGCAAGTATTTGCAAAGCGCGAATTAGATTTTGATTTTATTAACCAAACTTATTTTAAAGCTAACCTAGAGGTTTCCGTCCATACGGAAAAGTGGTGCCACTTCATGTTATCCGCGTTGTTCAAGAAAATCTTCGGTAGCCGCAACGAGCGGCTGGTCAAGCAATATGCACAGAACGTCAAGGCCATCAATGCGCTGGAACCCAGCATGCAGGCGTTGACGGACGAGCAGCTCAAAGCCAAGACGGAGGAGTTCAAGCAACGCTACCAGCAGGGCGAGTCGCTGGAAAAACTGCTGCCCGAGGCGTTTGCCGTGGTGCGCGAAGGTGGCCGCCGCGTGCTCAACATGCGCCATTTCGACGTGCAGTTGATCGGCGGCATGGTGCTGAATGCGGGCAAGATTGCCGAAATGCGCACCGGCGAGGGCAAGACCCTGGTGGCGACCCTGCCTGCCTACCTCAATGCCTTGACCGGCAAGGGCGTGCATGTGGTCACGGTGAACGACTACCTGGCGCGGCGCGATGCCGAATGGATGTCCCGCCTGTATAACTTCCTCGGCCTGAGCGTGGGCATCAACCTCTCGCAAATGCCGCACGATGAAAAGCAGAAAGCCTATGCGGCCGACATCACCTACGGCACCAACAACGAATTCGGTTTCGACTACCTGCGCGACAACATGGTGTTCACGGCGGAAGAGCGCGTGCAGCGCAGCCTCAACTATGCGCTGGTGGACGAGGTCGACTCCATCCTGATCGACGAAGCGCGCACCCCGCTGATTATTTCCGGCCAGGCCGACGACAGCGTGGACCTCTACCTGCAGATGAACAGCATCGCCGCCAAGCTGGTGCGCCAGGAAAAGGAAGACGGCGAAGGCGACTTCTGGGTGGACGAGAAATCGCATCAGGTATTGCTCTCGGAGCAAGGGCACGAGCATGCGGAGGCCTTGCTGGCCGAGGCGGGCTTGCTGGCCGAGGGCAGCAGCCTCTACGACGCTGCCAACATCAGCCTGGTGCATCATATGTACGCCGCCCTGCGCGCGCAATCGCTTTACCACCGCGACCAGCACTACGTGGTGCGCGATGGCGAAATCGTGATCGTCGACGAGTTCACTGGCCGCATGATGGCGGGCCGCCGCTGGTCAGACGGCCTGCACCAGGCGGTGGAAGCCAAGGAAGGCGTGACCATCCAGAAGGAAAACCAGACCCTGGCTTCCATCACCTTCCAGAATTACTTCCGCATGTACGGCAAGCTGTCCGGCATGACCGGCACCGCCGATACCGAAGCTTACGAGTTCAACCAGATCTATGGCCTGGAAACCGTGGTGATTCCTACGCACCGCCCATTGCAGCGCAAGGACCACATGGACAAGGTGTATCGCACCGCCAAGGAAAAGTACCAGGCGGTGATCGACGATATCAAGGAATGCCAGAAGCGCGGCCAGCCCGTGCTGGTAGGCACCACCTCGATCGAGAACTCTGAACTGATTTCCAGGGTGTTATCCGAGGCCAAGCTAGAGCACCAGGTACTGAACGCCAAGCAGCACGAGCGCGAGGCGCACATCATCGCCCAGGCCGGCCGTGCCGGCATGATCACCATTGCCACCAATATGGCGGGCCGCGGTACCGATATCGTGCTGGGGGGCAATCCGGAGGACGAAATCGCGGTGCTGGAAGCGGACGAGAGCTTGTCCGAATCCGACAAGGCGGCGCAGGTCGCCAAGATCAAGGCCGACTGGCAGGTGAAGCATGACGCCGTATTGGCGGCAGGCGGCCTGCATATCATAGGCACCGAGCGCCATGAGTCCCGGCGCGTGGACAACCAGCTGCGCGGCCGTGCCGGCCGCCAGGGCGATCCTGGTTCCAGCCGATTCTACCTGTCGCTGGAAGACCAGTTGCTGCGTATTTTCGCTTCCGACCGTGTCGCCGCCATCATGGAGCGCCTGAAAATGCCGGAAGGCGAGGCCATCGAGCATCCATGGGTCACGCGTGCGATCGAGAACGCCCAGCGCAAGGTCGAGGGCCGCAACTTCGATATCCGCAAGCAACTGCTGGAATATGACGACGTATCGAATGATCAGCGCAAGGTTATCTACCAGCAGCGCAACGAATTGCTCGAAGCCGCAGACGTGGGCGAGACCATTGCCGTGATGCGTGTGGACGTGATCCACGACTTGATTGCGACCTATATTCCGCCCGAAAGCCTGGAAGAGCAGTGGGACATTCCTGGCCTGGAAAAAGCCCTGCAAGCTGATTTGGGCCTCGAGATCCCGTTGCAGAAGATGCTGGAAGATAATCCCAACCTGCATGAAGAGACTTTGCGCGAACATATCGTCGAGACGGCCAATGCCGCCTACCAGGCGAAGGAAGACCAGGCTTCGGCTTCGGTCATGCGCCAGTTCGAGCGCGCCGTGATGCTGCAAAGCCTGGATAACCACTGGCGTGAGCACCTGGCGGCGCTGGATCATTTGCGCCAGGGCATCCACCTGCGCTCCTATGCCCAGAAGAACCCCAAGCAGGAATACAAGCGCGAGGCTTTTGCCCTGTTCTCCAGCTTGCTGGATACCGTCAAGCGCGAAGTGACCCAGGTGACCATGCTGGTCAAGGTGCAGAGCGAGGCGGATGTGCAAGCCGTCGAGAAGCCTGCCGAACTTGAGAACGTGCAATACCAGCATGCGGACTATGACGAAGCGCTCGGCAATGCCGATGACTCCGATGAGGCCGGCGAGCAGTCGGTCACGACATTCGAGCGTGCCGGCGCCAAGGTGGGCCGTAACGATCCTTGCCCTTGCGGTTCCGGAAAGAAGTACAAGCAGTGCCATGGCAAGCTGAGCTGATGCCAGGATCGAACAGATGCAGGCGCAAGCCCCGCAATTAGTTTCTCCCTGCATCGGGGCATGCGCGCTGGATGGCCGCCGGGAGTATTGCACGGGCTGCTTGCGTACGCTTGCTGAAATTCGCGACTGGCGTACCATGAATGATGCCGAGCGCCTGCAGGTGATGCGGGCGCTGGCAGCAAGGCGTCTCAGGCAGGCTTGAGGCAAAGGGTGGTCAATAGAATTCAGCGATAGTACAAGTAGCTTCGACAAGGCAGAGCGACAAGGTCAGGAAAGTGTTGTTGGCTGCCTTAAGCCGGGATATCCCGGCTTTTTTATTGCCTGCATTCCTGGGACTGTCGGGCATGCGTCAGCCGATTACGGTAAAATCAGCCTTTTGCGTTCCTGAGAAAAACCATCATGCCAGTCAATCTCGTCGCGCCCGAGGCGCATTCCCTGTTGCCGGTTCCAGGCGTAGAGCTTGGTATTGCAAAAGCCCATATCCGCAAGCCAGACCGCAAGGATATGCTGGTCATCAGGCTTGCCGAGGGTGCACGCGCGGCTGGCGTATTCACCAAGAACCGCTTCTGTGCGGCGCCAGTGACCGTCTGCAAGGAACATTTGGCCAAGACCGGCGGCGATATTCGTGCGCTGGTGGTCAATACCGGCAATGCCAATGCGGGAACCGGCGAGACTGGCCTGGAAAACGCGCGCGCTACATGTATTGAGCTGGCTAAGCTGTTGCAGCTCAAGCCTGAGCAGGTGTTGCCCTTCTCCACCGGCGTCATACTGGAACCATTGCCGATGGACCGTTTGCTGGCCGGCCTGCCTCAATGCGTGGCTGACCTGGGTGAACCACGCTGGTTCGATGCCGCCGAGGCCATCATGACGACCGACATCGTCTCCAAGGGCACTTCGCGTCAAATCACCCTGGGCGGCAAGGCCGTCACGGTTACCGGGATTTCCAAGGGTTCCGGCATGATCCACCCGAACATGGCGACCATGCTGGGCTATGTGGCAACGGATGCCGCGATCGGCCAGGCGGCGTTGGAAGCCTTGATCGATCACGCGGTGAACCGCTCCTTCAACTGCATCACGGTCGATGGCGATACCTCGACCAACGATTCCTTCATCGTCATGGCGACCGGCAAGGCAGGCAATGTTGAGATCGTTGATGTCGCCAGTGCGGAATTCCAGCAATTGCAGGATGCCATCACCGAAGTGGCGGTTGAGCTAGCCCAGGCGATCGTGCGAGACGGCGAAGGCGCCACCAAGTTCATGACGATCCAGGTCGAGTCCGGCAAGGACGTGGAGGAGTGCCGCCAGGTCGCCTACGCGATTGCGCACTCGCCATTGATCAAGACCGCCTTCTTTGCCTCCGACCCCAACCTCGGGCGGATTCTCGCCGCGATCGGCTATGCAGGCGTGGACGACCTCGACGTGAATGCCATGCAGCTTTACCTGGGCGATGTACTGGTGGCCGAGCATGGCGGACGCGCGGCAAGCTATGTGGAGGAACAAGGCGCTGCCGTGATGAAGGAAGCCGAAATCACCGTGCGCGTCGTGCTGAACCGCGGACAGGCCAATGCCACGGTCTGGACCTGCGATTTTTCCTATGACTATGTCCGCATCAATGCGGACTATCGCAGCTAGGACGACTCATGGCCGATCTCGAGCAATTGATCACCCGTGCCGAAGCTGTGCTGGCGAGGCTGGAAAGCTTCTTGCCGCCGCCGGCACCCGAACCTGACTGGAACGCCATTGCCTGGCGCTGGCAGGCATTGAACGGACGCGGCCACCTGGTGGCCGTGGAGCATCCGCATCACATCAGCCTGGACGACATCCGCAACGTGGATGAGCAAAAGGCTGAAATCGTGCGCAACACGGAGCAGTTCGTGCATGGCCATCCAGCCAACAACGTGCTGTTGACCGGCGCGCGAGGCACCGGCAAGTCCTCACTCGTGAAAGCGGTGCTGGGCGCGTTTGCGGGCCAGGGTTTGCGCCTGGTGGAGGTGGACAAGCAGGACCTAGTGGCATTGCCGGAAATCGTCGCCTTGCTGCGCGAGCGCAAGGAGCGCTTTATCGTCTTCTGCGACGACCTTTCCTTCGAGTCCAGCGATCCGGGCTACAAGGCGCTCAAGGTGGTGCTGGACGGTTCGATCGCGGCGACATCGGACAATGTCGTGGTGTATGCCACTTCCAACCGCCGCCACCTGATGCCTGAATACATGGCGGAAAACCTGGAGGTGACGCGGCATGGCGACGAGATCAGGCCAGGTGACACCACCGAGGAAAAGGTATCGTTGTCCGAGCGTTTCGGCCTCTGGCTGTCGTTCTATCCGTTCAGCCAGGATGAATATCTGTCCGTCGTTGCGCAATGGCTCAAGCATTACGGTATCGAACAAGTGGACGAGGAAACCCGCAGCGCCGCCTTGCTGTTTTCGCATACCCGAGGCGCGCGCAGCGGCCGGGTGGCGTACCAGTTTGCCCGCGACTATGTCGGCCGCCAGGCCTTGGCAGGAGCCAGACATCCATGAGCGTAGTACGTGCCGCCGTAGCCATATTGCAACGCCCTGACGGCCAGGTGCTGCTGGCCGAGCGTCCTGCCGGCAAGCCTTGGGAAGGCTGGTGGGAATTTCCCGGAGGCAAGATAGAGTCCGACGAAACTCCATATCACGCCCTGGTGCGCGAGTTACGCGAAGAGCTTGGGGTCGAGGTGGAAAAGGCCTATCCCTGGCTGCTGCGGCGCTTCGAATATCCCGACCGCAAAGTGGAGCTGCATTTTTTCATCGTGCGCGAATGGCAGCATGAACCGCGTGGCTGTGAAGGACAGAAACTGAGCTGGCAACGTCCTGCCGCATTGACCGTAGGTCCGATGCTGCCCGCCAATGAGCCTATCCTGGCAGCCCTGGGCCTGCCGTCCATTTATGCGATCAGCAATGCGGCAGAACTAGGGGAGCAGCGCTTCCTGAAACGCTTGCAGCATGCCCTAGACCAAGGGCTGCGCTTGCTGCAGTTGAGGGAAAAGCATTTGCCTGAGGAGAGCCTGCAGCGTTTGGCGGAGCAAGTGCTCAAGCTAGCGCAGCCTTACCAGGCCAGGGTGCTGCTCAATGGCGAGATTGAGACTGCGCGGGCATTGGGCATGGCCGGGGTGCATCTGTCTTCCGAGCGGCTGATGGCGCTTTCGGAGCGTCCTAGTGGCATGCTGTGCGCTGCCTCTTGCCATGATGCGCAGCAGCTCGCGCATGCCCAATCCTTGGCGCTGGATTTTGCCGTGCTGTCGCCAGTACTGCCGACATTAAGCCATCCTCAAGCCCAGGTATTGGGCTGGGAAGGCTTTGTCGCCTTGGTGCAGGACAGCAGCCTGCCGGTCTACGCATTGGGCGGCCTGCAGCAGGCGCATATGGAACAGGCATGGCAGCACGGCGCTCACGGTATCGCCATGATGCGCGGAGCATGGGACTGATCATGTCGCGCAAGCTATTGGCGCGGCTGGCGGTTGTGCTGGTGCCCGCGCTGGTGCTGTTGGCTTATTTATGGCTCAAGCCTGGCGGAGGCACGGTCGAACCGTTAGCGATCGCCTGCGAGGATATTGTGCGCGGATGCCGTCATGACGACCTGACAATCCAGGCGATGACAACGCCCAAGGTCATGCAGGCGTTCGAGATGCGGGTAACATTGCCCGAGGCGGAGTCGGTGCAGGCCAGCTTTGATATGCAGGATATGCAGATGGGGGTCAACCGCTACCGTCTCCAGCAGCAGCCTGATGGCAGCTGGCGCGCCATGGTGACCCTGCCGGTATGCGTGAGCGGCAGCAGCGACTGGCTGATGACGCTCGATATCAAGCGTCCGTCCCAGCCATTAAAGACTCAATATAAACTCGAATTCAGCGCCCAGCCTTAACCTACTATTCGTGCGCTAGTATTCGTCGTCGTCAGGCTTGGGGTTGGTGTCCGGGATGCGATAGCCCTCACTGGCCCATTGGCCCAGGTCGATCAGGCGGCAGCGTTCCGAGCAGAACGGACGGTATGGGTTTGTGCTGGAGTATTCCGACAATTCCCCGCATTGCGGGCAGGGAACCAGTTTTTTGCCTACAGGTTGCACAATGTCAATGAGAAATCGATGTTGGAGTCGCAAGGACGCGGCCGTTGGGCGTTGTCCAGGCTGTTGAAGCGGATGTTGATGGCGTACTTGTTGGCGCTCACTTCGGGAAAGCAGGGCGTATCGTCGCTGATCTCCACCCGCAGCATCTGCGCAGGCTTGGCGCCTCCCAGCATTTGCTGGTAAGCCCCGTTGACGGCGGTCATGCTGGAAGTCGCTCCGCTGCCGCGCAGGATGTGCAGGATGATGCGGATGGCGTCGTACAGCGGCATCAATGGGCTCATCCAGACGCTGAGGTCGTGCTTGCGGCGCTCGCTGCTCAGTCCCAGCCAGTAGTGGTAGGACGGCAGGTCGAACTCACAGACGCCGCCTGGGATGACGGAGCGCTGCTTGATGCTCATCAGCCATTCGTTGTCGCGCAGGGTTTGTCCGAGCTTGCCTGGCGTATTGCGTAGCGGTCGCGCTGCATTCTCGATATCGGTCACCAGGTCGTTCAGCACTTTTTCCTCGATCGAGGGGTTGCCGCGCAGGTTGTTCATGACCATTTTCTGGCGGTCCAACTCTTGCAGCAGGTCCATCTTGAGCTCGGCCCGCTCTATGATGTCCAGGATCTGGAAAATGGACAGCAGGACGCTGTGGTGGACGAACTCGTGCTCCCCCTCAATGTTATGCAAGACCTTGATAAACAAGTCTTCCAGACGCAACAGGGTACGGATGCGTTCATTAAAAGGATAGTCGTAACTAGGCACGGGCTTCTCGAGGCTGATCCGTTTGTTTATAAAAGCTAGCGTGAATTATCAGATTTATTCGCTAACTATGCAAGTCTTAATGAATTTTTCATGCATCAGGCGAATTTTCTCTTCTAGTTCCTCAATACTGCCGTTATTGTCGATGATGTCGTTGGCGAGGGCGCGGCGGAAACTGCGCGAAGCCTGGGCGGCGATGATGGAACGCACCATGCTCTCGGTGAAGCCGTTGCGGTTGACCACCCGGCTGATCTGCTTGTCCTCGTCGCAGTCGATCAACAGGGTGCGGTTGACGATGCCTTCGTAGCGGTTTGTCTCAAAAAACAATGGGATGGCGAGTATCTGGTACGGGGCCTGGTTGTAGTTTTCCAGTTCTCGCAGGGCCTCGCCGTGAATGGCGGGGTGCAGGATGGATTCGAGTAGCCTGCGGTCGGCATCGTTGGAGAATATGCGGTCGCGTATTTTGCCTCTATCCATGGCGCCATCCGCGGTGACATATTCTGCGCCGAATGCTTCCGCTATTTTCGCCACCAATGGCTGGCCGGCGCCGGTCAGGCGGCGCGAAATCACATCGACGTCGACGACGGGCACGCCCAGCCCGCTAAATATTCTTGCCGCTTCGCTTTTGCCGGCACCAATGCCGCCAGTGAGTCCAACTACGTACATCTATCAGCCTCCTAGATATAGTTGAGAGAGTTGTTTGCCGAAGAATAGGGCTGCAATCCCGCCCAGGGCCAGGTATGGGCCGAATGGAATCGGGGTTTCCCGCCCATGCTTGGTCAACACGATCAAGCCGATGCCGATGATGGAACCAGCGACTGATGATAATAAAATGACAGCAGGGAGCAGCTGCCAGCCAAACCAGGCCCCCAGCGCCGCGAGCAGCTTGAAGTCGCCGTAGCCCATGCCTTCCTTGCCGGTGACCAGCTTGAAGAGCCAATATACGGACCAAAGGATGAGATAGCCCGCAGCGGCGCCGGTCACGGCAGACGTGATATCAGTAAAGCCGTGGCTGAGGTTGAACAGCAAGCCTGCCCAAAGCAGCGGCAGGGTGATGTCGTCCGGCAGCAGGTGCG
This sequence comes from Methylobacillus pratensis, assembly GCF_054072455.1. NCBI lineage: Bacteria > Pseudomonadati > Pseudomonadota > Betaproteobacteria > Nitrosomonadales > Methylophilaceae > Methylobacillus > Methylobacillus pratensis. The sequence goes on from NZ_JBSUSR010000006.1 coordinate 86,455, forward strand.
TGTCGAGGTCGATGAAGGTCAAGGCAACCAGGGCGAAGATAATCAGCCAGCTTGCCACCGCGAGGCTCGAATAGCCGAAATGCCAGCTGGCGAGGCCGGTCAGCACTGCCGTGAGGATTTCCACCAATGGATAGCGCGGGCTGATAGGTGTTTTGCATTGCCTGCATTTTCCGCCCAGGAACAAATAGCTGACGACCGGGATATTCTCCAAAGCCGTGATGGCATGTTGGCAATGTGGGCAGCGGGAGCGGGGCGTGACAAGGTTGTAGCGGACCTGTTCCGGCTGGGCCTTGCCTTCCGCTTCCAGGCGCTCCGCCTGCCAGGCCAGTTCCATCATGCGCGGCAGGCGGTGGATCACGACGTTGAGGAAGCTGCCCACCATGAGCCCGAGCAAGACGGAACAAGTGATGAAGAGCGCGGGGCTGTCCCTCAAGGCGTCCAGCAAAACAAAATCAGGCATAAATTGGGGTTATCGGTAAACTTTCCGCATCATCGCACCGTTATATCAGTATGGCAACCGCAGTTGTGGCGTCCTGGAAAGACTTGAAATTAGGAAAATTATCGCCACGTTATAGTTGTCAATATTTTCTCATCACTAACCTGAAAGGAATGCACATGATGAATACTGCAGCTCAAACCGCATGGGATACCCCTGTCGTTTGCCGCGTCGAAGTGGATTTATCGGGTTGGTTGGAACAGTTGACTGGTAACGGTGACTGGGAAGTCTATGATGAGTCCGAGGATGAAAACTACATGAGTTTTGCCATGCGTCATGGACGGCAACAGGCGGAAGTTACCCTTTACCACAATGGCTACGCCACGGTCGACGTGGATGGCGAATCCCTGTTTGACGGTTCGCTGACCACAAGGACCAGCCATTGCGCCCACCTCAGCTACTATCACGCTGAGAATGGGGAGTTGATAACATTGAATTGATCGCTGGAATTAAGCGGTATGATAAAGAGCCCTGTTCGCAGGGCTCTTTTGGTTTTACGGGGTTTGTTTTTCCGGAACTAAGTCCAGATGGCAATGTCGTTTTGCTGGGTTAGAGTGAACAATGAAGAATGAACAACAATACCTTACATAAAATACAGCCCCGGCAAAGATTGATCGACCTGCTGAGCCTGGAACGCAAAGACATCCTGCTGATCATCATCCTGATGGGCGGGGTGGGCTTCATCAACCTGGCGATTCCGATTTCGGTACAGGCCCTCATCAATACGGTGACCATGGGCAGCCTGATGAAGCCGCTGCTCATCATTTCCTTCATGCTGTTCATTTTCCTGCTGCTCGCAGGCTTGTTCTACGTGCTGGAGATTTTTATCGTCGAGCTCATCCAGCGCCGTATTTTCTGCCGGATTGCCACCGATGCCGCCAACAAGACGCAAGGCGCGAAATATGATGCGGCGGATGCGGAAGACCTGCAGGAGCTGGTCAACCGCTTCTTCGAGGTGACGTCGGTGCAGAAATCGGTCGCGACATTGCTGACGATAGGCGTGGCGACCATCCTGCAAGGGGTGGTGGGCAGTATTATCCTGGTTTTCTATAGCATTTATTTCGCCGTGGTGGTGGCGTTGGTCATGTTCATCATCCTGGTGATTGTCTACGTCATCGGCCGCAAGGCGCCATTGACGGCGATTGCGGAGTCCCATGCCAAGTTCGAATTGGCCGCCTGGCTCGAGACGATTGCCCGCAACCTCAATACCTTCAAATTCTCCTCGGGCGTGAGCCTGGCGCAGGAGCGTACCAGCCAGTTGGCGTCCGAATACCTGGAAAAGCGGAGCGCGCATTTCCGCATCCTCATCAAGCAATATCTGGGAGGCGTCCTCATCTATGCCTTGGGTGGCACCGCCATGCTGGCGCTGGGGGGCACTCTGGTGATCAAGGGGCAGATCAATCTGGGGCAATTCGTCGCGGCGGAATTGATCATTTTCGCAGTGCTGGCTTCTTTCCTGCGGTTTATCGGCCAGCTTGAGTATTACTACGACCTGCTTGCCAGCCTGGACAAGGTCGGCTATATCCAGGACTTGCCGCAGGAGAGGGCGCCGTCGCGCGAGATCGCGGTGCAACGGCCCATCAAGTTGAGCGCGGTGAACCTCGGCTATCATTACCTGCGGCATACCGCTTCGCAATCCGGGATCAGTTTCACCTTGCAGCCGGGCAGCAGCCTGGCGGTGCTGGGGGTCGCCGGCAGCGGAAAATCCTCATTGGCGGCATTGCTCACCGGCTTGAAGCAGCCGGAAAAAGGGCATGTCGAGTTCAATGACATCGTGATCGACCAATTCAAGCTGAATGAGCTGCGCAAGCATATTGGATGCGTTGGCAAGCCCGAGATCATCGAGGGCAGCATCGTTGAGAACGTATTGATCGGGCGCGACGACATTGCGCTCGGGACAGTGACGCAACTGTTGAGCAAGCTGGGATTGATGCCCAGTATCAACCAGTTCCGCGATGGGCTGGATACTCGGCTTTCCGTCAATGGTGCGCCGCTTTCCACCACGCAGGTCAATCTCCTGATGCTGGCCAGGGGGATTGTCGGGCAGCCGGGATTATTGATCGTGGATGGCGTGCTGGATTCCCTGGACGAGGCCGACCTCGACCGTGTCTTGCCCTTGTTGCTGGACCTGCCCGATCGCAGTGTGGTGATCATGACGCGCCACGCCTCGATTGCCCAGCGTTGCCAACAGACCCTTGCGCTGGAGCTGCTTGATCATGGCGCCTAACCTCATGGAAAACCAGAAGTTCTTGAAATACACGGCCACGCCCAGGGCGGTGAAGCGCATCCTGGTCTGGATCGTGGTGCTGTGCTTTATCGTGCCGACGCTGATGTTGTTCCTGCCTTGGCAGCAAAACGTGCAGGCCATGGGTGCCGTCACTGCCTTTGCGCCGTTGGAAAGGCCCCAGAGCGTGGATGCGCCGGTAGGCGGCGTCATCAAGCAATGGTTCGTGCGGGAAGGCACGCGCGTGCAGGCGGGCGACCCCTTGCTGGAAATCAGCGATGTCGACCCCAGGTTCAAGGACAGGCTGGCCGCGCAACGCCAGACCAGTGCTGCCAAGCTCAAGGCCAAACAGGATGAGCTGCAGGCCTATGAGGTGCGATTGCAAAACCTGCTCGCCGTACGCCAGGCGCGGGTGGCCGCCGCGGATTACGGCCTGGACGTCGCCAGGCAGAAAGTGGTGGCCGCCGCGGAAAATGTCGAGTCCGCCCAGGCCACGCTGGACGCCGCCGATTTCCAAGTCAGCAGAATGCAGCGCCTAGTGCAGGAGGGGCTGGTTTCCAGGCGCGATGTGGAATTGGCGGAGCGGGACAGGGCGGTGGCCCTCAGGAGCGTGAACAGCACCAAAGCGGCGCTGGATTCGGCGCGTGCCGAGGAAAAAACCGCGGCGGCCAATCAGGCGCAAGTCAAGGCCGAAACCCAGGCCAATATCGATGCCGGCCGCGCCCTGCTCAGCAAGATAGGTTCGGAAGTGGCGGATACCCAGAACGAATTGACCGGCCTCGAGATCAATCTGTCGCGCCAGGAGTCGCAACTGGTGCGGGCGCCGCGTGCCGGTACCGTGTTCAGGGTGCCGGTGAATTCACAATCCCAGGTAATCAGCCAGGGCCAGCCGCTGCTGGTGATCATTCCCGACAGCGAGCAACAGGCGGTGGAGCTGATCGTGAGCGGCCTGGATGCCGCCTTGATCCTGCCTGGCAGCCGCGTCAGGCTGGAGTTTGACGGCTGGCCGGCGATCCAGGTTTCAGGCTGGCCCAATGTCGCCATCGGCACGTTCGCCGGCAAGGTGGCCTTTGTGGATGCCAGCGACGACGGTACGGGTCGCTTCCGCGTCATGGTGGTGCCGGATGAAACCTTGCAGAAGTGGCCTAGCGAACGTTTCCTGAGGCAGGGCAGCTCCTCTCGTGGCTGGATATTGTTGGAGGAAGTGTCGATAGGCTACGAAATCTGGCGCGTGCTCAATGGCTTCCCGCCGCGTATCCCGCAGCCTGCGGCCACATCCAATCGAGGCGCTTGATGATGAAGCGCATCAAACCGGGTTTTATCATCGGTGGTTGCCAGGCATTGGCCTGGCTGTGCTTGGCGGCGATAATGCCGGTATCTGTCTGGGCTGCGCCAGACACAGGCGAGGCGCAATCCTCTATCGGACTACCGCAAGGCGTAGAACTCGACAGCATGAGCCGGGGCAGTGCCACGACCCTGGACGAAGGCTACGCGGCGGCACAGCGACAGTACAAACTGTCCCCGCCCAGGAAACTCAATATTAAGCTGGATGACGTGCTGGCGGACCATCCTGGGCAACCGGCATTCATGCCTGCCGGAGTCGAGCATGAATTGAGCATCGCGGATGTCCGCGCCAGGGCCTTGCAAAACAACCTTTCCCTGAAGGTGGTGCAATTCGATCCGCAGATCGCCCAGAGCGCGTTGGGGGCAGAGCGGGCCAAGTTCGACAACATCATCTATGCCAGCTTGCAGCGCCGGCGAGAGAACCGGCCGCTCACCAGCGGCGACATCGTGCAGCTCAAGGCGGAGGATACCCAGCTGGATGGGCAGTTGGTCAAGCTGGACAAGGCCGAGCAGCAAATTGACTACCTCGACGGCGAAGCGGGGATTGCCATTCCACTCAGGACCGGGGGGGTGGTGCGGGTGAGTACGCCCTTCGAGCGCAAGCTGACCGAGGGCAGCCTCGGCACTGACGAGTACAGGCGCGCAACGCGCTTCTCGATCAGCCAGCCTTTGCTGCGCAATGCCGGGGGCCGGGTCAACGAGGCCAGCATCCGCATCGCCGACCTGGATAGGCAGGCGGTGGATGCCAGGACCAGGCTGCAATCCATACGCGTGATTTCATTGATAGACAAAGCCTATTGGGATCTTTACGCAGCCTGGGCTGAGCTGGACGTGCGGCGCCAGCAATACGAGCTGGCGGCGCGCAACCTCGAGATGGTGCGCCGCAAGGTGGAAGAGGGTCTGGTGGCGAGCATAGAGGCCAGCCGCGCCGAGATCGGGATCTCCGATCGCATAGAGGCGTTGATCATGGCGAAGACGCGTTTGCAGCTGAGCCAGCGCCAATTACAGTTCCTGCTCAACGACCCGCAATATGCATTTTCAGGCGATGCGCTGATCCGGCCGCGGTCCGAGCCCATCCTCGTGCATTACGAATTCGACAAGGACAAGCTGGTCGAGTCTGCCCTACAAGGGCGGCTGGAGCTGCTCGAACTGGAATTGAAGCTGGCGGCGGATATCAACAAGGTGGAATACCTGCAGAACCAGACCTTGCCCCTGTTCACGCTGGATTACAGCTATGGCGCCTTGTCGGCGGGAACCAACAGCCTTTCCCGCGCCTATGACAGCCCGTTCGACAATCGTTTCAATGACTGGTCCGTGGGCTTGCGTTTCGAGCTGCCCATGACCAACGAGGCGCGCCGTAACCAGCTGCAGCAGGCCGTGCAGCAGCGCATGCAGCGATTGGCGACCAAGGAGTTGCAGGTGCTGACGGTCAAGCGCGAGATCCACGACGGCGTAGACCAGGCGGAGCAGCATTGGCAGCGCATCATTGCCGCGCGGCAGCAGGTCATGCTGGCAAGCGTCAATTATGACGGCGAGCTCAAGCAGTTCAATGAGGGGCTGCGCAACATGACCGAGGTGCTGGAAATGTTGAGCCGCCTTGGGGAGTCGCAGATCAAGGAAATCAGGGCCATGGTGGATTACCAGGCGGCGTTGATCGATATTGCCTATACCACGGGCACCCTGTTGGGCTACGGGCAGGTGGAACTGGGTTCCTGATTGGCTGCTTTAATAGCTTCGCGAGACGGCAAATTCGGCGAGCTGCAGCAAGGCCTGTTTGTAGACGGAGTCGGGCAAGTGGGTAATGGTTCTGCAGCCGGCCGCGGCTTCGGCCTTGGCGACTTCAAGCACGTGCTCCAGGGCGCCTGTCGCTTTCACCGCCTCTATCACTGCCGGCAACTCATCCAGGCCGCCTTGCTCGATTGAGTTGCGGATGATGGCGCGCTGCGTTTGCGTGCCGTGGCGCATGGCATACAGCAACGGCAGCGTGGGCTTGCCTTCGGCAAGGTCGTCTCCCAGGTTCTTGCCGATCTCGCTGCTGTCGCCGCTCAGGTCGAGCACGTCGTCAACCAGCTGGAACGCCGTGCCCAGGCGCATGCCGTATTCCGCCATGGCGGCCTCATCCTGCGCGTTGGTGCCGCAGATGATGGCGCCAAGCCGCGTCGCCGCTTCGAACAGCTTTGCCGTCTTGTAATGGATGACCTTCAGGTAAGCCTCGTCGGTGATATCGGCGTCGTGCACGTTGAGCAGTTGCAGCACTTCGCCCTCGGCGATCGTGTTGGTGGCTTCTGACAGCACCTCCATCACGCGCATGCTCTGGATGCTGACCATCATCTGGAAGGTGCGGGAGTAGATGAAGTCGCCGACCAGCACGCTGGCGGCATTGCCGAACAAGGTGTTTGCTGTCGCCTTGCCGCGGCGCAGCGAGGATTCGTCGACCACGTCGTCATGAAGCAGGGTCGACGTGTGAATCAGTTCTATCACGGCTGCCAGTTCGTGGTGCTTGGCTTCAATGCGGCCGAACGCGCCTGCCGAAAGCAGTACCAAAGCGGGTCGCAGGCGCTTGCCGCCGCTGTTGACGATATAATCGGCGACCTGGTTGATCAGGACGACATCGGAATGCAGGGATTTGCGGATCACCGCATCGACCTGTTGCATGTCATCTGCGATGCACGATTGAATAAAAGCTAGGGACACGTCTGGCTGCCAAAAATAAGTCTCGGGATTCTAGCATATGCAATGCGCGATACAGTGCCCGCATAACGGGCGCAACGCCTTAAAAATTGCGATTCTGCCGGGTTGGAGGAGTGGGCGATAATAGCATTTGCTTTCCGTGCGATTTTCCGTATAATGCCCGATTCATTTGAATGCGTAGCAAACGAGGCATAACCATGTATGCAGTTATCAAAACTGGTGGCAAACAATATCGCGTAGCCGCTGGTGACAAGCTTAAGGTAGAAAAGTTGGCGGGCGAAGTCGGCAGCGAAATCACCCTCGACAAGGTATTGTTGGTTTCCGATGGTGACAATACCACCATTGGTTCCCCTCTGGTTCAAGGTGCGAGCGTACAAGCCAAGGTTGTGGCTCACGGTCGTGGCGACAAAGTACTGATCTTCAAGATGCGTCGCCGCAAGCACTATCGCAAGACTCAAGGCCACCGCCAGAGTTTCACCGAAATCCAGATCGAAAAGATTGCTGCTAAGTAAGGAGTAGTTAGAAATGGCACACAAAAAAGCAGGCGGTAGTTCCCGTAACGGTCGCGACTCGAACGCACAGCGACTGGGCGTAAAGGCTTTTGGCGACCAGTTTGTTTCCGCTGGCAGCATCATCGTCCGCCAGCGCGGCACCAAGATGCACCCGGGCGAGAATGTTGGTATCGGCAAGGATCACACCTTGTTTGCCAAGGTTGACGGCAAGGTGGCTTTCTCCGTGAAAGGCGCGCTGGGCCGCAAGTTGGTCAGCATCATCCCAGCTTAATTCTGGCGTGATTCGGAAAAAGCCCTATCCAACGATAGGGCTTTTTTATTTTAAGCGGTATTTTAGGCGGTATGATGACTGCCTTAACGAATTGAACCTGTGAAATAGCGACCATGAAGTTTATAGACGAAGCCACGATCAAGGTCTACGCCGGCGACGGCGGCAACGGCGTCGCCACATTCCGCCGCGAGAAGTACGAAGCCATGGGTGGCCCCAATGGCGGCGACGGCGGCCGTGGCGGCTCAATCTACATGATCGCCGACCGCAATATCAATACCTTGGTCGATTACCGCTATATGCGCGTCTTCCGCGCGCAACGCGGGGAAAACGGCCGCGGCTCGGACCAGTACGGTGCGGGCGGCGAGGACATGGTGCTGCGGGTGCCGGTGGGAACCGTGATCAGCGACAAGGCGACCGGCCAGGTGCTGACGGACCTTGCCGAGCATGGCCAGAAGGTGATGGTGGCCAAGGGCGGCAATGGCGGCCTTGGCAATATCCACTTCAAGTCCAGTACCAACCGTGCGCCGCGCCAATGCACCAAGGGCGATACTGGCGAGGAGTTCGAGCTTTACCTTGAACTAAAGGTATTGGCCGACGTCGGCTTGCTGGGGATGCCCAACGCAGGCAAATCCACTTTCATCCGGTCGGTATCCGCCGCCAAGCCCAAGGTGGCCGACTATCCGTTTACCACCCTGCATCCCAATCTGGGCGTGGTGCGCGTCGATGCCAACCGCAGCTTCGTGATTGCGGACGTTCCGGGGCTGATCGAGGGTGCCGCCGAGGGAGCAGGCCTGGGCCACCAGTTCCTGCGCCACCTTTCCCGTACCCGTCTCTTGCTGCACTTGGTGGACCTGGCGCCGTTTGATGAGGCCGTCGATCCGGTGCGCGAGGCCCTGGCCATCACGGAAGAATTGCGCAAGTACGACGAAGAACTCTACAACAAGCCGCGCTGGCTGGTGCTCAACAAGGTTGACATGCTGCAAGACAGCGAGGAAAAGGTAGCCGAATTTGTCCAGAGGCTGGGCTGGAAGGGTCGCTATTTCGCCATTTCCGCATTGGCTGGCATAGGCTGCCGCGAATTGACCTATGCCATCATGGAGCATGTGGAAGAAACCAGCCGGGCTGACCACGAGGCGGCTGAGAGCGCCGGCACGGCCCCGGTAGCTGGAGACTAGGCAGGACCGGCAGAAATGACGTCATTGCTATTGAATGCGAAGTGCCTGGTCGTCAAGGTCGGCTCCAGCCTGGTGACCAACAATGGGGCCGGCCTGGACAGGGGTGCCATTGCGGCCTGGGCCGACCAGATTGCCAGGCTGGTCAAGTCCGGCAAGCAGGTGGTGCTGGTGTCGAGCGGCGCTGTGGCCGAGGGTATGCAACGCCTGGGCTGGAAGAAGCGTCCGGTCGCGATCAATGAGTTGCAGGCGGCGGCTGCCGTCGGGCAGATGGGCTTGGTGCAGATGTACGAAACCTGTTTTGCCTCGCACGGCCTGCATACTGCCCAGATCTTGTTGACGCATGCCGACCTGGCGGACAGGAAACGCTACCTGAACGCACGCACTACCTTGCGTACCTTGCTGGATTTGGGCGTCATCCCCGTGATCAACGAAAACGACACCGTGGTGACCGATGAGATCCGCTTCGGCGACAACGACACCTTGGGATCGCTGGTCGCCAATTTGATCGAGGCTGATGCGCTGGTGATCCTTACCGACCAGCCCGGCTTGTATTCCGCCGACCCGCGCAAGCATCCCGACGCGGAATTCATCCAGCATGGAACTGCCGGCAACCCGGCCTTGGAGAAAATGGCCGGCGGCGCTGGCACCTTGATCGGCAGCGGCGGCATGCTCACCAAGATACTTGCGGCCAAGCGTGCTGCGCGCAGCGGGGCGCATACCGTGATTGCCTCTGGCCGCGAGCCCGATGTGCTGGTGAGGCTGGCGCAGGGCGACGTGGTGGGCACCCATCTCAAGGCGCGCCAGGTTAAGACCCTGGCGCGTAAGCAGTGGCTGGCCGACCATTTGCGTCTGGCGGGCAAGGTCATATTGGACGACGGCGCCGCCAGGGCGTTGCTTGAAGGTGGGCGCAGCCTGCTGCCGATCGGCGTGATCGCGGTGGAGGGCAGTTTCGAGCGCGGCGAAGTGGTGTCGTGCGCGAATGCCGCCGGGCAGGAAATCGCACGCGGCTTGGTGAATTACAGCGCGCTGGAGACCGCCCGCATTCTGCGCAAGCCGAGCCACGAAATTGAACATATCCTGGGTTATGTCGATGAGCCTGAATTGATTCATCGCGATAACCTGATTCTGGTGTAAGGGGAAATCATGTCCAAACCATTGGTTGGTATCATCATGGGCTCAGATAGCGACTGGCCCGTCATGCGCGCAGCGGCCCAGATGCTGGCTGACTTCGGCATCGCCTATGAGGCGCGCGTGGTGTCTGCGCATCGCACGCCGGACCTGATGTTTGAGTTTGCCGAACAGGCTGCCGAACGCGGCTTGCGCGTCATCATTGCCGGTGCTGGCGGTGCGGCGCATCTGCCGGGCATGGTGGCTGCGAAGACTACGTTGCCTGTACTTGGCGTGCCGGTGCCATCGCGCCACCTGCAAGGGCAGGATTCCTTGCTGTCCATCGTGCAGATGCCAAAGGGCATTCCGGTCGCGACATTTGCGATCGGCGAGGCAGGTGCTGCCAATGCCGGTCTGTTTGCCGCCGCTATCCTGGCGACGACGGATGCCGGGCTCGCACAGAAGCTGGCTGAGTTCCGTGCCGCACAGTCCTCGCGGGTGCTGGACATGGCATTGCCGGACCAGCCTTGATGAGTCTTGATAATAATGCTGAATATCGAGTTTTGAGGAGTTTTCGTGAGTAGTGCAAAAACCATATTGCCCCCGGCGATGCTGGGAATGCTGGGCGGCGGCCAGCTGGGCCGCTTCTTCGTGATTGCGGCTCATGAGATGGGCTACAAGGTGGCGGTGCTGGATCCCGACCGCAACAGCCCGGCGGGCAAGATTGCCGATGTGCATCTCTGTGCGGCTTATGACGATGAGGCGGCATTGCAGTCGCTGGCTGAGCAATGTGAAGCCATCACTACCGAGTTCGAGAACGTGCCGGCATCCACGCTGGAATACCTCGCGCAGCAACGTACCGTGCGTCCTGCGGCAGCTTCGGTAGCGATTGCGCAGAACCGCGTCGCTGAAAAGAACTTTTTCCGCGATTCCGGCTTGCCGGTGGCGCCTTATGCCGTGATCCGGCAGGCTGCTGATATCCCGGCTGCCGATAGCGGGCTTTATCCCGCCATCCTCAAGGTGGCGCGCTTCGGCTATGACGGCAAGGGCCAGGCACGGGTGGCGACGCCGGAAGAGGCTGGCGCCGCTTTCGAGAAGTTCGGCGCGGAGGTCTGCGTGCTCGAGCGCATGCTCAAGCTGGATTATGAAGTCTCCGTAGTGTTGGCGCGCGACGCGGGCGGCAATGTGGAGACTTTCCCCGTTGCGGAAAACAGCCACCTGAACGGCATTCTCGACGTCAGCATCGCCCCGGCGCGCGGCGATGCTGCGGTTAGGGACCAGGCCCGCCAGCTGGCGGTGGTGGTGGCGCAAAAGCTCGATTACACCGGCGTACTTGGTGTCGAGTTCTTCGTCAGCGAAGGCCGTTTGCTGGTCAACGAAATGGCGCCGCGCCCGCATAATTCCGGGCACTACACCATAGATGCATGCGTGACCAACCAGTTCGAACAACAGGTGCGCGTACTGGCAGGCCTGCCGCTGGGCGATGCGCGTCAGCACAGCCCGGCCGTGATGGTGAATTTGCTGGGCGATATCTGGGGCGATGACGAGCCGGCATGGGGCGATGCCTATGCCGAGCCGGGATTGAAAATGCACCTTTACGGCAAGCATGAAGCCAGGCCTGGCCGCAAGATGGGGCACTTTACCGTGATCGGGGATAGGCTCGACCAAACCCTGCAGGGCGCATTGAAAGTGCGCCATGCCTTGGGAATTGAGGATTGACGAAGCGGAGGCCGGATTGAAATAAAAAGCCAGGCGTCTGCCTGGCTTTTTTAGTTTTTTGCTGTTACTTGGCAGGGTAAGTCTTGGTTCTTAACTTGCTCGACTGCTTTTGCTGCTCACCGTTAAAGCGTTAGCCAACTCTTGGGTAGGGATCGTGAGTAAGGACTGCAATCCTAGTCGGGCAATAAGCAGGGTTTTGTAAGCGTAGGACAATAAAAAACGCAATAAAAAAGCCGGGAGGTCCCGGCTTTTTACACAAGCATGCAAGCTGGATTAGGCAAGTGCCTTGATCGCTGCGCTCAGGCGGCTCTTGTGGCGAGCGGCCTTGTTCTTGTGGATGATCTTCTTGTCTGCAATGCGGTCGATCACGCTGACATTCTCGTTGAACACGCTTTGAGCTGCAGTTTTGTCGCCGGCTTCAACCGCTTTGATGATCTTCTTGATCGCGGTACGCAGAGCCGAGCGCAAACTTGCATTGTGGGCGCGTTGCTTGATTGCCTGACGTGCACGCTTTCTCGCCTGTGCGCTATTAGCCATGGATGATAATTCCTGTAAATTGAAATCGAAGCCCGGCATATTAACTAATTTTCCTGGCGAATGCAATCCCTATGTAGAGCTTTCAGTGAGTTGCGGGACGAGGCGTGATAAAATCCCCGCTTTGGTCTATCCCTTGGACTCGATTACTCGTGATGCGTGTGCAATGAATCTGTTAAAAGCGTTAGCTGCTGTCGGGAGCATGACCTTTGTTTCCCGGGTACTGGGGTTCGTCAGGGATACGTTAATCGCAAGGGTGTTCGGTGCAGGAATCTATACGGACGCCTTCTTCGTCGCCTTCAAGATTCCCAACCTGTTGCGCCGCCTGTTTGCCGAGGGTGCCTTTTCCCAGGCTTTCGTGCCGGTCCTGGCCGAATACAAGAACCGCCGCGGCCACGACGAAACCTATGACCTGATCAGCAAAGTGGCGACCTTGCTCGGCCTTGTGCTCATGGGTGTGACCTTGCTCGGCATGCTGGCGGCTCCGGTAGTCGCCTACGTCAGCGCGCCGGGCTGGGCGCATAGCGAGCCTGAAACCTTCGCGCTGACCATCGACATGCTGCGCATCATTTTCCCCTATATCCTGCTGATCTCCTTGGTGTCGCTGGCAGGCGGCGTGCTCAATACCTATAGCAGGTTTTCCGTGCCGGCGTTTACGCCGGTCTGGCTCAACATTGCCTTTATTCTCGCCGCATTGTTCTTCGCCCCTTATTTCGACCCGCCTATCATGGTGCTGGCCTGGGCTGTATTCGCAGGCGGCGTGCTGCAATTGGCTTTCCAATTGCCCTTCCTGCGCAAGATCGGCATGCTGCCGAAGTTGCGGTTCGATTTCCGGGACGAGGGCGTCTGGCGCATCCTGCGTTTGATGGGGCCCGCAGTGTTCGGCGTCTCGATTGCCCAGCTGTCATTGCTGATCAACACTATTTTTGCCTCTTTCCTCGAAAGCGGCAGCGTGTCATGGCTTTATTATGCCGACCGCCTCATGGAGTTTCCTACCGGTTTGCTGGGTGTCGCGCTGGGGACCATTCTGCTGCCCAGCCTGTCGAAAAGTGTCGCGGACAAGGCGGAGCACGAATATTCCGCGCTGCTGGACTGGGGCTTGCGCCTGACGTTGATCCTGGCTTTGCCGGCGGCGGTGGCGCTCGCGGTGTTGTCTGTGCCGCTGGTGACGTCCTTGTTCCATTACGGCGCCTTCACCGAGCACGACGTCTGGATGACGCGCCAGGCGCTGATTGCCTATAGCCTGGGATTGCTGGGCTTGATCCTGGTCAAGGTGCTCGCGCCCGGCTTTTATGCGCGCCAGAACGTCAAGACGCCGGTCAAGATCGCGGTGGTGACCTTGTTCGCCACGCAATTGATGAACCTGGCTTTTGTCGGCATTTTCCGCCATGCGGGACTGGCGCTGGCGATTGGCCTGGGCGCTTGCATCAACGCCGGCCTGCTCTATTACAATTTGCGCAAGAGCGGCATTTACCAGCCTCAGCCCGGCTGGTTGGGCTTCATTGCACGCGTCGTCGTGGCCTTGCTGGCGATGGGGGCCGCGCTCTGGCTAGGGGCGGGTGATAGCGGATACTGGCTGCATGCCAGCTTGTGGAACAAGCTGGTGTATTTGCTGGGGCTCGTGGGCCTCGGTGTGGCCGTCTATTTTGCCGCCTTGTGGCTGATGGGCTTGCGTATCCGCGACTTCATCAAGCGTAGTGTGAGCTGAGGAACGGGGCGACATGCAGATATTCCGTCATTTCCACCAGGCAGCTCATCATCCGCTTGCGGTTGCGATCGGCAATTTCGACGGCGTGCACCTTGGCCACCAGGCCTTGCTGCGGCGCCTGATCGAGGTGGCGGCCGAACAAGGGCTGAAGTCGGCGGTAATGACCTTCGAACCGCACCCCAGGGAATTTTTTGCCCCTGACAAGGCGCCGACGCGGCTGACTTCCTTGCGCGAGAAGCTGGAATTGTTTGCAGAGGCCGGCGTGGATTATGTCTATGTCTGCCACTTCAACTGCCGTTTCGCTGCCATTACCGTCGAAGCCTTCATGCAGGATATCCTGCGCAACGCCCTGGATGCGCGGGCCATTCTGGTCGGCGAGGATTTCCGCTTTGGCGCCGGGCGCCAGGGCAGCATGCAAGACTTTGCCCGCGGCGGCTTCAGCCTGCAAAGCCAGCCGCAGGTCAACCTGGACGGCAAGCGCGTTTCCAGCACGGCAATACGCGAGGCGCTGGCAAAAGGCCAGTTGCTTGAAGCTTCACGACTGCTGGGGCGCCCTTACAGCATCAGTGGCAAGGTGGTGCATGGCGACAAGCTCGCGCGCGAGCTTGGCTATCCCACGGCGAATATTCACATGCTGCACGATAGGCCGCCGCTTTTCGGCATCTATGCGGTAAAATTAGAGGGTTTGGTCGAGGGCGACGATTGGCCCGGCGTCGCCAGCCTCGGCGTGCGCCCCACGGTGAAGCAGGATGGCAAGCCGACGCTGGAGGCGCACCTGTTCGATTTCAACGGCGATATCTACGGCCGGCATGTGCGCGTGAAATTCATGCACAAGATACGCGACGAAATGAAATTCGACAGCCTGGATACCTTGAAATACTGGATAGCCAAGGATGCCGAGATGGCACGCGCGTATTTCAGGGAAAATCCCTGAGCGTGAAAACTTGAGCGTGAACCGATTTTTGAAGATTAATTAAAAGCCAGACCAATGAGCGAAAACACCAAATACAAGTTGAACCTGCCCGAAACCAGCTTCCCAATGCGCGGAGACCTGGCGAAGCGCGAACCCGCATGGCTGAAAAGCTGGCAGGAAAAACAGGTGTACCAGCGCATACGCATTGCGCGCAAGGGCGCGAAGAAATTCATCCTGCACGACGGCCCTCCTTACGCCAACGGTGCGATCCACCTCGGGCATGCCGTCAACAAGATATTGAAGGACATCATTGTCAAGTCCAAGACCCTGTCCGGCTTCGATGCGCCTTACGTGCCGGGCTGGGATTGCCACGGCCTGCCGATCGAGCTGGCCGTCGAGAAGCAGCACGGCAAGGATATCCCGCCCGCCCAGTTCCGCGAGCTGTGCCGCGCCTATGCCGCCGAGCAGGTGGTGAGGCAGAAGCAGGACTTCATCCGCCTGGGCGTACTGGGCGACTGGGACCATCCCTACCTGACCATGGATTTCCAGACCGAGGCCGACATCATTCGCGCGCTCGGCGACATCTACGAGAACGGCTACCTCTACCAGGGCTCCAAGCCCGTGCATTGGTGCGTGGACTGCGGCTCGGCATTGGCAGAGGCCGAAGTCGAGTACGAGGACGTCAATTCTCCTGCGATCGACGTCGGTTTCAAATTCGTCGATAACGCTGCGCTCGGCGCGGTGTTCAATACCGCCGTCAATGGCGATGCTTACGCCGTGATCTGGACTACCACGCCCTGGACCTTGCCCGCCAACCAGGCGGTAAGCGTGCATCCCGAGCTGGATTACGACCTGCTGCAGACCTCGCGCGGCTTGCTGGTGCTGGCGCATGAACTGGCCGAAGCGACGCTCAAGCGCTATGGCGAGGAAAAGGCGCAAGTGCGCGGCTCTGCCAAGGGTGCGGCGCTCAAGGGCCTGCTGTTGCAGCATCCTTTCGACCAACGCACCGTTCCCGTGATCACCGGCGAGCATGTCACCACCGATGCCGGTACCGGCCTGGTGCATACCGCCGCTGCCCACGGCAACGACGACTGGCTGGTGATGCGCGCCCATTATCCCGAGGAAAAGCCGCGCGTGCTGATTGGCGGCGACGGCAAGTTCTTCAACAGCGAGCTGGTCGAGCTGGCGGCAATCCGCGGCTTGAACCGGCAAGAGGCTAACAAGGTGATCCTCACCGTGTTGCAGGAGAAAGGCGCATTGTTCGCCAGCGCGCGTCTGAACCATAGTTTTCCGCATTGCTGGCGCCACAAGACGCCATTGATGCAGCTGGCGACCCACCAATGGTTCATCGGCATGAACCAGGTCGGCAGCAATGGCAAATCGTTGCGCGAACTGGCAAACAAGGCGGTGGACGATACGGCGTTCTATCCTGCCTGGGGCCGTGCGCGCCTTGAGGCGATGATCAAGAACCGTCCCGACTGGTGCGTCTCGCGCCAGCGCAACTGGGGTGTGCCGATGCCGTTCTTCGTGCACAAGGAGACTGGCGAACCGCATCCGCAAACTGCGAAGCTGCTCGAGACTGTCGCCTTGCAGGTGGAACAGCAGGGCATCGAAGCCTGGTTCTCGCTCGACGGCACGGCGTTCCTGGCCCAGCATGCGCCCGATAATGCGGATCAGTACAAGAAGGTGACGGATACGCTGGACGTCTGGTTCGATTCCGGCGCCACGCATGCGGCAGTATTGAAGCGCCGTCCCGAACTGCAAAGCCCAGCCGACCTGTACCTGGAAGGTTCGGACCAGCACCGCGGCTGGTTCCAGTCCTCCTTGCTCACCGGCTGCGCGATCGATGGCCGCGCGCCTTACGACGCCTTGCTCACCCATGGTTTCACCGTGGACGAAAAGGGCTACAAGATGTCGAAATCGCGCGGCAACGGCATTGAGCCGCAGGATATCTGCAACCGCCTGGGTGCGGACATGCTGCGCCTGTGGATTGCGTCCACGGACTATTCCGGCGAAATGTCATTGTCCGAGGAAATCCTCAAGCGCGTGACCGACAGCTACCGCCGCATCCGCAACACCTTGCGCTTCCTGCTCGCCAATCTGGCCGATTTCGATGCTCAGCAGGATTTGCTGCCGGTCGATCAATGGCTGGAGCTGGACCGCTTCGGCCTTGCCCTGACGCAGAAATTGCAGGAGCAGGTGATTGCCGACTTCGACCGCTATGAATTCCACCTCGCGGTGCAAAAGCTGGTGGGCTTCTGCTCCGAGGAACTGGGCGGCTTCTACCTCGATATCCTTAAGGACAGGCTCTACACCTCGGGCGACAAGTCGCACGCGCGCCGTTCCGCGCAGAGCGCGCTGCACCACATCACCCATGCCTTGATGCGCCTGATGGCGCCTATCCTCAGCTTCACTGCGGATGAAATCTGGAACACCCTAGGCCTGGATGCCAAGGCCACCGTGTTCGAGGAGATCTGGTATGCCTTGCCGGAGCATGGTCTGGACCAAGCCGCATTACAGGCATGGGGTAAGGTGCTGGAAGTGCGCAACGTCTCCAACAAGGCGATCGAGAACGAGCGTGCGCAAGGCAAGATCGGCGCATCCCTGCAAGCAGAGCTGGATATCTATGCCAGCGGCGATATTCATGCCGCGCTGGCACGGCTGCAAGACGACCTGCGCTTCGTGCTCATGGCGTCGCGCGCCACCCTGCATGCGCGCGAAGGCGAGCTGGAAGTGAATGTGAGCGCCAGCGCACATGCCAAGTGTGAGCGCTGCTGGCATTACCGCGCCGATGTCGGCAGCGATGCCGCGCATCCTACTATCTGCGGGCGTTGCGTCAGCAACTTGTTCGGCCAGGGTGAGTCACGCCATTATGCTTAAATGGCTGGGCCTGAGCGGCATCGTCATTGCGCTGGACCTCTACACCAAGCACCTAGTGCTCAAGGCGTTCGAGTATGGCGAACACCTGCAGATGACATCGTTCTTCGACTTGGTGCGCTACCATAACGAGGGCGCCGCATTCAGCTTCCTCGCGGCGGCCGGCGGCTGGCAGCGTATCTTTTTCAGCGCGATTGCCGTGGTGGCTTCCGTCATCATCATCCGCCTGTTGCGCAAGCATCCGCAGCAGCACCTATTCTGCCTTGGGTTGGCCCTGGTGCTGGGCGGCGCGCTAGGCAACCTCTATGACCGCGTGACCCTGGGCTATGTGGTGGACTTCCTGTTCTTCCATTACCAGGAATACTACTGGCCGGCGTTCAACGTGGCGGATTCGGCGATTTGCGTGGGCGTCGCGTTGCTGATACTGGACAGTTTCAGGAAGAAAGCCTGAGTTACTAGAGAAGTGAATAAACAGAAAAAGCACACCGAGGTGTGCTTTTTCTGTTTCATGTCATATCGTCTTGGAGACGTTTAGTACTGCAAGGCAGAGCAACGACGCTAGAAGGATTTTCTTAAGCCGCTTGCTTGAGGCTGGCGATATCGATCACGAAGCGATATTTCACGTCGCTCTTCAGCATGCGCTCGAACGCATTGTTGATTTCCTGGATCGGGATTAGTTCGATGTCGGAGATGATATTGTGCTCGGCGCAGAAATCCAGCATTTCCTGGGTTTCCTTGATGCCGCCGATCAAGGAGCCGGCCAGCTTGCGGCGCTTGAAGATCAGGTTGGCGACGCTGGGAGAAGGATGCGGGCTGTCGGGCACGCCTACCAGGCACATGGAGCCGTCGCGCTTGAGCAGGGCCATGAACGGGTCAAGGTCGTGCGGCGCGGCGACGGTATTGAGGATGAAGTCGAAGCTTTGCAGGTGCTGCTGCATTTGCTCAGGGTCCTTGGAGATGATGACTTCATCGGCGCCCAGGCGTTTTGCATCCTCGACTTTGCTCGGGGAGGTGGTGAACAGCACCGTGTGTGCGCCAAACGCCTTGGCGAATTTGACGCCCATATGGCCGAGGCCGCCCAGGCCGACGATGCCCACTTTCTGGCCGGGGCCGACATTCCAGTGACGCAGCGGGGAGTAGGTGGTGATGCCGGCGCAGAGCAACGGCGCTGTCGCTGCCAGGTCGAGCTTGTCGGAAATCTTGAGCGTGAAGCGCTCATCCACCACGATCAGGTTGGAATAGCCGCCGTAGGTTGCCTGGCCGGGCATGTTCTTGTCCGGACTGTTGTAGGTGAATACGGAATGGTTGCAGTATTGTTCCAGGCCTTCCGCGCAATCGGGGCAAGTGCCGCATGAATCCACCATGCAGCCTACGCCTGCCAAATCGCCAACCTTGAACTTTTTGACATTGTTCCCAACCTGGGTCACGCGTCCCACGATTTCATGGCCGGGCACCAGCGGGAATGTGGAATTTCCCCATTCATCACGCGCTTGGTGCAGGTCCGAATGGCACACGCCACAGAACAGGATCTCGATCTGTACGTCATTCGCCCCGACCTGGCGGCGCTCGAACGAGAAAGAGGACAATGGCGATTTTGGATCATGTGCGGCATAACTGATGGCCTTGGTCATTTTGGCACTCCTGTAAGCGAAAGGGGTTAAAAGGGAGATGCTGGCATTATGACGCGCTTCATTGATCCAATAAATGGAAATAATGTAATTTCACAATTCCTGAAAAATTAATTATCAAGCCCCAGCCGGCCAGGAACGGCCTGCCGGGGCTTGTCTATGTTTTATTGCCCTAGCGATGTGGTCAACCGCGGCGACTGTCGACGGACAACCAGAGCGTGGGAGTGCTTGCCAGGATCAGGAAACCGCCCGCAATGGCCAGATCCTTGAGGAACAGGATGGATTGCAGCGAGTCCTTCAAGTCGAAATGGAAGAGGAAGGCTGCCGCGATGCAGAAAATGGCGAGCAACCAGGAAACCAGGCGTGTCTGGAAACCGATTACAATCGCGATTCCGCCCAGGAGTTCAAGCGCTATCGTGGGCCATAGCAGTATGCCTGGCACCCCGGCAGACTCCATGTAGGCTACCGTGCCGGTTTGGTCCGCAATCTTTCCTGCGCCCGCAACGATGAAAATGATGGCGATCAGGATACGACCAACTAGGTGTGCATATTGATTCATTCATATCTCCTCTGCGTTTGGTATTGGAATAATTGGCAGGCAGCAATTAAAACTCATACACTGCCAAGCTCCACCATAAAGCAAAATGGATGAGGATGCCATGCCGGCATATTGATCCAGTCCGGGGACGGCCTCGTATCCACTGCTCATGGCCAAAATCAGGCAAGTCATGCCTGAGATGCGTGCTTGACCAGTTGCTGGAATCGGCGGCAATAAAAAAGGGGCTTGAAAGCCCCTTGTGCGATAGCGTGGATATTCAGTGGTTCGAGTTCACGCGGATTTTCTGCAGGATGATAGTGGACAGTTCTTCAATCGAACGGCTTGTGGAATCAATCCAACTGATGCTTTCACGCTGCATCAGGTCCTCCGCCAGGCGGATTTCATGGCGGCAATTGTCCAAGGACGCATAGTGGCTGTCGGGGCGGCGTTCGCTGCGTACGCTATGCAGGCGTTCGGGATTGATCGACAGGCCGTAGAGCTTTTCCGGGTGCTTCTTCAGCGCCTCAGGCAGGGTGCCGCGCTCGAGGTCTTCCGGAATCAGCGGGTAGTTCGCGGCCTTGATGCCGAATTGCATCGCTAGGTACAGGCTGGTCGGCGTCTTGCCGCAACGGGATACCCCCACCAGGATCACTTGCGCTTCGCTGAGGCCGAAATCCGTCATGCCGTCATCATGGTTGAGCGTGAAGTTGATCGCATCGATGCGCTCATAGTAGCTGTTGCCCAGCACGCTATGGGCGATGCCCGAGGTGCGCGAAGGCTGTTCCTGCAATTCCTCGGCCAGCGGGTCGACGAACGAGCCGAATACATCCAGGTGCACGGCGTTGCTTTGCTTGAGCATGTCACGCAGGTCGGTGTTGACCAGGGTCATGACGACGATAGGCCGTGCCCCGTCAGCTTTCTCCGTGTCGGCGATCTTGACCAGCGCTTCTTCCACTTTCTGCTCCGAGTTGGTGAAAGGCAGGCGGATATGCTTGAAGCTCACTGTGGGAAAGTGCGCCAGCAGGTGCCCGACGGACTCGGCGGTAATCCCGGTACCGTCGGAAATGAAAAATACACTGCGTTTCTGCATGGTGCGCTATCCCTTGGCCTAAGTGAGTTACTTGCTCTTGCTGATACGTTGCCAGGTGTTGATCACGGTATCAGGGTTGAGGGATACGGACTTGATGCCCTTTTCCACCAGCCATTCCGCGAAGTCGGGATGGTCGGAAGGCCCCTGGCCGCAAATGCCGACGTACTTGTCCAGGCGATTGGCAGTGCTGATCGCCATTTCCAGCAACACCTTGACCGCAGGGTCGCGCTCGTCGAAGCCGGCAGCCACCAGGCCTGAGTCGCGGTCCATGCCCAGGGAGAGCTGGGTCAGGTCATTGGAACCGATGGAGAAACCGTCGAAATATTCCAGGAACTGTTCAGCCAGCAAGGCGTTGGATGGAATCTCGCACATCATGATCAGGCGCAGGCCGCTCTCGCCGCGCTTGAGGCCGTGCTTGGCCAGGATCTCGACTACCTTGCGCGCCTCGTCCAGTGTGCGCACGAACGGGATCATGAGTTCAACGTTGGTGAGGCCGAGTTGCTCGCGCACCTTACGCATCGCAATGCACTCAAGCTCGAAGCAGTCCTCGAAATCGGGAGAAATATAGCGCGTTGCGCCGCGGAAGCCCAGCATCGGGTTTTCTTCTTCCGGCTCATAGATCTCGCCGCCAATCAGCTTGCGGTATTCGTTGGACTTGAAGTCGGACATGCGCGCAATGACAGGCTTGGGCCAGAATGCCGCACCGATGGTGGCCACGCCTTCGGCCAGCTTGTCGATGTAAAACTGGCGAGGGCTTTCGTAACCCTTGGCGCGACGCTTGATTTCCTCCTGCAGGTCGGCAGGCACGCTGTCAAGGTTGAGGATGGCCTTGGGGTGGATGCCGATCATGTTGTTGATCACGAATTCCAGGCGGGCCAGGCCGACGCCGTCGTTCGGGATTTGCGCGAAGCTGAACGCCATGTCGGGGTTGCCGACGTTCATCATGACCTTGACAGGCGCCGGCGGCAGCTTGGCTTCTTCTTCCTGGGTGACGGTGAAAGGCACTGCGCCGGCATAGACGTAGCCGGTTTCGCCTTCTGCACAGGAGACGGTGACGACCTTGCCGTCTTCCAGCAGGTCGGTGGCGTTGACGCTGCCGACGATCGCAGGGATGCCCAGCTCACGCGCAATGATGGCCGCGTGGCAGGTGCGGCCGCCGCGGTTGGTCACCAGCGCGGATGCGCGCTTCATGACGGGCTCCCAGTTCGGGTCGGTCATGTCGGCCACCAGGACGTCGCCAGGTTGCACGGTATTCATTTCGGAAGCGTGCTTGACCACGCGTACCGGGCCGGAGCCGACTTTCTGCGTCACGGCGCGGCCGGTGATGATCGCGGTGTTGCCGCTGCTGTTGATCTGGAATTTCTCGACCACGTTGCCGCTCTGGGACTTCACGGTTTCCGGACGTGCTTGCAGGATATACAGCTTGCCGTCTACGCCGTCGCGGCCCCATTCAACGTCCATCGGGCACTTATAGTGTTCCTCGATCAGGACGGCAAAGCGGGCAAGCTCGAGGATTTCCTCGTCGGCGATGGAGTAGCGCGCGCTTTCTTCCTTGCTGTTTTCCACGGTATGGGTGCTCTTGCCGGCGACATTGCTGTCGCTGAACACCATCTTGATCAGCTTGGAACCCAGCGTGCGGCGCACGATGGCGGGGAAGCCCTTGGCCAGCAATGGCTTGTGGACATAGAACTCATCGGGGTTCACCGCGCCTTGCACCACGGTCTCGCCGAGGCCGTAGGAGGAGGTGATGAAGACCACGTCGCGGAAACCGGATTCGGTATCCATGGTGAACATGACGCCGGAGCTGCCGAGGTTGCTGCGCACCATGCGTTGCACGCCGGCAGACAGTGCTACATCGGCGTGGATGAAGCCCTTGTGCACGCGGTAGGAGATGGCGCGGTCATTGTAGAGCGATGCGAACACTTCCTTGATGGCGTGCAGGATATTGTCCAGGCCATGGATGTTGAGGAAGCTTTCCTGCTGGCCGGCAAACGAGGCGTCAGGCAAGTCTTCGGCCGTCGCGGAAGAGCGCACGGCAAAGGTCATGTCGTCGCCGGAATCGGCGGTCAGCGTCTTGTAATGTTCGGCAATCGCGTCTTGCAGTTCCTTGGGGAAGGCGGTATCGACAATCCATTGGCGGATCTTCTCGCCGGTGGCGGCCAATGCGTCGACGTCGTCGACGTCGAGCTTGTCGAGCTCTGCATTGATGCGCTTGTCGAGGCCGTCCTGTGCCAGGAATTGGCGGTAGGCGTGAGCTGTCGTGGCAAAACCACCTGGCACTCGTACGCCCTTGGCAGTGAGTTGGCTGATCATTTCGCCCAAAGAGGCATTCTTGCCGCCAACTGCAGGCACATCAGTGATGCGCAGCTTGTCAAAGGCGATTACGTAATCCAACATGTTTACTCTCCATCAATTACATGGCGCTGGGCGCACGTAAGTTTTTGTTTCAGTATGGCTTTCCATTAAGCATTGAGCTGCCGGGGAGCGTAATACTAAAAAGCTAAAGATTTTAAGGGGATGTAGATAAGAAAACCAATATTTTGCCTTATTCTGGGCTTTTGTGTCACGCGTCACCGCATGTGGACAGCAAAATATCCCTTTGCAAACGCAATAATCCGGGATTGTAAACGCTGTGCAAGAGCTTGTGGATAGGGACTAGTCCAAATGGGCTAGGGAATTCTGAGTTATTTCCTATTTCCTGGCAGGGTGCTTGTTCAGCTTGCGCTGCAGGGTGCGCCTGTGCATGTTGAGGCTGCGCGCAGTGGCGGAAATGTTGCCGTCGTTTTCCTGCAGCACGCGCTGGATGTGCTCCCACTCCATGCGGTTGACCGAAAGCGCATTTTCGGGGACGGGGGCGTTGACGTCGCCTTCCGTGCGCTCGAATGCGGCAAGCACCTGGTCGGCGTCCGCAGGCTTGGCAAGGTAGTGCGTCGCGCCCAGCTTGACCGCCTCCACGGCGGTGGCAATGCTGGCATAGCCCGTGAGCACCACGATGCGGGTCTGGTTGTCCAGCTGATGCAAATGCCTGACCAGCGCCAGCCCGGAATCCCCGGGCATGCGCAGGTCGATGACGGCGTATTCCGGGCTTTCGTCCACATAGATGGCCATGGCCTCGGCCACATTGTGGGCGACCTGCACCAGGAACCCCCGTTTCTGCATGGCTCTTTCCAGGACTTGCGTGAAGACCTCGTCATCGTCCACCAGCAGCATTGTCGGTTGGTCTTGAAGCGGTTCTTGTGTCATGGCGTGTGTTTCGGCGTGGACTGCAATTGGAGGGTTTTCAACGGAATGCGCACCCGGGTTAACGTACCTTGGGGTTCCCTGGGTGTGAACGCGACTTCGCCATCGAATTTTTCCAGCACGGACTTGGCCAGGAATATGCCCAGGCCCAAGCCGCCGGCGTCCTGCTTGGTGCTATGGAATGGCCTGCCCATCAACGCGAGCCGGTCCGCGCTCGGGAAGCTGCCTTGGTCATGGATGTCGACGACCAGGATATCCTGCTCCACCCGGGCAGCCAGGCTGATGCCGTCGGGCGAGGCGTCGGCGGCATTGTTGATCAGATTGGTGAGCGCCTGGCCCAAGGCAAGGTCGGCCACAATCACCGGGCTCGGTTGCGGCAGCTGGATATCCAGCTTGATCGGCGTGGCCGGGCGCATCTCCTTCCAGCGTGCAGTTACTTGCCCGATGAAGGTGTCTGCAGGCATGGAGGAGGCGGCTTCGGAGCGCATCATGCCCGCCGATGCGGTGATGGATGAGAGGATTTCCTTGCAACGGTCGATTTGCCTGCGCAACAGGGTGAGCGAGCCGGACAGCTCTGGGTCGTGCTGATGCTCCTGCACCAGCTCCTGGGCAATCACCGCCATGGTGGAGAGCGGGGTGCCGAGCTCGTGCGCCGCGCCTGTCGCCAGGGTGCCGATTGCCAGCATGCGTTCGCTCGCGAGCACTTTTTCCCGTGATTCGGCCAGCAGCTTGTCATATTCGCGCAGGTTGCGTCCCATGCGCTCCACGAAAAATGCAATGACGACCGCGCTGACGACGAAACCGCCCCACATGCCGAGCAAATGCAGGCTGAAGCCCTCGTCATGCTCGTGGTAGGAAGCGCCGTGATGCACTGTGCTATGAATGGTCAGCGGCTCGTACCAGAACATCAGCAGGCTGTAGGCGGCAATGACCAGCGCCGCGATCAGCCATGTATAGCGCCATGGCAGCGCGACGGCGGCCACGGATAGCGGCAGCAGATACATCCAGACGAAAGGGTTGCTGTAGCCTCCCGTGACATAGAACAGCCAGGTGAGCAAGGCAATGTCGAGCAACAGCTGTGTCAGAAGCTCGAGTTCATGGATGCGTGCCTGGCGCCACAGGCGCAGCCAGCTGAGTAGGTTGACGGCCAGCATGAGGCCGATGGCGCTGGCGACCTCGAAGGTGGGCAGCGCGATGTCGAATGCCCGGGTGGCGACTAGGCTGGCCAATGCCAGGGCGGCCATCATGACGACGCGCAGCCACAGCAGGCGGCGCAGGTTCGTGGCAAAGGCAAGTGAGGACATGGGGCGATTCTACCCTAGGCAGGGCTTGGCAATGCATGCGGCAGAATGCCGCATCCGCGCAAATGCGCCTTGCTTGGCGTGCGAGAGGCTGCGACAACATGTCGCATTCCCAGGCACCGGCACTGCATTTAATATTCCCTTATCCAATTGAGGATACCTCGTCTAAAGGCCGATGGCCTTTTCGCAGAGGCTGGGTACTTGCTGGTGCCCAGCCTTTTTCTTTATCCGTACGCTGCAGTTTGCTTCAATCCCGATGGCATGCCTGGCCCGTGCGCGCGGGCTAGATATCCAGCCGGACAGAGGCGTAGATGCCGCGGCCTTCGCCAGGTGAATGCAAGGTTTGCTCATAGGTTTTGTTTTCGTCAGTGTCATAGTAGGCATATTCGTAGTAACGGTCCGCCAGGTTGCGTACTTGCAGTTCCAGGCTGACGTTTTTCCGTACTTGCCATGCAGCGCCCAGGTTGACGAGGAAATAGCCGCCATATTTGCCCCAGGTGTTGGAGCGCTCCAGGTAGTAATCGCCTTGCCCGTTGCCCCATGCGGAAAGCTTGAGCGTGGGCAGGATGCGGTAATCCGCGCCCAGCCCGTAAATCTGCCGTGGCACATGGTCGATCTCGTTGCCCTTGTTGCCTAGTTCGGTGTTGCCCGGCTTGGTGATTTCCGAGCGCTGTACGGACAGGTTGGCCCAGACATCCAGCTTTTCCGTCGGGCGTAGGTTGGCCTGGAAATCGATGCCCTGGCGCAAGGTCTGGCCGATGTTCTCGGAATCATTGCTGGCGCTGCCCAGGATGCGGCGCGCCTCGTTGCTGGCTTTCTGCTCCCAGGCCGCGATACGCCCGTCGATCCAGTCCGTAGGCTGGAATTTCAAGCCGACCTCCCAGCCGTCGTTGATGGAGGGCTTGAGGTCGGGCGCGAGCGGGTTGGTTTTATAGGTGGCTGCGCCAATACCGACCTGGAAGCTGCGCCCCCAGTTGCCATAGACGCTGTAATGCTCTGACAGGCTATATACCGCGCTGATCTTGGGCTGGCGGATGGCGCCGTAGTCCTGCGCATCGGCATTGCTGCCATCAAGCAGGTTCTTGAAGTCGCCGTCCACGCGGTCCACGCGATAGGCCGGCACGATCTTGAGTTTGGTGGTGGGGCGGATCACCGCCTGCAGGTAGACGCCGTAGGTGTCGAACTCGTAATGCTGGTTGCGCGTTGCGCCCAGCCGGTTGCGGGCATTGGTCGTGTAGCGGTAGTTTTCATTGTTCTGCCATTCGGCGCTGAAGCCGCCTTCGACGGCCAGGCTGTGCAGGCCGAGGTGGTCCACCTCGGGCCGCCAGGTCAAGGTGGATAGTACCCCGGTATGGTTCTCCCTGAGCAGGCGTTCCTGCTGGTTGGCGTTCATGACGGAAAACCTCACCCAGCGTTGGTCGTCCATGGTGTTGAGGTAGGCCTTGTTGGACCAGAACCAGTGATCGTTGATGGTCCAGTCGAAATGCAGGCTGAGCTGGTTGAGCTCGCGCTCTCCGCCGTCAGCGGCATTGTGCGGCATGGATTGCCGGGGGTGGGCGCGCGATTGCGCATAGGTCAGGTAGCCGGCTTCCTGGGCGTCCTGCCGGTAATGGCGTGCGATCAGGCCGGTGCGGAAGCGGCCGTCCTCGGAATCGTAAAACCACTTGCCTGCCACCGAATGCTTGCGGGAATCCGAATGGTCGCGGTAACCGTGATACTCCTGCACTGCCGCAAAGTAATTCTGGCTGAAGCCGTCTTTCTCGATGCCGACGGCGGTTTGCAGTTCACGCGTATTGAAGCTGCCGTAGCTGGCCCGTGCCGTTGCGTAGTTGCCGCCGATCCTGGTGACGACATTGGCATTGCCCGCAATATTGTGCAGGCCGTACCGCGGGTCGTTGGTGCCGCGTACGACTTCGATCGCCTCGATATCGAGCGGCATCAGCATATCGAGATAGGGCATGTTGCCGTCGTTGCTGTTGCTGGGGATGCCGTCGATGAGCAACTTGACGGCATTGACTTCGCCCTCGCCGTTGAAGCCGCGGAACGAGAATTTCCCTGTCGTGGTGCCCATGCGGTATTCGGTCAGTTGTACGCCGGGAGCGCGGGAAAACAATTGCCAGCTGTTCTGTACCGATTGGGTTTCGATCGCCTCCTTGCCGATGACGTCGACAGAGGAGAGGATGCTGCGGGCAGGCAGGGCGGAAGTGCGGTTGCCCGTCACGACGATGCCGCCGATGGTGATCGTGGAGTCGTTGCTGCTGGCCTGCGTCGTGACATGGTCCGCCAATGCCTGGTGGTGGCATGCCGCCATCACGGACAGCGCGACAAGACGGTAACGATACTGCATGAAATGCTCCTGGATGGGGTGTCGTCGGAATGGGGGTTATTCGACCGTCATTGCTCTATTAAGGTAATGATCCGGGGTCTGCCGTTTTGCGTGACAAAGGCATATACTTGCTGCCCGGGACAGGAAGGACGGCCGGCCATGCCTTGCGGATCGAACATGGGGCCAGGGCCGCGGCAAGCCTGTTGAATAATGCTGCGATGCAGGCCTCATGGGCAATCGGCGCGTGCTTTTGCCTAAAAGGGATCATGCACGGATAATAACAACAAATGTTGTCCCTGAAGTGCGACAGATTGTCGCACTCGTATCATTTGCATCATGCTCTCCATGAGTCAATGAAATATGAAACAAAAGATTATTGGAATTATCGGGGTTTTGATTGCTTGCTCGGCTGCCGCGGCAGAGATCGGGCTGGATGTCGTCAACCATGAGGAGGACGCCAAGCTGCGCCAGCTGGCGGACCGTATCCCGAGCAATTGCCGCGTGGCGGGCACGCGCGATGCGAACGGGCAGCCCGTGTTTTTCTGGCAGCACACCTTCACCGACGGCACGCGCGACCTGGTGATGGCCACGTCGCTCGAGGGGCGGTTGCAAGGCATCAGGCGCGTCACCTATGACGGCAGCCGCAGCCTGGGTTGTCATTTTCCCTTGCTCGCCATTGTGCGCGGCGGTAATTGGGGCTGGCATTTGGTGTGGATGCGCATGAACAAGGGCGTTTACTACGCGCGCATGGATGGCGCGGCGTGGGTGTCGTCACCTCCCAAGCGGATGTCCACCGACGATGTCAGCCATATCGAATTGATCTCGCTCAACAACCAAGTGAACCTGAACTGGCTGGAGATCCGCAGCGACGGCACTTCGGCGCTGCACCAGCTGGTTTCCGAGGACGATGGCCGCACTTGGGACCGGCGTTAGCGCAATGTAGGATTTTGTTAATGCCTGGCGCTTGAATTCATCCTGGATGGTCACCATGTAGTAGTCAACCAAACATACATTGAAGGAAGGCAAGCATGCGTTTCGACAAACTGACTACAAAATTCCAGCAAGCCCTGGCTGACGCGCAAAGCATCGCGGTCGGCAACGACAATCCCCACATCGAAGCTTCGCACCTGCTGCTGGCCCTGCTCAACCAGGACGACGGCGGCACGGCATCGCTGCTCGCGCGCGCCGGGGCGAACCTGGCGCCGCTCAGGGCCGGATTGCAGACCGCGATCGACAAGCTGCCGAAAGTACAGGGCAATAGCGGCGACGTCTCGATTTCGCGCGAGCTCAACAACCTCCTCAACGTCACCGACAGAAACGCCCAGAAACGCAACGATGCGTATATCGCGAGCGAGATGTTCCTGCTCGCGCTGGCTGACGACAAGGGCGAGACCGGCCGGTTGCTGAAGACCCACGGCTTGACCAAGCAGGCGCTGGAGCAGGCGGTCAACGCCGTGCGCGGCAGCGATACCGTCAATAGCCAGGAGGCGGAAGGCAACCGCGAGGCCCTGAAGAAGTTCACGGTCGACCTGACCGAGCGCGCGCGTTCCGGCAAGCTCGACCCCGTGATCGGGCGCGACGATGAAATTCGGCGTGCGATCCAGGTATTGCAGCGCCGCACCAAGAACAACCCGGTATTGATCGGCGAGCCCGGCGTGGGCAAGACCGCGATCGTGGAAGGCCTGGCACAGCGCATCGTCAATGGCGAGGTGCCGGAAACGCTCAAGAACAAGCGCGTGCTGGTGCTGGACATGGCGGGCCTGCTGGCGGGCGCCAAGTACCGGGGCGAGTTCGAGGAGCGCTTGCAGGCCGTATTGAAGGAACTGGCGCAGGATGAAGGCCAGACCATCGTCTTCATCGATGAAATCCACACCATGGTGGGCGCCGGCAAGGCGGAAGGCGCCATGGATGCCGGCAATATGCTCAAGCCGGCGCTCGCGCGCGGCGAATTGCACTGCGTAGGCGCGACCACGCTGGACGAATATCGCAAATACATCGAGAAGGATGCTGCGCTGGAGCGCCGCTTCCAGAAGGTGCTGGTGGACGAGCCTTCGGTCGAGGCAACCATCGCCATTTTGCGAGGCTTGCAGGAAAAGTATGAAGTGCACCACGGCGTGGAGATCACCGACCCCGCGATCGTCGCCGCCGCCGAGTTGAGCCACCGCTACATTACCGACCGCTTCCTGCCTGACAAGGCCATCGACCTGATCGACGAGGCGGCGTCGCGTATCAAGATTGAAATCGACTCCAAGCCGGAAGCGCTGGACAAGCTTGAGCGCCGCTTGATCCAGCTCAAGATCGAGCGCGAAGCGGTACACCGCGAGAAGGACGAAGCCTCGCAAAAGCGCCTGTCGCTGATCGAGGATGAAATTCGCCGCCTGGAGAAGGAGTATGCCGACCTGGAAGAAATCTGGAAGGCGGAAAAAGCCCAGGTGCAGGGCAGCAAGCACCTGAAGGAAGAGATCGAGAAGGTCAAGCTGCAAATCGAAGAAGCCACGCGCAAGGGCGAATGGCAGAAAGTGTCCGAGCTGCAATACGGCAAGCTGCCGCAGCTGGAAACCCAGCTCAAGCAGGCAGCCAGCGCCGAGGAAGGCGAGCCTAAGCAGCACCGCCTACTGCGCACGCAGGTCGGAGCGGAAGAAATCGCCGAGGTGGTGTCGCGCGCGACGGGCATCCCTGTCTCCAAGATGCTGCAAGGCGAGCGCGACAAGCTCCTGCATATGGAAGACAAATTGCATGAGCGCGTGGTGGGGCAGGACGAGGCGGTGCGCCTGGTCAGCGATGCGATCCGCCGTTCGCGCTCAGGCTTGTCCGACCCCAACAAGCCGTATGGCTCCTTCCTGTTCCTGGGCCCTACCGGCGTAGGCAAGACCGAGCTTACCAAGGCGTTGGCAGGCTTCCTATTCGATTCGGAAGACCACCTGATCCGCATCGACATGAGCGAGTTCATGGAAAAGCATTCCGTAGCGCGCCTGATCGGCGCGCCTCCGGGCTACGTCGGCTACGAAGAGGGCGGCTACCTGACCGAGGCCGTGCGCCGCAAGCCTTACTCGGTGATCTTGCTGGACGAGGTCGAAAAAGCGCATCCGGACGTGTTCAACGTGCTGCTGCAGGTGCTGGACGACGGTCGTCTGACCGATGGCCAGGGCCGTACGGTGGACTTCAAGAATACGGTGATCATCATGACGTCCAACCTGGGATCGCAGATGATCCAGAACATGAGCGGCGACGACTACCAAGTCGTCAAGCTTGCCGTGATGGCCGAAGTGAAATCCAATTTCAGGCCCGAGTTCGTCAACCGCATCGACGAGGTCGTGGTGTTCCACGCGCTGGGCGAGTCGCACGTGAAGTCGATTGCCGGCATCCAGCTGCAGAGCCTGGCCAAGCGCCTGGGAGCGATGGACATGCAGCTCGACGTCAGCGATGCCGCGATGGCCGAGATTGCCAACGCCGGTTTCGATCCTGTGTATGGCGCACGTCCGCTCAAGCGTGCGATCCAGTCCGAGATCGAGAACCCGCTGGCCAAGGAGATCCTCAATGGCACATTTGCCGCCAAGGATACCGTGCATGTGGACTTCAAGGGGGGGCGCATGGTGTTCAGCAAGGCTTGACCATAACGGGGCAGGAATATTCCTGCCCCGTTTCTTATGATCAGAGTGAAAAATTTTGCACTAGAATATGAATGGTTGGGAATTTGGCGGCCGGTTCATGGTCATACAGGCAGTTTGGCCTGTCATGGCCTTTGAAGCGGGTTTGGAGTGATCTGGCAGGCGCCAGGAGGATGAGATGAGATTGATCGTTGCTGTCGTGATGGGCAGTTTGGTACTGGCAGGGTGCGCGACTACCCAGCAGCAGAAGGAGCCGCAGATCCAGCGTATTTCGGCTGAAGAGCTGGAGAAGCTCCTGCCGCAGCCTGCGCCGTTCATTACCTATGACGAGCTGGTGCGTTTGTCCAAGGCCGGTACCAGCCCTGACGAAATCATTGCCAAAATCAAGGAAAGCAATTCGCGCTACGACTTGACCCCTTCCAAGGCGTTGGAGCTGAGCAAGCAGGGCGTTGACCCCAAGGTGCTCGATTATATCTACAGCAGCCGCGAGCAGGCATTGCGGGATGGTTTTGCTGAAGAGCTGAACAAGCGCGAGAAGGAAAAGGTGATAGAGCAGGAAAAGCTGCGCCGTGAATACCAGTGGCGCAACCGCGGGTTCTACGACCCCTTCTGGGGACCTGGTTACGGCCCATACTGGCGCGGCTACTATGGCCCGCGCTGGGGCTGGTGGTAGGCAATAGCGCAAGCTTGGGGCTGGTTTTCCAGCCCTTTTTTATTGCCAGTAGAAATATATTCAGCGATCCATATCGCGCGTGGCAGCGCGCCAGCGCAATTTCTCCGAATAGCGGTGCCGGGCCTGCAGGCGGGTATCCTTGAGGATGATTTCCAGGGTCTCTCCCAGGATGCGGACGACGCCAAGGATAGGAATCACCAGCATCAAGCCCGCCACGCCTGCAATCGCCTCGCCGATCAGGAACATCATGATGGTGAGCAGCGGATGGATGCGCAGGCTGCGTCCGACGATAGCGGGCAGGAAGAAGAAATCGTCCAGCATGCGGATCATGATGAACAAGGCTGCCAGGCTGTAGATCACGCCGATGTTGCCCGGCATGTCGGTGGAAGCGACCAGCGCCACGATGGCAAATCCCAGCAAGGGTCCCAGGTAGGGTATCCAGCACAGGACGGCCACGATCATGCCTAGCATCAAGGGAGATGATATGCCGAGCGCCCACAAGCCCAATGTCGTCAGGATGGTATCGATCACCGTCATCTTCATAAGGCCGACAAAATAGAGCCTGGCGGTCTGGTCTACCGCATGGATGAGGTAAAGGGTTTTCTCGAAAAAGGCGTTAGGTACGGCGGCGCCGAGCATTTTCCTGAAATTGGCGCCATCCTTGAGCATGAAGAAGGTAATGATCGGCGTGAGCAGCAAGGAGGGTAGCCAAGTGGCGAGCCCGCTCAGTATCTTGCCCAGATATTTGTCGGAAAAGTGCTCGGAGACGTCGGTAATCTGCTTCGAGATATTGTCGCCGAAATGGGCGGTCTGCAGGAAGCTGAACTTCTCCTGCACGCCTTGCAGTGCCTGTTCCGCCAAGGCCGCTCCCCCGGCCGAGTAATGCGCGAAGCCGGTCTGCCACGATGCCGCGTTGGCAACCACCATGGGATAGACCAACAACAGCCCGACCACGGTCACCACCAGGAACGCGCCGCTCAATGCCACCGCGGCAAGCCCGCGTCCCGTGCCTGCGGCTACCATCTTTTTCTCCAGCGGGGCGAGCAGGTAATAGAGGATCAGCGCCAGCAGGAAAGGCACCACTAGCCAAAGGATTTTCTTGAAGATCAGCAACAGCAAACAGGTGGTGGCAATGATCCCTGCCCAGGCCAACGGACCGGGCCCATGCCGCTCGTCTGCCAATAAGGGCTGGTCGATGGTTTCGCGTTCAATTTCGGGAAATTGAACGCGCCTCAGGCTGCAATGCTCGGAAATGGTATCCGCGATCTGCGGATGCGTATGCAGCAGATGCAGGAAGTCGTCACGGAACAGTACCGCAAGCACGCAGTCTTCCAAGGCGCGGATCTGGGTTTTGCGGCGCACGTTCTCCAGCAAGGCCCGCTCCCCGAAAAACTGCCCCGCCTCCAGGGTGCCGATGATCTGCCCGTCCAGCGATACGCGCAGCTTCCCCGAGAGGATGAAGTAAATGGCCTGACCTTCCTCATGCGGGTCGAAGATGATTTCATCCCGCACATAGGTGCGCTGGTGCAGCAGGTTGTTCAGAGTGTCCAGCTCGTGGTTGCTGAGCCCTGCCAGCAAAGGCACCTCGCGCAATACAATCTGGTGGTGGGATACGGCGGGGTGGCGGAAACGGCTGAGTAACATGGGAAGGCTCTGGGCTTGTATTGCCGACTATTCTATCCCGAGGCGGCCGGATCACAAGAGGGCAAGCGGCGAAGCAAGCAGGAGTTGCGCCGCCGCAAACAAGCAGTCAGGCCCGCGCCGGGACGGTAGCGAGCCTGACTGCAGGGGATCAGTTGCGTGGGCGGCGACGACGTGCAGCCAGGCTCAATACGCCTAATCCTGCCAGCAGCATCGCATAGGAGCTTGCTTCCGGCACGGCGGCAATATTGGCTACCACCTGAATGGATTGCAGGTTGAGCGACGCAGTGCCTATGACGCCTTGGTCTTCATATACATCCTCCCAATAGCCATCCTCTACCAATTGATCAGGCTCACAGAATCCATATTCGTCACATGGCCCTGGTACGTAATAGCTGGTGTCAATCCACACCTGACCCATATAAACAGACGTCCAAGTATAATCCGCCCAAGCTTCGAAAGAGCCAGCGATCGTGGGTGGAACGTCACCGGGAATGATGCCGGTTGCGCTGAAGCTGGAGCCATACCCGTCATAACCGTAAAATGATGCTCCGGAACCGTTAACGCTCACACCGGCGGCACCCAGGCTACCGTTTGACGCGTCATAAGTGCCGGAATAGGTGATGGAGTAACTTTCGATGACCTGGCCGGGATGTACGGTAAAGGACAACGGAAGGGAAAAGGTGCCGGAAAAGCTTTCGTAACTAAAATAACGCCCGCCGTCCGCACTGACATACAGAGAGCCATTAAAGTTGATTGAAACCCCATTGGTAACGCCGGATATTGAAGCAATACTGTTATCCAATGTTTGCCAGCCGTAATACGCATCATCGACTTCGAACAGGAACGTATCCGGATCGTAGGTGATATCGACGGCACTGGAATTGATGGTAGTGGGGGCAGCCAAAGCGGGAATAGCGGTTGCGAGCATGACGACGGCACTCAAGTAACGCATTTTCATTTTGATTCTCCCAGGGGTGATGGAGGCTATGATTATGGGCGCGGTAAAAGTATATTGATATACCATTGTGAATGGTCCGAATGGACTATTGGGACTGCCGTTGTCTTTATAAAAAATTGGGGCTTGGCGGTTCTTTATTTTTCAGTGCCGCACTCGGCCGTTATACTTCGGGCATCAGGCTAAGCCTCTCAGGAGTCATTGCATGCAGCAGCAACATCACCAGATCGTTCAACATACCAATGGGCGCCGCTTGTATGACATTACGCCTGCCGTGACGCGGTGGGTAGGCGGGGCCGGCATCCGCCAGGGTTTGCTGACGCTGTACATCCAGCATACTTCGGCCAGCATCCTCATCAATGAGAATTACGATTCCGACGTGTTGGTGGATATGGAAAGCTTCTTCGAGCGCCTGGTGCCTGATGGCGACCCGCTGTTCATCCATACCGCCGAAGGGCCGGATGACATGCCGGCGCATGTGCGATCCGCATTGACGCAGACCAGCATCTCCATCCCGGTCGTGGACGGCAAGGCCGCGCTGGGCACCTGGCAGGGGATATTCCTCTACGAGCACCGGCGCATGTCGCATACGCGCAAGGTGTTGCTGCATTTGATCGGCGAATAAGCAGCGGCAGGAAGCCTCGCTGATTTTGGGATGGTTTCGTTATACTGTTTTATAAGCTTTGTTTGAGCCGCGCCTGCCGGCGCTTTTACTTCACCACGCTCCAGCTAAGCGGGTCGAAGGGCTTGCTCTGGAGGCGTAGCTCAAAGTAAACGCCGTGTTGTTCATTGCCGCCGCTGTTGCCGACCGAGGCGATGGTATCCCCGCCCTTGACGTTGTCCCCGACCTGCTTCAACACTGCCTGGTTGTTGCCGTACAAGCTCATGTAGCCGCTGCCGTGGTCGACGATGATGAGGTTGCCAAAGCCGCGCAACCAGTCGGCGAACACGACTTGGCCGCTGGCGACGGATTTGACCTCGCTGCCTTCGTTGGCCCGGATGAACAGGCCTTTCCAGGAAATGCCGGTGTCGGCGCGGCTGCTGCCGAAGCGGTTGGTGATCTCGCCGCGTACCGGCAGGTTGAGCTTGCCCTTGAGCGAGGCGAAGTTGGTGCCGTCAAACGCATTGCTGGGCAACGTGTCATTGCGGCCGACGATCTTGCCGCCCGGGGACTTGTTGGCGGCGCCTGCGGCTTGCTTTGATTTATCGCGCGCGGACTCGCGTTGGGCTTTCTCGCGGGCAGCCTTTTCACGCGCGGCTTGTTCGCGCGCAGCCTTGGCGAGCTTTTCCATCAATTGCGTCAGGCGCTGCTCGTCGCGCTTGAGCTTGTCGATCTCGTTGCGTTGCGCGCTAATCTTGCTGGAGAGCTGCTTGACCAGCTTGTCGCGCTGGCTCTTTTGCTGCTGCAGTTCCGTGCGCTCTTTTTCCTGTTGTTCCTGGAGCGCGTCCAGTTGCGCCAGGGTCTTGCTGGTTTCCGCGTTGAGGGCTTCCACCTTGGCAATGTTGGCGGAGGCTGCGTCCATCAGTTCCTTGCGCGCCTGGGATACGTAGCCGAAGTAATGCAACTGGCGTGCCGCGGCGTTGGGGTCCTGCTGCTGCAATAGCACCTGGGCCTGGTTGGGTTTGCCGTGCAGGTATTGCTGGTAGAACTGCTGGTTCAGCAGCGCCTGCTGTTGCTTGAGCTCAGCCTCATGCGCAGCTTTCTGTTTTTGCAGGGATTGCAAGGCCTGGCTGCTTTCCTGCTGTTGCTGCTTGAGCTCAATCAGTTTGCGGTTGGCGTCGCTGATGGCCTTTTCGCTCTTCTTGAGCGCGTCGGCCGCCTCGGCGTGCGCCTCCTTGGAGCTGTCCAGCTCTTTCTTCAGCGATTCCAGGCGCTGGTGGATTTCATCCAGCGCCGCCTTGGGCTTTTCCGGGTCGTTCTTGGCGGCCCATGCGGCTGGCGCGGCAGAAAGGCTGCTCGCAAGCAGCATGCTGAGCCAGCGCACGTGCATACGCTATTCCGCCTGGAAAACGACCAGGGATTTACCGGTCATTTCAGGCGGCTGCTTGAGTCCCATCATGGCTAGCAGCGTCGGCGCCAGGTCGCATAGCGAGCCGGTGCCCGGGGCGGCCAGGGTGGCAGGCTTGCCGATGAAGAACAGCGGCACCTGATTAGTGGTGTGCTGGGTATGGGGCTGGTTGTTCTCGTAGTCGCGCATCTGCTCGACATTGCCGTGGTCAGCCGTGATGATCATTTGCCCGCCTATGCTTTCCATTGCCTTGACGATGCGGGCAATGCAGGTGTCTATGGTTTCCACGGCCTTGATCGAGGCGTTGAGGTCGCCGGAGTGGCCCACCATGTCGCAATTGGCATAGTTGCAGATGATGGCGTCGTATTTTTTGCTCAGGATGGCGGCTTCTAGCTTGTCCGTGACTTCGTAGGCGCTCATCTCGGGCTGCAAGTCGTAGGTCGCCACCTTGGGGGAAGGGACCAGGATGCGGTCTTCGCCGTTGAACACTTGTTCCTCGCCGCCATTGAAGAAGAAAGTGACGTGCGGGTATTTCTCGGTCTCGGCAATGCGTAATTGTGTCAAGCCGTGCTGGGCGACATATTCGCCGAAGGTATTGCGGATTTCCACCGGGGCGAAAATCGGCGTAGCCCGGGTTTCCGCCTTGTCGTAGAGGGTCAGCGTGTAGAAGCCTGCCAGCTTGGGCTGGCGGCGGCGGTTGAAGCCTTCGAAGTCGGGGTCGAGCAAGGCGTGCGTGAGTTGGCGGGCACGGTCGGAACGGAAGTTGACGAAGATCACCACGTCGCCGTCCTCCAGGGTCACGGGCTGCTCGCCGGCTGCCGCAATCGCGGTGGCCTTGACGAACTCGTCCTTCTCGCCGCGCGCATAGGCGGCTTCCAGGCCTTGCAGGGCGGTAGCCGCGGCAAACTCGCCCTGTCCGTCGGTAATGAGGTTGTAGGCCGCTTCCACGCGAGGCCAGCGCTTATCCCTGTCCATGGCATAGAAACGGCCGCAAATCGAGGCGATCTTGCCGCCGCCAATGCTGGCGCAGGCTTGTTCAAGTTTTTCCAGGTATGGCTTGGCGCTGATCGGCGGGGTGTCGCGCCCGTCGAGGAAGGCATGCACATACACCTTTTCCACGCCGGCTTTCACAGCCATTTCAATCGTGGCGTGGATATGGTCCTGGTGGCTGTGCACGCCGCCGTCGGATACCAGGCCGAGGATATGCACGGCTTTGTGCCCGGCCTTGGCCTTGTTGACTGCCTCGACCAGGACGGGGTTGCTGAAGAACTCCCTCGATTCGATGGAGCGGTTGATGCGCTCGAAATCCTGGAACACGACGCGTCCGGCGCCGATGTTCAGGTGGCCGACTTCGGAATTGCCCATCTGACCGCTGGGCAAGCCGACGAACGTCTCGGAGGCGTTGATCAGGGTATGCGGGTACTGCGACCAGAAGCGGTCGATATTGGGCGTATTGGCCAGGGCGATGGCATTGTCGTGGCTATCTTCACGGTAGCCGAAGCCATCAAGGATAACGAGTAAGGCAGGCGTTACAGTCATTGCGGTCAGGATTCCGGTGAGTCAAGAAATAGCCCTGTATTTTAGAGAGTTTTTGCCAATCACGCTTGTTTAATCGCCGATTTGATCCGCCAGGAATGGTTTTTGTTCAGTTTTTTGCAATCCGGCCTTGAATTTTTCCCGGCCGGCATCATCTAGTCTGAAATGGCCGCCTGTCGGCGGTGGTAATTTGAGTACAATAATGCTTTTCGGCATATCTTGAGGTGACTGTGGATTTTTTTGCAAAGAACGCATTGTGGATCGGGCTGGCAATAGGCTCCGGCATCATGTTGCTGCTGCCGACGATCAAGCGCGGGGCCGGGGCTGCCGTCAGCGCCAGCGATGCGGTGATCTTGATCAACCGTTCCCATGCCGTGGTGCTGGATGTGCGTGACGACGCCGAATTCGCGGCCGGCCATATCGCCGATGCCAAGCATATCCCATTGGCGCAGCTGCCCGAGCGCCTCAAGGAGTTGAGCAAGTTCAAGGACAAGCCGGTGCTGGTGTATTGCGAAAGCGGCGTGCGCGCCGGCAAGGCGGCGGTTATCCTGGCAAAAAACGAATTCAAGCAGGTTAAGCAATTGCAGGGCGGCGTCAAGGCCTGGCAGGACGCCAAGCTGCCGCTGGTGAAAGGATAGGCCGTGGCGAATATCCTCATGTATACCACCGGCACTTGCCCTTACTGCATCAATGCCGAGCGCTTGCTGCTGAGCAAGGGCGTGCAGCAGATCAACAAGGTGCGCGTCGACCTCGAGCCCGAGCTCAGGCTGAAAATGATGGAGCAGACCGGCAGGCGCACTGTTCCGCAAATCTATATCGACGATGTGCATGTGGGCGGGTTCGATGACCTGCGTGCGCTCGATATGGCCGGCAAGCTGGACCCGTTGCTGGCGAAATAGTGTCACGGTTTTGTAGTACAAAACCTGGGCTGAAGCGGATAGAATGGCAGGCTTGAGTTTTAGACGCTTTTTGGTTTTTAATTTTATTAATATGTAGGGACGCGCTTGGCGCAACCCGAAGTCAAGGGAAGAGACATGGCAGAAGAACAGGCAGCAGCACAAGAGCAACAACCGGCATTCGGTATCGAGAAGGTCTACGTCAAGGACCTCTCGCTGGAAATCCCGCATGCCCCGCAAATTTTCATTCAGCGCGAAGCGCCTCAGGTTTCCATCGAGTTGAGCAATGCCACCGCCCAACTGGAAGACGGCATTTACGAAGTAGTGGTCACCGTGACCGTGACTTCCAAGCTCGGCGACAAGACAGTGTTCCTGGTGGAAGTGGCCCAGGCCGGTATTTTCCAGATTCGCAACGTGCCTCAGGACAATATCGACATCATCCTCGGCGTGACTTGCCCGAACATCATTTTCCCATACGCACGCGAAACCATCTCCGATATCGTGACGCGCGCAGGTTTCCCACCTGTATTGCTCAACCCTGTCAACTTTGAAGCGCTGTATGCACAGCAAAAACAAGAGCAGGCCAAGGCGAATGGCGCAACCACACACTAAGCTGTCTTTAGCTGTCGCAATGCTGCTGATGCCTATCCTGGCATCAGCAGTCGAATTCCGTTCCGTGTCCGTGCCCAAGGCGGTGGTGTACGACGCCCCTTCCGCACAGGGCAAGAGAACATATATTCTTGGCCAAGGCTATCCCGTCGAGGTGATCGTGAACCTGGGAGACTGGCTGAAAGTACGTGACGCGCAGGGCGGCCTCAACTGGATCGAGGCCAAGCAGCTTGCAAACAAACGTACCGTGCTGGTCAAGGGCGGCCAGGCCGACATACGCCAGGCTGCGGATGCAGCCTCAGCACTGCTGGGCAAGGCCGACAAGGATGTCGTGCTCGACATGCTGGAGTCGCCGGTCAATGGCTGGGTCAAGGTCAAGCATAGGGACGGCATCACGGGCTATATATTGGCTTCCTCCCTGTGGGGCTTTTGATGCGGCTGGTTAAATAGTCCACTATTAATCCACTATGAAAATTTCAGTTTTAGGCGCTGGCGCTTGGGGTACTGCACTGGCCCTGCAAATCAGCCGCCAGCACCAGGTCTCACTCTGGACGCGCAACCAGGCGCATATCATGGATATGCAGGTGACGCGTGCCAACCTGCAATACCTCGGCGACTTCGCGTTCGGCGACCAGCTCACGGTGGAAGGCGATCTCGGCCGTGCGTTGGATGGTGCCGACCTCATCGTCTCGGTGGTGCCGACCAACGGTTTCCGTAATACGTTGAAGGATATCAAGCAGCTGGGTGCTACCGCCCCCGTGGTCTGGGCTTCCAAAGGCTTGGAGGCCGCCACTGCCAAGTTGCCGCATGAGGTCGCGCAGGATGAGCTGGGCGACAGCCGCCACTGGGGCGTCTTGTCCGGGCCGAGTTTCGCGGCGGAGCTGGTGCGCGGATTACCCACTGCCGTGACCCTGGCCGCCAATGATGCGGATTTTGCCGCCACGGCCGGCGCGATGCTGCATGGCGGCAACTTCCGCGTCTATACCAGCACCGATGTCATCGGGGTGTCGGTCGGCGGCGCGCTCAAGAACGTATTGGCAATTGCCGCAGGCATCAGCGACGGCATGCAGTGCGGCAACAATGCCCGCGCCGCATTGATTACGCGCGGCATGGCCGAAATGACGCGCTTCGGCGTGGCCTTGGGCGGCGCCAAGGAAACCTTCATGGGCTTGACCGGCGCAGGCGACTTGATTCTGACCTGTACCGGGCAATATTCGCGTAACCGTGAGGTGGGCCTGCGCCTTGCCAACGGCCAGACCCTGCAGGAAATCCTCAAGACCCTGGGCCACGTGGCTGAAGGCGTGCATACCGCGCGCGAGGTGGTCAAGCGCGCCAGCCTGCTGGGAGTTGAGATGCCGATTACGCAGGAGGTTGACCAGGTATTGTCGCATGGCCGTTCACCGCGGCAAGCGATGGAGAACCTGCTCAGCCGGGAGCAGAAGTCCGAATCGCTATAGCGTTGGCGTCAAAAACGCAATCTTTAAAAGCACCAGCGATGGTGCTTTTTTGTTATATGGGTATGAGGCGGGAATTGATTTTATCTCGAGCCGCATGCCTGGGCTTATTGACCTAGCATCAGATATCCCGCGCTAGACTGCGCCAGCGAAATCATGCTGGCGCCAGGCTTCGTACAGCAGGATGGCGGCCGAGTTAGACAGGTTGAGGCTGCGGCTTTCCGGCATCATCGGCAACCTGACCCTGTGCTGCGGGCTGAACTCGGCGCGGATTTCTTCCGGCAGGCCGCGTGTTTCCGGGCCAAACACAAACACGTCGCCAGGCAGGAAGCGAATATCGCTATGACGGGTGCTGCCCTTGGTGGTAAGCGCGAACATCCTGCGTCCAGCAAGCGCCTGTTTGCAGGCTTCCCAGTCTTCGTGCACGACCAGGCTGGCATATTCATGGTAATCCAGCCCCGCGCGTTTGAGCTGTTTGTCCTCCAGCTGGAACCCTAGAGGCTTGACCAAGTGCAGGCGGGTGTTGCTGTTGGCGCATAGGCGTATGATGTTGCCGGTGTTGGGCGGAATTTCGGGCTGGTATAACACGATTTCAAACATGGTTCATTCTGCAATGGTACGGGCGATCACCCAGCATTCTACATGGCTGGCGCCCGCACCCTTCACTGTTTTTGCAAGCGCGTCGAGGCTAGCGCCGGTTGTCATGACGTCATCCAGCAATATCACGCGCATATCTTTCAATACCGCCCGGCATTCGAAGGCGCCGTGCATGTTCTTGATGCGCTGCTTGTAAGGCAGGCTCGCCTGCGGCGGCGTCGGCTTGATACGCGCGCATGCCTGCAAGGCGAGGGGAATATGCAATTGTTCACTGACCACCTTGGCAATCTCCGCAGACTGGTTGAAGCTGCGTTCCTGTAGGCGCCGGCGATGCAATGGCATCGGGATAATGCAGTCGGCGGCCGATTGCCTGCCTACATGTTCGGCAAGCAGCAACCCCATCGTGCGGGCAAGGGACAGCAATTGCCCGTATTTGTATTGCTGCAGCACCGCCGATAGCGGAAACCGGTATTGAAACAGGCTGTGGGCGGCATCGAACGCAGGCGGGGTTTTCAGGCATTGCCCGCACAGCATGTTGTCCCGGCTTGGCAGCGCACATTGAGGGCAGGCGTTTTCCATGTGCCATGGCATATCGTCCAGGCAACCGACGCATATGCCCAGCGGGCCTGCCTGCCAGCTTGAGCAAAGCAGGCATGACTGAGGGAACAGCATTTCCACGAGTCCTGCCATAGGGATGATTTGCCCTTGAGGGCGCAGATGGACGGAAAAGGGATTGTAATGCCTGATGCCCGATTTTGCTCGAAGCGCAAAGCAGGCTGAGTAGGGATGGTATTAGGGCGTGTCTATGCTGATGTCCCGCCAGGCTTCTTTGCGTGCCTTGATTAAGGAGGACAAGCCTGCAGGCACGACAACGAGAAACGCGATCGCCCAGAGTATCAATACCAGGTGCAGGGCATTGCCGACCATGGGAATCAAGACACCGGCAAATATCATCGAGGCAAGCAGGCAGCCGGAGACTCCGTAAAAGCGGTACCCGGCATACTGGGTATATCGCCGCACCAACGGGCTGGGATGCTGGATATTGGCTGAGTAGACGAAGATTGAAATGCCTATCCAGATAAATAGCACCGGAAACGCCGGCATCGCGGTAATCGCCACGATGGAGCCTATATTGAATATCTGGGCGCACCTTTTCTGCGATTGTGCGCTGATGGTGGAGATAGTCGCTGCTTTATTCATAATCTTTGCCTAGTGACGACAGTAATAAGATTATGGAAGATTTCTTAAGTGAAAAATAATGAAATTTATTGGCTATTAATATAGAAAATTTGAATATTAACGATGGCTGGCAGATTGGATGATAAATTTCCTCCTCGTTTTCCAAGTCGAAGCGATCTCCTACAGTAATCACAGTTTGGACTGACAACCAGATCAAGCCAGGACCTACATTGATGCATGAAAAAATCCCTTAGCATGAGGCTTCGTATCAATGACCAATTGGAAGGAGAACGTAATGAAGGGTTTTTATAGCGTGCTCATGTCAGCCTTTCTGGTAATACTGATGCCCCATGCCTATGCGGCGGATACTACTGGCGATGTCCCGCCTGCGCACAAGCAGAAACATGCGGTGCCTGATAGCACTTCAAACGGGAATTACCTTGAATCCCAGGAGCAAGGCACGACAGAAGGAAGCCGTAGCGAGAGCCTGAAAGACGGTGCTGTCCCGACCAACGCAAAAGAAAAGAGCCAGCGCTTCAAGAAAGAACCTGAGCAAGGTGGCACCGACGTTAACCAAAAGCAAAGGCAATAAGGTGTTTTTGCTGTAGGTCATATTGATTCCAGCCTTGCTGGCGCGAGTTAAAAATGGCTTATGCCAACTGTATTGGCATAAGCCATTTTGCTTGTTGATAAGTGTTGCTGAGGCGGCGAATACTCCTCAATCGGGTGTTGTTTCATGGCGACCGGTGCCCCAGGTTCAACATACCGGTGTAAGCATGGCAATTGATGTATTCGAAACTTTGCTCTCTTGCCGTCATGACGGCGACTTCATGGTAAGTCGTGAGTTTTGCGGCACTGCCTAACTTTCCCATATACGCTTGCGCTGCTCCGAAAATGCGCAGGTGGGTTTCATGGATAGCAGCCCATTTTTCCAGGGCATCGAGACCAGTTCAGTAACTCAGGCCATAACTTTGCTTCCTTATAGCGCCGTTTGAATCAACGATATTGACGAAGCGGTTGCTCAGGCATCCGATGTCCAGTCCATTTTGGTTTAAAAAACGCATGCCTTGCGACAATTGCGGCAGGATGACCTCTTTGTACAAGTCAATCTCCTGCTGGTCGGCA
The DNA here is from genome assembly GCF_054072455.1 of Methylobacillus pratensis. Lineage (NCBI taxonomy): Bacteria > Pseudomonadati > Pseudomonadota > Betaproteobacteria > Nitrosomonadales > Methylophilaceae > Methylobacillus > Methylobacillus pratensis. The sequence goes on from NZ_JBSUSR010000006.1 coordinate 130,434, forward strand.
TTTTCCCAGTCCTGGCCTGAGCGGATAATGCACAGGTTCTCATGGGGAATGATGACTCGCCGCTTTTCATTGCCAGGCTTGTTGGTAATGAGCGGTCTGCCCACTGGCGACAAGGTGCCGGCCTGGGAGGCGGGAATCCTGTCCCGCATGGCGCCCCAATAAGCATGCTCGATGATTTCCCCGCTCATTCTGTCGCCCAGGTTGCCTAATGCCTGGGGTTCCCAGGTGGCATAATGGGTTTCAAGATGACTGCTCCGGGGTGTGAAGACCTCTTTGAAATACCCGATTCCATCAGTTTCCCTTTCCCGGGATTCCCACCAATCTGCCACATTGCCGCACTCGGTCCATCGGTCATAACGCGCAGGGTTGCGCCAGTACAAAGCAAACAAAAGATTGGTAAAGCCCGCCCTGTCGATAAACGTGGACTGGTCCCAATACTGCGGACCATCCGGCAATCCCAGCAGCGAAACCATGGCATGATTTGCAGTCTGGAAAGCCGGCATATTCTCTTGCCCTAAAGTCTGTATGCCGAGATAGCAGATAACGACCTGTGAGACCGTAGCGGGAAACCTTGCGACATAGGTCGGGTACGGCAGCGCTTTGGTCCTGCCGCGGAACGGGCAATTGCCCGGTTGCCTCAAATGCTGAGGGATGGCCGATTCCAATTCAGCTTGCTTGGACATGATCAAACCTTTGCTCGGTATTGGCAGGTTTTTTGGCTATCTGGAATAGCGCATCAATTCTTAGCTGCTCGTCCGCCGAGTTGGGCCTCAGGTAAGCCAGCGCGACATAAACCGCCAGGTTGACCGCCAAGCCGATCAGACCCGAACTCAAGCCGTAGGTATGGCCCAGCAGTTCGGGAAAGGCCGCCTCAAGTAGGACAGCGGTCAGGAATCCCAGCACCATGCCCGCAATCGCGCCCGCGGCATTGCCTTTTTTCCAGAAGATGCCCAGGAACTGCGGGACGGCAAGCTGGATGATGCCTTGGTAGGCCAACACCGCCAGCGAGAACAGGGCCGGCAATGTCAGGCAGGACAGCCACGCCGACAAGGCCGTGAGCAGCACCATGCCGAACTTGGCAATGAAAATCAGCTGGGGGTGCGTCAGGGGACGGTAGTTGCCGAACAGGTCGTTGGCTATCTGTGCGCCCGTGGCCTGGATGTTGCCGTCAATGTGCCCCATGGAGGCTGCCAGCAATATCATGCCGGCGATGCCCAGCAACCATACGCCACCGGCTTCCTGGCTGGCCAGGAACCAGACATCGTTGGGCTGGTCCGCCACGGCGGGCAGGCCGGAGGCCAGCATACCGAAAATCAGCAGCGCAGCGCCGAACAACAAGGAAAGCGGCATGGCGAGCGCCGCGGATTTTTTCAGGCTATGCACGCTATCGGCAGTAAACAGCCTGACAAAGATATACGGCCAGCACCAGCCGCCTACGGTGCCGGTCAATATCAGGCTGAATACGTACAAAGGCCCCTCCTTGCTGCCAAGGCCGGGGAGGGTGAACATGGACGTGGGGAGCGACGCCAGTTGTATTCCCTTGGTGTTGACCAGCCATACGATCAGGCCGATCAAGACTGCGTTTCCGATGATATAGGCCACGATACCCTGCGCCATATCCGAGATCACCACGCCGCGCATGCCCATGCGGACTGTCCATACTTGCCGAAGCGCAATGACCGCCACGCCCAGGATTACCGCGCTGGTGAAGCCGAGCTTGCCGATAGACATGTACTGGAACAACCCGCCCAGCGCCTGCATGCCCAGGACCAGCCAGGGTATCCCGGAAATGATGCCGATCACGGCGGCAATGGTGCGTATATGGCGCGAGTTGTAGCGCAGGGCAAAAAGGTCCGGCTGGGTCTTCAGGTCAAAATGCTTGCCCCACGTCCATACCGCCTGCGCCATGACATACATCAGTACCACAGTCAGCAGGCTGTACACCAAAACATAGAATGAGATTACGCCGCTTGCTGCAGCAAGCCCACCAAACGCGGTGAACATCGCCCCTGGATACCAGGTGTTGAGGAAGGACATCGCCTGGAACCTGGCGTCAAAAGAACGTCCGCCCACGGCATAATCGGTAAAGGATCTGTCCTTGCGTTTGGTCAGCTGCAGGATGGTCACGACCATGACGAAGAAGCCGATGAGCAAGCCAAAGGTAATGGTCATCGGGCTGCGCTCCCATCGGAATCCAGATAATAAGCCGCCACCACGCTGGCCGTGATGCATATCGATACCAGCAGGAAATAGACCAGCGTTGCCGGAAGACCCAGCATGGCCGGCTGGCCGTTCACCCACCAATACAATGGCGGAAACAGCGCCAATACCGCATCCGCGATGAACCATAGTTTGATCAGCAACATCCTGTTTAATATCATCGTATTGCCCCTCCGGGATTATTATTTTGTTAGGATGAGCGCATTATTATGAGTATGGGCGGCAGGCATGCCCATCATGCAAATGCAGGGGGAAGAATGGCTGCGTTAGATTTTGCGTTTGACGAGGTATTGCTGGGCGATCTCTATCAATCCGCGCTGCTGGAGCCGCCTGATTCGTTTCAGCAGTCCGCGCTTCGCCAGCTGGACAAATTGATTGGCTTCGACCAGGCCTGGTGGGGCATCATGTCCCCGGCCAAGGTTGGCTTCCAGTTGCGCAGCTCGTTCAGGCACGAGTTGCCACTGGCGTTTGAAGAGCATTGGAGGTCGGTGAACGGGGATGACACACTGGCCTTGAACGTACAGCTGAAGCCAAGAACGACCATTCACTACCAACACGCGGATTTGTATTCCACCCCGGGCCTCAAGTCGTTGAATGGCGAGCAGCATATCCGCCAGGCCTTGTGTACCTCCATCTTCTTTCCTGACAATCAGTCTTTTCTCTTCATCTCGCTTTTTCGCTCGGGCAAATATGCAAAGGCTTTTAGCCAACGGGATGTCGCAATCAAGCAGAAAATCACCCTGCACTTGTATGCCAGCTGGAAATCCAACCTGCAAGCGGAAATTGAGAGAATGCGCATCCCCAACCAGCTGTTGCATGCCTCGACTGCCTTTTTGGACAGCGAGGGGAGCATCCTCTGCTCCGATGCCGCCTTCAACGGCTTTGTGAACGAGTTATGGCCGCATTGGAAAGAAAAGGGCAGGGTTCCGCTAGGCATGCTGGACGAGGGCTGGATATGCCCTTCCGGCTTGCTCCAGGTGAAAAGGCTATGCGCCGGCGGGCTGGAAAGGATAGATATCAGCCGCCAGCCACTTTTCAACAAGCTCACGAAACGTGAAAAACAGATCGCGCTTGAATATGCGGACGGCAAGTCTTACAAGGAAATTGCCGCTGGTCTGGCGTTGTCTCCCACTACCGTGAGGCATTACCTGCAGGTGATTTATACCAAGTTGGATATCAACGACAAATCCGAGCTGGTGCGATTCTCGGATGCCTACTCGAGGTCAGCCGAGATGATGAGGTGGAAGGAGGCAGCCAGACAGGCGGCGCTGCCTCTTGTATCAGGCATGTAGCTTGGCGCCGTGATGCGGCCTTGCCAGTATTATGTCGATTGAATACTGGACAGTTTTTCAAAGTCGCTGGGGTCAAGCGTAATGTCTGCAGCTTTCGTGTTTTCCTCCAGGTGCTTGACCTTGCTGGTCCCGGGGATAGGCAGCATCACTGGGCTTCTTTGCAGCAGCCAAGCCAGGGCAATCTGGAACGGCGTCGCGCCGTATTTCCTGGCGATTTCCCCAAGCGCGGTCTTTTCAACCGGCAGGTTGCCCGTCGCCAGGGGGAACCAGGGGATGAAGCCGATATTGTGCTGCGTGCAGTAATCGAGGACATCCTCATGTTGACGGAAGGCCATGTTGTATTGGTTTTGCACCGTCACCACTTCGAAATGCTGCTGGGCGGCCTTGATGTCGTCTACCGTCGCCTCGCTCAGGCCGATGTGCTCGATCAGGCCTTCTTTCTGGAATTCGGCTATGGCTTCGAATTGCTCCTTCCGCGGGACTTTGGGATCTATCCTGTGCAGTTGCCATAACCCGATCTGCTCAATCCCCAGTCGTCGCAAGCTCATCAGTACGCATTGCCGGAGATATTCCGGCCTGCCGACAGGCGCCCATATATCCGGCCCATGGCGTGTCAGGCCGCCCTTGGTGGCGATGAGCAGGTCCTTGTACGGATGCAAGGTCTTGCGGATCAGCACTTCACTCACATCAGGTCCATAGCTGTCGGCGGTATCGATGAAATTGATACCCAATTCCGGAACCCGCTTTAAAGTGGCGATGCTCTCTGCCAGGTCGGCGGGTTCTCCCCACACGCCGGTACCGGTAATGCGCATTGCCCCGAACCCTAAGCGATGCAGCTTGTATTCACCGAGCTTGAAATGTTGATTTTGCATGATAGGCCTCTCAAGTTATTAGGGATCGCAGTCTCTATCGCCAAGCAACTCCTCCCTCTTGGAGCATAAGGTGTGAACTAATGTTCAAACAAGGAAATGTAAAGCCTGAAGTAACGGCCTATATTTCTTGCCAGCCACCTAGTGTGCCAAGAGGGATGATGACCTGACCGTTTTAGGTCGAGCATTGAGTATACCAATTTGTATGGTGTTATAGCGTATTGATCACATGCATCAGGATAGTGAACGAAATCCACATGAAGCCGATCGTCGATACCACGAAGCTCAATGCGGTGAATACCTTCCACTTTTTCTTGGACCAGAAATCCGTGTCGAAAGCTGCAATCGTGAAGATGGTGGGATTGGTGAATCCGCCTATTGCCAGGCAGACACAGGCTGCTGTCGGAAGCGGGATTCCCAGGCCATAAAAGCTTAATCCAAATAGCGCCATCAGGGCATAGTCGATGTGCGCCCGAATCATGGTCTTATAGTCGATCAGGAACTCATCAACGCCCTTGATCGGGAACCATTTGGCAAAAGTCATCAGCCAGGCGGATAAGATCAAGGCCGTGACACAAGCGACAGCGCCTATCAATAAAGCTTCCATTTACTTTCTCCTCAAGTGGTTTTATTGGAATAAATATACAGATCTGTATATATCGAAATCATATACCAACATTGACAATTTGCAAGGGAATGTTTCCTTAATAGAGGGTTGGTGAGAAATGCTGAGAGGGGTGACTTCCATGAGCTGGTTATACTATGCGGTGTGGACCAGCACGGCTTCTGTAATGAAAGCTACAAGGATTAGGACGTCAATACGATCCGATCGGATGCTATTCCTCGTCCTAGATCATTGTTGATTGAACGCATTAGGCACAATTGGGGTCGGAAATTGGCGGCGGAATGCGCCATAGCTGTAGGGAAGGCTTGATAGGTCGATGCGCTGAATGCAGATGCAAATACACTCTATCTGGATATTCATCGGTTTCTTATTTTGTTAGAATGTGTAAGTAAATAAATGCATTCATGATCGCTGAATGGTTTTTCGCCGACTCAACAATCTATCTTTGTGGCTAGTATTATTCTTGGCTTGCTTGCAGGGTTTCCTGCCGCTTTTGCATGCGCATCCTGCTGGACAGCCAATGACGACGACAGAAAGCGGCATTCATTTGCATGAAGTCACTGGCAAGAGTATGGAGCGTATGGAGGTTCCAACTTTTCAAGCCGATGAAAATCTCAACGCCGTCGAAGTCGGCATGGCGCGCAAGCCCAAGTCCTTTCTCGATAGTGTGCCGATGCTGGCAGCCATTGTCTTCATCGCAATCTTTTATAACTTCACTTTCCGGTTGCCTGACTGGAGGGAGCATAGCTTCCACAAGGTTTCTCCTCCGCATTACTTTTCCTCTCTGCTCCGCGCCCCTCCCCAGCAATAGCCTGTCTGCGCCTTTTTAGCGCCATCTTCATCGTGTTTTGAGGTTTCAAGCACGGTGTTTTCTGAATATTTCTCGATATTGCCGTTTGATCAATTGTTTCGTACGCGTGCGCGGCGATGATTCGGGACAGGCACTTGGAATACCATGGATTATCAATATTTAAGCCACGCAACACATCAGCTGCTGGAGTGGGCGCTCCTCTCGAATCGCTGGAGCAGTTGGGTCTTTCGCATCAGCCTGATGGCGTTGATTGGCATCATGCTTAGCAATGCACTCAATCTATTGGGGTTGGCGATCGGGATTGCGGCGTTGCTGGGTCTGATTGTCGGCTTCGGATCAGAGATACGGAAGATAGACCTGGACTATCGACAAAACCTGCTGAACCACGTGCTGGTGCTGGGCGTGGGTAGGGAGCAAGGGTTAATGAAGTCCCTGCCTGAACATGTCACTGGTCAGCGCTGCAGTTATGAAATCCAGGACTATTCATTGGAGCTGTTACAGGCCATGAAGCAACGAGTTCAGGAAGCAAGCCACTGTTATGGCCCTGAAACGTTAAAGGTCGTCTATGGTGGCAATGCGCCACCTCATGTTGCGTTTTTATCCGGCCAAATCCTGGCGGAAGAAAGGATAGACCTCGTCATGGATTGGGACGAGGTCAGTCAATCGTGGCAGCCAGTCGATGGGGGCGACGACCAAGTGCGATTCACGGTCGATGGGTTGGAGCAACTTTCTGGAGCGAGTGAAATAGTGCTGGCGGTTTCCTGCTCTCGCTACATTCCGGATGCCGAAATCAAATCCTTATTGCATTGCCCAGTCGTGAGGTTGACATTGGGAGACCTCGCTTCCTCCCTGTTTTCTTGGAACAAGCAAAACTGCCTAGCCAACCAATTCAATGCGCTTATGAAGAAATTGGATGCGATGGGGGTAGAGGTTGTGCACATGGTTTATGCAGGCCCTCATAGCCTCATTTTCAATTTTGGGAAAAACCAGACTAAGTTGAAAACTCCACGGGTGAGCGTACAAGAGGTGGAAAATACAGTTGATTAATATTTAATCAACTGTAAATGTATTGTTGTCTGGAATGTTGACAAGCTATAATCCGCTTTTCAATTCCATTTTGATATCATGGCTACCAAAATCATCACTGCCAAGCAGCAGATGCGGGCAGCACAAAGCTTCCCTTTCTTCTCCAGCCTTGCTGTGGTGATACCGGTATTGATCCCCTTCTGGATTGCTGCCTCCATTTTTACCTATGCCTCGATGGCAAACCATCCCTGTACCCGCGTTTGTGACTACCTGGTGCCTGCGGGCTATCGTTTCTATGGCTTGCTCGGCGCCTGGGTGGTGCTGCTCAACTTTAGTTCCAATATGGCAGGTTGGGTAGGAGGAGGGTTGAATCTTGCCCTGATCATATGGGCGGTCAGCATCCTGGTGATAGTCCCCCTGGGAGTGCGTGACATCTTGCGCGCACGCAAGGAGCCATGGCAGGAATATACCGTCGAGACAACAGAATAAAAGGAAACACATGCGAGATTCAGTGATTGATATACGCGGCCTGGACCGCGTGGAGCGCGCCAAGACCCAGGCCCGTGTGGAAGCGCCCAAGCGCTGGAGCGTCGATGAGATCGTCGCGCTGTTCGAGTTGCCGTTTTCAGACCTGATGCACCGCGCCCAGTCGGTGCACCGTGAGAATTTCGATCCCAATGGCGTACAGGTGAGCACGCTGCTCTCGATCAAGACCGGCGGCTGTTCCGAAGACTGCGGCTATTGTCCGCAAGCCGCGCGTTACCACACCGATGTGGAAAAACAGGATTTGATGCAGCTGGAGGAAGTGCTCTCTGCTGCGCGGGCCGCCAAGGAAAATGGCGCCAGCCGCTTCTGCATGGGCGCGGCATGGCGCAGCCCGAAGCAGCGCGACCTCGAGCCGGTGCTGGCCATGATCCGCGAAGTGAAGGCGATGGGCCTTGAAACCTGTGCTACCCTGGGGATGCTCAAGGACGGCCAGGCCGAGCAATTGAAGGATGCCGGCCTCGACTATTACAACCACAACCTGGACACCGCGCCCGAATATTACGGCGATGTGATCACGACGCGTACCTACCAGGACCGCCTGGATACCCTGGACCGCGTACGCGAGCAGGACATCAACGTCTGCTGCGGCGGCATCATCGGCATGGGCGAATCCCGTGCCCAGCGTGCCGGCCTGCTGGCGCAGCTTGCCAATATGGAACGCCCGCCCGAAAGCGTGCCGATCAACCTGCTGACCCAGGTGGAAGGCACGCCGATGTATGGCATGGACGAGCTGGACCCGTTCGAGTTCGTGCGCACGATCGCGGCAGCCCGCATCACCATGCCGCAGAGCTTCGTGCGCTTGTCCGCAGGTCGCCAAAGCATGCACGAAGGCATCCAGGCCTTGTGCTTCCTGGCCGGCGCCAACTCGATTTTCTATGGCGAGAAGCTGCTGACCACGGACAACCCCGAAGCCGAAACCGACCGCAAGCTGTTCGACAAACTCGGCATCCGTCCGCTTTAAATCACGATGCCTTCCATGCTGGAACCTCACCCGGCAGAAGCAGCCACCCCATTGCTGGACGCATTGCAAGCCGAGCTCGCCGAACGTGCGGGCTTGGGTTTGCTGCGCCAGCGCCGTGTGCTTCACGGCATGCAGGGCGTGCATGTCAAGGTCGACGGTAAGCGCTTGCTCTCGTTCTGCAGCAACGACTACCTTGGTTTGGCTGCCCATCCTGCCCTGATCTCTGCGATGCGGGATTGCGCCGCCATAGCCGGCGCCGGCACCGGCGCATCCCATCTTGTCACCGGGCACCAGCAGGCGCACGAAGCGCTTGAGCATGCCTTGCAGGCTTTCATGGGCTTGCCCGGCGTTCTGCTGTTCACTACCGGCTACATGGCGAACCTGGGCATTATCACTGCGCTGTGCGGCCGCGAGGACGCCATCTTTGCCGATAAGCTCAACCATGCCTCGCTCAATGATGCGGCATTGCTGTCGCGTGCCGAACTCAAGCGCTATGCACACAACGATTTGGCAGGCCTCGAGCGCTTGCTGGCGCAAAGCCAGGCCAGGCGCAAGCTGGTAGTGGCCGATGCCGTGTTCAGCATGGACGGCGACCTGGCGCCTGTCCCGGAATTGCTCTCGCTATGCGATCGCTACGATGCCTACCTGATGCTGGATGACGCCCATGGCTTCGGCGTGCTGGGCGCTCATGGCCGTGGCGTGCTGGAGCACTTCGCGCTGGATTCGCCCCGCATCATCTACATGGCGACCCTGGGCAAGGCTGCGGGGGCGGCGGGCGCATTCGTGGCAGGCCCGAAAATCCTTACCGATTACCTGATGCAAACGGCCCGTCCCTATATCTACACCACGGCGAGCCCGGCGCCAGTGGCGGCTGCCGCCATGGCCGGCGTGCAATTGATCGAGCAGGACCATGCGCGACGTGCCCATCTGCATGCCTTGATCGCGGATTTCAGGGCGTCATGCCGATTGCAGCGCTGGCAGCTGATGGCATCCGAAACTGCGATACAGCCCGTGGTCATCGGTAGCAACGAAGAGGCGCTGCAGGTAAGCAAGCGCTTGCTTGAGTCCGGTATCCTGGTGCCGGCCATCCGCCCTCCGACCGTGCCCAAGGGCACGGCAAGATTGCGGATATCGATATCCGCCGCGCATACGCATGAGGATGTCCGGCGTTTGCTGGCAGCAATGCATACATTGGAGGCTGCATGAGCAGTATTCATGTCGACGTCACCGGCAAAGGGCGGCCCCTGGTGCTGGTTCACGGCTGGGGCATGCATGGCGGCGTCTGGCAGCCTTTGGTGAAAAAGCTTTCCCAGTCCTTTGAGCTGCATATCGTGGACTTGCCGGGCATGGGATTGAGCCAGGGCGTGATCGCGAGCAATCTCGATGAAATGGTGGCGTCGCTGCCGCCCATTCTGCCTGCCCATGCCGATATCGTCGGCTGGTCATTGAGCGGCCTGGTCGCCATGCGGCTGGCTTTGAGCCAGCCTGAGCGGGTGCGGCGCCTGGTGCTGGTAGGGAGCACGCCGCGCTTCATCAATACCGAGCGGGGGCATTCACAGCCCTGGGAGTACGGCATTACCGCCCCTGTGTTCCAGAAATTCGCGCAACAAGTGGGCGAGGATTATGCCACCACCTTGATCAAGTTCCTGACTTTGCAATGCATGGGGGCCAGCGATGCGCGCGCCACCATCAAGGAGCTGCGCCGGGTGCTGGCCGAGCGCCCTGTGCCATCGCCGCTGGCGCTCGAAGCCGCGCTTGACGTGCTGTTGCAGAACGACCTGCGTCCCGAGCTGGCCGCCTTGCAGCAACCTGTGTTGCTGGTCCATGGCGATCGCGACAGCCTCGCTCCAGTGCAGGCTGCCCATTGGCTGGCCCGGCATCTGCCGTATGCCAGCCTGCGCGTGATCGCGGGCGCAGGCCATGCGCCTTTCCTCTCGCATACGGCGCAGTTCATCGACAGCGTGCGTGATTTTCTCCAACCTGACCCGGGTGCTGCGCAATGAGCGATGAATACTTGATCGACAAGGCCAGGGTACGCGCGTCGTTCGACCGTGCGGCAGGCAGTTACGACGCGGCCGCGATATTACAGCGCGAAGTGCGCGAGCGCATGTTGCAGCGTCTTGAGCTGGTGAAGATCACGCCCGGCGTCATCCTTGATGCAGGCTGCGGCACCGGCCACGCCAGCATGGCATTGGGCAAGCGTTATCGCGACAGCCAAATAATCTCGCTGGATATCGCCATGGGCATGTTGCAGCAGACATTGGCGCATTACCCATGGATCAAGCGCGTATTGCCGATGTTGGGGCAAAAGCGTCCTGCCGCATTATGTGCGGATATCGAACAGCTTCCGCTGAAGGACGCCAGCGTGGACTTGGTCTGGTCCAATGTGGCGATCCAGTGGTGCAACGACCTCGACAGCGCTTTTGCTGGCATGGCGCGCGTATTGCGACCGGAAGGCCTGCTCATGTTCAGCACCTTCGGGCCGGATACCTTGAAGGAGCTGCGCGCAGCGTCAGGCGGCGACCATGTACATGTCAGCCGCTTCATCGACATGCACGATATCGGCGACGCCCTGGTGCGCGCCGGGTTTTCCGATCCCGTGCTCGACGTGGAGCGTTTCGTTCTCACCTATGACGACGTGGTATCCGTCATGCGCGACCTCAAGGCCATCGGCGCGCACAATGCCGCGGCAGGTCGCGCACGCGGCCTGCTGGGGCGCGGATTCCTCAACCGCTTGACTGCGGCATACGAGCAATTCCGCCACGAAGGTAAATTGGCCGCCACCTATGAGGTGGTCTACGGCCATGCCTGGAAACCCCAGCCCAAACAGGCGGGGCTTGCCACGGTGACTCTGCATCCTAGGAAGCCGCGTTGAGCAGCGAGCGTCAACAGGCCTGGTTCGTCACCGGCACCGATACCGGCGTCGGCAAGACCATGGTTAGCAGCATGCTGGTGCGCCAGTTTGCAGCGCGTGGCCTGCGCAGCGTAGGCATGAAGCCTGTCGCTTCCGGTTGCGAACGCCAGAATGGGCAATTGATCTCCGAAGACGTCACGCAACTATTGGCTGCCAGCAATGTGGATTTGCCATTGTCCGACATCAACCCCTATGCCTTCGAGCCTGCGATTGCGCCGCATATCGCAGCCAGGCAGGCAGGCGTGCGGATTAACTTAGAGTATATTGTAGCGGCTTTCGGGCGCTTGCAGGCGCAGGCGGATGTCGTGATCGTCGAAGGGGCGGGCGGTTTCTATGTGCCGTTGGATGACCAGCACGATATTGCCGATCTGGCTGCCAAACTTGGCATGCCGGTGGTTCTGGTTGTCGGCTTGCGGCTGGGATGCATCAATCATGCATTGTTGACGGCCGAGGCGATCAGGCGACGCGGCCTGACGCTGGCTGGCTGGATAGCGAACCAAGTGGATCCTGGCATGGCGATGCTGGAAGAGAACCTGGAGACTTTGAAGCAGCGTATGCCTTCAACCTATATTGGTTTTATTCCATGGCAGGAGCAAGCAGGTATTGCCGAAGACACGGATATTGTGAGCTTATTGCTATAGTGAAGGGTTTGGTTTCAATACATTGGCGCGACACTGTACAAATCATGCTGGCAAATAAATTCCAATACCCTATCAGGCAATAAGTAACGCGGTGTTCGGCCATGTGCAAGAGATTCCCGAATCTTGGTCGCTGAAATGTCCAGCGCGGTGATTGCCTGCATCAATATCCCATGCTCCGCTTGAATAGGCAATTGTTGAGCGCCAGAGAGCACATGGGTCTCAAGGAATGCGTCCAATACCGGGTTGCCTGAAGGCAAGACTGCGCCAGGTCGCGTTGCCACGATGACGTGCGCAAACTGCAGCAACTCCTGCCAACGGTGCCAGCTGGTGACGCCCGTAAACGCATCCATGCCCATCAGCAGGCAGAGTCTTGCCTTGTCTTGCAATTCTTCGTGCAAGGATTGCAGGGTATCGATCGTGTAGGAATAGCCCTCCCGTTCCAGCTCCCGCGTATCCAGCTTGAACAAGGGGTTATTGGCAATCGCGAGGGCGACCATTTCTGCGCGTTGCTTGGCCGAGGTCATGGGCTGGCCGCGGTGGGGAGGCGTGGCGGAGGGGATGAAGCGGACTTCCGCCAAATCCAGGGCTTCGGCCAGTTCCTGCGCCATGCGCAGATGGCCGAAGTGGATAGGGTCGAAGGTGCCGCCCATGATGCCGATGAGCGGTACATGCTGGGCTGGGGATTTAGTGCCCAGCGTCATGTTGGTGAAGTGCAGGTGGGAGGGCATCAGGCCCTGACTTCTCCATCACCCAGCACGATGTACTTGAGGCTGGTCAGGCCTTCGAGGCCGACCGGTCCGCGGGCGTGCAGCTTGTCGGTGGAAATGCCGATCTCGGCGCCCAGGCCGTATTCAAAGCCGTCGGCAAAGCGGGTGGACGCGTTGACGATGACGCTGCTGGAATCCACCTCGCGCAGGAACCGGCGCGCATGCGTGTAGTTCTCGGTGACGATGGCCTCGGTATGCTGTGAGGAATACTGGTTGATATGGGCAATGGCCTCGTCCACATCCGCAACCACTTTCACCGAGATGATCGCAGCGAGGTATTCGGTATAGTAGTCCTCGTCCGTGGCAGGCTTGGCCTGCGGCACCAGCGCGCGGGTTTCGTTGCAGCCGCGGATTTCCACGCCCTTGCTGATCAGCATCGCAGCCAGCGGAGGCAAGGCTTCCCGCGCAATGCTGCGTGCCACCAATAGCGATTCCGCGGTATTGCAGGTGCCGAGGCGCTGGGTCTTTGAGTTTTCCAGGATGCGCAATGCCTTGTCGAGGTCGGCGCTTTCGTCGACGTAGACATGGCAATTGCCGTCAAGATGCTTGATGACGGGGATGCGCGCCTCGTTGGAAATGCGCTCGATCAGGCCCTTGCCGCCGCGCGGCACGATGACGTCGACATAATCCTTCATGGTAATCAGTTCGCCAACGGCGGCGCGGTCGGTCGTCGCCACCACTTGCACGGCGCTGGCAGGCAGCCCCGCGGCAGCCAGGCCTTCGTGCACGATGGCGGCCAGGGCACGGTTGCACTGGATGGCTTCGGAGCCGCCGCGCAGGATGGCGGCATTGCCTGACTTGATGCAGAGGCCGGCGGCATCGACGGTGACATTGGGGCGGGCTTCGTAGATGATGCCGATCACGCCCAAGGGCACGCGCATCTTGCCGATCTGGATACCGGATGGGCGGTACTTGAAATCGGACATTTCGCCGATGGGGTCGGGCAGGCTGGCGATTTGCTCCAAACCTTCCGCCATGGTGGCGATGCCTTTTGCGCTGAGCACGAGGCGGTCCAGCATGGCAGGTTCCAAGCCGTTCCGGCGCGCGGCTTCCAGGTCGGCTGCGTTGGCGGCCAGCAGTGTGTCGCGCTCACGGCGGATGGCAGTGGCGATGGTGCGCAGGGCCTTGTTCTTGGTTTCGGTGTCGGCACGCGCCATCGCGCGTGAAGCGGCACGCGCTTCGCTGCCGAGCTGTTGCATGTAGTGTTTGATGTCTTCCATTCCTGCCTCTATTTCCTGCTGCCTATACGCGCTAGGCCGAAGCACAGGCGCGAGATTTCCAGCCATGGATCCTGGTTCAACAGGCCTTTGGCGGCTTTGTCGATTTCAGCCAGTTTCTGCAGCGCCGCCTCGAGCTGACGCATGCTCATCCGGGAAAGCGCCCGTTTTACCAGATTTTGCCGGTCGCCGTAAATCCTGGCTTGCTGCATTGCGCTGCTGAGATTGCCTCCACGGCTTTCAGCATATTTTACCTTGACCAGCCCGCGCAACACCCAGGCCAGGGCGCTCATGATGGCAACCGGTTGTGCGCCTTCCTCGCGTAGGCCGTGCAGTATACGCACCGCATGCTCGCTATCGCCGCCCAGCACGGCATCGCCCAGTTGGAAGGCATCATAGCGCGAAACGTTCAATACCGCTTCCCGCACGCTGCCGCCATCCAGCGTGCCCTCCGGGTAAAGCAGGCCGAGTTTCTGAATTTCCTGGTGCGCGGCGAGCAGGTTGCCTTCCACCTGGTGGGCGAGGAACTCCAGTGTTTCCTGGTCGGTATTCTGGCCTTGGCTGGCAAGGCGGGCTGCGATCCATTGCGGCAGCGCCGATGGCGCGACTTCGTGCAGTGCGAGCGAGACGCCGTGGTTTTCCAATGCGGCAAACCAGGCGCTGTTCTTGGCGTCGCGCTCCAGCTTGGGCAGGATGACGATGGTCACGGTATCTGGAATGGCTTGTTCCGCCAGCGCGGTCAAGGCCTTGCCGCCGTCCACGCCGGGCTTGCCCGATGGAATGGCGATTTCTAGGATGCGGCGGCTGGCGAACAGGGAGATGGATTGGCCGAAGGCCGCCACTTGCTGCCAGTTGAAGTTGCGTTCCACGGTAAGCCGGGTGCGTTCGTCATGGCCCGCAGCGCGCGCTGCGGCACGGATGGCATCCAGGCTCTCACGCTGGGCGAGCGGTTCATCGCCCATGAGGACATAAAGCGGCGCCAGGCCCTGGGCCAGGTGCCGCTCCAGTTCCTGCGGCTTGAGCCTCATTCCACGGTTTCGTCCAGTGAACGTAAGTCAGGCGCGCGCGGCTTGCCTTTGACCGGCTTGACTACCATGAGGCGGCGCAGCAATTCGCGCACGGCATCATCTTTCATATCGTTGTAGAGCCGCTCCTGCTCAAGCTGTTTCGCGAGTAGCTGCGAGTCGTCATAAGTGATCTCGCGCCTACCCTTGATGGTCTGTACGTCGCCCCAGGTTTCACTGGTTGGGTCGCGCAGGCGGAAATTGACGGTGTAGAACAGCTCGTATTCACGCACCAGGCCGCGGCCGCTCAAGGACAGGATTCGCTGTTCCTGTGCTTCGCTCATGATCTCGAGCAACAGGTCGGCCTGGTCTGCCGAGCTGACGATCTTGACGCTGTTCACGGCCAGCGAGCGCTTGAATGCCTTGGAGATGGAGATGGTCGGACCCTGGATGAACAAGGTATGAAACTTGAGGTCCGCCACGCCGCGCATTTTAAAGCCGCAGGCCGTCAGGGCCAGTAGCATGACAAGCAGAATCCAGCGGGCGGCGCGCATATACATGGTTTATCCTACGACGATGTTGACGAGTTTGTTGGGCACGACGATGATCTTGCGCACGCTGCCCTCGGCCAGGTATTTCTGGATGCTTTCCTGCTGCACGGCTAGGGCCTCAATCGCGGCTTTGTCCAGCGTGCGTGCCACGGTCATGCTGCCGCGCAGCTTGCCGTTGACTTGCAGCATCAGCTCGATCTCATCCTGCACCATGGCAGCCTTGTTGGCAACCGGCCAGCGGGTGTCGAGCAATTGCGTGCCCGGGCGCAGCTCCTGCCAGAGCCCATGGCTGATATGCGGCACGATGGGCGAGAGCAGCAGCACGACGTTTTCCAGCGCTTCCTGGCGGATGGCGCGCGTCGTGGTGTCACTGCCTTCGAGTTTCGCATAGGCGTTCATGAGTTCCATCACCGCGGCAATCGCGGTATTGAACGCATGGCGGCGGCCGTAGTCGTCGCTGACCTTGTCGATGGTCTGGTGCAGCTGGCGGCGGAAGGCCTTGAGCTCGGTCGAAAGCTCCCCTGTAGTAAATGCCGTTACGATGCCGGATTCGACGTGGTTGGCCACGGCGGTCCATACGCGCTTGAGGAAGCGGTGCGCGCCTTCCACGCCCGCGTCGGACCATTCCAGGCTTTGCTCGGGCGGTGCCGCGAACATCATGAACAGGCGGGCGGTGTCCGCGCCATAGTTGTCGATGAGTTCCTGCGGATCGACCGTGTTGCCCTTGGACTTGGACATCTTGCTGCCGTCCTTCAACACCATGCCCTGAGTAAGCAGCTTGGTGAAAGGCTCGTCATGCTGGATCAAGCCGACATCGCGCATGAGCTTATTGAAGAAGCGCGCGTACAGCAAATGCAGGATGGCGTGCTCGATACCGCCGATATATTGGTCCACGGGCAGCCAGTAGTTGGCGCGCTCGTCCACCATGCTGCTGTTGGCATCAAAGCTGGCGTAGCGGGCGAAATACCAGGATGACTCGACGAATGTGTCCATGGTGTCGGTCTCGCGCGTGGCCTTTTCGCCGCAGCTCGGGCAGGTGGTTTCGTAAAAGCCCGGGTCTTTCTTGATCGGCGAGCCGACGCCGTCCATGACCACGTCTTCCGGCAAGACGACGGGCAATTGCTCGGCAGGCACCGGCACTTCGCCGCAGCTCGGGCAATGCACGATGGGAATGGGGCAGCCCCAGTAGCGCTGGCGCGAGATGCCCCAGTCGCGCAGGCGGTATTGCGTACGCTTCTTGCCCAGGTCCTTGGCAGCCAGGGCCGTGGCTATCGCGTCGCTGGCCTGGTTGAAATCCAGCCCGTTGAAGTCTCCCGAGTCGAACAGGATGCCGTGCTCGGTATAGGCTGCCTGCAAAGGCAATTCCAGTTCCGCGTGTGCGGGCTTGATGACAGCCTTGATCGGCAGCTTGTACTTGCTGGCAAACTCGAAATCGCGTTCGTCGTGCGCAGGCACGGCCATGACGGCGCCTTCGCCGTAGCTGATCAATACGTAGTTGGCGATCCAGACCGGCAGTTTCTCACCCGTGATGGGGTGCTGCACGAACAGGCCGGAATCCATGCCTTTTTTCTCGGCGGTGGCCAGGTCGGCTTCTGCGACGCTGCCGCGCTTGCATTCGTCGATGAAGTCTTGCAGGGCCGGGTTGTCCTTGGCCGCTGCCGTTGCCAGCGCATGCTCGGCGGCAACCGCCACATAGGTGGCGCCCATGAGCGTATCGGGCCGGGTGGTGTAGACCTTGAGCGTATCGTTGCTGTTGGCTAAGGGAAATTCCACTTCGCAGCCGTAGCTCTTGCCGATCCAGTTGCGCTGCATAGTCTTGACCTGCTCCGGCCAGCCTTCGAGCTGGTCGAGGTCGGCCAGCAGCTCTTCCGCATAAGCGGTGATCTTCATGAAGTATTGCGGAATGTCACGCTTCTCGACCAATGCGCCGGAGCGCCAGCCGCGCCCGTCGATCACCTGCTCGTTGGCAAGCACGGTCTGGTCGACCGGGTCCCAGTTGACGGTGGCAGTCTTTTTGTAGATCAGGCCCTTTTTGTAGAGCTCAGTGAACAGCCACTGTTCCCAGCGGTAGTAGTCCGGCTTGCAAGTGGCGATTTCGCGTTGCCAGTCCACGGCGAGTCCCAGGCTCTTGAGCTGGCCCTTCATGTGTTCGATGTTGCTGTAGGTCCATCCTGCGGGCGCGACGTTGTTCTTGATCGCGGCATTCTCGGCTGGCAGGCCGAAGGCGTCCCAGCCCATAGGCTGCATGACGTTGTAGCCGCGCATGCGGTGGAATCGGCTCAGCACATCGCCAATCGTGTAGTTGCGCACGTGCCCCATATGCAGTTTGCCGGATGGATAGGGGAACATGGACAGGCAGTAGTACTTTGGCTTGTCCGATTGCTCGGTGGCGGTGAATGTGGCGTGGGATTCCCAATAATGTTGTGCTTGTTGCTCGATGTCGCGGAATGGATACTGCTGCTGCATGATGGCTGGGCGTCTGGGTTAAGAATTCGGAAAGCAAAATTATACCTGAAGCTGCGGCCTTTTCCCGAAGTTAGCCATTTCAATCATGCTCTTTGCAGCATGGATGGCTTGCCAGGTTGATATTCATGGCAAGCGCTATTTCTCATTATCCCCGACGGATAAATATCCATTGGGAAATTTGACTATTTATGCTTACTTGGGAATTCGTGCAAGGTGGCTTGAAAAAGATGTAAACCCCATAATTTTAAAGAATTAATTCTGCCAATACGCCAGCGTTTTGCTTTTATTTTTTCAATTGCCGATACGGAATTTTTTGCAATGATAGCGACATCGCTTGGCAATTCAGCGGAGGCCGCAGCTTAAAGAATGATGACTTCCGAGCCGTAGGAAGTTAGGCGTATCAATCATTGTAAAAGGGGAAATCCATGGAAACCATGTTGAACCAAGAGCACATGTTGGAGGTGCTCGTATTTGCCTTGGGTGGTGAACACTATGGGGTCAATATCCTCGGCGTGCAGGAAATCCGCGGTTACGAAAGCGTGACGCAGCTAGCCAATGCGCCTGCTTACCTCAAGGGCGTCGTCAATTTGCGCGGCATTGTCGTGCCCATCATCGACATGCGTATCTGCTTCGGCCAGCCGGAGCCTGAATACGGCCAGAACACTGTAGTGATCGTATTGAATATCAACGCGCATGTCATTGGCATGGTGGTGGACGCGGTTTCAGACGTGGTGGCCCTGGATAGGAGCCAGATCAAGGACCCACCTGCCATGGGTATGGCGCTAGACAAAACTTTCCTGTCTGGCGTGGCGACGCTGGATGACATCACCGTCATGCTGTTGAGCATTGAGAAGTTCTTGGCCTCCCTGAAATTGGGGGCAGTGGTTCAGCAAATTGCTGCATAAGTAAAAATAACGGAGGAGTGAATAACATGAAGTTTTCAGATTTCAAGATTGGAACGCGTTTGGGCGCAGGGTTTGCCGCGGTCTTGCTGTTGATGGTGGTCATGGTGGCTTTTGGCCTGGCTCAGCTTGCAAGCGTGGGAGGCACCGCCAAGCGGGTCGTGGAGGCCGAGCTGAAAAAGGAAAGAATGACGGCCGAGTGGGTGTCGAATGCCACCCAGAACGGGTTACGCACATTGGCGGCGATCAAAACTCCCGATGCCGCAATGTATGAAATGTACATCAAGCAAATTGCTGAAACAGTAGAGGAGAACAATGGGCTGAGACAGCAGCTTGAAGCATTGCTGGTCAACCCTGAGGGCAAGGCCAAGTTTGCTGACGCCAAGGAAAAAGCTGGCGCCTACGGCACGGTGCGGGACCGTTTGCTGCAGTTGAGAAAGGAGGGGGCTGAAGCATCGCTGATTGATAAAGAGGTGCAAGAAGTGTTCTTGCCGCTACGCAAGGCGTATTTTGACAGCATGAACGAGTTGCTCAAGTTCGAGCGGCAAGTGATCGATGAAGCCGGTGCAGATATCCAGCAGGTGAAAAACTCCAGCAGCGTATTGCTGTTGGTGATCGGCGTAGTAGCCGTGGTACTGGGGGCGTTTTTCGCCTGGAGGCTTTCGCTGGGCATTACCCAGCCGCTTGCCAAGGCGGTTCAACTGGCTGAAACGGTGGCGGCCGGAGACTTGACCAGTTCGCTCGTCGTCGATTCAAAGGATGAAATAGGGCAGCTGTTGAATGCGCTCAAATCCATGAACGATAACCTGGCCAGGATTGTCGGCGAAGTGCGGGGCGGCACGGAGACGATTGCAACCGCTTCCTCGCAAATCGCATCGGGCAACCTGGATTTGTCATCGCGTACCGAAGAGCAGGCCAGCTCTTTGGAAGAGACCGCCTCCGCCATGGAGGAGTTAACCTCCACCGTGAAGCAAAATGCAGACAATGCACAGCAGGCCAACCAGCTGGCGGCTTCCGCCTCGGGGATTGCCTTGCAGGGTGGCGAGGTCGTGGACCAGGTCATTGCGACCATGCAGTCCATCAGCGATTCTTCCAAACGTATCGCGGATATTATCGGCGTGATCGACGGCATTGCTTTCCAGACCAATATCCTGGCGTTGAACGCAGCGGTAGAGGCGGCGCGTGCTGGCGAGCAGGGACGAGGGTTCGCCGTGGTGGCGAGCGAGGTGCGCAACCTGGCGCAACGCTCGGCCAATGCCGCCAAGGAGATCAAGGGGCTGATCACGGACTCGGTGGAAAGCGTCGATGCCGGCAGCCGGCTGGTGGAGCAGGCGGGGGCGACGATGCGGGACGTGGTGCAGAGCGTGCAGCGCGTGACTGACATCGTCAGTGAGATCAGTGCGGCCAGCCATGAGCAGAGCACGGGGATTGAACAGGTTAACCAGGCGATCGGCCAGATGGACGAGGTGACCCAGCAGAATGCGGCCCTGGTGGAGGAGGCGGCAGCGGCTTCGCAATCGTTGCAGGACCAGGCGGCGAGCCTCGCCCAGGCAGTGAGCGTCTTCAAGGTGAGTGGCGTGCAAGTCAAGGCGGCCGAACGCAGTGTTAGCAAGCCCAAGCCTGCGGCTGTCAAACCCAGGGCAGCAACGGCACCCAAGCCAGCACCCGCAGTCAAAACAGCGAGTCCAATGGTGCCTGCGGCGGCAGGTGCTGCAGATGAATGGGCGGAATTCTAGCCGACGCTGTCCATGAAAAAAGCCGAACACGATGTTCGGCTTTTTTATCACTGCCATCAAACTATCAAGCACAAGGTATCAAGAATGATCGCTTGGTCGCATTAGTGATTTATTCGTTTACTTGCCCAGTGCCTGCAGGACTTGCTCGCGAATGTTGCTGACCTCGCCTAAGCCGGAAATGCGCACGTATTTCGGGGCATTGGCGGTGCCGTCTGCGGCCCAGCCGGAATAGTAATCCACCAGCGGCTTGGTCTGGCTGTGGTAAACCTCCAGGCGCTTGGCGACGGTTTCTTCCTTGTCGTCGTCGCGTTGTACCAGGTCTTCGCCCGTGACGTCGTCCTTGCCGGACACCTTGGGCGGATTGAATACCACATGGTAGGTCCGGCCCGACGGCAGGTGGGTACGGCGCCCGCTCATGCGCTTGATGATTTCTTCATCGGGCACGTCAATTTCAACGACGTAGTCGATGTCAACCCCGGCCTGCTTCATGGCCTCGGCCTGGGGAATGGTGCGGGGGAAACCGTCAAACAGGAAACCTTGCTGGCAGTCGGCATCCTTGATGCGCTCCTTGACGAGGCCGATGATGACGTCATCAGGAACCAGGCCGCCGGAATCCATATAACGCTTGGCTTCCAGGCCAAGCTGGGTGCCTGCCTTCACTGCGGCGCGCAGCATGTCGCCGGTGGAGATTTGCGGGATGTCGAATGCTTCCTTGATGAAGGTGGCCTGGGTGCCCTTGCCCGCACCAGGTGCGCCTAATAGTATGACTCTCATGTGGTCTCCTCTTTTCAATCCGGCATTATATCAGCCGTCTTTCATGCCGCCAGATAGTTGGCGATGGCAACGAATTCGGCTGGTGAAATATTCTCTGCCCGCAATTGCGGATCAATGCCGAGCGCTGCAAAACCGGCATCGTCGAGCATGCCCTTGAGCGTGTTGCGCAGCGTTTTGCGGCGCTGGGAAAATGCCGCTGTCACGACCTTGGCAAACAGGGCTTCGTCCTTCGCCGGATAAGGCAGGGCAGCATAGGGCACCGCGCGTACGAAGGCCGACTCCACCTTGGGCGCCGGGTCGAAAGCCTCGGGCGGCACGGTGAGCAGGTATTCCATCTGCAGCCGGTACTGCAGCATCACGGAAAGCCGGCCATATGCCGCGCTGGAAGGGGCTGCCACCATGCGTTCCACCACCTCCTTCTGCAACATGAAATGCATGTCGATGATATGCGGCACATTGTCCAGCAGGTGGAACAGGATCGGGGTGGAAATGTTGTAGGGCAGGTTGCCCACCACGCGCAGGCGGTCGCTGATGCTGCCGAAGTCGAACTTGAGCGCGTCGCTGGCATGGATGGTGAGCTTGCCCTGCGGGTAATGGCCTTGCATCCACTCGATGATGTCGCGGTCGATCTCCACCACGTGCAGGTGCGGCAGGCGTTGCAGCAATGGCTGCGTCATGGCGCCCAGGCCCGGGCCGATTTCCACCATGCAATCCCCTGCCTGCGGTGAAATGGCTTCGATCAGGCTGTTGATAATGGCGCGGTCGGTGAGGAAGTTCTGGCCGAAACGTTTTTTTGCGATGTGCTTCATAGTGGTTGTGTACGGTTGCCAGCCAACGTGATGGCGAGCTGGATGGCGCTGAGCAGGCTGCCGATCTCGATATTGCCCTTGCCTGCGAGATCGAGCGCCGTGCCATGGTCAACCGAGGTGCGGATCATCGGCAGCCCCAGCGTGACATTGACGCCTGCGCCGAAGCTGGCATGCTTGAGCACGGGCAGGCCCTGGTCGTGATACATCGCTAGCACGCAGTCGCCCTGCGCCAGATTGTGTTGGGTGAATAAAGTATCGGCAGGCAAGGGGCCCTTCAATTGCATGCCTTCCTGCCGCAGCTTGTCCAGCACCGGGCCGATGGTGGTGATTTCCTCTGTCCCCAGGTGGCCGCCTTCTCCCGCATGGGGATTCAGGCCTGTGACCAGGATGCGCGGGTTTGCGATGCCGAATTTGCGAACCAGGTCGCGATGCAGAATGCGGATTGTGGTTTCCAGGCTTTCTTGCGTAATGGCCCGGCTGACCTCGGCCAGCGGCAAATGCGTGGTGGCGAGTGCAACGCGCAGGTTGCCGCCGACCAGCATCATGACGACTTGCGGCGTATGGGTGCGCTCGGCGAGGAATTCCGTATGGCCGGTAAAGGCGATGCCGGCGTCGTTGATGACGCCTTTGTGCACAGGGGCGGTGACCATGGCGTCGAATTCGCCTTGCATGCAGCCGTCGATCGCGCGTTCCAGCGTATGCAGTACGTAGGCGCCGTTGCGCGGGTCGAGTTTTCCGGCTGTGACAGGCGCTGTGCAGGCTTGATGCAGCACGGTGAGCTGGGATTGTCCCTGGTGCGGCGCCCAGTGCGCTGCATCATAGGCATGCAATTGCAAGGGCAGGTTCAGCGCGCTGGCACGCGCTGCCAGCACGTCGCGGTCGGCAATGACGGCAAGGCGGCATGGCAGTGCCTGGCCTGCCAGCATGGCGCACAAGTCAATGCCGATGCCGGCGGGCTCGCCAGCGGTGACGGCAATGCGGGGCAGCGTATCCAAGATGCCGGCCTAGTATTTGTCTTCCAGGCGGTATTCCACATAGGCGCGGTCGCGCAATTCGCCTAGCCAGTCCTGGAACGCGTCATCAGCCTTGCGCGCGCGGATTTCCTGACGTGCCTTGAGCCGTGCCGACTCCTGTGTCATGTCCTGCTTGCGGCGCTCTAGTATCTGCAGGATATGCCAGCCGAACGGGGTGCGTACCGGGGCGCTGATCTGGTTGATTTCTAGGGCGTTCATGGCCTGCTCGAACGGAGGCACGGTGTCGCCAGGGTTGGTCCAGCCAAGGTCGCCGCCATTGTTGGCGGAGGCGTCTTCCGAATACTGGCGCGCCAGCTCGGCAAAATCAGCGCCATGATCCAGGCGCTCCTTGATGGAGTTGATTTTCTGCTCCGCCTCCAGCTCTGACACCACCTCGCTGAGCTTGATGAGGATATGACGCACATGGGTCTGGTCCACCACGAGCGGCGAGCTGCCGCCGCGGCGGTTGAGCAGCTTGAGGATATGGTAACCGTTGGGGCTGCGCAGTATGGGCGACAACTGACCGGGTTGCAGGGCTTGCAAGGTGTCTGCGAACAATGCAGGCAGCTGAGATGAGGTTTTCCAGCCCAGCATGCCGCCTTCCAGGGCGTTGGGCGCGTCGGAATATCCTGCGGATACCTGGGCAAAATCAGCGCCGCCTTGCAATTCCTTCAAGGCGGTTTCGGCCTTGGCCTTGAGCTTTTGCAACTCTTCCGGTGTGCCTTCCTCCGGTGCGCGGACCAGAATATGGGCTACCTCGAATTCATCCTGGATATCGGTACGTGCGGACTGGGTGGTCAGGAAGTTGTCGATTTCCGATTCCGTGACGTTGACGCGGTTGTCGACCTCGCGCTCTCGCAGGCGGGCGAGGATGATTTCGTTGCGGATGTCTTCCCGGAATTTGCGGTAGGGAATGCCTTCGGCCTCCAACGCCTTGCGGAATTCGCCGGTGCTGAGCTTGTTCTGTTCCGCAATGCGCTCTATGGTCTTGTCGAGCTGCGCGTCATCGACGCGCAAGCCGGTCTGGGCGGCGTATTGCAACTGCAGCCTGTCGTTGATGAGGCGCTCTAGGATCTGTTTCTGCAGCACGTCCCGAGGAGGAAGCTGGGTGCCTTGCTTTTCCAGTTGCGCGGTGACGGTCTGGATGCGGTCGGCCAGTTCCTTCTCCGTGATCACACCTTGGTCGACGATCGCGACGATGCGGTCCATCTTGGCGATCTCGGCCGCCATGACGGGAATGCTGAAGAGAAAAAATAGAGCAATCAGGCCATGCTTGGCGATAGTCTTGAAAACGTGATTGTGCATAAGATAATTACTGGTAGGAGTCCGGGATCAGGCTGGAGCTAGTATAGCCGGGAATGGCGCGGTTAAGAAGTTTGAGCGGGTTCTGGCCGATGGACGCCAGGCCACCCAGCTCGAGCTGGAAATAAAGTGCATAGTTGGCATCCGCCGTCGCGGTGGACACACGCTGCATGACGGTCCTGGCCTGCCAGCAGCCGGCATCGTACTCCAGGCCGGCAATGCCCTCAATCGGCTGGTTCTCGCGCAAGGAATAGTTCCAGCGCCCGAGGCCGTACCAGCCCTTGCCCAGCGGCCATTGACCGGAAAGGTTGATCTGCTCGAGACGGTCTTCGGTATAACGGTAGCCGATATTGAGCGTCTTGCCGGGTTCCGGGTTGTAGCGCGCGCTGATGTTGTTGCGCACGTAAACACTGCGGTCCGTGTTGTACTGGCCGAAGATGTCGATATTCCAGTTGTTGAGCAGGCGCGCGGTAATCTCGCCAATGATGTCCGAAGTGTCGCCGGAGCGTGGGTTGACGCCTGGCAGGTATACTTTTTCGTCGGCGAAGTAATAGCGTTGGCCTACCGTTACGGCCAAGCGTTGTTCGCCGGTCTTCTTGCTGATCATGCGGCTCGTGAATGCCAGGGTCAGCTGGTTGGCATTATTGATACGGTCCTGGCCCGTGAACTGGTTCTCCAGGAATAAGGAGCCCATGTTCAAGTCCGAGATGCTGGAATCATAAACAGGTATCAGTGACTGGTCGCGATACGGCACATAGACATAGTACAGGCGGGGTTCCAGGGTCTGTGTGTAGCGATTCTTGACGATACGCACGTCGCGGTCGAAGTAAAGGCCGCTGTCTATGCTGAAAATCGGCAGGGTGCGGCTTTGCGATTGATACGCACTGTCCATAGTGAGATTGCCGTCGCTGTCGTAGAGCTTGAAATCGCCATTGTCCACCTGGTACTGGGTGTAATGCAGTCCCAGCTTGGGGGTGATATATCCGTAGGGGCGCGCCATGGGCAGGCTGATGCTGGGATAGGCCACCAGGCGTTTACCTGTCACTAGCGTGTCCAATGCACCGCCGCTCAATGTGGCCCGTGTGCTGATGGCATCATTGTCACGGTCAAAATTCGCCCATTGCGTGAACAGCTTGACATCAAACGGCCCCCATTCATTGTCCCCCGTCAGCGTGAGTTGCGGCAGGCGCTGCAGGGGGTAGTTGAGCCCGTCCAGTGTCTGGTACTTCTGCACCAGCGCGTTGAAGGTCCAGTTTTCATCGGCATAATTCACGTAAGCCTGTTGCGGCAGGTTTACCCGGCTGGTGGTGACAATGCGGGTGGACATTTCCGAGAAGTATTTGTCATCCGACACTTTTTCCAGGTTGTAAGCCGCTGTCCAGCCGTTGTGGAAATCCTGCAAGTGGGCGAACTTGGCGTAGTAACGGTTCTCGCCGGTACTGGTGTCGCTTGGCAAATACTCGAGATTGGCCGTGCCTTGGTAGTTCTCGTTCAGGTAGCGGAACTCGCCCTGGTACTGCATGCCGCGCTTACTCAGGAAGCGGGTGCCTATCGTGGCGTCCATGTCAGGCGCGATATTCCAGTAGAACGGCACCAGAAACTCGAAGCCGCTGCGGCTGGTGGTACCCCAGGTAGGCGCCAGGAAGCCGGATTTCCGCTGGTTCAGGAACGAGAAGTTGATCCAGGGCGTCCACAGGATGGGTACCCCCTGGAATTCCACGCGCGCATTGCGCGCCGTGCCGGTTTTTGTATAGTCGTCCAGCTCCAGTTCCTTGGCGCGGATATACCAGTCGTCCACGCCAGCTTCACAGGAGGTATAGCGCGCATCCTTCAGGCGCTTGCGGTCGGGACCCTCGAACACCACTCCGGACGCATCGCCGCGCGAGGCGCCCTGTTTGCGGCTCAACCCGGGGGCGTAGCCGCTATCCTCGATATTCTGCTGGGTCAGCGGCGTGGTGTTGTTGGAATTGTAGGTAATGTTGTCGTTATCCTGGCGCCTATTGCCGGAAGTGCCGAATTGCGGCATGTTGGCGAACTGCGAATCGAGCTCGAAGGCCGGGCTTTTCATTTCGCCGGTGCTTTCTGCCGGATTCATGCGCAACTCAGGCCCCTTGATGCGCCCTCCCTTGGTTTCCAGGCGGACATTGCCGATCACATGCAGCTCTTCATTCTGCACGTCATATTCTATGGTGTCGCCATGCACTTCCTGTTGCCCGGTGGCTAATGAGGCATTGCCAATCGATTTGAGCTTGCGGTCCAGGTAGACCTCCACCTTGTCGCCTTCAATGATGATGGCGTCCGGATCGGGCAGGGTATCGGAGGGTGTGCTGCTGGCTTCTGTATCCGGGCTGTCTTCGGCATAAGCGTGACCAAGTCCCAGGCAAACAAGCGCGACAAGAAAAGTGATGGGGCGAATTTTCACAATGATTCAGTGGTGGCTAGGCTTTAAGAACCTGATCAAAGACTTTTTATGAGTACGCATGGCTTCAAGATGCGTCCGATCAAGGCGCAGTCCGCAGGTAATGCTCATTGCCTTGCCAAGGACTGCAACGCGGAGCGGGCGCATCTTGGAGCCATGCCCTTCGGGTTGGCCTGTCAAGGCAGCCGCTGCTGCGTTGCAAATCCTCGCCGTGCAATGAGCACGTCTGTGGTTTGCGCCTTGCTTCGACTGCCTTGACAGGCCAACGTATCTCATAAAAAGTCTTTGAACAGGTTCTAAGTAAGCGCGTGTTTGTTTTATGGATGATAAAATCGCATAATTTGCTGTTTTAGGCAATCCATAAATCGCTTGCGACATTGCTTTGTGGTTGAATTAAAAGGAAGTTTAAATTTTCCGGCATATTGTAAATATGCCCGGCGTCATTTTGCGCGATCTTTATAATGATCGCATTACTTTTGGGATGAATCGTTCGTGTCGCGCCTTGATCAATTGAATGAATGGCTCAATCAGGCACTGCAGGCGAAACCGTATCACCTGACTACAGCCTCTGCCGACGCCAGTTTCCGGCGTTATTTCCGTGTCCATCTTGCCGACGGCGACACCCTGGTTGCCATGGATGCGCCGCCGCCGCAGGAGGATTGCCGGCCGTTCGTGAAAATAGCGGGCTTGTTTGAGCAGGCAGGGCTCAATGTGCCCAAGGTGCTGGCGCAGGATGTGGAGAACGGCTTCCTGCTGCTGACCGACCTGGGCACCCAGACATTCCTCGATGTGCTGAATGAGGACAATGCAGATGTATTGTTTCGCGATGCGATTGACGCCTTGGTGACCTGGCAACTGGCTAGCAACCCTGGCGTACTGCCGGAATACGACGAGGCCTTGCTGCGGCGCGAGCTGAGCCTGTTTCCGGACTGGTATGTGGCACGGCACCTGAATATCGAATTGAGCGAATCGCAGCGCAGCACGCTGGAAAATGCCTTTAGCACCATCGTGCGCTACAACCTGGCTCAGCCATCGGTTTACGTGCATCGCGACTATATGCCACGCAACTTGATGATCAGCAGCCCTTCGCCGGGCATTCTCGATTTCCAGGACGCGGTATACGGCCCGATCAGTTACGACGTGGCTTCGCTTTTCAAGGACGCCTTCATCAGCTGGGAGGAAGAGCGCGTACTGGATGGCGCAATCCGCTATTGGGAAAAGGCGCGCAAGGCCGGTTTGCCGGTGCGCCCGGACTTCGGCGATTTTTACCGCGATTTCGAGTGGATGGGCTTGCAGCGCCACCTCAAGGTGCTGGGCATATTCGCCCGGATCAATTATCGCGACGGCAAGCCCAAGTATCTTGCCGACACGCCGCGCTTCATGAACTATGTGCGTCAAGTCTGTGTCCGTTACGGTGAGCTCAAACCTTTATTGCGCCTGCTCGACGAGCTGGAAAAACGCGAACCGCAATTCGGCTATACCTTCTGATGGAGACCGCACCGTCTTGAAAGCCATGATACTTGCCGCAGGCCGAGGCGAACGCATGCGTCCGCTGACCGATACCACGCCCAAACCCCTGCTGCAGGTCGGAGGCAAGCCGCTCATCGTCTGGCACCTGGAGCGCCTGGCCGCGGCGGGTTTCAAGGAGGTCGTGATCAACCATGCGCACCTCGGCCGGCAAATCGAAAGCGCCCTCGGCGATGGAGCGCGTTGGGGCTTGTCCATCTCCTATTCTCCCGAGCAGGTCGCGCTGGAAACGGCAGGCGGCATTGCCAACGCGTTGCCTTTGCTTGGAGACGAACCGTTTCTCGTGGTCAACGGCGACGTGTTCTGCGATATTGATTTCGTGCTTTTGCGCGACGGCTTGCGTCCCGGCCACCTAGCTTATCTTGCGTTGGTGGACAACCCGCCGCAGCATGCGCATGGCGACTTCGCGCTGGATGAAGGCAAACTGCTGTTGGACGGCCGCAACCGCCTGACTTTCTCCGGCGTGGCCGTTTATGACCCTGCCTTGTTCAAGGGCGTAGTGCGGGGCGATGTCGCCAAATTGGCGCCCTTGCTGAAGGAGGCCATCATGCGCGACCAGGCTGCCGCTTTCCATCACCGGGGCGTCTGGCATGACATCGGCACGCCGGAGCGGCTGCAAAGCCTGGACGAGCAGCTGCGCCACTAAGTATGAAAATACCGCCATCATTAACCACGACCCTCATGGAGCGTAGTAACCACCGTGCCAGTTGAAACAGTGAAAATCGAAGAATTCAAGGCGCGCAGGCATGCGCTGATGCAGAAGATGGTCAATGGCGTGACGGTTATCCCTACCGCGGCCGAGGCGGTGCGTAACCGCGACAGCCATTATGCCTACCGCTTCGACAGCTATTTCTATTACCTGACCGGGTTTGAAGAACCTGAGGCTGTCGTCTTGCTCGTCGCTGGCGAAACTCCCAAAAGCATCCTGTTCTGCCGCGACAAGGATATCGAGCGTGAAATCTGGGACGGTTTCCGTCACGGTCCGGCAGGCGCGCGCGAGGCCTTCGGGTTCGACGAGGCGTACAGCATCAGCGAACTCGACCATCGCGTGGGCGAATATCTTGCCAACCAGCCGCAGCTGTTTTTTGCGCTTGGCGCCGACCCGGCATGGGACCAACGGCTCGGCGGCTGGCTCAAGCAGCTTGCCAGCCAGGCGCGCAGCGGCATTGCCGCTCCTGCTGCGATTGTCGACGTGCGCCGCCTGCTGGACGACATGCGCCTGATCAAGTCCCCTTATGAACTGGAACTGATGCGCAAGGCCGCAACAATCACGGTCGATGCGCATAAGCGCGCGATGCGGTCCGCCAAGCCGGGCATGATGGAGTACGAAGTCGAGGCGGAGATACTCCATGAATTCTACCGGCATGGCAGCCGCGCGCCTGCCTACACTTCCATCGTGGCCGGCGGCGGCAATGCCTGCGTGCTGCATTACGTCACTAACCAGAACAGGCTCAACGACGGCGACATGCTGTTGATCGATGCCGGATGCGAATTGGAGGGGTATGCCGCCGACATTACGCGTACCTTTCCCGTGAGCGGCAAGTTCAGCGCCGTGCAGAAGGACGTCTACGAACTGGTGCTGGCCGCCCAGGAGGCGGCGATTGCACAGGTCGGGCCCGGCCGGCACTGGAATGCGCCGCACGAGGCCGCATTGAATGTGCTGGCACAGGGCCTGATCGATTTCGGCCTGTGCGAGGGATCACTGGACTGCGTGCTGGAGTCGGGCGATTACCGGCGCTTCTACATGCACCGCACCGGCCACTGGCTCGGATTGGACGTGCATGATGCAGGAGAATACAAGCAGGCGGACGGCGCCTGGCTTCCGTTGCAGCCGGGCATGGTGCTGACGGTGGAGCCGGGCTGCTACATCCGGCCGGCGGAGAACGTGCCGGAGCATTTCTGGAATATCGGCATCCGCATCGAGGACAATGCCGTTGTCACAGCAGACGGGCATGAGATCACCACGGCAGCTGCGCCGAAAACGGTGCAGGAAATCGAGGACTGGATGGCGGCATCATGAGCATGGCGGTGGAGCACGACCTGTTGATCGTGGGGGGCGGACCGGTCGGGGCGACCCTGGCCCTGGCCCTGCAGTACAAGGGCATCGACGCCACCGTGCTCGAGGCCCGTGCCCGCGGGGCCGCACACCATGACCAGCGCGCGCTGGCGTTGTCTTACGGCAGCATCCTGATCCTCGAGCGCCTTGGCTTGTGGTCCGGCCTCAAGCCCAAGGCGACAGCCATCAACACCATCCACGTTTCACAACGCGGCAGCCTGGGGCGCAGCCTGCTCAAGGCGGAGGACCACGGCCAGCCTGCCCTGGGCTATGTGCTGTCTTACGGCGACCTTTCCGCGGCTTTGGATGACGCAATCCGGCAGTTCCCCGGGGTTCAGGTGCGCTATGAGGCTGAAGCCCTTGCCATCAGGCCTGATCCCGAAGCGGCATATGTCGAATACCAGTACCAGGCGCAAACATATTCCAGTAAAAGCAGGATGGCGGTGCTGGCGGATGGCGGGCGCAGCCTGGCGGACATCCCTGGCCTGGAGCGCGAGACCAAGCATTACGGGCACGATGCCCTAGTGAGCAAGGTCTCGTGCGAGCTGCCTCACGACAACATCGCCTACGAGCGCTTCACGCCAGCCGGGCCGGTGGCATTGCTGCCGAACGGCACCCGGGATTTCTCCCTGGTCTGGACTGGCAAGGCAGAGGAAGTACAAGCGCTCCTGGCATTGGATGACGCTGCTTTCCTGGAGGCCTTGCATACCCATTTCGGTGACCGGGTCGGGCGCTTCCTCACGGTGGGCAAACGTCTCAGCTTCCCGCTCAGGCTGTCCTACCTCAAGCCGGTTACTGCGTCGCACCTTGCGGTGATAGGCAATGCGGCCCAGACCATGCACCCGGTAGCCGGGCAGGGGTTCAATGTCGGCATGCGGGACGCCTGGGAGCTGGCGCAGTTGCTGGCGCAAACGCCGCTTGACGAATGGGGCATGGGCGGGATGATGCAGGCCTACCAGGCTAGCCGCAAGGCGGATACCCGCGGCGGTTTGCTGTTCACCGACTTTCTCGTCAACGTGTTCTCCAACGATATCGTCGGCTTGCGCAAGATCCGCTCGCTGGGGTTGGGCCTGCTGGACATGGTGCCGTTGGCCAAGCAGCACCTGGTCAGCAAGATGAGTTTCGGGCCCAAGGGTTAACATGGCAAACAGCTTTAACATGGAAAAAATGCTGGCATGGCAAATTTGAAACATGAGTTTGACATCATGGTGCTGGGTGCCGGCCTGGTCGGCGTCGCGGCGGCGGTAGCGCTCAAGCTGCAAGGGCATCGTGTGGCCCTGCTTGAGCGTGGCAAGGCCGGGGCTGAGCCGGCAAGGACTGAGTTGACCGAATGGGACAGCCGGATTTATGCCGTGAGTCCGGGCAATGTCGCCTGGCTGGAGCAATTGGGCGTTTGGCAAATGCTGGATGCCGGCCGCTTTTGTGCTGTGGATGGCATGCAGATATGGGGCGACGACGGTGCAGCGCTGGAGCTGGACGCCTATGCCGCCGGCCTGGCTAACCTGAGCGTGATTGTCGAGGGCAACCGCCTGCAGCAGGCCTTGCTTGCCAGGCTTGGCAGCCTGGAAGTGCCGTTGATCGACGAGGCCGACATCGGGCAGGTTGCCTGGAATACGGATCATGTCGCGCTGCATGCAGCCAACGACGAAACCTATACCGCCGCGTTGCTGGTCGGGGCTGACGGGTCTTCTTCCTGGCTGCGCGGGCAGGCGGATATCACGGTGAAGCGGCATGATTATGCCCAGATGGGCGTAGTGGCCAATTTTGCATGCGAGCGTCCGCACCAGTCGCAAGCATGCCAATGGTTCCGCGGCAACGATGTGCTCGCCTGGCTGCCGTTGCCGCAACAGCATATTTCCATCGTGTGGTCGGTGGATAATGCCAGGGCGCAGGCCTTGATGGCGCTAGATGCTGATACACTGGCGCAAGAGGTGGCCGCCGCCGGGCATCATCGCCTGGGGCAATTGTCGTTGGTTACCCAGGCGCAGGCTTTCCCGCTGGCAATGCAGGAAACAAGCAGCCTGGTCAAGCCCGGCCTGGCCTTGGTGGGGGATGCGGCGCACCAGGTCCATCCGTTGGCGGGGCAAGGGGTGAACCTGGGTTTTCGCGACGTGCAGGCGCTGGCCAATGCGGTTTCAGGCAGGCGCCAGCCGGGTGACATATTCGCGCTGCGCCGTTACGAGCGGGCACGCAAGGCCGATATGATGTCCATGCGCTTGTTGACGCATGGGCTGAGCAGTTTGTATGCACATCCCGCGCCCTGGCTCAGGATGTTGCGCAATGGGGGTATGCAATGCTTGAACCGCATGCCGGTGTTGAAAAAGCAATTGATGCAGCATGCGGTTATTTGATATCTGAATCACAGGGAAAGAATTTAGCTTATGTCTAAGAAGTGGATTGCAATATTGGCGGCCTCGTTCTTCGCGGCGCATGCCTGGGCGGATGAAGCCAGCCTGAAGAAAACGATAGAGGCGACCTATCCCAAGGTCAAGATCGATAGCGTGGTGAAGACGCCTTATGCCGGTTTGTACGAGGTCTTTCTCGATGGCCAGATTATCTATACCGATGACAAGTTCAGCTTCCTGATCGCCGAGGGGCGGTTGGTCGAGCCCAAGACCAAGCGCGATATCACCGGCGAGCGCATGGATGAGTTGACCAAGGTCGATTTTGCCTCCTTACCGCTGGACCAGGCCGTCAAGGTGGTCAAGGGTAACGGCAGCCGCAAGCTGGTGGTGTTTTCCGATCCTGATTGCCCTTACTGCAAGCGCCTCGAGCAAAAAGAGCTCAGCAACATCAACGACGTGACGATCTATACCTTCCTGTTCCCGCTGGAGCAACTGCATCCCGATGCCGCCAACAAGTCACGCGCCATCTGGTGTGCGCCAGACCGTGCCAAGGCCTGGAACGACTGGATATTGAACGGGCAGTTGCCCAAGGCGCAAGGGACTTGCGATACCCCGATTGAAAAATTGGCGGAGCTGGGCCGCAAGATCAACGTAACCAGCACGCCCACCCTGATTTTTGCAGACGGCAAGCGCATGTTGGGCGCATATCCGGCCAAGGATATCGAGAAGGCCATGACCGCAGCGGCCTCGGGCGCTAAAAAGTAAAAGGCTTCTTGTTTGTCCAATAAAAAAGGGAGCTTTTGCTCCCTTTTGGTTTTGTAGCGTTGCTTAGAGCGTGAACGGTCTCTTAAACCACCTGGCCCATCTTGAATATCGGCAGGTACATGGCGATTACCAAGCCGCCGATCAGGGTGCCGAGCACGACCATGATGATAGGCTCCATCAGGCTGGAGAGTGCTTCCACGGCGTCATCCACTTCCCCCTCGTAAAAATCCGCCACCTTGCCGAGCATGGAGTCCAGTGCGCCGGATTCCTCGCCGATCGCCACCATTTGCAGCACCATATTGGGGAAGACTTCCGTGTTCTGCATGGCGACGGTCAGGCTCGCCCCGGTGCTGATCTCGCTCTGGATCTTCTTGGTCGCGTCATAGTAGACGCGGTTGCCCGATGCGCCTGCTACCGAGTCCAGCGCCTCGACCAGCGGGACTCCGGCGGCGAACATGGTGGACAAGGTGCGCGAGAAGCGCGCAATCGTGGCCTTGCGGATCACCTCGCCGAAAATGGGCAGCTTGAGCAGCAGCCTGTCCATGCTCGACTGCATCTTCTCCGAACGTTTCCAGGTGTAGAAGAAGAACCAAAGCGCGCCGCCAATCGACCCGAAGATGGCCCACCAGTAATCGACAAAAAAGTCGGAGATCGCCATCACCATCACGGTGGGGGCGGGCAGGTCGGCGCCGAAACTGCTGAACAACTCCTTGAACGCCGGAATCACGAAAATCATGATGACGGCGGTGATCACGAATGCCACCACGATGATGGAGACGGGATAGAACAGCGCGGACTTGATCTTGCCCTTGATCGCGAGGATCTTTTCCTTGTAGGTGGCAAGCCGGTCCAGCAACGAATCCAGGATGCCGGCCTGTTCGCCTGCCCCCACGAGGTTGCAGAACAGGTTGTCGAAATACAATGGGTATTTGCGGAACGCCTGGCTCAGGCTGCTGCCGGTTTCCACGTCGGCCTTGATGTCGCCGAGCAGCTTGCTCACCGCGGGGTTGTTATGCCCTTTGCCGACAATATCGAACGCCTGCAGCAGGGGAACGCCGGCCTTCATCATGGTGGCGAGCTGACGGGTGAACAAGGTCACGTCCTTGTCCGTAATCTTGCCGCCGGTCTTGAAGCGTTGCTTGGTGACCTTGACGACGTTGATGCCCTGGCGGCGCAGCGTGGCCTTGACGAACGCCTCACCGCTGGCTTTCATCTCCCCCTTGACGCGCTTGCCTTTCCTGTCCGTACCCTCCCAGGCGTACGTGACTTCCTTGGTTTCCTTGGCAGCCATGGCTTCCTATATCGTTTTATTCGTTGGTGACAGCTTCAATTTCTTCCAGCGAGGTGAGGCCCTGCTTGACCTTGAGCAGGCCG
This sequence comes from Methylobacillus pratensis, assembly GCF_054072455.1. Classification (NCBI taxonomy): domain Bacteria; kingdom Pseudomonadati; phylum Pseudomonadota; class Betaproteobacteria; order Nitrosomonadales; family Methylophilaceae; genus Methylobacillus; species Methylobacillus pratensis. The sequence goes on from NZ_JBSUSR010000006.1 coordinate 165,366, forward strand.
GACTGCCGCAAGTCGCGGACGCCTTCCCGCTGCGCCTGGTCTGCAATGTCGTGCGATGTGCCGTTTTTCATGATGATGCGGCTCATTTCCTCGGATACCGGCATGACTTGGTAAATCCCCACTCGTCCCTTGTAGCCTTGGTTGCAATGCTCGCATCCCTCCGCATTGGCCGCATAAGGCTGCCAACTGCCGTCCAGGTCTTCTTCCTTGAAACCGATGTCCAGCAAGGTTTCGCGCGGGATGTCGGCAGGCACCCTGCAATGCGGACACAGTTTGCGCGCCAGGCGTTGTGCTGTTATTAACGACACGGCAGAGGCAATATTGAAGGGGGCGACGCCCATATTGACCAGGCGGGTCAATGTCGAAGGGGCATCGTTGGTATGCAGGGTGGAAAGCACCATGTGGCCGGTGGACGCCGCCTTGATCGCCATGTCGGCGGTTTCCAGGTCGCGAATTTCCCCGATCATGATGATGTCAGGGTCCTGGCGCAGGAAGGATTTCAGGGCGGCTGCAAACGTGAGGCCCTGCTTGTCGTTGACGTTGACCTGATTGATGCCGGCCAGCGGGATTTCCGCAGGGTCTTCCGCCGTGGAAATATTCACGCCGGGTTCGTTGAGAATGTTCAGGCAGGTATACAGCGAAACCGTTTTCCCCGACCCGGTCGGCCCGGTGACCAACACCAGGCCGTACGGCCGCGTAACCGCATGGAGCAAGGCCTCCTTTTGGTCGGGCTCGTAGCCGAGCGCATCAATCCCGAGTTGGGCGCTGCTGGGGTCGAGGATACGCATCACGATCTTTTCGCCATTGATCAACGGCAGCGTGCTAACGCGGAAATCGATGGCGCGGGTCTTGGATAGCACCAGTTTCATACGGCCGTCCTGGGGGACGCGTTTTTCCGAGATGTCGAGGTTGGAGATCACCTTGATGCGCGACGCCAGCTTCTCCTTGATTGCGAGCGGCGGCTGGGCGATCTCGCGCAGGATGCCGTCGACGCGGTAGCGGATGCGGTAGAACTTCTCATAGGGCTCGAAATGCAGGTCGGAAGCGCCCATGTTGATGGCATCGAGCAGGATTTTCTGGATGTACTTGACGACAGGAGCGTCTTCAATCTCTATCGATTGTTCCGGCTCGCTGTCCTTCTCCTCTGCTTCCAGGCCGAAATCGTCTTCGCTAATCAGCGACTGCATGGTGGTGTCGCTTGCTTCCACCAGCTTGTCTATCCATTTTCCCAGCTTGTCGTCTTCGACAATTACCGGCATCAAGGTTTTGCCGGTCTGGAACTGGACTTCGTCCAGCATATGCAGGTTGGTTGGGTCGGATAAGCCGACAAACATATTGTTGCCGCGGTTATAGAGCGTGATGGCGCGGTAGCTTTGCATGAGCTGCGGACTGATGCCCTTGCCGGGCAGAAAGTCTGGGTTCAGCGTGTTGAGGTCCAGCAACGGATAGCCGAAAGCGTGGGAGCATGCCTGGGCGATTTGCAGTGCGGTAAACCTGCGGGATTGCAGCAGTTGGCTGATGAACGAATGTTGCTTGTTGTTGGCGGCGGTTTGGATGGTAATGGCTTCATCCTCGCTCAACAGTTTTTGATGAATCAACACACGAGCGAGTCCGCCCAGTTTGTTAGGTACGGTGACAGCAGCCATTGATCTTCAAGCCAATCTTATCCTTGATTAACGCGGAGTCCCCAATGATGATGCATGCTGGCATTTTTTTTGTAAAGCGTTGGGGAACTTTATGCATGGTACGCTGAATATAACGGCATGGTTATGAGAAAAATAACAATTATCGTCTAAAAAGCGCTTGACTTATTCCAATAACCCACGTAAAAACGCAACAGGCGTTTGGAATTCGAGTGCATTGTAGCCGGCAACTACCGACTTTAATTCTTGAAGTACAAACTTTTGGGGTCGCCTCCCCTTAGATATATGCAAGGAAGTATTGAAATGGCAACAGGTACCGTAAAGTGGTTTAATGATTCCAAAGGTTTTGGTTTCATTACCCCGGACGATGGTGGCGACGATTTGTTCGCACACTTCTCCGCAATTGTAGAAGCTGGCTACAAGAGTCTGAAGGAAGGTCAACGCGTATCATTTGATGTTACCGAGGGCCCTAAGGGCAAGCAGGCTTCTAATATTCAGAAGGCTTAAGCTTGGCTCGCTGATGACTGTATAGTCTTCACGATAAAAGGCCGGAGAAATCCGGCCTTTTTTATTTTGCCAGCCCATCAGGGCTGGCATACGTCATCACATATGCTTGACGATTTCCCCACCGAATTCCGCACTGCCCACTTGCGTAGCGCCATCCATTTGCGACGAGAAGTCATGAGTGACGCGTTTTGCCTGGATCGCCTTGGCAACACCGTTAATCACCAGGTCGGCGGCCTCGGCCCATCCCAGGTGGCGCAGCATCATTTCCGCCGATAAGATTAGCGAGCTGGGGTTGGCGATATCCTTGCCAGCGATCTTGGGAGCCGTGCCGTGGGTAGCCTCGAACATGGCAACGGTATCCGAGATATTGGCGCCAGGGGCAATCCCGATGCCGCCTACCTGGGCCGCGAGCGCATCTGAAATATAGTCGCCGTTCAGGTTCAGGGTGGCCACTACGTCATAGTCTGCAGGATGCAGCAGGATTTCCTGCAGGAACGCATCGGCGATGCAATCCTTGATGAGGATGCCGTTGGGCAGCTTGCACCATGGTCCGCCGTCGATCTCGACCGCACCGAACTCTTCCTTGGCAACTTCGTAGCCCCAGTTCTTGAATCCGCCTTCGGTGAACTTCATGATGTTGCCCTTGTGGGCAATCGTCACGGACTTGCGGTTATTGTCGATGGCGTACTGGATCGCCTTACGCACCAGGCGCTTGCTGCCATCGATCGAAACCGGCTTGATGCCGATGGCGGAAGTTTCAGGGAAGCGGATTTTCTTGCGCACGCCCATGTCGCTGAGGAAGTCCACCACCTTCTTCACTTCGTCGGTGCCGGCAGCCCATTCGATACCGGCATAGATGTCCTCGGTATTCTCGCGGAAAATCACCATGTCGGTCTTTTCAGGATGCTTGACCGGGCTTGGCACGCCCTGGAAATACTGGATCGGTCGCAAACAGACGTACAGGTCGAGCTCTTGGCGCAAGGTCACGTTGAGTGAGCGGATGCCGCCGCCGACCGGCGTGGTCAAGGGGCCCTTGATGGAGATGACATAATCCTTGACAGCCTTGAGCGTTTCATCGGGCAGCCAGGTATTGTCGCCATAGGTCTTGACGGCTTTCTCGCCGGCATATACTTCCATCCAGGCAATCGCGCGCTTGCCGCCGTAGGCTTTGGCGACGGCGCTGTCGACGACATGACGCATGGGCGGGGTGATATCGACGCCGATACCGTCGCCTTCGATAAATGGGATAATCGGGTGATCGGGAACATTGAGCGTGTTGTCCGCGTTAACGCTGATCTTCTCGCCAGTGGTGGGTACTTTGATTTTTGTAGACATTCAGAACTATCCTATTCAAACGCTAGAGATACGGGCGCAATCATTCCATGAGACCAAGATGCTGATTTTATTCAATAAGCCCTACGGTGTAATTTGCCAGTTCAGTCCCCATGAAAAGCACAAGACATTGAAGGATTATATTGCTGTGCCAGGGGTTTATGCCGCTGGGCGGCTTGATACCGACAGTGAAGGTCTGCTTATTCTAACCGATGATGGGCGACTTCAACACCGCATATCGCATCCCAAGCACAAAGAATTCAAAACTTACTGGGTGCAGGTAGAGGGCGATCCCACGGATGAGGCATTGGAGCCGTTGCGGCATGGGGTGGACCTGGGCGACTTCGTTACCCAGCCTGCGAAAGTCAGGCGGATAGAGGAGCCAGCCGGGTTGTGGCCAAGAAATCCGCCGATCAGGGAGCGCAAGGCTATCCCGACCGCCTGGCTGGAGATGATCATCAGCGAAGGCAAGAATCGCCAGGTGCGCCGGATGACCGCCAAGGCGGGGTTTCCCACATTGCGCCTGGTGCGCCATGCCGTGGGACAGCATACGATAGACGGTATCGCGCCCGGGGAGTGGAGGCGGCTCTAGCCGGCCCAAATCATATGGCCGGATATGTTAAACTCCGGTTCTTATCCGTATACACCATAGTAGATACTATCCATGTCCGGCAATAGCATAGGCACCCTGTTTACCCTGACTTCTTTTGGCGAATCGCACGGCCCCGCCATCGGCGGCGTGATCGATGGCTGCCCGCCGGGGCTGGAGCTGTCGGCAGAGGACATCCAGCAGGAGCTGGATCGCCGCAAGCCGGGCACTTCGCGCCATGTCACCCAGCGCAAGGAGCCGGATACCGTGGAGATATTGTCCGGGGTCTTCGAAGGCAGGACGACCGGTACGCCGATCGGCTTGCTGATCCGCAACCAGGACCAGCGCAGCCAGGATTACGGCAAGATCGCCGAGACTTTCCGTCCGGGGCATGCCGACTACACCTATTGGCAGAAGTACGGTATTCGCGACTATCGCGGCGGCGGCCGCTCGAGTGCGCGCGAGACGGCAGTGCGCGTCGCGGCGGGCGCGATCGCCAAGAAGTGGCTCAAGCAGCGTTATGGTGTCACCATCCGCGGCTATATGAGCCAGCTGGGGGAAATCCAGATTCCTTTCAGTTCATGGGATGCGGTGAGCCAGAATGCCTTTTTTGCGCCTGACGCATCCATCCTGCCTGAGCTAGAGGCCTATCTCGACCGCATCCGCAACGAGCGCGACTCCGTGGGGGCGAGGATCACCGTGGTCGCCGAAGGCGTGCCGGTGGGCTGGGGCGAGCCGGTCTATGATCGCCTGGACGCGGACATTGCCCATGCCATGATGGGGATCAATGCCGCCAAGGGCGTGGAAATCGGCGACGGGTTCGCCAGCGTGGCCCAGCGCGGCTCGGTGCACGGCGACGAGCTGACGCCGCAGGGGTTTGCCAGCAACCATGCTGGCGGCATACTGGGCGGGATTTCCAGCGGGCAGGACGTCATCGCCCACGTCGCGTTCAAGCCGACTTCCAGCATTCCGCAACTGCGCCATTCCATCGACAAGCAGGGCGCGGCGCTGGAAATGCAGACCACGGGCCGGCATGACCCTTGCGTGGGCGTGCGCGCCACGCCCATCGTGGAAGCCATGATGGCGCTGGTGCTGATGGACCACGCCTTGCGCCATCGCGCCCAGAACGCCGACGTCTCTGTGGATACCGTCAAGCTCTGAACGGGGTTCACCAGCATGCAGGCGGGCAGTGTGCATTTTCTCATCCACTGCTTTCATCCGCTAAATCAGCGTACTGAGTCGGCATGAAGAGCCATGTCCCGCTGCCTTATTGGCGCTTGTCCGGCTTTTACTTCGCCTATTTCGGCTTCGTCGGCGCTTTTACCCCGTTCTGGACCCTGTATCTCAAGTCGTTGGCGTTCAGCGCCTTCCAGATCGCCATCCTGATGTCCTTGTTCCAGGTTGCCCGCAGCTTTTCACCCAGTCTGTGGGGCTGGGTGGCAGACCATCGGGGGCATCGCGTCCCGATTATCCAATTCCTCGCGGGAGCCAGCCTGCTGGCTTATGTCGGCGTGTTTTTCGGCAACAGTTTTTACTGGCTGTTCGCCATCATGCTGACCTTGAGTTTTTTCTGGAGCGCTTCCTTGCCCCTGATCGAGGCGGTCACCCTGGGCCATCTTGGAGACAGGCTGGACCGCTACGGGCATATCCGCCTCTGGGGCTCGATCGGGTTTGTGGTCGCGGTCATCGGGTTGGGATATGCCGTGCAATACCTGGGCATGATGGCGTTGCTGTGGGTGATCCTGGTCTTGCTGGCTGCCGTCTGGGGCTTGTCATGGCGCTTGGCGGATCCGCTGGTGGCGTTGCAGCATCACGATAGCGATGGTTCCTGGTGGGCGATATTGCGCAGGCGCGAGGTCATTGCGCTGATGGCTGCCTGTTTCGCCATGTCCGCCGCGCATGGCGTCTACTACACTTTCTACTCGATCTACCTGGTGGACCACGGCTACAGCAAAGGGATTGTCGGTTGGCTGTGGGGCCTGGGCGTGATATGCGAAATCATGGTGTTCCTGTATATGCCCAGGTTGTTTGCCCTGTTCGGCTTGCGGCGCATCATGCTCGCCAGCCTGTTCCTGGCATTCGTGCGTTTCTTCGTGATTGGCTGGGCCGTGGATGTCTGGTGGCTGATCGTGCTCGCGCAGACATTGCATGCGGCGACATTCGGGTCTTACCATGCGGCGGCGGTTGCGCTGACGCACCGCTATTTCAAGGGTAAGCACCAATCCAAGGGGCAAGGGCTTTATACCAGCATCTCCTACGGTGTTGGTGGGACACTGGGGGCCGTGATCAGCGGTTTTGCCTGGGAGAGCATTGGCCCAAGCTGGACATTTACCGCATCTGCGCTATGCGCTATGCTCGGTTTTATCTTTTTCATGTTCATGATGCGGGAAGATTAAGAGCTGCTAAAAATCCAGCGAAGTGATTCTGGCTCGGAGTTCTGCCGCAGACAGTACAACGAGTACGGCAAGGCAGGGCAACGACGACAGAAGGGTTTTGTCAGCGGCTCTAAAAAGGGGAAATCAATGCGGATATTGATGTGGGTGCTGCCATGGCTGTTGCCTTCGCTGGCATGGGCAGAAACCCAGGTGAACATCGTGGGGCTGTTCCAGGGCAAGGCGATCGTGGTCGTCAATGGCGGCAAGCCGCGTACCCTCTCGGCGGGGGAAATGAGCCCTGAAGGCATCCGCCTTGTTTCCGCCAGCAGCGACAAGGCGGTGATCGAGGTGGACGGCTTCAAGCGGGAGCTGGGCATGGGGCAGGCGATCGCGCTGCCAAGCAAGGATGCTGCTGCAGGCGGCAGCGTCACCTTGTATGCCGATTCGACAGGGCACCATTTCGTCGAGGGCCAGATCAATGGCGCTGCATTGCGCTTCCTGGTGGATACGGGCGCATCCGCCATTGTCATGAACAGCGGCGACGCCAAGTATGCCAAGATCGATTACAAGCGCGGCATACCCGTATCCGTTCAGACGGCAAACGGCGTAGCCAATGCCTATAAGGTGGTGATCAATCACGTTCGGCTCAATGGTCTGGTACTGAGCCAGGTGGATGGGCTGGTAATGGAGGGCGGCTCTCCAGCGGTCGTACTGTTGGGCATGAGCGCGCTCAACCGAATGGAAATGAAGCGTGACGGTATTGCGCTGACGCTGACCAAGAAATATTAAGCGTTATGGGTTAGACAATATAAAAACGGCAGCCTAGGCTGCCGTTTTTATATCAACGCGAAAGCGTTGCATTTACTTGCGCTTGTCCTTTTCGATCAGGGCATAAGCGGAGTGGTTGTGGATGGATTCGAAGTTTTCCGATTCCACGGTGTAATTCACGACGCGTGCTTCGGCATTGAGCTGGGCCGCGACATCGCGCACGATATCCTCGACGAATTTCGGGTTGTCGTAGGCGCGTTCGGTGACGTATTTCTCGTCGGGACGCTTGAGCAGGCCATACACTTCGCAGGAAGCCTGATCTTCCACCAGGCGGATGATGTCTTCCACCCAGATGAAGTCGTTGATCAGGGCTGTCACAGTGACGTGCGAACGCTGGTTGTGCGCGCCGTAGTCCGAGATCTTCTTGGAGCATGGGCAGAGGCTGGTCACGGGCACGACGACTTTGACCGTGATGTCGTACTTACCCTTGTTGATTTCGCCAATGAAAGTGACTTCATAGTCGGACAGGCTTTGCACGCCGGAAACCGGGGCAGCCTTGTTGACGAAATACGGGAAAGTCATCTCGACGTGGCCGGACTCGGCATCGAGGCGCTCCACCATCGCGCGCAGGATGCTTTCGAAGGATTCCACCGATATTTCGCGCTCGTTGTTGTTGAGGATCTCAACAAAGCGCGACATGTGCGTGCCCTTGAAGTTGTGCGGCAGGAACACGTACATGTTGAAGTTCGCAACTGTATGCTGGACGCCGCCGGTCTTGTCCTTGACCTTGACCGGGTGGCGGATGGATTTGATCCCTACCTTATCAATGGCAAGCTGCCGGGTATCCGGGGTGTTCTGCACATCTTCAATCGGCGGAATGGAGGGTTGGTTCATGGGATTCCTGAAATGCTATAAGTGAATTCGGTAATAGTTGAGTATACTACTTGGTTAATCTTTTCTCAATTGCGGCAACGACGCCCGTAGCATTGAGACCGCATTCCGCCAGCATGGTTTCATGCACGCCATGCTCGATGAACGTATCGGGCAGGCCGAGGCAGAGCACAGGCATATGGATGCCCGATGCCTGCATGGATTCCATCACGGCGGCGCCCGCACCTCCCATGATGGCATTTTCCTCAACGGTGACGATGAGGTCATGGCTGTTTGCCAGCTGGCTGACCAGTCCCGTATCCAGCGGTTTGACGAAGCGCATGTTGGCCACGGTGGCATCCAGGGTTTCGGCGGCTTCGAGCGCTGGGCTCAGCATGCTGCCGAACGCGAGGATCGCGACACGGCTGCCCTGCCTGCGCAACTCGCCCTTGCCGATCGGGAGCGACTGCATTTCACTGGCGATGGTGGCACCTGGGCCGCCGCCGCGCGGATAACGCACGGCGGATGGGCCGTTGTGCTGGTAAGCCGTGTACAGCATCTGCCGGCATTCATTCTCGTCGCTTGGCGTCATGATGACGATGTTGGGGATGCAGCGCAGGTAGCTGAGGTCGAAGCTGCCTGCATGGGTCGGGCCATCCGCACCCACTAGGCCAGCGCGGTCGATCGCAAACATCACCGGCAGGTTCTGCAAGGCGATATCGTGGATGAACTGGTCGTAGGCGCGCTGCAGGAATGTGGAGTAGATGGCGACAACCGGCTTCAGGCCGTCGCATGCCATGCCTGCGGCGAAAGTGAGCGCGTGCTGTTCGGCGATGCCGACGTCGTAGAAGCGGTCGGGGAATTGCTCGGCAAAGGCATTGAGGCCGGAGCCGTCGCACATGGCAGGGGTAATGCCGATCAGGCGTTCGTCCCGGGCGGCCATGTCTACCAGCCAGTCGCTGAACACCTGCGTATAGGTTTTCTTGCCGGCCTGGGCAATCGAGCAGCCGTTGCTAGGGTCGAACTTGCCGACGCCGTGAAATTTGCCCGGGTTATCCTCGGCAGGCTGGTAGCCGTGGCCTTTTTGCGTTGCGATATGCAGGAACTGCGGACCCTTGAGCTCGCGGATATTGCGCAATGTCGCGATCAATACATCGATGTCATGGCCATCGATCGGGCCGATGTAGTTGAAGCCGAACTCCTCGAACAGCGTACCGGGAGTCACCATACCTTTGACGTGCTCTTCCGCGCGCTTGGCGAATTCGCGCACCGGGGGCATGACGCCCAGCACTTTCTCGCCGGAGCGGCGCATCGAGGTATACAGCGGCCCTGACAGCAGTTTTGCCAGATAGTTGGTCAGCGCGCCGACATTGGGCGATATCGACATGTCGTTATCGTTGAGGATCACCAGGATGTTGGCATCCATAGCACCTGCATTGTTGAGCGCCTCGAACGCCATGCCTGCGGTCATGGCGCCATCGCCGATCACGGCAATCGAATGGCGGTCGGAACCGGTTTTTTGCGCCGCAATCGCCATGCCTAGCGCGGCAGAGATCGAAGTGCTGGAGTGCCCTGTGCCAAACGTGTCGTAGATGCTTTCATCCCGGCGCGGAAACCCGGCAATGCCTCCTGGCCTGCGCAGGTTGCTCATGTCCTGGCGGCGGCCGGTGAGTATCTTGTGCGGGTAGGTTTGGTGCCCTACGTCCCAGACCAAGCGGTCTTCCGGTGTATTGAATACATAGTGCAGGGCGATGGTGAGCTCGACCACGCCCAGGTTGGAGGATAGGTGCCCGCCCGTTTGCGCGACGCTATTGACGAGAAAGCCGCGTAATTGCCTGGCAAGCTCATGCAGCTCCCTGCGGTCAAGCCTTCGCAGTTGCTCTGGTGAGTTGATGCTTTCTAGCAGTTCGTACATGGCTGGCCCGCTTAAAAGCTACGTTGAGTAATGAAGTGCGCCACCTGCTTCAACTGGTTGGCGGCTTCGCCATAAGGCGCCAGCGGCGCGAGCGCATCGTCCAGCAGCTCTTGCGCCAGCCGTTTGGCATGCTCTATGCCCAGGATGGTGACATAGGTCGGCTTGTCGCTTTCGGCATCCTTGCCTGCCGTCTTGCCCAGAGTCTCGCTGTCGGCCTCGGCGTCGAGAATGTCGTCCACTACCTGGAAGGCGAGCCCGATGGCCTGGGCATAATGGTCGATTGCATGTAGTTGCGCTTGGTCCAGCTCGTCGGCGCAATGCGCGCCAAGCAGGGCTGCGGCACGGATTAGGGCTCCGGTTTTGTGGATATGCATGTATTCCAGCTCGGATTGGTCGAGCGCCTTGCCTACGCTGGCAAGGTCGATCGCTTGCCCGCCCGCCATGCCGCGCGAACCGCTGGCGATAGCCAGCAGGTTGACCATTTCCAGTTGCCTGCCTGGATCGGTGCATAAGCCCGGCGTCGCCAGCGATTGGAACGCCAGGGTTTGCAGGGCGTCGCCTACCAACAGCGCTGTCGCGTCGTCATATTGCTTGTGACAGGAGGGTTTGCCGCGGCGCAGGTCGTCGTCGTCCATGCAAGGCATGTCATCGTGCACGAGGGAATAGGCATGGATCAGTTCCACTGCGGCGGCTGCAATATCCACTTTCGCAGGATTGGCGCCGCAGAGTTCGCCTGCCGCATGCGCGAGCAATGCGCGCACGCGCTTGCCGCCGCCCAGTACGGCATAGCGCATGGCTTCATGCAGGCGGGTGGGGGCAATGTGCGATGCTGGAAGCAAGCTGTCCAGTGTGTTTTCCATACGGTGTTGGGTATGGCGGGCCCAGCTTTGGAATTCGGTCATTTAGCGTCGTTGTAGGGTTGTAGCTGATTGGACTCGGTGAGGATGCGCACTTGCTGCTCGACGTCTGCCAATGATTTCTGGCAGTGTTGCAACAACTCCGAGCCGCGTTTGTAGGCGGCCAGAGATTGCTCAAGCGGCAGTTGACCGGACTCGATCTGCCCGACCAGGCCCTCCAGCTCGGTCATGGCTGTTTCGAAGCTCAGGGCTTCAAAGATGCTGGCTTGCGGGTCGTCAGCTTTGGTTTTTTTACTCATGAAACAACCGGTGCAGGAACATGTGGCACGACCTCATCAAGCCGTGCCTGCTCATTGCATTATTGTGAAATTAATGCGCTATTTTACGCCGAACTGCTTCTGTAAACCATGATTAAGTTAATGATAATCCGAACTGCTGCTGCATGAAGCGGCGGATATCATCAATTTCTTCCATACAAACGGAATGCGGCATCGGGTATTCATGCAGTTCCAGTGAATATCCTTGACTTTGCAATGCTTGGGCGGATGCCTGGTAACGCGCCAGCGGAATGACATTGTCCAATGTACCGTGCGCCATGAAGATCGGCAGGTGCTGGTTGGCGGCATGTTTTTCCATCGACAAGCTGTCTGCCAGCCCGAGATAGGTGGAAAGCGCCAATACTCCGGCAAGAGGCGTGGGATGGCGCAACGCGGTGTGCAGCGCGATGACGCCTCCTTGCGAGAAGCCTGCCAGCATGATGCGCTGGCTGGGAATCCCGCGTGCCAGTTCATTGGCGATCAGGGCCTCGACTTTTTGCTGGGTGGCGCGGATGCCGTCGCCATCCTGGGGTGCACCCGGCTCGAAGCTGTAAATGTCATACCATGCAGGCATGGTATAGCCGTTATTGATCGTGACCGGGATTGCCGGAGCGTGCGGCAGGATGAAGCGCGTGTGCGGCAGGGCCAGCTCGCGCACCACTGGCGAGAAATCGTTGCCGTCTGCGCCCAGGCCGTGCAGCCATATCACGCTGTTGCGGATGGCGTCATCGGCGGAAATTTCAATACAATCGAGTAAGGACATCGGTTCTGTCTGGATTTTGGGCGAAAGCTGCATTCTGCCACGCAATCCAGCATATGGCATACGGCACATTCCCCATGTGCAAGGCTTTTACGCTATGCTTCTGTAAAATCAACGCACTGGCATAATCCGACAACTTCATTCCTGCATGCGTATTTCCCGTCTTTTTTCCCATCACCACATCCGCCTGTTGCTCGGTATCCTGGTCACAATCCTGTTGCTGGCCCATGTCGTGGGAGCCTTGAATCTGGGCTTCATACAGGCGATGGAGCGCTTTGCCTATGACGCTCGGCTGCAGTTGCTCGCACCGGGAGGGCAGGATGACCATATCGTCATCGTCGATATCGACGAAGTCAGTCTGCAGCAAGAAGGGCATTGGCCCTGGGGGCGCAATAAGCTGGCGCAATTGCTGGACAAGCTATTCGACCAGTACCAGGCCAGGCTGGTGGCATTTGATGTCGTGTTTGCCGAAAAGGACGAAAGTTCGGGCCTGGCGGCACTACAAGCCATGCGGCAAGCGCAATTTGGTCAGCGGCCAGACATCGCGCAGCTAATTGATGCGGTAGCGCCCGGGCTGGATTATGACCAACAGTTTGCCGACAGCATGCGAGGACGCAATGTCGTGCTGGGATATTACTTCCGCCACGACGCCCGCATGTCACATAACATTGGCGTGTTGCCTCCGCCGGTGATGCTGGCCGATGTGCTGGCCGGGCGCGATATTGCCTATCTGCAGGCCAGCGGGTACGGCGCAAACCTGCCGGTCTTGCAGCAACAGGCAAAAGCGGCCGGGCATTTCAATCCCGATCCCGACGAGGACGGCATTACCCGCCGCATCCCGTTGCTGGTGGCATACCAGGATGGCGTGTATGAAGCCTTGTCGTTGGCGGTGGCGCGCCAAGTGCTGGGAGATGTTCAGGTGACTCCCGGCTTTGCCGACAGCATGCATTATGCTGGCATGGAGTGGCTGGCGTTAGGTCAACGGAAAATCCCGGTCGATGCCAATCTTAATGCGCTGATTCCCTATCGTGGCAAGCAAGGGAGCTTCGCCTATGTATCAGCTGCCGATGTATTACACGGCAAGGTGCCGCGGCAGCAACTGCAGAACCGGATTGTACTGATTGGCACGACGGCGCCGGGCCTGATGGATTTGCGCGCGACGCCTGTGCAGAGCGTGTACCCCGGCGTGGAAATCCATGCCAACATGATCGCTGGCATTCTCGATGGCAGCGTCAGGCAACAACCGGCCTACACGCTAGGGGCCGAGTTCCTGCTGCTGCTGTTCCTGGGCATGGGGCTGTCCATCCTGCTGCCGCGCGTGCGGCCTGTGCCTGCCACTGTCCTGGCAACGTCAGTATTATCTCTGTTGGTATTGTTCAATCTCCTGTCATGGCAGATCGGTGTCGTGCTGCCATTAGCCACGGCCTTACTGCTCGTGGCGCTACTCTATGTGCTCAACATGAGCTACGGCTATTTCATCGAGTCGCGCAGCAAACGGCACCTGGCTTATTTATTCGGCCAGTACGTGCCGCCTGAACTGGTCGCGGAAATGGCGGATCGGCCGCATCAGCTTGGGCTGGAAGGGGAAAGCCGGGAGATGACGGTGCTGTTCTGCGATATCCGCGGCTTCACCACGATCTCGGAAGCGCTTGAGCCGCAAACGTTGGCTAAGCTCATGAACGAATATCTGACAGCGATGACGCGTGTCATCCACCAGCATCGCGGTACCATAGACAAATATATGGGCGATGCCATCATGGCGTTCTGGGGCGCGCCGCTGCATGACGAACAGCATGCGGCCAATGCAGTCAACGCGGCGCTGGACATGGCGCGGGAGCTTGAAAAAGTGAATGCAGTCTTTCAGGAAAAAGGCTGGCCTACATTCAAAATAGGTATAGGCCTTAACAGCGGCGAAATGACGGTGGGTAACATGGGCTCAGAATTTCGCATGGCGTATACCGTGCTGGGCGATGCGGTCAACCTGGGCGCGCGCTTGGAAAGCTTATGCGAATATTACGCGGAACCTGTCATCGTGAGCGAGTTTGCTGTTAGAGCCGCGACGCAATATCCCTATCGCGAGTTGGACCTGATCCGTGTAAAGGGCAAGGATGCCCCAGTACGGATTTATGCTCCCATCACGGATGAAGATCCTGATGTGGCGCAGGAATTGGCTCAATACGAACTGGCGTTGGCAGCCTATCGCCAGCAACAATGGCAACAAGCCAATACGGCTTTCAAGGCATTGCAAACCGCTTATGGCGAGCGCAGGATATACGTGCTTTATCTTGAGCGCATCAGTCATTTCAGCCATCATGCGCCAGAAGCGGATTGGGACGGCGTATACAATTTTGAAAGCAAGCGGGGGGAAGCATGATTGTCCAGGTATTGGGCTGCAGCGGCGGTATAGGCCAAGGCCTGCGCACGACATCCTTGCTGGTGGATGAGGATATTCTCGTGGATGCCGGCACCGGCGTGGGCGACCTTACGCTTGAGCAGATGTCAACGATTGATCATGTGTTCCTGACTCACTCACACCTCGACCATGTCGCTTTCCTGCCATTGCTGCTGGATGCCGTGCTGGGCAAGCGCGAAAGGCCGGTGATAGTGCATGCGTTACCGGAAACTATTGCCAGCCTCAAGGCGTATATTTTCAATGGGCAAATCTGGCCTGACTTCAACCGAATTCCCACTCCTGACCAACCTTTACTGCAATATGAACCTATGACGGTGGGAGACGAGGTCGAGATTGCAGGCCGACGCATTGTGGCACTACCTGCCAACCATAGTGTGCCCGCAGTTGGCTATTTGCTGGATAGCGGATCAGGCAGTCTTGCATTCAGCGGCGATACCACCAGTTGCGACGAGTTCTGGCAAGTGCTGAACCAAGTAGACAATTTACGTCACCTGATCATCGAAGTGTCATTCACTAATGCCGAGATCGCCTTGGCGCTGGTTTCTCACCATTATTGTCCGGCGTTGCTGCTTAATGGGCTGGATCAACTCAGAAGCAATCCTAAGGTCTGGATTACCCACCTCAAGCCAGGAGAGGGTTCCTTTATTATGCATGAGATTGAAGGAGAGAATCGCGGGCTATTATTGCAGGCCTTGCAACAAGGGCAATGGTTGAGCTTCTGAATGACCATATTGCTATCGACGATGCTGCATTCTGCATATGACGGTAGATTGAAGATTAAAAGAAAAGGAGACAGGCCAGTGATGGCGTTGTCTCCTGTGGAGGAAGATGCTTTATTTGACGCAATCAACTTCAGTAGTTACGCCTTAAGGATGTATTGTTTTTAGTTTTTCACAAAACCTTGTGTCACGCAGGCGCCACTGTAAGCCCAGACCAGTCGTTGTTCGCCAGCAGCTCCATCCGCCGTAGGTGTTAATACGCAAGTATCAGTCGCAAGAATGCCTTTGTAAGCATTTGGTGTAGCAGTAATAACTCCATCTGCAACAGTCAAGCTATTAAAGGCTTTTGTTGTTGTTGCTGCTGGTGCAGCAGGAACACCTCCCGAACCAGCGTCACATGCGGTTAAGTCTGCGCCATCTTGAAAACACATATCTACTGCTGTTTTGAATGGAGCCATTGCGCCAGTAATCTCAGTATATGCGGCTTTTTTGATGTAGTTCTGATAATTTGGAATTGCTACCGCAGCCAAAATACCAATGATCGCTATAACAATCATTAATTCGATCAACGTAAAACCTTGTTGTACTTTTTTCATCATGAACCCCTTTAGTTGAGTTGAGTGTTTCTGCGGCTGGAGGAGTACCGCATGCCTGGTGTATTGCAATGGCTGTGCCAGCTTTGCGAGATAACAGTTTTCTTATTGAGTTTTAAGGGTTTTATTGGCATAAAAATAAAAAAGCGAAGCAATAGCTCCGCTTTTTGTTTGCGTTTAACTGACAATTTTTGTCACTAAGTGACAAGCATTGTTAGGTTCGCTCAGAAAGTTTACTTGCCTTCGGCTACTTTCTTCAGGTTGGCAAGGCCGGCGTCATATACGCCATTGACCGCATCCAGGGCGGACTTGTCATCCTGGCCTGGAGGGATAGGTGGGTTGAGCTTATACACGCGGTAGAAGCGGCCCATCCATTTGACTTCGGACTTGCCGCCGTCAACAGCTTTGACGGAAATGGTGGAGTAGTAGTCGGCAACTGGCAGCACGCCTTCGATGATGCCGTACTTCATTTGCTTACTGTCCTCATCCAGGCTCTTGAGGTTTTCCAGGATGGTGCCGCCGCCTTTGAGGGTAAGCAGGCGTACGGTTTCTTCCGTGCCGTCTACATTGCGCTTGTCGAGCTTGGTGCTTTCAACGGCAGGGTGCCATTTCTGCCAGTTGCCGAAGTCCTTGACCAAAGCCCAGACTTTGTCGGGGCTGGCATCGATGACGACAGTCTTCTCAACTTTCTGAGGCGAAGGCCCGTGGGCGGCAGCGGTGAGCGGCAGCAGGCCGATGGCAAGCAATGCGAGGATTTTCTTCATCTATGTTTCTCCATGTTTTTGCAAGTTATAAAAGTGGAACCGTCAATGTGCTGTCCTGCTGCTAGGTTGTAGCGGGACAGCATACTAATCAGCTCCCAATCAATGCGACGTCTTGTTGAGTATAAACTGTCCGAACGCCCGGCTTTGCTTGCCGGTGGAAATGTCCTGGATATGTTTATGGCTGCTGGCGTCTATCACTGAAACCGAGTTGTCAAACCAGTTGGCAACGTAAATTTTGTTGGTGGCGGCATCATAGTTGATGCCCTCCGGGAAGCCGCCGACGCGGATCTTGGCGGTTTCCTTGTTCTGTTCGAGGTCGATCACGGAGACTGTGTCCGCCTGGGTGTTGGTGACATAGGCATATCGGCTGTCCGGGCTCACCGTGACGCAATATGGATGCTCCCCCACGGCAATGGTGCGGGTTTCAAGGTTTTCCAGATTGATGACCGACAGGCTGTTGGCATAGACATTGACGGCAAAAACCTGCTTGCCATCCGGCCCGAGGGTGATGCCGAACGGGTGCTCGCCGGTGGCGATGCGTTGCAGCACTTTGAGGGATTGCGTGTCGATCACCGCCAAGTCGTTGCTGTCGCGATTGGCGACATAAAGCTTGCTGCCGTCGTGGCTGACGATGAGCCCCGCAGGCGCTTTGCCGATGCTGACTTCGCGGCGCTGGCTGGGATCGGCAGTATCGATTGCCAGGACGCGGTCATCGCCCCAGTCTGCAACGTAGAGTGTTTTGCTGTCCGGCGAGAGGGCAATGCCGACTGGCGAGCCGGATATCTCGATGGTGTCGATGACTTCATGTTTTCTGCTGTCTATCACTGACACCGAGTGGCTATCGACATTGCTGATATAGACTTTGCCCAGACTGGCGGAGGCGGCAACGCCTACAGGAGCCTTGCCTACGGCAATGGTGGCGATGATGCTGTGAGCGTGGAGGCTGAGAACGGAAACGGTGTTTTCACCCTGGTTGGTGATATAGGCCTCATCTGCCAGAGCCGGGAAGACAAATGCCAGAAGAAGCAAAAAGCTGCTGAGGATACGGATGTGGTGTTTCACTGTCGATTACGTTTTTGCGATCAGGTTTTGCCAGTTGGATAATGTAACGCGTCAACGTTGCTACAGGTTGACCCAGCAGTATACGGGGGGCTTGTAAACAGCGTCAAGGCTGGATTTCTCCTGTGTTTTCCGGGATTTTGATCGTGGCGTTGCCACTTGCTCAGCTTTCAATATCTGGCGAAATATGGAAAAATGACGACAAACTATAGAGGTATGTTGTCATGATAGATCGGGATGGATATCGCCCGAATGTCGGCATTATTTTATGTAATGCCCGCAATCAGGTGTTTTGGGGTAAGCGCATCCGCGAACACTCTTGGCAGTTTCCGCAAGGCGGGATCAAATATGGCGAGAGCCCTGAGCAAGCCATGTACCGCGAATTGATGGAGGAGGTCGGGCTGCGTCCCGAGCATGTCAAAATCCTGGGCCGCACCCGGGATTGGCTGCGTTATGACGTGCCTACCAACTGGATCAAGCGCGAATGGCGTGGCAGCTACAAGGGCCAAAAACAGATATGGTTCCTGCTCCGGCTGGTGGGGCGTGATAGCGACGTGTCATTGCGTGCCAGCACGCATCCGGAATTTGATGCCTGGCGCTGGAGCGACTACTGGGTGGCGATGGACTCCGTCATTGAGTTCAAGCGTGATGTGTACCGGCTGGCATTGAAGGAGCTTTCTTCCCACCTGGCGGATCGCCGACGCGCGCGCGTGACGGCCCACTTGGATCAAGTCACACGCTGATCACTTAGCTCATGATGAGTCTGTTCTAAGGCGGTGTGGGGTCATGCTGGCCGCAAGGCGCCAGAGCGATTGTCAGCCCAATGTAGCTACTAGCTCAATCCGGGGCGCAATCGATTTCACAACTTTTCGCATGCCATGTCCCGGATTGGGTTGGCGTTGCGACACGATGAGCCCTGTTTTTTCCAGAAAACTGATGTCCTTGCTGACCGCCCAGCGGTTGCGATGCAGGCGATGGGCCAGATCATTGATGGTTCTTGGTTCATGCAGAATCTCAAACATCAGTTTGCGGCGCGCTTCCGACAAGACGGCAAACATCGCTTGCGGATCTTCAAACGAGAGTGTGACGGTGCCATCAAACTCATGCCCTTGATCGGCACGGCGCGCAGCATCCTTCGCGCGAGCAAAGAAACCGTCACTGTCATCAGTGCGAACAATCACTTTAGCCATGATCCACTCCTTTGGATTTTACGATTTCCAGCCATTCTTGCTGGAATCTTGCTACGGTTGTTTCGTAACTTACAAACTCAACTGGCTCAATTTGTCCCATGTAATGACGGTGATGATAGTCATGAGCATTATCAAAACCTAATACGCGGCCATTATCGCGGCTGTATATCGTGTGATTGATATAGGCGATGTTATATCTGCAAACGATAATTTTGCCACTGGTTTTATAGCCCCATACTTCATAGCTGAGTAATCCTCCCCCATCTTTGGGCTTGGGTTCAAAGCGTTCTTTCTCGAGTAAGAACATCTCAGGCTTTTGAAGTTTCTTAACCATTTACCATGGCCTGGCAGGTGTGCGTTATTACATCATATCTGTGTGGGCAAATCAATGTGATGTGCCATTGCCTCGCCTAGGGAGACAGCCATCAATGGGTGCCAGCCGGCCTGAAATTTAAGCCGTGCTGTTTCCGGGTAGAGGAGTACCACAGTCGAACCTAGCAGGAATCGTCCCATTTCCTCGCCTTGTTTCAAGCGAATGTCCTGGTCATGATAGTGCCAGGTTCGGATTTCCCCTGGACGTGGCGGGTTGACGATGCCATGCCATACGGTTGCCATGCTGCCGACGATGGTAGCGCCCACCAATACCAAGACGAACTTGTCTTCGCCATCTGCAAATTCGCACACCACGCGCTCATTGCGAGCAAATAGCCCTGGTACGTGCTCGGCAGTCAACGGGTTGACGGAAAACAGGTCCCCGGGAACATAGGTCATGGAAAGCAGCTTGCCGTCGCACGGCATGTGGATGCGGTGGTAGTCGCGGGGGCTGAGATAAATGGTGGCGAAGTAGCCGTTTTCATAATGCTGTGCCATGGAGGCATTGCCGGCCAATAGGGTCGTGGTCGAGTAGTGATGGCCCTTGGCCTGGAAAATCTGGTCCTTCTCTATGCGCCCGAACTGGCTGATGGCGCCATCCACGGGGCAGATTTGCGCTGCATCGGCGAGCGGCCGTGCGCCGGGCTTCAATGCCCGGGTAAAGAAGTCGTTGAAGCTGGCATAGCTGGCAATGTCGGGATTGACCGCTTCCAGCATGTTGACCCGGTAGCGCTTGGCAAACCAGCGGATGACCGCAGTGGTCAGCCAGCCCGCACGCAAATGGGCGAGTTTGCCTGCCAAGGCGGTCAGTGCGATTTTGGGAATCAGGTATTGCAGTTTGACGGAACAGGGTTTAGACACACAAACCTCTTAACAGGAGACTGGATGTAAAAAAGAGGCTGGACGTCGTCCAGCCTCTTTCTATTTTAACGTAGACTTTGATCGCTTAGTTCTTGGACTGGTCTACCAGCTTGTTCTTGGCAATCCAAGGCATCATGGCGCGCAGTTGACCACCGACTTGCTCGATTGGGTGAGCAGCGTTGAGGCGGCGGCGTGCAGTCATGGATGGGTAGTTGGTACGGCCTTCCAGGATGAACTGCTTGGCGTAATCGCCGTTCTGGATGTTGGTCAGGCACTCCTTCATCGCGGCGCGGGCCTGGTCGGCAATCACGCGAGGGCCGGTGACGTACTCGCCGTATTCTGCGTTATTGGAGATGGAGTAGTTCATGTTCGCGATGCCGCCTTCGTACATGAGGTCCACGATCAGCTTGAGTTCGTGCAGGCACTCGAAGTAGGCCATTTCCGGAGCGTAGCCAGCTTCGACCAGGGTCTCGAAGCCTGCCTTGACCAGTTCCACCGCACCACCACAGAGCACGGCCTGTTCGCCGAACAAGTCGGTTTCGGTTTCTTCGCGGAAGTTGGTTTCGATCACGCCGCCCTTGGTGCCGCCGTTGGCTGCAGCGTAGGAAAGCGCAATGTCCTTGGCCTTGCCGGAAGCATCCTGGTAAACCGCGATCAGGGACGGCACGCCGCCGCCCTTGAGGTATTCGGAACGCACGGTGTGGCCAGGGCCCTTAGGAGCGATCATGATCACGTCCAGGTCCTTGCTCGGCACGATCTGGTTGTAATGCACGTTGAAGCCGTGGGCGAAGGCCAACGCGGCGCCTTTCTTCAGGTTGGGCTCGATTTCCGCGTGGTAGATTTCTGCCATGGTTTCGTCAGGCAGCAAGACCATGACGACATCCGCGCCGGTCACTGCATCCTTGATTTCCTTGACGTCATGGCCTGCGTTCACAGCCTTGGTAAAAGAGCTGCCGTCCTTGCGTGCGCCGATGGTGACGGTCGCGCCTGAATCCTTCAGGTTCTGCGCGTGGGCATGGCCTTGGGAGCCGTAGCCGACGATGGTCACCTTCAGCTTCTTGATCAGGGAGAGGTCAGCGTCCTTGTCGTAATAGACTTTCATTTTTTACCTTTCAATACAAATGGATTCTGCCGCCCGGTGTGGCGGGCAGCTTGAGTGTTTAAAGCTTGAGTATCCTGTCGCCGCGGCCTATGCCGGAAGCGCCGGTGCGCACGGTTTCCAGGATGGCGGCCTTGTCCAGCGCTTCCAGGAAGGCATCCAGCTTGGAGCCGGAGCCGGTCAGTTCGATGGTGTAGCTGCCGTCTGCTACATCGATGATGCGGCCACGGAAAATGTCGCACATGCGCTTCATTTCATCGCGGAACGACCCGGTCGCCTTTACCTTCACCAACATCAGCTCGCGCTCGATAAAGCGGCCATCGTTGAGGTCCAGTACCTTGACCACATCAATCAGCTTGTTGAGCTGCTTGATGATCTGCTCGATCACTTCGTCCGATCCGGAGGTGACGATGGTCATGCGTGACAGCGTGGCATCCTCGGTGGGCGCCACGGTCAGGGATTCGATATTGTATGCTCGCGCGGAAAACAGGCCGGCAACGCGGGAAAGGGCGCCGGCTTCGTTTTCCATCAATATTGAGATGATATGTTTCATGGTTCTTCTTACAGGTCTTCAGCCAGGATGATTTCAGACAATCCCTTGCCGTTCGGCACCATCGGGAACACGTTTTCGTTCTGGTCGGTGATGAAGTTCATGAAGACGAACCTGTCGGTGAGGTTGAACGCCTCGGTCAAGGCGCCTTCAACGTCAGCGGGCTTTTCGATGTTCATGCCGACATGGCCGTAGGACTCCGCGAGCTTGACGAAATCCGGCAAGCTGTCCATATAGGATTCGGAGTAGCGGTTTTCATAGAAGAACTGCTGCCATTGACGCACCATGCCCAGGTAGCGGTTGTTGAGCAGTATCACCTTGATCGGCAGGTGGAACTGCTTACAGGTGGACAGCTCCTGGATGTTCATCTGGATGCTGCCCTCGCCGGTGACGCAGGCCACCTTGGCGGTAGGGTCTGCAAACTGCACGCCCATGGCGTAAGGCAGGCCGACGCCCATGGTGCCCAGACCGCCGGAATTGATCCAGCGGCGCGGCTTGTCAAACTTGTAGTATTGCGCGGCCCACATCTGGTGCTGGCCGACGTCGGAGGTCACGTAGGCCTCGCCCTTGGTGACTTCCCAGAGTTTCTCGATGACGAACTGCGGCTTGATGATCTCGCTGTTGCGGTTGTAGCCGAGACAGTTGCGTCCGCGCCATTCCTCGATCTGCGTCCACCAGGCCTTGAGCGCGGCGGCATCCGGCGTGCGGGTTTCCGCATCCAGCAATTCGTTCATCTCGGCGAGCACGGACTGCACATGGCCGACGATGGGTACGTCCACCTTGACGCGCTTGGAGATGGAGGAAGGGTCGACATCGATATGGACGATGGTGCGGTCCTTATTGTAGAAATGCTGCGGGTTGCCGATCACGCGGTCGTCAAAACGCGCGCCTACGGCCACCAGCACGTCACAGTTCTGCATCGCCATATTGGCTTCCAGTGTGCCGTGCATGCCGAGCATGCCGACAAACTGCTTGTCAGTGGCAGGATAGCCGCCCAACCCCATCAGGGTGTTGGTCACAGGGAAGCCCAGCCTGTGCGCGAGCTTGATCAGCTGGTCCGCGGCATCGCCGAGCACCACGCCGCCGCCGGTATACAGCATGGGGCGCTTGGCTTCGAGCATGAGCTTGATGGCTTTCTTGATCTGGCCGGAGTGTCCCTTGAGGATAGGCGTGTAGGAACGCATCTCCACGCTTTTCGGGTATTCGTAATGGCCGAGATGCGCGGTGATGTCCTTGGGAATATCCACGACCACGGGGCCGGGGCGTCCGGTTGCAGCAATGAAGAACGCCTTCTTGATGGTGGGCGCGATGTCTTTGACATCCTTGACCAGGAAATTGTGCTTCACACAGGGGCGCGAGATGCCGATCATGTCCACTTCCTGGAACGCGTCCAGGCCGATGGCCGGCGTTGGCGCCTGGCCGCTGATGACGACCATGGGAATGGAATCCATGTGGGCGGTGGCAATGCCGGTGATGGCGTTAGTGGCGCCCGGGCCGGATGTCACCAGGGCGACCCCGACTTCACCCGTGGCGCGGGAATAGGCGTCTGCTGCATGGACAGCGGCTTGCTCATGACGGACCAGGATATGCTTGAACTTATCCTGTTTGAATATTTCATCGTAAATATTGAGCACTGCGCCGCCAGGATAGCCAAAAACGTATTTGACGTTCTCTTCCTGCAAGCAGCGAATGACGATTTCTGCGCCAGATAATTCCATAGATATTGCTTGTTATGCCGAGAATTTGGGAAACTTAGAACACTAACGGTTTGTCCCCGTTTGGTCAAGGTCGATTAAGTGAATAAGCGCTTTAAGCCGGTGATTTTTAAGTGGCTTGTGGTCAGTTCAGCCTGAGCCGTTGCGAAGCGCTTTGCGTTGGTTATTCAAATGGCGGCGGCGCGACCTTGAGCAGTTCTTCTATGGTGGTCAGGCCAGCGGCAATTTTCTCGGCGCCGTTGATCAATAAAGGCTGCATGCCTTGCTGGTAAGCCAACTTCTTGATGCTGGAGAGATCGGCGTCGTGGGTGATGAGTTTCTTGAGTTCCTGCGTCAGCGACAGCATCTCGTAAATACCGCTGCGGCCGCGATAGCCGGTCATGCGGCATTCCAGGCAGCCATTGGCGGCATAGGTTTGCGCGGGCTTGGGCAGTTTCCATGCGCCCACCAGGTCATTCCATCGCTCCTGGCTGATTTCGGCAGGCGTCTTGCAATGCGGGCACAAGGTGCGCACCAACCGCTGCGCCATGATGCCGATCAGCGAGGAGTGGATCAGGTAGGGCGGAATGCCCAGGTCCAGCAGGCGGGTCACCGCGGCAGGCGCGTCATTGGTGTGCAGGGTCGAGAGCACCAGGTGGCCGGTCAATGCGGCTTGGATTGCCATTTCACCGGTTTCCACGTCGCGGATTTCGCCCACCATGATGATATCCGGGTCCTGGCGCAGCAGGGTGCGTACGCCGTCGGCGAACGTCAGCCCGATGTTGTGCTGCACCTGCATCTGGTTGAAGGCGGGTTCCACCATCTCGATCGGGTCTTCCACGGTGCAGACGTTGACTTCCGGTGTCGCGAGCAGCTTGAGGGTGGAATAGAGCGTAGTGGTCTTGCCCGAGCCGGTCGGGCCGGTGACGAGGACGATGCCGTTCGGGCTTTGCGTCCACTGCGTCCATTTTTGCGCCTGCTCGCTGGAAAACCCTAGTTCCACAAAATCCTTGACCAGGATTTCCGGCGTGAAGATACGCATCACCAGTTTCTCGCCGAATGCCGTGGGCATGGTGGAAAGGCGCAGCTCGATTTCCTCGCCCTCGTCCGTCAGCGTCTTGATGCGGCCGTCCTGGGGGCGGCGCTTCTCCACCATGTCCATGCGGCCCAGCAATTTGATGCGGTTGGTGATCGCATTCATGATGGCGCTGGGCAGTTGATACACCTGGTGCAGTACGCCGTCGATACGGAAGCGCAACATGCCCATGTTGCGGCGCGGCTCAAGGTGGATGTCGCTCGCGCGCTGCTCGAAGGCATACTTGAACAGCCAGTCGACGATGTTGACGACATGCTGCTCGTTGGCATCTAGGTTCTTGTTCTTGCCTAATTCAACCAGCTGTTCCAGGTTTTGCACGCCTATGACCTGCCCGGCCTTTGCCGTGTTGGCGAGATTGATGGAGTTGGCTAGGTTGTAGACTTCCGGCAGGTAGCGGCTGATTTCGCGCGGGTTGGCGACGACCAGCCGGATGCTGAGCTTCAGGATGCGTTCGAGGTCAGGGATCCAATCGGTGAAAAAAGGCTCGGCGGTGGCGATGATGGCTTCCTGGCCGCTGACCTTGACCGGCATGATCTTGAGGCGCTCGGCATAAGCCTTGGAAATGACCTGGGCCACGGCGCTGAAATCCAGCTTGAGCGGGTCGACATGAAAATGTTCCAGGTTGGCCCGTTTCGCCAGCCAGGCGGTAAGCATTTCGAGGGAAAGCTGCTTGTTCGGGGACTGCAGGCTTTTCCATTTCTGTTCGCTGATGATGATCAGCGGATGCAGGTTGGAGCTGTCCAACCTGCGGTCCTTGAACAATTGCTCGGCCTGCAGCTTGTGTACCAGTCCGTCATTGACCAGCATGCGCAAGGTATCGCCCAGTGACAGGCGGCCGGGAGCGGGGTGGAAAATGGCGCTAGGTTGACTCATGTGAGGAATACTAAAGATTCGCGCAGCAAAAGTCGATGCAACGGCGCGTATTCGTCAAATAGTTTCCGGCTGGAAGCGCATGGAAAGGTCAATCGCGTGCACATGCTTGGTCAGGCTGCCGATGGAAATGCGGTCGACCCCCGTCAGGGCGATTTCGCGCACATTGTGGATGTCGATGCCGCCGGACGCTTCAAGGGTGGCCTGTCCGCGGTTGATCCTGACGGCTTCAGCAAGTGCCGGGATATCGAAATTGTCGAGCAGGATCAGTTTGGCATGTGCTTTCAGCGCGATCTGTAGTTGTACGAGGGTTTCCACCTCGATCTGGATCGGCACCTCAGCATTCAACGCCCGGGCATTTGTTAGCACTGCCTCGATACTGCCGGCTGCGGCGATGTGGTTTTCCTTGATTAATATTCCATCGTAAAGCCCGATGCGCTGGTTGAGCCCACCGCCTATGCGCACGGCGTATTTTTGCGCGATGCGCAGTCCGGGCAATGTCTTGCGCGTGTCGAGGATATGGGCGTTTGTCCCGGCGATGGCGTCGACATATTGCCGTGTGGCGGTTGCGGTCGCGGAAAGCGTCTGCAGGAAGTTGAGCGCGCAACGTTCGGCTGTCAGCAAGGCGCGGGCGGGGCCGGATAAGGTGCAAATCGTGCTGCCGGCCTTGACCTGGTCACCTTCCTGAACCAGCCATTCGATCGCAATCTCCCTGGATACGTGGCGGAACGCTGCGCTTGCCCACGGGATGCCGCAAATCACGGCATTCTCGCGTGAAAGGATAGTGGCGGTTGCCAATTGGCCTGCGGGCACCAGCTGGGCAGTGATATCGCCAGCGCCGACATCCTCTTCCAATGCGCGCAGGATATCCGCCTCGATGACTTTTTGCAGGGCGTTGGGGAGCAGTGCTTGCTGTGATGTGGAGTCCATGATTTACATTATAATGCAGTCATCCATCTCTTAAGTCTTATTCAAGATGAAGCTCCTATACTCCAACACCAGCCCATATGCGCGCAAGGTGCGCGTGGTGGCCGCAGAAAAGCGCATCGACGTGAACATGGTGCAGGTTGTGCTTGCCGACCCGGACTGTCCGGTCATGGACCATAATCCGTTGGGGAAGATCCCGGTGCTGATTCTGCCGGATGGCGACAGCCTCTATGATTCGCGCGTGATCGTGGAGTACCTGGATCATCGTACGCCGGTGGCGCACCTGATTCCGCAGGACCATACCGCCAAGATTGCTGTCCGGCGCTGGGAGGCGCTGGCTGACGGCGTGACGGATGCGGCCATTGCGGCCGTGATCGAGGGACGCCGCCCGGAAGAGGCGCAGGACCCGGCAGTGATTGCCAAGCAGCTAGGCAAGGTGGAGCGTGGCCTCAAGACCCTGGATCAAGACCTTGAAAAGAAAAAATGGTGCGTCAATGAAAGCTTCAGCCTTGCTGACATTGCCGTGGGATGCATGCTGGGCTATCTGGAGCTGCGCTACCAGCATCTGGACTGGAAGCAGCAGTATCCCAGCCTGGCCAAGCACTATGCGGCGATGATGAAGCGGGCTTCATTCAAGGATACTGCGCCAGCCGCGACCTGATCGGAGGCGGTGGGAAGCGAAGATAAACAGTCCTGAGGCCGAGCTCGTTAAAGGGCTGAGGTGATGATGCCGCCGCCCAGGCAGACGTTGCTTTCATAGACCACGACCGATTGACCCGGCGTGATGGCCCATTGCTTCTGGCCGAAGCGGATGTCCGCGCTCTCGCCGGTCAGCTTGTCGATTTCGCAAGGCGCATCGGGTTGGCGATAGCGGGTCTTGGCGGCATAGACCCAATGGGTTTTCGGCTCTTCTCCCGCAATCCAGTGCAGGTTGCCTGCGACCAGTCCGTCATTGAGCAGCAAGGGGTGGCCGTGCCCTTGTACCACGATCAGCACGTTGCGCTGCATGTCCTTGCCAGCGACGAACCAAGGTTCTCCGTTGCTTTCCTTCGAACCGCCGATTCCCAATCCCTGGCGCTGCCCCATGGTGTAGTACATCAGGCCATTGTGCTGGCCGACGACCTTGCCTTCCGGCGTCTGGATTTCCCCGGGCGCGCGCGGCAGGTAGCGGCTGAGGAATTCCTGGAACGGGCGTTCGCCGATGAAGCAGATGCCGGTGGAATCCTTCTTTTCGCTGGTGGGCAGGCCGGCGCGGCGCGCGATGTCGCGTATTTCGCGCTTGAGCAGGTGACCTAGCGGGAACAGTGTCTTGGAGAGCTGCGCCTGGTTGAGGCGGTAAAGGAAATAGCTCTGGTCCTTGGTACCGTCGTCCGCCTTCATGAGCTGGAACAAGCCGTTCTTCTCGCGCACCTGCGCATAATGGCCGGTGGCCATGAGGTCGCCGCCCAGCGCCATGGCATGGTCGAGGAAGGCCTTGAACTTGATCTCGGAGTTGCAGAGGATATCCGGGTTGGGCGTGCGGCCGGCACTATACTCCTCGAGGAAGTTGGCAAACACTCGCTCCTTGTATTCCTTGCTGAAGTTCACCGCCTCGATCTCGATGCCGAGCTTGTCGGCGACTGCCGCCGCATCGATCAGATCCTGCTTGGCCGGGCAGTATTCGTCGGTATCGTCATCCTCCCAATTCTTCATGAACAGGCCGACGACTTCGTAGCCTTGTTCCTTGAGCAGTAGTGCGGCGACGGAGGAATCGACGCCGCCGGACATGCCGACGATGACTTTTTTCTTCATGATGGATGTTCTATCTGCTAAATGACAACGCTATAAATGGGTAACCACATTGAGCGGGAAATGCTGCCCCGCCAGGTAGTGCTCGACGCAAGTAAGTACTTGCGGGCTGCGGTGCCTTGCCTGGCTGGTGCGGATCTCGTCCGGAGTCATCCAGATTGCGCGGATGATGCCGTCATCCAAGGGCAAGCCGGGCTGATGGTCGTCAACATGGCCGATAAAGGCGAACCGCAGGTAGGTAATGTCCTTGAGCGGATGGCACCAATGGTAGATGCCCAGCAGGCTTTGCGGCGTGAAACGGTAGGCGGTCTCCTCGCGGGCTTCCCTGACGACGGCTTCCAACAGGCTTTCGCCATTCTCCACATGCCCGGCGGGCTGGTTGAGGCGGATGCCGTCCGCGGTTTCTTCCTCCACCAAGAGAAAGCGGCCATCCTGCTCCACGATGGCAGCGACAGTGGTATGGGGTTTCCAGATCATGGACTTCTTCACCAGGCAACTGGCCGCATCCGCAGCCAGGTAACGTAAACCCATAATTTTACAGCGGGATTGATCGTGAAGCCAGCATTGCCGTCGGCGTGCCGCTGCAACTTTCTTGTTGGAGGCGAAGGCTATCGGGTAGTATCGTCGCCCAATATCAACCTACTACCAGCCATGGACACCAAGATGATACGCGTTTATCTCGCCTCCCGCTCACCGCGGCGTGCGGAGCTGTTGCAGCAAATCGGCGTGGAGTTTGTCGTCATCCCTTCCGATATAGACGAGTCTGTATATAATGCGGAGTCGGCTGCAGATTACGTGTTGCGTCTCGCGCGCGAAAAAGCCCATGCTGGCGCGGCCAGCTTGCAGACGCTGGATATGCCGGTGCTGGCTGCGGATACCACGGTATGCGTCGATGGCGCCATTCTCGGCAAGCCGGAAAACGACCAGGAAGCCTATGCCATGTTGGCGTCCATGTCGGGCCGCTGGCATGAGGTGCATACGGGGGTCGCGCTGGCAAGCAGCCGTGGCGTGGAGGTCGCGTTGTCAACGACGCGCGTGAAGATGACGGCATTGAGCCATGACCTGATTGCTGCCTATGTGTCCAGCGGGGAGCCGCGGGACAAGGCTGGCGCTTACGGCATACAAGGCCTGGGGGGTATATTGATAGAACGCATTGAGGGTAGCTATACCGGCGTGATGGGATTGCCATTGTTCGAGACGGCGAACCTTCTGAGAAATTGCGGATTTGCCATTCCGGGCCAGGCAGTTTGAATTGAAGCCGGCCTAGGTTGAACATCCAGAGATCAAGAATTTAAAAACAATCAATATGAGTGAAGAAATACTGATCAATGTCACCCCGCAGGAAACCCGCGTCGCGATCGTCGATCAGGGGGTATTGCAGGAGCTGCACGTAGAGCGCGCCACCTCGCTGGGGCTGGTGGGCAACATCTATCGCGGCAAGGTGTGCCGCGTATTGCCGGGAATGCAGTCCGCTTTCGTCGAGATCGGCCTGCAGCGTGCCGCCTTCCTGCATGTGGCGGATATCCTGGAGTGCTGTAGCCCGGAGAAGGAAAAAGCCATCCAGGAAGTATTGCACGAAGGCCAGCCCGTCATGGTGCAGGTGATCAAGGAGCCGATCGGTACCAAGGGCGCGCGCCTGACCACGCAGATCAGCATTGCTGGCCGCTTTCTCGTGTATCTGCCGCAACAGCAGCATATCGGCGTATCGCAGCGTATCGAGGACGAGGCCGAGCGCGAACTGCTGCGCGAGCGCCTGCTGCGCCTGCTGCCGGAAAAGCGCGAGGGCGGCTACATCATCCGCACCATGTCGGAAGCGGCGACCGATGAAGAACTGCTGGCGGATATCGATTACCTGCAAAAGGTCTGGAGCAATATCCAGGCGGCCAGCCACGGGGCTGCCGACCGTTCATTGGTGTTCCAGGACCTGGATTTGCCCATGCGCGTGCTGCGCGACGTGGTCAATGACGAAACGGAGCGCATCCTGGTGGATTCGCGCGAGACCTATCAAAAGCTGCTGGATTTCGCCAGCCACTACGCAGTAGGGGCGGTAAAGCGCATCGAGCATTACCAAGGCGCGCGCCCGTTGTTCGACATGTACAACGTCGAGCACGAGATCAACAAGGCCATGTCGCGCAAGGTGGAGCTCAAGTCGGGCGGCTACCTGATCTTCGACCAGACCGAGGCGCTGACCACCGTGGACGTGAACACGGGCGGCTTCGTCACCGGGCGTAGCTTGTCAGACACTATCTTCAAGACCAACCTCGAGGCGGCGCAATGCATCGCGCGCCAGTTGCGCGTGCGCAACCTCGGCGGCATCATCATCATCGACTTCATCGACATGGATGAGGAAGAGCAGCAAAACGCCGTGCTCGCCGAGTTGAAAAAGACCGTGGCCAAGGACAGGGCGCGTACCGGCGTGAACGGGTTTTCCACGCTCGGCCTGGTCGAGATGACGCGCAAGCGCACGCGCGAAAGCCTGGCGCACCTCCTGTGCGAGCCTTGCCCGGCCTGCAAGGGGCGCGGCGAGGTCAAAACCGCGCAGACCGTCTGCTATGAAATTTTCCGCGAACTGCTGCGCAACGCCAAGCAGTTCACCGCCCGCGAGTTCCGCATTCTGGCCGCGCCCAAGGTGATTGACCTGCTGCTGGACGAGGAGTCCCAGAGCCTGGCCAATCTCTCTGATTTCATCGGCAAGCCGATTTCCCTGCAGGCGGAAACGCATTATGCGCAGGAAACCTACGATATCGTGTTGATGTAGGTTTAGAAGCCTGTTCATGATCTTTTCATAAGGTACGTTGTCCCGGCAGCGCAGCCGCTGCTGCGTTGCGAATCGGCTCTTAGTACGGGCATCCGCGCCCATGCTGGCTTACTTCCGCTTACATTCTTTTGCATAAGCTTTACCTTGAGCTTTGTCATGGTCTTGTTTCTGGATTTATACTCGAACAGGACCATGTTTTGATCAAGGAGAAATGCCATGCGCAACATGTCCCGAAGACAGCTTCTGCAGCTTGGAGGAGGTCTGGGCCTGTTGGCCGTTCTGCCCGTAGTTGGACATGCCGCTTTTGCAACTGAAGGGAAGCCCCTGAAAATCGGCACTATCGGCGCGGGGAATCTGGGTGGCGCGGTCGGTGCTTTATGGGTGAAGGCAGGTCACGAAGTCCTGTTTTCCTCACGCGATCCTTCAAGCCTGAAATCGTTGGTCGATAGATTGGGGGCCAAGGCGCGTGCAGGCACTGTGGAAGAGGCGATTGCATTCGGCGATGCTATTTTGCTGGCCGTGCCTTATGAGGCCTATCCGCAAATCGGCCGCGACTACGGCGCAGCGCTCAAGGGCAAGATTGTGCTGGACGCCGGCAACGCCAACCGCAGCTCGCTGTATCCGGAGACGCAAGCCAACGGCATCGGCGTGACCACGGCCAAATACTTGCCTGGCGCACGCATCGTGCGCGCCTTCAATGCCGCAAACAACCGCGTATTCACCGACAATGCGGGACGCACGCCGCGCATCGCCATCCCGATTGCCGGCGACGACCAACAGGCGCTGGAGGTTGCCAAGGCACTGATCTCCTCAGCCGGTTTCGATCCCCTGGTCGTAGGCAGGTTGACGGATGCGGAAAAGTTTGCCATGGGAACCGATGGCTTCGGGCATATCATGACGGCTGACGAACTGGCAAAAAAGCTCGGCGTTGCACGTTGACCCTTGCAGGACTGAAGACCACAAACAGCTGGCTGTTTGTGGTGAGTCTTAGCCAGTTTGGAATACGCTCTTAGAACAAGCGCAGCAATTGCTGCTCCATCGGCGTGACGAATACGATCAGGATTAGTTGCGCGGCGATGAACACGACCAAAGGGCTGAGGTCGAAACCGCCGGCCGTGGGGATGCGGTTGCGCAATGGGCGCAACAGCGGCCGGGTAAGCGCATCCAGCACCGGCGTGAGGATGGTGTGGGGGTTGATCCAGCTGAGAATGGCCTGCAGCAGTACCGCATAAAGGAAGATATAGATGCTGAGCTTCAACAGGCCGACAAATGCCAGGCCCAGCAAGGCGATCCAGATGGTGTTGTCCGCCACGAGCAATGGGAAGTCGCGTATCCACAACGATCCCACTTGCAGCAGGAATTGTGCGATGAATGCCAGCAGCAGGGTAGATGTGTCGAGTCCGCCGATGCCCGGAATAAAGCGCCGGACTGGCCTGACTGCGAAGTTGGTGACGGCGACCATGGCCTGGGAAACAGGATTGTGGAAAGGCGCGCGGGTCAGTTGCAGGTAAAAGCGCAGCAACAAGGCTAGGGTAAACAGGCCGAGGATGGTATGCAGGAGGAACTGCAAGGCGTTGTTGATCATGCAAGCTCCCGGCATGAGATAGTGATGAGCATGGTTAGTCCTTTCCTAGCTGTTCGCCCAGTTCGCGCGCACGCTCAGCAGCGGCCTGCGCGGCCTGGATAATGGCTTGTTTGATGCCAGCCTGCTCCATGGAGAGGATCGCGCGCTCGGTGGTGCCGCCCTTGGATGTCACCTGGGCGCGCAGGGTTGCGGCGGGCGCATCGCTTTGGCTGGCGAGCCGGCTGGCCCCTAGGAAGGTCTGCAGGCTCAAGGCGCGTGCCTGGTCGGGAGCGAACCCCAGGTCCAGGGCTGCCTGTTCCAATGCCTCGATGAAATAGAACACATAGGCCGGGCCGCTGCCTGAAATCGCGGTCACCGCATCTATCTTGCCCTCGTCATCGACCCATAATGTGCTGCCTGCCGCAGACAACAGCAGGTCTGCCTGCTCGCGCTGCTCTATGCTGACGCCATCCGCCGCATAGAGGCCGGATATGCCGGCCTGGATCTGGGCGGGCGTATTGGGCATGACGCGCACGATGGCGCGGTAGCCGTTCAGCCAGCGGCTGAGCGCGGCGCAGGTGATGCCTGCCGCAATCGAGATGACGAGCTGCTGGTTGAGGAAGCTGGCGAGAAAGATCGCCAGGTCGCGTAATTGCTGCGGCTTGACAGCCAGTACGATGATGTCGGAATTGGCGACGCTGGGCAGGTGCTCGGTGGCGTGGATGCCGAACTCTTCCGTCAACTGCTCCCGCCTCGCAGCGTCAAGTTCAATGACACTGATGGCCGCCATGTTGTGGCCTTTTTGCTTCAGGCCGCCGATGATGGCGCGCGCCATGTTGCCGCCGCCGATAAAGCTGATTTTCATGTTGATTGTTCTGCGGTTGGTTTGATCCGGGCCCCGAAAATGGCGGAACCCACCCTCACTATTGTCGCACCCTCTTGAATGGCTGCGGGAAAATCTTCAGACATGCCCATGGATAAGGTATCCAAATCGTATCCTGCCGATTGCAGGCTGTCGTAGATCTCACGCACGGCGCGAAACTGCGACAGTTGCTCCTGCGGGTCATGGGTGGGGGCTGGAATCGCCATCAGTCCGCGCAAGCGCAGCTTGGGCAATTGCCTGATATGCTCCGCCAGCGCAATCGCGTCGGCAGCGCTGGTGCCGCTCTTGCTGTCTTCCCCACTGACGTTGACCTGGATGCAGACTTGCAGCGCCGCTTGCCCAGGCTCGCGGGCGGCATTGAGCCTGTCTGCGATCTTGGCGCGGTCCACGCTGTGCACCCAGTCGAAATGCCGGGCGATCGGCTGCGTCTTGTTGCTTTGGATCGGGCCGATGAAGTGCCATTCGATATCCAGGCCTTGGAGTTCTTCCTGCTTGGCGAGCGCTTCCTGCAGGTAGTTCTCGCCGAACTGGCGCTGTCCGAGCGCATATGCCTCGCGGATGGCACTTGCAGGATGCGCCTTGCTCACCGCGAGCAGGCTGACGGAATCCGGCGTCCGTCCGGCGTCAAGCGCAGCGGCCCCGATACGGGCCTTGATTGCTTGCCAGCGCTTGCCAATTGTGTCCATAATCCGTCCATTCTTCATGATTGCAACCATCCCGGTACCGGCGTGCTAGGTGCGGAATTATAACAGGAGCCTGTTTTGGATATTTCTGATTTGCTGGCGTTCTCGGTCAAAAACAAGGCTTCCGACTTGCACCTTTCGGCGGGCATGCCGCCGTTGATCCGGGTGCATGGCGACGTGCGAAAGATCAACGTGCCGCCGCTGGATCACAGCGCCGTGCACGACATGGTGTACGACATCATGAACGACGGCCAGCGCAAGGTATACGAAGAAACGCTGGAGTGCGATTTTTCCTTCGAGATTCCCAACCTCGCGCGCTTCCGCGTCAATGCCTTCAACCAGAACCGCGGCGCGGGCGCGGTGTTCCGTACCATTCCCTCCAAGGTGCTGACCATGGAGCAGCTCGGCTGTCCGCCTATTTTCCGCGAGATTGCGCAGAACCCGCGCGGCATCGTGCTGGTGACCGGGCCGACCGGCTCCGGTAAATCCACTACACTGGCGGCGATGATCGATTTCATCAATGAAAACGAGTTCGGCCATATCCTCACTGTGGAAGACCCGATCGAATTCGTGCATACCTCGAAAAAGTGCCTGATCAACCAGCGCGAGGTCGGGCCGCATACCCTGTCTTTCGCCAACGCCTTGCGCTCAGCCCTGCGCGAGGACCCGGACGTGATTCTGGTCGGCGAAATGCGCGACCTGGAAACCATCCGCCTCGCACTCAGCGCCGCTGAGACCGGCCACCTGGTGTTTGGCACCCTGCATACCAGTTCCGCAGCCAAGACCATAGACCGTATCGTCGACGTGTTCCCCGCGGCGGAAAAGGAAATGGTGCGTTCCATGCTGTCGGAATCGTTGCGCGCCGTGATCTCGCAGACCCTGTGCAAGACCAAGGACGAGCAAGGCCGCGTGGCGGCGCACGAGATCATGATCGGCACGCCCGCGATCCGCAACCTGATCCGCGAGAACAAGATCGCGCAGATGTATTCCGCAATCCAGACCGGGCAGAACGTCGGTATGCAGACGCTGGACCAGAACCTGCAGGACCTGGTGCGCCGCAACGTGATTTCCCTGGCCGAGGCAAGAACCAAGGCCGCCAACAAGGATGCCTTCGTCGGCTAACCGGGAGTAAGGAATAGCATGGATCAGGGGCAAGCGGAGAAGTTTGTATTCGACCTGTTGCGGTTGATGTTGGGCAAGAAGGCATCCGACCTTTTCATTACGGCCGCCTATCCGCCCGCGATGAAGATCGACGGAAAAATGACGCCAGTGACGCAGCAGGCGTTAACGCCGCAACAGGCGCGCGAGATCGCGCGTGCGATCATGAACGACAAGCAGGCTGCGGAATTCGAGGCGACGCGAGAGTGCAACTTCGCGATCGGCATGCCCGGCGTGGCGCGTTTCCGCGTCAATGCCTTCGTGCAGCGCGGCAGCGTCGGGCTGGTGTTCCGCACCATCACCACCAAGATTCCGCGCCTCGAGGAGCTGGGGCTGCCTGAAGTGCTCAAGGACGTGGCGCAGTCCAAGCGCGGGCTGGTGATCTTCGTCGGCGGCACCGGTTCGGGCAAGTCCACATCGCTGGCCGCGATGGTCGGTTACCGCAATGAAAACAGCCACGGCCACATCATTACCATCGAAGACCCGATCGAGTTCGTGCACGAGCACAAGAACTGCATCATCAGCCAGCGCGAGATCGGCGTCGATACCGACAATTGGCATACCGCGCTCAAGAACACCTTGCGCCAGGCGCCCGACGTAATCCTGATCGGCGAGATCCGCGACCGCGAAACCATGGATTACGCGATTGCCTTCGCCGAGACCGGGCACCTATGCATGGCGACCTTGCATGCCAACAGCACCAACCAGGCGCTGGACCGCATCATCAACTTCTTCCCCGAGGAGCGGCGGCACCAGTTGCTCATGGATCTGTCGCTCAACGTGAAGGCTTTTGTCTCCCAACGCCTGATCGCGCGTAAAGACGGCACGGGACGGGTAGCGGCCATGGAAATCATGATCAACTCGCCCCTGATTTCCGACCTGATCTTCAAGGGGGATGTGCACGAGATCAAGGACATCATCGCCAAGTCGCGCGAGCTGGGCATGCAGACATTCGACCAGTCGCTGTTCGACCTGCACGAGGCCGGCCTTATCACCTATGAGGATGCCTTGCGCAATGCGGATTCGGTCAACGACCTCAGGCTCAGGATCAAGCTGGAGGGCAAGGATGCGAAAGACCGGGACCTCTCCGCAGGACTGGATAATCTCGGTATAGTGTGACCTGCCATGCCAGCGCGTTTGCTGGCAATTCACAATTTCTTTTCTGAAAGCTTGATATGCTGGAATGGTTGGCAAGCCCCGAAGCCTGGATTGCACTCGCAACGTTGACCGCCCTGGAAATCGTCCTCGGCATAGACAACATCATCTTCATTTCCATCCTGGTCGGCCGTCTGCCGGAAAAGCAGCGCAATACCGCCAGGCGGCTCGGGCTCAGCCTGGCAATGATCGCGCGACTGGCGCTGCTGTTTTCCATTTCCTGGGTCATGGGGCTGACCAAGCCCTGGTTCGAGATCGCAGGCGTGGAGATCTCAGGCCGCGACTTGATCCTGATCGGCGGCGGCTTGTTCCTCCTTGCCAAGGCCACCCACGAAATCCATAACAGCCTCGAAGGCGTGGACGGCCATGGGGACGGCAATGTCACGGTCAACAGCATGGGCATGGTACTGGTGCAGATCGCGGTGCTGGATATCGTTTTTTCACTGGATTCCGTGATTACCGCGGTCGGGCTTGCCGACCATGTCGGCATCATGGCGACGGCCATCATCATTGCGGTCGGCGTGATGCTGTTTGCCGCGAAGTCGATAGGCGATTTCGTCGACAACCATCCCACCATCAAGATTCTCGCCCTTTCCTTCCTGATCTTGGTTGGCGTGACACTGATGGTGGAAGGTTTCGATGTGCATGTGCCTAAAGGCTACATCTATTTTGCCATGGCGTTCTCGGTGGCGGTCGAAATGCTCAATATCCGCATGCGTAAGCGCGTGGCTACGAGAAAGCCAGTGAAGTTGCGCAAGAGGCCGATGCAATCAGATGGTTAATATTGGTAATTGAGTCGTAATGGATCAAAACATTAATCAAATAGGGAGGACTTGATAGTGTTGGTTAACAGAAAAACTTTTCTTTGCCCAAGATATATTGCAAAAGGGGTGAAGCTGGTAGGTACGATAATAATGATATTAATGAGTGTGTTTTATAGATACACAATGGCTGAGCCTGCTTTGGAACAGAACTCATCGATTGAGCTTCCTCAAGAGGGTAATTATTTTTCAGAAAAAGTAATTATTCCAGAGGCACTCGATAAGAACGGAGTACCTCTAACCGAAATGCAAAGACGTGCCTTGATTCAGCAGAGTACAGCCCAAGCTATCCTAGAGGGCGTGCGCTCTGGGGTAGTACCTCAGCCTTCCGGTATCTCACCCGCTGATCTAATGAATCAGCAATCTAAAGCACTTATGGAGCAAAAGCAGGTAGCGAAAGATGCGCGCCCTAGTGCTCTTGTATCCGCAGGTGCTGCGGCAGGCGGTCTTACGCGCGACCTGTGGGAGGCAGCAACTTCTAAGACAGCGAATACTGATGTGGACTCCTCGTGGGACGTAGGTCAGCACCGCAGGGAGTACACTTCGCTATACCCTCGGGAACTGTGGCACTCGTTCGAGCGCACACGGAATGAGGATGAGTACAACGCCTTGAAGGCAAGGTATGCAGAGCGCTCAGAGCGTGAGGCTGCTATGGCAGCGCACCCTTGGGTGTCTGGGGTTATTCGTATGATTACAGATCCCTTGGTAATAATGGTTGTTTTACTATTGGTCTGGATTGTTGGTCGCACTCAGGTCAAGGCTTTAGTGCCTAAGCTTGGGCTAAACTCAAATAATTTTCATAGACAAAAAAATAAGTAGTAGAGGCAACTGGGCGTGTATGTTGAGGTGAAAAAAGCATATTCCCGGCACGTGCGTTCTAGTTTGTTTTTATTGTTATGAAAGCCAGCCCTGCAATTTGCAAGGCTGGCTTTGTTCTACTTGTGCATATAGGATATTTGACCATTGACCAAGTTGTATCGAGCCCTACCGGCTAATTCCAGTCCGTTGAAGGGCGCGTATTCTTGCCTTGACTCAGTAAATTTGAAGCTTCCACTTTCCAATATTGCTGCGGGTCGAAAATGCAGATGTCTGCCTGCGCATCCAGGCCCAGATGCCCTTGGCTGATGCCCGGGCTGGCCGCGGGTACGCTGCTCCGTCATTACTGCCGTCGGCTTGGCCGACCATGTCGGCATCATGGCAACCGCTATTATTATCGCTGTGAGCGTTATGCTGTTTGCCGCCAAGTCCATAGGCGAGTTTGTCGACGAGCATCCCACGATCAAGATTCTCGCCCTGTCCTTCCTGATCTTGGTTGGCGTGACACTGATGGTGGAAGGTTTCGATGTGTATGTACCACGATAGTGCACGGTATTAGATAATGGTGCGTAGGGATGTGAGTAAGTCGAAGTGTTTAACACTATCCTAATGATTAATATGTAATTTTATACATCCACTCATTTGGTATTTATATTGCTTTGGTTCCTAATGACCTTTTCAATATCATGGGAGTTACTAAATGAGTGAGCATGTCTGTCAGCAAGGGTGCCGTCATCATTCACATGCAGCGGATAACCCGGAAATCCAGCAAGAGTTTCAGGAAGGCCGGCGCGATTTTATGCGCGATTTTGCCGTTGGAGGCGTGCTAGCCTCTGCGGCAAGCCTGGGTATCAGCTCTAGTGCTTTTGGCCAGACCATGCCCAAGGCCGGAGCCTCCTCGGGACATGCCACCCATTACTATATTCCTGCCAGCGATAAAACCGTCAATTGGGGGTTTTTCAGTAAATCCCTGAAACCCGTCGCGGAGCTTGAGTCGGGTGACTTTGCCACCATGGAAACCCTGACCCACCATTCTAATGACGATGCATCGCTCATGATCAAAGGCGATCCTGGCGCCGAGAGTGTGTTTTATTGGGATAGCAAGCACAAGAATGTTGACCGGCGCGGCATAGGTCCGATGGATCACAAACTGGGAGCCGGCGGTGGCCTGGGCGTACATATCTGTACCGGACCGGTTGCGATCAAGGGGGCGCAGCCGGGAGACGTGCTGGAGGTGCGGATTGTTGATGTAGCCTTACGCCCGAGCGCCAACCCTGAATTCAAGGGCAAGACTTTCGGTTCCAATGTCGCCGCCAACTGGGGGTTTCACTATAACGACCTGATAGAGGAACCCAAGAAGCGCGAAGTGGTGACGATTTACGAGCTGGATGCCACGGGTGAGCGCAACTGGGCCCGGGCATTCTATAACTATCGCTGGACGCCGCAGACTGATCCTTTCGGCGTGGTGCACCCGATTGTCGATTATCCAGGCGTGCCTGTGGATCACAGCACCATCAGCAAGAATTACGACGTGCTGAAAAATATCCGCGTTCCGGTACGCCCGCATTTCGGCACCATGGGATTGGCGCCCAAGGAAGCCGATATGGTCAATTCCATCCCGCCCAGCTACACCGGCGGCAATATCGACAACTGGCGCATCGGCAAGGGGGCAACCATGTATTACCCGGTGTCGGTGCCGGGAGGCATGTTCTCGGTGGGCGACCCGCATGCCTCGCAAGGCGATTCTGAAATGTGCGGTACGGCGATCGAGTGCTCGTTGACCGGCACATTCCAGTTCATCCTGCACAAGAAGGCCGATCTTGCAGGCACCGCGCTGGCGGATTTGCAATATCCGTTGCTGGAAACCCAGG
Organism: Methylobacillus pratensis; assembly: GCF_054072455.1. Classification (NCBI taxonomy): domain Bacteria; kingdom Pseudomonadati; phylum Pseudomonadota; class Betaproteobacteria; order Nitrosomonadales; family Methylophilaceae; genus Methylobacillus; species Methylobacillus pratensis. The sequence continues at coordinate 205,003 of NZ_JBSUSR010000006.1, forward strand.
ACGAGTGGGTATTGCATGGCTTCAGTTATGCCAACTATCTTGCCGAGCTTGGCGCAGATGCGCAGAACAGCATTTTCAGCAAATCCTCGTTGGACTTGGCGCTCAGGGACGCATTCCGCAAGATGCGGCATTTCCTCATGCATACCCAGCATTTGAGCGAGGATGAGGCGGTTTCACTGATGTCGATCGGGGTCGATTTCGGCGTCACCCAGGTCGTTGATGGCAACTGGGGCGTGCATGCCGTTGTAAAGAAAGGCATTTTCCCGGCACGTGATGCTTGACCCGGCGTATTGAAGCAGCCATACGGGAGCCCTGCTTTAGCAGGGTTCCTACTATGCTAGCCTTTGTAGGCAATCTCGCCGTTGACCAGCGTATAGCGCACCTTGCCCGCCAGCTCCAGGCCGTCAAAGGGCGTGTTCTTCCCCTGGCTCAGCAGGTTTGCCGCTTCGATTTTCCAGTACTGCTGAGGGTCGAAGATGCAGACATCGGCCTGGGCGCCCAACCCCAGGTGGCCTTGGCTGATCCCCAGGGTGGTAGCTGGCGCGCTGGTAATGCGCGCCAATGCCTCGACCAGGGCAACCTTCTGTTCTTCGGCCCATTTCAGCGTCAGCGGCAGCAGTAGCTCCAAGCCGGTCGCGCCTGCCTCTGCTTCGCCAAACGGTACCAGCTTGGCGTCGTCATCTACCGGTGCATGGTCCGAGCATGCGAGGTCGATAGTGCCGTCGGCCAGGCCTTGGCGCAGGGCATCGCGGTCGCGCTGGCTGCGCAATGGCGGCCGCAAGTGGCAGTTGGCGTCGAAGAAGCCGATGTCATGTTCGTTGAGATGCAGGTGGTTGGCGCTGACGTCACAACTAATCTGCAGGCCTCGCTGCTTGGCCTCACGCACCATGGCGACGCCTTCGGCGCTGGAAAGCCGGCATAGGTGCACCTTGGCCCCGGTTTCACGGACGATGTGCAGGATGGTGGCGAGCGCCAGGGTTTCCGCGGCCACGGGGATGGTCTTGAGGCCCAGGCGTGCGGCAACTTCCCCGTCATGCGCGACGCCGCCTTGCGCCAGGTAGGGCTCCTGCGGGCGCAGCCAGACGGTAAAGCCGAATGTAGCGGCATATTGCAGGGCGCGCCATAGCACCAGCGTATCGACAATAGGCGCGTCCGCCTGGGAAAAGCCGACGCAGCCTGCCTCGGTGAGTTCGCTCATTTCCGTGAGCTGCTTGCCGGCCAGTTGGCGGGTAAGCGCGCCCAGGGGATAGACATTGCTCAAATGCAGTTGCTTGGCGCGGTGCTTGAGCATTTCGACCAGGCCGGATTCGTCGAGCACCGGGTCGGTATCCGGCGGGCAGGCCAGGCTGGTGACGCCGCCGGCCACTGCGGCATGGAGTTCGCTCTTCAGCGACGCCTTGTATTCGTTTCCGGGCTCGCGCAGGCGGACCGAGACGTCCACCAGCCCCGGGCAGACAATCAACCCGTCGGCATCGATCACCTGGTCTGGCTTGAAGTCTGCTGGCGCGTTGCCTATGCCCGCAATCCTGCCATTGCTGACGTAAAGGTCTTGTACCGCATCGACATGGTGTCTTGGGTCGATCAGCCGCCCCTGCTTGATATGAATGTTCATTCGGAATTTCCTGCGAGGATGCTCATGACGGCCATGCGTACCGCAATACCGTAGGTAACCTGGGGAAGGATCACGGATTGCTTGCCATCGGCCACTGCGGAATCGATTTCCACACCGCGGTTCATCGGGCCCGGGTGCATGACGATGGCATCCGGCTTGGCGAGGGCAAGTTTCTCTGGCGTGAGCCCGTAACACTTGAAGTATTCCTGCGCGCTGGGCAGCAGCGCGCCATTCATGCGTTCGTTCTGCAAACGCAGCATCATGACGACGTCCACGCCTTTCAGGCCTTCGCGCATGTCATGGTGAACCTGCACGCCTAGTTTTTCCACGTGTTGCGGCAGCAGCGTCTTGGGCGCGATGACGCGGACCTCGGGCACGCCCAACGTAGTGAGCGCATGGATTTCGGAGCGCGCCACGCGGGAATGCAGCACGTCGCCGATCACGGCCACGCGCAGATTGTGCATGTCCGGCTTGTAGCGGCGGATGGTGAATACGTCGAGCAAGCCCTGGGTCGGATGGGCATGGCGGCCGTCGCCGGCATTGATGACATGGATATGCGGGGCGACATGCCGGGCAATGAAATGGGCGGCGCCGGATTCCGCATGGCGCACGACGAACATGTCGGCATGCATGGCGGTCAGGTTGTCGATGGTGTCGAGGATGGTTTCGCCCTTGGATTGCGAGGAAGTGCCCACATTCAGCGTGATGACGTCCGCGGAAAGGCGCTTGGCGGCGATTTCGAATGTCGTCCGTGTGCGAGTGCTGTTCTCGAAGAAAATATTGCACACGGTCTTGCCGCGCAGCAACGGCACTTTTTTGACCTCGCGCTCGGCCACGCCGACGAAGGACTCGGCGGTATCCAGTATCTGGTTGAGGATGGCGCGGGGCAGGCCTTCTGTCGTAAGCAGGTGCTTGAGCTTGCCGTCCTTGGTCAATTGAGGGTTATGCATCAGGCACTGGCCTCCAGGCTGAATTGGAGTTGATGGTGTTCATCGCGGGATAATTGCAGTTTCTGGTCGATGGGGATATCGAGTTGCAGCGCGGCAACCTGCGGGCAGATCGGCAGCTCGCGGCCGCCGCGGTCCACCAGCACGGCCAGGCTGATGCTGGCGGGCCTGCCGTAGTCGAACAGCTCGTTCATGGCGGCGCGGATGGTGCGCCCGGTGTAGAACACGTCGTCGATCAGGATGATGTGGCGCTCTTCGACGTCGAACGGGATTTGCGATGGCCGCGTATCCGCATGCAGGCCGCGCTGGTTGTAGTCGTCCCGATAGAATGAGCTGTCGAGCATGCCCAGTTCCAGCGAACAGTCTGGATGGGATGCTTGCAGCCGGGGGAAAAGCCGTTCCGCAATCCATGCGCCGCCGCTGTGGATGCCGACGATGGCGGTTTTCGGCTGGATGAATGGGGCGAGTTTCTGCTCCAGCGTCAGGAGCAGGGCTTCTGCATCGGGCAGTTGGGTGTTCGATATCATGAGGCAAGTCCGTCAAAATAGGATTGCAGTATATGTTGCGCAGCGACCTGGTCCAGCATTGGCTTTTGCTTGCGCCCGCTGATGCCGCTTTGCTTGAGCGCCTGGCTGGCCTCTGCTGAGCTCAAGCGCTCGTCGACCAGCGTCACGGGCAAGCTGAAGCGGCCTTCGAGGCGGCGTGCAAACTTGCGGCATAGCTGGGTTAGCGCGTGTTCGTCGCCATTGAGGTAGCTTGGTAGGCCCACGACTAAGCTTACTGGCTGCCACTCCTCGATCAGGCTGGCAATGGTGGCGAAGCGTTTGTCGTTGGCTTCGGCATCGATGGTCGCGAGCGGATGGGCGATACCGAGCAGGTGTTCGCCTATTGCCACGCCGATGCGTTTCTCGCCGAAGTCGAATCCGAGCACGCAGCCCTGCTGGCCGACAGCCGGCTCAGGCATGCCCGGCTTCCTCCGCGAAGCGGGCGAAATCAAGCCCCAACAACGCCATGGTGGCTTGTACCTTTTCTTCTGCAGGCAGGCCGAACAACAAGTGGTTGCGTTGTGCGGGCGTCGCCTCTACCGTCAGCCAGGCATTCTGCCCAAGCTCCTGTTCCAGTTGGCCTGCCGACCAGCCGGCATAGCCGAGACTGACCAGGAACTGGTCGGGGATATGGCCTTCGGCAACGGCTTGCAGGATGTCCTTGGAGGTGGTGAGGCCGGTATCGCCGTCGATGCTGAGGGTGGAGTCCCAGTCTTCCAGCGGTTGGTGCAGGACAAAGCCGCGATCCAGCTGTACCGGGCCGCCGAAATATACCGGCCGATCTGTAAGATCGCTAGAAAGCGGCAGGTTCAATTGCTTGAACAGGGCCTGCAGCTTCATATCGATGGGACGGTTGATGACAATGCCCATGGCGCCATCGGCATTGTGTTCGCAGATGAAAGTCACCGACTTTGCAAAATAGGGGTCGGTCATGGCGGGCATGGCAACCAGAAACTGACCAGTGAGATTAACATTTTCCACGCTGCTATTATCTCACATAACGATTCTCACATCATGGCTCGCATCAGCCGGTCAGGGCGTCTCGACGTAGCCGGTAATTTCCAGGCCGAAACCGACAATGCTCGGCATCTTGCGCGGCGCGGCCAATAGCTTCATTTTCTTCACGCCGAGATCCAGCAGGATTTGCGAGCCTATGCCGTAGTTGCGCAGGTCCTGGCGGAGGCGCACCGGCTCGTCGGCAAACTTGATGCGTTCCACCAGGTCTTCCGCATTTTCGCCATTGTGCAGCAACACAACGACGCCAGCTTCGGCCTCCTGGATCTTGCGCATTGCCTGCAAGGTGTTCCACGAATGTGAGCGGCTACTTTCGTCGATGAGGTCAAACACGGAAAGCGGCTCATGAACGCGTACCAGGACTTCCTTATCGGGAGTGATCTCGCCCTTGACCAGCGCCAGGTGGGTTTCCTTTGCGATCATGTCGGCATAGGCAATCAGGCGCATCGGGCCGTACGGCGTAGTGACTTCACGTTCTGCGGCGCGCTTGACCAGGCACTCGTTCTCGTTGCGGTATTGGATCAGGTCGGCGATGGTGCCGATCTTGAGCTTGTGCTGCTTGGCGAATTCAATCAGGTCCGGCAGCCTGGCCATGCTGCCATCCTCCTTGAGGATCTCGCAGATGACGGACGCAGGCGTGAGCCCGGCGAGTGCGGACAGGTCGCATCCCGCCTCGGTATGTCCGGCGCGTACCAGCACGCCGCCGTTCTGCGCCGCCACCGGGAATATGTGGCCGGGGCTGACGATGTCGGCTGGTTTCGCATTCGGGGCTACAGCTGCCTGTATCGTCCTGGCGCGGTCACTGGCGGAGATGCCCGTGGTCACGCCCGTGGCAGCCTCGATGGAGACGGTAAAGTTGGTGCCCATGCCGCTGCCGTTCTTCTGCACCATCGCAGGCAGGTTAAGCTGCCTGCAGCGCTCTTCGGTCAAGGTGAGGCAGATCAGTCCGCGGCCATGCTTCGCCATGAAGTTGATATGTTCGGCAGTGGTGAACTGGGCGGCGAGCACCAGGTCGCCCTCGTTTTCGCGGTCCTCTTCGTCAACGAGGATCACCATGCGCCCTTGGCGCATTTCTTCAATGATTTCTATGGTTGGGCTGATCATGATCTATGTAAAGGGTAAATGCTGATGCGGAAAGTTCAGGCTGGAATGTCGCTCCATTGCGTCATGCGGTCCACATAACGGGCAATCAGGTCTACTTCGAGATTGACGCGGCTGCCCACGCCCAGGCCTTTCAAGGTCGTGACTTCAACCGTGTGCGGGATGAGGTTGACGTTGAAGTCGTCGCCATCTACATGGTTGACAGTCAGGCTGACGCCGTCAATCGTAATGGAGCCCTTCACCGCAATATAGCGCGACAATAGATTCGGTGCCCTGACGGCTAGCAGCATGCTCTCGCCGACCGGTTCAAAGCGGATGACCTGGCCTACGCCGTCCACGTGCCCGCTGACCAGGTGGCCGCCGAGGCGGTCGGAAAGCCGCAAGGCTTTTTCCAGGTTGACCTCGCGCAGCGTGTCCAACCCGACCGTGCATGACAGGGTTTCCTTGGAAACATCCGCCTCGAACGTGTCCGTCCCCAATGTGACGACGGTCAGGCATACGCCATTGACCGCGATGCTGTCGCCAATCGCGACATCCTGCAGGTCGAGGCTGCCTGTATCGATAACGAGCCTGGCATCGTCGCCGTGGGGGATGATGGTCTTGATATGGCCTTGGGCCTGAATAATGCCGGTAAACATAGATCAATTCTAGCAGACGCACGCGCGGTATTGGCGGAATTTTGTTCGGAAGCTAAACGCTTCCCATGCGTTGATTTCGACTTGTAAAGTCTCAATAAAATTAACTACTTATTTTGATGAGCCAGAGATTAGTCCGATGGTACTAATTAGTCCAGACGTACTAAATGCAAAAAATGAAATCATCCGTATACTGCGCTCCAGTATCAAGCGAGACAAATAAGTCCGTATCCATTTTCAAGAAGACTGTTTGTCGATTACGGCGCAGTAAAAATATTAGAGAAGGGGATGTAAGAATGTTGAATTTCAAGGGGACGATTGTAAGCGCACTGCTGATTGGTGCATCCATTATCAGTCAGGCTGCATTTGCAACACCATCTGCCGGTATTGAAGCTACGCTCACCGGCTACGAGTTTTCCAGCAAGAAGGACGTGGTTGATGTAAACGTCAACCTCAAGGGCTCAGGCTTGTTCGGCTGGTGGGGCGGTGCATCGGGCGATGTTGCAGCAGGTGCGTATTCCGGTACCTGGAGCAATGGCGATTCTTTTGCCGCGTTCTGCGTTGAGCTGACCCAGAACTTCAGGGCATTCGGCAAGTCCGCGACCTATACCGAAGGCACTTTCAGCTCCACTGTAGAAAGCAACCTGACCAACCTGGCCAACAAGTATTATTCCTTTGTCGATGACGCGATTTCTTCTGCTGCCTTCCAGGTCGCTGTATGGGAAATCGTCAGCGAAAAGTCGAATAACCTTAACTTGGACAAAGGCAAGTTCGAGGCTGATCCGGTATGGAACGGCTTCTTGTGGTTCAGCAGCTATGATGCGGAATCCAAGGCAGCGATTTCACTCGCCAAGACTTGGCTTGCTGGCGTCACCGACGACAGCGTGCTGGCTACCGGTGACTACAGCCTGACCTACCTGAAGAACAAGAACTACCAGGATCTGGTTGTGTTCACCGCAGTCGCGGCAGTGCCTGAGCCAGCGACATACGGCATGTTGCTGCTTGGCATGGGCGTGGTGGCGTTCGTTGCACGCCGTCGCCGTGCCAATACCATCCGCTTCTAAACAGCACTAGGCATCAACAAAAGCCCTTCCGATAATGGAAGGGCTTTTTTATTGGTCAATCATGCTCAATGCTGTACTTGAGTCCCTTTCACGCTAGAATGCGGCATGGCATTTTTCAGACAACTTCCCTTCGAGCTTTTTGTCGGCTTGCGCTATACGCGGGCAAAAAGACGTAATCACTTCATTTCCTTTATTTCACTCACCAGCATGGTCGGCATCGGGCTGGGCGTGGCGGCCTTGATCGTGGTGCTCTCGGTTATGAACGGATTTCAGGAGGAGTTGCGCAGCCGCATTCTCGGCGTGGCCTCCCACTTGCAGATCACCGGCCCGAACAACGTGCTGGAGGATTGGCGCGGTCTGGAGCAAAAGGTGGACGTTGCTCCCCATGTGCAGGCCGCAGCGCCATACGTCATGGCGCAGGGCATGCTCTCGTTCGGACAGGCCGTGCAAGGCGCGATCATTCGTGGGGTGCTGCCCGATGCCGAGGACAAGGTGGCGGAGCTGGGCAGCCATATGCGGGCGGGACAGTTAAGCAATCTCAAGCCGGGAGAGTTCGGCGTGGTGCTGGGCTCCGAGCTGGCCCAGTCCCTGGGCGTGGTGCTGGGCGACAAGGTCGTATTGATGGCGCCGCAGGGCCAGTTCACGCCGACCGGCGTGGTGCCGCGCATCAAGCAGTTCAAGGTGGTCGGCCTGTTCGAGATCGGCATGTTCGAATACGACTCCGGATTGGCGCTGATCCATCTCGACGATGCGGCCAAGCTGTATCGCATGGGCGAGAACGTCTCCGGCGTGCGCCTCAAGCTGGATGACCTGTTTAACGCTCCCGCCGTCGCCCGGCAGCTGGGGGAGCGCTTGATGGGGACCGGCAACTACTATATTAGCGACTGGACGCAGCAGCATGCGAATTTCTTCCGCGCCATCCAGATGGAAAAGCGCGTGATGTTCATCATCCTAGCCCTGATTGTCGCGGTTGCCGCCTTTAATATCGTCTCCACCCTGGTGATGGCGGTCACCGACAAGCGCGCAGACATCGCCATCATGCGCACCTTCGGCGCCAGCCCAAGCAGCATCATGCAGATATTTATCGTGCAGGGCGCGCTGATCGGCGTGATCGGGACAGTGGTCGGCGCGTTCTTCGGCGTATTGATCGCCCTCAATATCGATACGATCGTGCCATTTATCGAGCGCATGCTCGGGGTGCAGTTCCTAGCCAAGGATGTGTACTATATCAGCGACCTGCCATCCAGGCTGCTATGGTCCGATGTGACGGTGATCGTGGTCTTGTCTTTCGTGCTGAGCCTGCTGGCGACGCTTTACCCAAGCTGGCGCGCTGCCAGGGTCAACCCGGCGGAGGCGTTGCGTTATGAGTAATCCCACTATCCTGCAATGCGTTGACTTGCAGAAAACCTATACCGGCCTCGATGTCGCGGTGCTCAACGGCATCAGCCTGCAAGTGGATGCCGGGGAGCAGATCGCCATTGTCGGCACTTCAGGTTCCGGCAAAAGCACCTTGCTGCACTTGCTTGGCGGCCTGGATGAGCCAAGCGCCGGCAGTGTGCAGGTAATGGGCAAGCCGCTGGCGGCATTGAGCGAAGCCGAGCGGGGAGAGTTGCGCAACCAGGCGTTGGGCTTCGTCTACCAGTTCCACCACCTGTTGCCGGAATTCACCGCCCTGGAGAATGTGGCGCTGCCATTGATGATCCGGCGCCTGCGGCGGGATGAGGCATTGGAGCAGGCAAGGGATGTGCTGGTGAAGGTCGGGCTGGGCCACAGGCTGGAGCACATGCCGGGCGAGCTTTCCGGCGGCGAGCGGCAGCGTGCCGCCGTGGCGCGGGCATTGGTGACCAGTCCGCGCTGCGTGCTCGCCGATGAACCTACCGGCAACCTCGACCGGCATACTGCCGAGGGCGTGTTTGACCTTTTGCTTGCATTGAACCGCGAGCAGGGCGTGGGCCTGGTCGTCGTCACCCACGATCTTGAGCTGGCTGCGCGCATGCAGCGGCAATATCGTCTTCAAGATGGCAGGTTGCACGCCATCTGACTAGGTGACTGAAGATGCCCGCGTTCGCACTGACATTTGTAGCCGGTGCCTGGGTATTGCAGCAGTTGCCGTGGCTTCCATCCCTGTCCTGGGGATGGGGCCTGATTCCCTTGATTCTTCTCTTCTATTGCTTCCGTACGCAGCCGGTTATCTGTCACATGCTCTTGGCGGTGCTGGGGTTGGCGTTCGGCTTCTGCTGGGCGGCATGGCTGGCCCATGGCCGGATGGCGGATGAGCTGCCTCCCGAGTGGGAGGGGCGCGATATTGCCATCGTCGGCGTGGTGGCAAGCCTTCCCGGTATGCATGATCGCGGCGAACGCTTTGATTTCGACGTCGAGCAGGTCCAGACGCCGGGGGCGGTCGTACCTAGTCGAATTTCCTTGATCCAGTATGCAGGCGGGTTTTCGCTGGAAAATACTGCACCCAAGACGCAGAATGCCGATATGCCGCGTTTCCATGCAGGGGAGCGCTGGCAATTGACGGTGCGGCTGAAACGACCACACAGCACCTCCAATCCGTATGGATATGATTTCGAGCTATGGATGCTGGAACGCAACATCCGCGCTAGCGGTTACGTACGGCAGTTGCCTGCCGCTGTGCGCCTGGACGCGCGGGTGCACAGGCCTGCTTACTGGGTGGACGTGGTGCGGGAGTCGGTCAGCCGGCGCATGGCGGATGTGTTGCAGGGTCGGCCTTATGCCGGCGTGTTGAAGGCATTGGCAATCGGCGAGGATGACGCCATCAGCCAGCAGGACTGGCAGGTATTCCGCCGCACCGGCATCATCCATCTTGTCAGCATCTCCGGCCTGCACATCACCATGTTGTCGGGGATGGTGTATGCGCTGGTGTTCGGCATCTGGCGGCGGGTGCCGTACTGGACGCTGCGCTGGCCCGCACGCAAGGCCGGGCTGGTCGCGGGAGTGGTGACGGCGGTGGCATATTCGCTGGTGGCAGGGTTTTCCATCCCGACACAGCGTACCTTATATATGCTGTCGGTCATTGCATTGGCATTCTGGTCGGGCCGGCGGGTATCTATCGGCAGGGTCTTGCTACTTTCCTTGCTGGTCGTTATATGGATCGATCCCTGGGCCGTGCTTGCCACCGGGTTCTGGCTTTCATTCGGCGCGGTGGCGGTGATGGCCTATGCGCTGGGCGGACGCCTGCAAAAGCCGCACTGGCTGCGGGATGCCATATTGACGCAATGGGCCGTGACCATAGGCTTGATGCCGGTCTTGCTCATGCTGTTCGGGCAAGTGTCCCTGATTTCCCCGCTTGCCAATGCGTTTGCCATCCCGCTGGTCAGCCTAGTGATTGTGCCGTTGACCTTGCTAGGCAGTTTCCTGCCGCTGGACTCCTTGTTGTGGCTTGCACACTGGATCATGCAGCTTGCCATGGCGCTTTTGCTGTGGCTGAGCGAATTGCCTTCGGCGGTATGGCAGCAGCACATACCATCGGTCTCCGCTATGATGTTGGCCGTGGCTGGCGTTGCCTGCCTGTTGCTGCCGCGAGGGGTGCCGTTGCGATGGCTGGGGTTGGCCGGCATATTGCCGTTGTTCCTCGGGATGCCTCCTGTGCCTGCGCCGGGAGACATGCGGGTTGCCGTGCTGGACGTGGGGCAAGGGCTGGCTGTCGTGGTCAATACCCAGCACCATGTGTTGCTGTATGACACCGGTCCGAGATTCTCCAGTGAAAGCGACAGCGGCAACCGGGTAATCGTGCCCTACCTCAACGGCATGGGAGTCAAGCGCCTTAACGGCTTGGTTGTGAGCCACGACGACCTCGATCATACCGGAGGCATGGGCTCGGTAATTGCCGCCATGCCGGTCGACTGGGTGCTCAGCTCGCTGCCGCAGGAAAAGCCAGAACTGGGGCAGCTTCAGCATTCGCCATGCCGGGCCGGGCAGAAGTGGCGCTGGGACGGCGTCGATTTTGAAATGCTGTATCCCGCCAATGCAGCCAACTTGCCTGCCGGAGTCAAAACCAACAACCGCAGTTGCGTACTGCATATCCGCAGTGCCGCCGGGACATTGTTGCTGCCGGGAGACATTGAGCGCTCCGCCGAGGCCGACTTGCTGGATGCGGCAGGGCAAGGCATTGCTGCGGATGTGCTGGTGGCGCCGCACCATGGCAGCCGCACTTCTTCCACGCCAGAGTTTGTAGCGGCAGTCAAGCCGCAAGCCGTGATTTTCACTGCAGGCTACCGTAACCGCTTCCGCCATCCCCGGCATGATGTCATGGCAAGGTATGCAGCCGCCGGAGCCAGCCTGTACCGCTCCGACCATGATGGTGCGGTGCTGCTGGATTTCGAGCAGCATCGCGGGATTGCCATCACCCGCTGGCGGGAAAAATCACAGCGCTACTGGTACAACTGGCCTGCTGGTTTTACATCGCCTTCCCTTGCTGAAACCGGCAACGCGCGATAAAGTAACGCCACTTTACAGAACATCTTAGGGGCAATTTGTGTGGGAAATCATTAAAGCGGCAGGATGGCCGATCTGGCCGCTGATCTTTGCTTCAATCGTCGCAGTAGCCATTATCATCGAACGCCTGATCGCCTTGCGCGAACAGCAGATTGTCCCCAAGGCCTTGCTGCCGGAAGTGCAGAACTGGCTGGGGCAGGGCCGTGCTGGCGTGACGGCGGAAGCCCTGTCCAGGCTGGAGAAGCATTCCATGCTGGGCACCGTGTTCGCGAGCGCGCTGAAGAATATGGGTGCGCCGCGCGAAGTGATGAAGGAGGCGGTGGAGGAGTCGGGTCGTGCCGTGGCGCACAGGCTGGAAAAGTACCTGACCACCCTGGGGACGATTGCGACGGTAGCGCCGTTGCTTGGCCTGCTCGGTACGGTGATCGGGATGGTGGAACTGTTTGGCGCCTTTACCGCAACTGGCCATGACGTCGCGCAGTTCGCCCGCGGCATTTCCGTCGCGCTCTACAATACCGCTGGCGGTATCGTGGTGGCCGTGCCGGCCATGATTTTCTACCGATATTTCCGTGGCAAGATTGACGGCTTCATCGTCGAGATGGAGCAGGAAGCAGTCAAGCTGGTCGAAATCATCCATGGTGAGCGCAAGGAATGAATTTCCAACGAGGTAAAAAGCACGAAGATCTGGAAATGAATCTCGTGCCCTTGATCGACGTGTTGCTGGTGATCATCATCTTCCTGGTGGTGAGCGCGACCTTCTCTCGCGTCACGGAACTGCAGATCAATCTGCCGACCGCCGAGGCGGAAAACCCGCAGGACAAGCCATTGGTCATCAATGTCGGGGTCGATGAGTCAGGCCACTACGTCATCAATAACAAGGATGTGGCAGACGCTTCCGTGGCTGGTATCGCGGATGCCTTGAAAAAGGCTGTCGGCGACGGCAAGGACCCCACCATCATCATCAGTGCCGATGCCAAGAGCAGCCACCAATCGGTGGTCAATGTGATGGAAGCATCGCGCCAGGCAGGGTACAGCCAGATCACCTTTGCAACACAAGCACGTTCTGGTTCTTGAATTTAAAAAGTATTTATCATGTCCAAAAATGCACTTGGGAAGGCTGACGCCTCCGTGCAAAGTGCGCGGGTTCTATACCTGCGCCTTCTCAAATATGCAGCGCGCTACTGGCTGGTATTCCTGATCAGCATCATCGCGCTGGTGACTTTCTCCGCGACCAATACCGGATTCCTCGCCACCATCAAGCTGGTCACCGACGAAGGTTTCGTCAACCAGGATTCGAACAAGCTGCACCTGCTGCCATTCATGTTGTTTGGATTGCTGGCAATCCGCGCATTGGCAGGGTTTATCTCCAATTTTGCCATGCGCTGGGTGGCCAGGCGCGTGGTGGAGAATCTGCGCCAGGACACGTTCCGCCGCTTGATGAGCCTGCCGGTGAGTTTCTTTGACGCTGTTTCGGCCGGCGTGGTGACTTCCAAGCTGACCTACGATACCGAGCAGATGGCGGGTGCCGCGACCAAGGTTGCCATGAGCGCCGTGCGTGATACGCTGACCATTATCGGCATGGTGGGCTACATGCTCTACCTTGATTGGCAGCTCACCCTGATTTTTGCCGTCGTGGCCCCGGCCATGGCATGGTACCTCAAGAGCATGACGCCAAGGTTGCGCAGCTCGGGCAAGGCAGTGCAGCAAACTATGGGGGAAATGACCCAGGCGGTCGAAGAAGCCGTTTCCGGCCAGCGTATGGTAAAAATCTTTGGCGGCGGCGACTACGAATATCAGCGTTTCGCCAAAGTCGCGGGCAAGAACCGCCATATGCAAATCCGCCTGGCGCGTTTTTCCGGCATGAACAGCATGGTGGTCGAGTTGCTGGCAGGCGTGGCTTTGGCCTTGGTGGTGTTTTATGCCGTGGGCAAATTCAGTGCCGGCGAATTTGCCGCTTTCATCGGCGCCCTGCTGATGCTGATCGGGCCGGTCAAGACACTGACCAGCCTGAATGAAGAATTGCAGGTAGGCTTGGCAGCCGCGCATAGCGTGTTCGAGCTGATCGACAGCGTTCCGGAAGTCGATGAAGGCGGCGAGGAAGTTGGCCGTGCCAAGGGCGGCATTGTGTTCGAGAATGTGACATTGCAATATCCTTCCGCAAAACGTCCGGCCTTGCTTGATCTCAATTTCACGGTCAAGCCGGGCGAGAAAGTCGCCTTGGTCGGCCGTTCCGGCGGCGGCAAGACCACTCTAGTCAACCTCCTGCCACGTTTCTATGAGGCGCAACAGGGCCGTGTGCTGATCGACGGTATCGATATTCGCAAGATGAGCCTGAAAAGCCTGCGCCAGCAATTTTCACTGGTCAGCCAGGATGTCATCCTCTTCAACGATACCGTATTCAACAATATCGCCTACGGCGTGTTGCGCAATGCCAGCGAGGAGGAAGTGATCGCTGCCGCCAAGGCGGCGCACGCCTGGGATTTTATCCAGCAATTGCCCAACGGCCTGCAGAGCGAAATCGGCGATCGCGGCGTGCGCCTTTCCGGCGGCCAGCGTCAGCGCCTGGCTATTGCGCGTGCGATTCTCAAGAATGCTCCTATCCTGTTGCTGGATGAAGCGACATCCGCACTGGATACCGAATCCGAGCGTCATGTGCAGGCGGCGCTGGACGAACTAATGCAGAACCGAACCTCAATTGTGATTGCCCACAGGCTGTCGACCATAGAAAACGCGGATCGTATCCTGGTGATGGAGCAAGGGCAGATTATCGAAGGGGGAAGTCATGAAGAGTTGTTGGCTTTGGGCGGGCATTACGCCAAGCTTTACCAGAAACAATTTCATTAATAGTCCCACTAGGAGTTGTTGACAATGGGCCAGTCATTCAGCCGATGGCTGGAGCGCCAGTGGTACCAACGTACCGGCTGGCAACTTGTTCTCCGGCCGTTTTCTTGGCTTTTCTGCATCTTGACCGCATTGCGCAGGCTGGCTTACCGGTTTCGCTTGCTCAAATCCCTGAAATTGCCGGTCCCCGTCATCATCGTCGGCAATATCAATGTCGGCGGTACGGGCAAGACGCCCTTTGTCATCTGGCTGGTACAGCAGTTGCGGCAAAACGGCTGGTATCCCGGCATCATCAGCCGCGGATACGGCGGCAAGTTGATCCATACCCATCAGGTCACGAAAGACAGCCTGCCCCAGGAGGTGGGTGACGAGCCCGTCTTGCTGGTTCAACGGACCGGCCTGCCTTTATATGTTGGCCGTAAGCGCACCCGGGCCGCACGTCACTTGCTGAGGGATTATCCGGAGTGCAACCTCATCATTAGCGACGATGGCCTGCAGCATTATGCGCTCGAGCGCGACATGGAAATCGTCATCATCGATGGCGAGCGCATATTCGGTAACGGGCAGTTGTTGCCTGCGGGGCCGCTGAGGGAATCTAGCGCGCGCCTCGAGGGTGTGGATGCGGTCGTCTTCAATAGCGGGCCGCCTGCTGCCGGCGGTTATCTCATGCATCTTATGCCGGATGATCTCCGCAAGCTCAACTCTCCCGAGGAGCGCATGGCGTTGACCGAACTCATCGGCAAACACGTGCATGCCGTAGCGGGGATCGGCAATCCGCAGCGGTTCTTCGGTCAGCTGGAACAAATGGGCCTGATCGTTGAAGCGCACCCTTTCCCGGATCATCATGCCTATAGCGAGGATGATTTCCAGTTTGCCAAGGATGACATCGTCCTCATGACGGAAAAAGATGCGGTCAAGTGCACCGCGTTTGCAAGGGAGAACTGGTGGTTCATGCCCATCACCGCCGAGATAGACCGTGCGCTTGCAGAAAAAATACTAGCGCGCCTGACGCGACTTATAGAAAAGGAAATTTGATCGATGGATGCGAAACTGCTTGAAATCCTGGTATGCCCGATTTGCAAGGGGCCTCTGCATTACAAAAAAGCCGAGCAGGAGCTGATCTGCAAGCCTTGCCGACTGGGTTACCCCATACAGGACGGCATTCCTGTCATGCTGGAGGATGAAGCGCGTAAGCTGCCAGCCGAAGAAGAGGTTAAGTAATGTCGTTCAAGGTGGTGATCCCGGCTCGCTATGCCAGCAGCCGATTGCCAGGCAAACCGTTGCTTGATATTGCCGGCAAGCCGATGGTTGTGCGGGTCATCGAACAGTCTCTCGCAAGCGGCGCGACCGAAGTCGTCGTTGCAACAGATCATGAGCGCATTCAAGAGGCCGTGTCGGGTTATGGTTATGAGGTGGTCATGACCAGGGCGGATCATGTGTCCGGTACGGATCGAATTGCCGAAGTGGTGCAGCAGCGCGGCTGGAGCGATGACACGATTGTCGTCAATGTGCAGGGGGACGAACCGCTGATTGATCCGCTATTGATCGGGGAAGTCGCTGGCAACCTCGCCACCCACGCTGAAGCCTCCATGGCAACTGCGTGCCATGCCCTGCATGACACGCCATCCATCCTGAACCCCAACATTGTCAAAGTCGTCCTCGATCAACAAGGGCACGCACTCTATTTCAGCCGTGCTCCCATTCCTTACCCCAGGGATGCTTTTGCCGCCAACCAGGATATTCCTGCGGATATGCCTATCTACCGACATATAGGTATTTATGCGTACCGCGCCGGATTCTTGCAAGCATATGCAGCGCTGGCGCCTTCCGCGATTGAGCATTTTGAATCGCTGGAACAATTGCGTGTGCTTTGGCACGGATACAAAATCAGTGTCGAAATCACAGAAAAAGCGCCGGCGAGTGGCGTGGATACAGAAGCTGACCTTGCTTACGTACGCTCTGTCGTGATCAGCAACGAAAATAAGCTGCTGTGATTTTGATGCTAAGCGATTGATTGCAAGAAAGAACGGCGTTCGGCACTCAAATGTCCCACAGTGAATCCTCAAAAATACGTTGACATTGAAGTTTTGGGTTTGCTATAGTTTCACCTCTCGACGCAACACGAATCTAACGAAATGGGTTGCGGCGACATCGGTCGCGGGGTGGAGCAGTCTGGCAGCTCGTCGGGCTCATAACCCGAAGGTCACAGGTTCGAATCCTGTCCCCGCAACCAAACAAAGCAAGTTTTACAAATTGGTGTTGACATATAAATCCTGATCTGTAAAATGCGCGGCTCGCTGAAGTGAGGTGGTGCGGAGAAGGTGGTAGCGAAATTGATTGAGTAAATAAATTTCGAAACTAGCTTGACCTGGTTTGAAAGGTCTGTATAATGCGCCCTTTCGCTGAATTCGAAACGAATTGGCGGCGAGTAAAAAGAAGTAACCTGCTCTTTAACAAAACGAACAACCGATAAGTGTGGGTGCTTGTAGGTGAGTGCAAAAGATACATAGTTAAATATGTATCCGA
>NZ_JBSUSR010000007.1:0-221192 GCF_054072455.1 Methylobacillus pratensis
GCGACCAGCACGCCGGCGCCGCCGGCGAGCAGCTCGCGGATGCCGTCGATGTCGGACGCGACCACCGGCCGGCCGCGCGCGAGCGCCTCGAGCACCGCCATCGGCATGCCCTCACCGTACAGGCTCGGCAGCACGAACACGTCGCAGGCGTCGAGCGCCGCGGCGACGTCGCGGACGAAGCCGGTGCAGTCGATCCGGCCGCCGAGGCCGTGGCCGGCGATCCGCGCGCGGATCACAGCCTCGTACGACGCGTCGGCGAATTCACCGGCGAGCCGCAGCCGCACGTCGCGGCCGCCGGCGACGAGCCGCGCGGTCGCGTCGACCAGGTGCTCGATGCCTTTGCGCGGACGAAACCAGCCGACGCTCAGCACCGTCGCCGGCGCGCCGGCCGGCCGCTCGAAGTCCGGATCCGGGCCGGCGAGGACGCCGTTCGGCACGACGGCGAGCCGGTCGGCGCGCACACGATAGTGCCGCGCGACGTAGGCAGCCAGCGCGTCCGACACCGCGACGACGGCGTCGGCGTGCCGCATCACGACGGCCTCGGCGGCGTAGTTCAGCAGGTTCATGCCGCGCCGCTCCGATTCGTGCAGCGCGGGGCTGTGCACATGGTGGACCCAGGGCAGGCCGGTCAGCCGCTGCACGCGCCGCGCGATCAGCGCGCTGCGGACCGTATGGGAATGGACCAGCGCGCAGCCGGTCTCGACCGCGAGCCGAGCGGCGGCGCGCGCCGACCCGAGGTCGAAGCGCGAGCGCATCGGCAGGTCGACCGCAGCGGCAGCGCTGACCATCCGCGCGCGCATCGCGCCCGGCTTCAGGAACGCGAGCCGCAGCCGAAAGCCGTGCGCCGCCGCGCCGCCGGCTAGGTGGTCGACAACGCGCTCGAGCCCCGAGTAGAGCTCCCCGTTGACCAGATGCAGGACGTCGACCGGGGCGTCCGTCCGGGCGGCGTCACCCGGCCGCGGGCTCATCCGCCGCCGGCTCACGGGAGCGCCGGCGGATCGCGTCGACGGCGATGCGGGCCTGTCCGCGCACGACCCACGACGCGATCGCGAGCGGTTGCCGCTTCAGCTCGGTGCGCGCCGTGCACATCATCCAGCAGCGGCGGCAGCGGCTCACCTCGTCGCGGATCCGGGCCGCCGCGTCGCCGTACCAGAGCGTGTCGAACGGCGTGCGGCGCAGGTTGCCGATCGCGCGCGACAGCGTCAGGCACGGGTGCAGGTCGCCGGTCGGCGCCAGGTAGAAGAAGCCGGACGCGGCGTCGCAGCCGGTCAGCCGCGCGCCGGTGCGCGCGAAGTGGATCGCGCCGTGATCGAAATACGCGCGCAGCCAGTCCTTCGGCGACGTCGAGCCGAGCCGCTCGCGGATCAGCGCGCCGAACTGCGCTGCGACCGCGTTCGGGTCGACGCCGGCGTTGCGGTCGGTCGCGTAGTAGACGTCCGAGTTCTGCGCGACCGTCGCGGCGAACTCAACGCCGAGCTCGCGCGACAGCCGGTAAACGTCGATCAGTTGGTCGACGTTCTCCGGCGTCGCGGTGAAGCCGATCCGCAGGTCGCTCACGCCGTCGTCGCGCAGCGCCTCGAGCGTCGCGACGACGCGGCGGTGCGCATGCGGCACGCCGCGCATCCGGTCGTGCGTCGCCGCGTCGCCGTCGAGCGAGACGGCGATGCCCAGGTCCGGCACGAAGCGGCGGATCCGGCCGACCGTCTCGAGCGTCTGCTCGGTCCGAAACCCGTTGGTCGCGAGGATGATCCGCGGCCGGCCGGCGCCCTCGTGGATCGCGTGCGCCACCTCGACAATGTCGGGCCGCAGCAGCGCCTCGCCGCCGGTCAGGTTCACGTTGCGCAGCGTCGCCGGCAGGCTGCGCCGGTAGTCCTCTGCGGTCATCAGCTCGTTGCGCTCGAGCTGCCAGATGTTGCACATCGTGCAGCGCGCGTCGCAGCGGTTGGTCACCGAGATGATCGCCTCGGTCGGGAGCGGCGGTCGCTTCATGCGGGGACGTTCACAGCCGCCCGCGCTGCTGCAGGAACGACAGCGTCGCGTCGACCACGCGCCAGTGGTCGATGCAGCCGCGGACGATGTCGGGAAACAGGTCCTGCTCGTTGCCGCCTTCGATCTTGACGCGCGGTAGCAGCACCGTCTTCGCGCCGGGCAAACAGCGGCCGTGTGCCGACGTGAAGCAGTAGCGGTAGCCGCGCTCGGCGAGTGCCGCGGCGAGCTCGGGCGAATAGTCCGCGCGGGTGCCGAACGGGAACGAGAAGAACGGCCCGTGCGTGTCGAACCGGCGCGCAATCGCGTCGCCGGCCCGGTCGATGTCGGCCAGCGCCTCGGCGAACGGCAGGCGTCCGAGCGAGCGGTGCGTGTCGCCGTGCGGCGCGATCGCGTGGCCGGCCGACGCGGCGGCGGCAAGCCGGTCCCAGCCCATGAACGCGCCGGCGGAGTCGGCCGGCGTCGCCCGCCCGGTCTCGGCGAACTGCGGGCAGACGAACAACACCGCGCTCAGACCGACGCGCCGCAGCGCCGGCAGCGCGTGCTCGTCGACCGACGCATGACCGTCGTCGATCGTGATCAGCACTGCATCGGGCGGCGCCGCCGCAGCGCCCGACATGACCGCATCGAAGCCGGACGGCGTCAGCACGGTCGCGTGGGCCGACAGCCAGGTGAGCTGCTCGGCGAACGTGTCCGGCCGGACGCAACAGGGATCGAGCGCCGAGTCGCCGAACCGGTGATACGTCAGGACCCGCACCGACCCGCCGGGCGCTTCCCGTGGCGGGCCGAGCGCGCGCCCCAGGCGCACCGCGCAGCGGCGCGCAAGCTTCTTCACGCGCAGCCGCGCCGGCGACAGGACGAACGGCGTCGGCTTCATCTCATCGCGGCCCGCTTCGGCGCAGCCGGACGACGGCCGCGCCGAAGCGGGCCGCGTCGATCGAATAGGTGCGCCACTTGTGCGGCTGCTGCGCGAGGATCCACAGCCATTCCAGCCCGATGCTGCGCCACAGGGTAGGTGCGCGCCGCAGGTCGTCGGCCCAGTAGTGGAACAGTCCGCCGACACAGACCGCGAGCCGCACGTCGAGGCGGGCATGGTTGCGCTGCAGCCAGGTCTCCTGCAGCGGCGAGCCCATGCCGATCAGCAGTAGGTCCGCACGCGCCGCCAAGATCGCGGCGGCGACCCGGTCGTCGTCGTCGCGGTCGACGTAGCCGTGGTGCCGGCCGGCGAGCACCAGCGACGGGAAACAGCGGCCAAAGCGCTCGGCGACCGTGGCCGACAGCGCCGGCGTGCCGCCGAGCAGGAAGACCCGCGTGCCGGGCTGCAGATGCTTCATCATCAACGGGACTGTATCGGTGCCGGACACGCGCGGGAACGACGGCAGCCTCATCAGATGCCGGGCGATCTGCAGCCCGACGCCGTCCGGGTAGACCTGATCCATCCACGCGAAGACGGACAACGCCAACGGGTCGCGCCGCACCGCCATGTAGTTGCGCATGTTCATGAACGCGACGGTGACCGGTCCGCGCCGCGCGTCGGGCGCGAGGACGATCCGGGCGAGGCTTCTCGCGACGTCGTCGGTCGGCAGGTCGAGCAGGTTCACAGTCCCCGAGGGCGTCACCCGCAGCGGCACGAAGCAGGTACGGCCGAGCCCGCGGACCGAGCCGGTTCGCGCGGCGACCCGGCCGGTCGGTCCGATCATGTCTGGCTCGACCGGCATCATTATTCTGGAAGTCCCCATTTCACCATTGCACTGTATCACGCACTGCGACATGAAAGTAATAATGTTGCCACGAACCGACACATCGGGAAACATTTCGACGGCCCGAGGTACCGGCTGCCGGACTTCCACTACGATCGGGACGATCCGCGACGTGAGCAGCATGACGAGAATCCGGTGAGGCCGGCGAGCTTCTGCGTGTTCGGCGCCGTCGGCGGTCACTTGGCCGCGAAGCTTGCGGCCGCCGGGACGGTTCACGCGACGCCGTCGGCGCGCGGGTGCCGGACGACCTGCGCCGCGAGATCCTGCACAAGCTGGTGTACAACGCGTTTGGCAACGTGCTGACGGCGCTCGGCTGGGCTCTGCTCGCTGATCTCGACGGCGAGGCCTGCCGGGGATGCTGCAGGACGTGCTGGCCGGACGACCGCTCGAGATCGACGCGATCATCGGCCAGCTGCATGCCTTCGCCGGCCCTGTAGGCTTAGAGCAGCACCATTTAGTTGGTATCGACGGTCATGATGCGCACGCCCTGCTCAATCCATCGCGCGGCGCGCTCGAGCCCGTCCGCGTTTAGCGACTGGACCAGCGATACCCTATTTGACGAAGAAACTGTCAGATTAACTTCAGATGTTCAATGAAGTAATTTTATCGTGCCATCCCTTCTTTCCGTCAATCAGTGTTTGCATCGGGGTGCGCCCACAACACATTTTCCCCTGATGGGTACGGTCGTTGTTGTAGGTCGCCAACCAGTCATCCAGATCGGTTTGCAGTTCCGTAATGTATAGATAAATCCTGCGGCGGAACGCCACCTGGTAGAACTCCTGCAAGATCGTCTTGTGGAAGCGCTCACAGATACCGTTGGTCTGCGGGTGATTAGTTTTGGTTCTGGAATGCTCGATGTCGTTCAATGCCAGGTAGAGCTGATAGTCATGATGCTCTGGTTTGCCGCAATACTCGGTGCCACGATCCATCAGGATACGGATAATGCCCATGCCTTGATCCTCGAAGAAGGGTAGTACCCTATCATTGAGCAAATCTGCTGCCTTGTTCGTATAAAGTTTGGCGGCAGCCCACTTGGAGTAGGTATCGACGAAGGTCTGCTGGTAAATCCTTCCCACGCCCTTGATGGTACCGACATAGAAGGCATTCTGACTGCCAAGATAGCCAGGATGTGCCGTTTCGATCTCGCCGTGAGACACATCGTCTTGGCATCCAGCAGAGCTTCGATACCTCCTTCTTCCATGGCTGTCTGATAACGATAAAAGGTATCACGGGAAAATCCCATCACCTTGCAGGCGCGGGATACGTTGCCAAGTTCGGCAGCCAGATTCAGCAAGCCAATCTTGTGTTTGATGACATTCTGCTGAACACTGCTCATGGGGTTACTCCTTTGCGCTTGCACGCTGACTTGATAAAGATTCGTACCTCTATCAAACCGGGTAGCCCCCTGTGGCAACACCCTACTATCAGATCAAGTCGGAACTATTACACATGATATTATTCCAATCAGGTAGATTGCGGTTGTTTCCGACAGGACCTGTGGCGCATTATCCTGGTTCGAGTCCAGGCGCCGCTTCTACCTGATCCTATCATATCGTGTCATGTCTTCCAACACGGTTGCATGTTGTAGCTCCCTCTCTCACCCCGGATGACTTACAATACGTCAAGCTGGTTTCCGGCGGTGATCGAAGTTGTAGCTCCCTCTCTCACCCCGGATGACTTACAATCTTAGATAATCATTGATCATCCCTGTTGTTGTTGTAGCTCCCTCTCTCACCCCGGATGACTTACAATCGGGACGTCGACTATTTCATCAACTGGATGGTTGTAGCTCCCTCTCTCACCCCGGATGACTTACAATCATCCTGTCATCCTCAATAGGCGATTAGGCGTTGTAGCTCCCTCTCTCACCCCGGATGACTTACAATTTGAAAAATTTGGCTATAGCTCAGGGAGCAGTTGTAGCTCCCTCTCTCACCCCGGATGACTTACAATAGGTCTCGGTCGCACTTCTGACGGTTCGCAGTTGTAGCTCCCTCTCTCACCCCGGATGACTTACAATTGCACAAGTTCATGAAGATCTTGCGGCCCTGTTGTAGCTCCCTCTCTCACCCCGGATGACTTACAATTGCGCGGCGTACTGTTGAAGCTATTAACGGGTTGTAGCTCCCTCTCTCACCCCGGATGACTTACAATGAGTGCCGGAAAGGGTGATGAACATTGCGAGTTGTAGCTCCCTCTCTCACCCCGGATGACTTACAATCCCTTGCTGCAATGAACGCGGCGCTTGAAGGTTGTAGCTCCCTCTCTCACCCCGGATGACTTACAATTGAGGCCGCTGAGTTGGCATGGGCTGCACTGTTGTAGCTCCCTCTCTCACCCCGGATGACTTACAATATATTTGCGCAGCCTGCCAACAGTCCAATAGTTGTAGCTCCCTCTCTCACCCCGGATGACTTACAATGCCTACACTGTCAGCTATGTTACTAAGGGTGTTGTAGCTCCCTCTCTCACCCCGGATGACTTACAATTCGCCGAACTCGTTATATTTTGCGCGGTATGTTGTAGCTCCCTCTCTCACCCCGGATGACTTACAATAGGTTATATGCCATGAAAGGCAAGGCGCTCGTTGTAGCTCCCTCTCTCACCCCGGATGACTTACAATAGGCTCTCACCAAACCCGCACCAGACAAGCTCTGGCGCGGGTTTATTTTTTGAAATCAATTATCTAAAACAGAAGAAGCTGGTCAGATTTGACCTTTTTTTCCTGAAAAAGCGGCAATCCCACTAGCAGTTTCATGCTGGCATATTGCTTCTCTGTGACGCTCAGGCAACGGATTGACCCTTCTGCTGGCAGGTTGTCCACCAGCCTTTTCATATGTTTTTCCAGGGCATCATTGCCATTCAACAGCCGCCCGTACACAGAAAACTGGATCATGTCATAGCCATCATTGAGCAGGAACCGACGAAACACTGTATAGGCACGCCGTTCCGCCTTGGTGACAACGGGGAGATCAAAAAATACCAGCAATCGCATATATCGTCTGTTCTCCCCGCTCATTGCTAGAATTCCAATTGATGCTGTTCCAGTCCAATCAAAACAGGTAACTCAAGCAACTCCGCACTTCCACCATCCAGCACACGCGCCAGACTTTCCACTGTATGCTCAATCGCAGACAACACCGACATGGTGCCGCGGGGCATGGCGATATCCACGTTCAGCAGATTCACCAGCGTGGCTTTATGAATAGGAGCAAGCTGTTCATCATGTGGGGCCTGCATATGCTTGACACACAAATCCACCAAAGGACGGTATGGCTCAATCAAGTCATCCGCCAGATTGAAGGCATTCTGTTCACTGGCATGAAAGATACCCAGGGAAGGCATCATGCCGTGGGCAACCAACCCTCTGGCAATGGTGCCGCGCAATACAGCATAGCCATAATCCAGCGCTGCATTGGTAAAACTCTCCTGTATGCGCTTGAAGCCCTTACCAAACAATTGCGGGAAATAGAATGCTGCCGCCTGCCCTTCCATATTTTCCACATCACCAGAACGCACACGCCCAACGTAGGAATCCAGCCTGTCGCATCCATGGCAAGCTGATAACCGCAAACAAGCGGCCTGGTTGGCAATTTTCCGGCGCACGATTGTTGCCCATGCCTGCTTCGCAGTAGGCTTAGGCAAATCCAATTGCAGCCGCATCCAGCGCGTGGCGCGGGAATGCGCCAGATAAGGCAGGAATACGCCATTGGGTTGATGATTGTCGCCTGTGGCAAACAGGCTGATGCCATATTCACCACAAGCGGCCAACACAGGATGAGTCACCGTGATCTCACGGTTATTGAGGACAATGACGGCAATGTCCTCGAATGGCACGAATGCCGTTTGCACCTGCTCAATCGCGAGGGAGAAATGCTCCCGTCGCAATTTGGCAGGCTGGGAGATGACGATGCTACGCCAGGTCACGGCGTTTCTCCGGCGGGGCGGGATAGAGGTTGCCGAGAATGTCTACATTAAATTTTTCTATATCTAAAGCAGTCTTTATTCCAATACTTCGAAGTAAACCATCTTTGCCCACAGTACGATTACGATCATGTACCCATAGACTGATAGTTCCTGTAGAGCGATCACATCCAGCATAATATCCAGCCATAATCTCTTTTTTCAGGATAACCCTGACAAAATCATTTGGATACAAGGAAAACAAGAACTCAAAACTATCGTCAATCAGTGTCCATTCATCCTCATCCTTAAAAGCCACAACTGCTCGATTCGGCAACCCTGTCACTTTGTGATGCACATATACAGGTACCAGGTGATATTTCCCTGCCTTGGCAAACACATCCACCCGCAGCATCGTATCGTTCTTGGCGACTCCGCCACGGATGGAAATTCCCGAGAGCTTGTCTATGACCATCGTCACAGCACGCACGATTGGGCCAGTAGGATTCCCCTGTTTATCCGGTTTACGCGGCAATGCCCGCAACCTTTCGATCTCCGAGCTCTCCTCCGCTGTCAGCGCCCGCTTTTCTTCCTTGGCTGTCTTTTCGATGTCTCTGGCCTGCCTCTCCCGAGCTTCGCGCCCTTCAACCCAAGCACGCAATGCCGAATACAGTTTTTCATTACGTTCTGGATCAACCAATTTATCAATGTCAGTGATTTTCAAATCGCTGACTGCCACTTTCTGCGTAACGCTGCCTTTGGCTTTCAAGCGTTCCGGCCGGGCATAAATGGTTTCCTTATGCACAGCCCCGCTATTTCGCCGTTGCGGTGCGCGTGAGACAAACAGTGTCCTGACACCATGCAATGCATCATCGTCATAGCCCATGCCCTGCAATTCGGCCCGCAAACTTTGTAGATCATCCTGATACAAGCGGGCCGTCAATTCCTGACGGAAATGCGGCCACGGTGTTGGAAAATGTTGCTCCAGTTGATCCAGCATCGCGGGATTCACAATTTCCCCGGTTTCCATATCCACCAAACCTTCACGCGCAGCAGCCAATTCCTTTCGTCTAGAGTAATCAGCCAATCTTTTGACCATGCCATGACTACAAGCAGCGACTACAACAGCATCCAGGGCATGATGCCGGTCTGAATCGGCCCGCACTTTGACCAATCCCCAGCGAGCGCGCAAGAACGAGGTCAATTGGCCGTTCACCACTACGCAACGTTTGGAGGTACTGCCTTCCGCGAGCTTGAGATAGCGTTCGACATAATTCTTGAAGAAACGGCAAATATAGCGAGTGTCGTTAAGGTTGCGATCGCTGAACTCACTCGCCTCTTCCTTGCCAAAATCCTTGCGCAACAGGCGGTTGCGTTTGGCCTGCCGATAAGTTTTGGTGGAGTTAACAAATGCCACAAACTCGCGCCAACGTGGGCTGTCCTCCTTGCCGCCCAGATACTCATAAGGCGTCATATTGCCTTTGTTGCGGTTTTCCGAAGTCAGCACCAAAACCCGGTTATTCTTACTGTCATCAAAGCTGCGGGAATATGGCAGGGCATGGTCCACCTCCACATACCCCATTTCAAACAAGCGATTCATGTCCAGCGGTTGCAGAGAATAAGCGCACTTGCCATGTTGCTCACGATACAACTGCCACTTCTCGAACTCTCGTCCTTTGAGTTCGCCAGAACTGTTGTATTCAGCATTAAAAGCTAATCTGTCCTTTTCATTACGATCCCGATATTCCTTTTGCTGCCGTTCAATATCACGCCGTTCGTCCAATGGCCGAGATAAGTCTCTCGCCACTTCAATATGCACTTCATCAGGCGAGCCATATTGCTTAATCATGGCATTGACCACTTTGCGCGCCTGATTCAGTGCGCGGAGCACGACAGGGTTACGCGGAATATCTAGGTCTTCATTGAATTTAAGCCTGCCGTCCTTTTCGCGAGCGACATAAAACGGCGGCAAATACCGATGTTCTCCAGCACCGGCTTCATGCATCTGGCTATGGTGATAACCTGCTTCAACACACGCCTCATCGTAGCGCTGCCCTTTCTCCATATAGGGCAGGATTCGATACAGTGCTTTGAGGGATAAATTGCTGAACTTATCAAACCGCACCGTGAGCAAGACCTGAATTAGATCGGCCTTGTTTGGCAAGTCCAGCCTGTTCAGTTCGCGCTCAACCTCCTCATCCTCCTTGTAAACGCTCAATATGCGCGCAATCTCGTCATACAATTGCGGCTTGCCATCCAGCGCAGCCACGGTCACTTGCCGCCAATCATCTTCCAGCCCTGCTTCTTTCATGCTTTTGCGCAAGGTCTGCCAGGCGGGCATCCTGACCAGCTTTTCTTCTTCCGGGTCTTTGGTTTTCTGCTGCTCTTGATTAGCATTGGGATACACCAAGCCAGCAAAGCGGAAACTTGCCGTCAACCCGGCTTTTTCCAATGCCTTGCGCAATTGCTTGTAACTGAAATCGCTACTCTGCTCATACGGCAAATTCAGCACCAGATGCCGCTCAGCCTCATTCAATGCACGCCTTTCGCCATCCACAATTAGCCGCAGGTTGTTCAATCGTGTCAGCCAGACATGCCGCTCAACGGTGAAACTCGCTTTCGGTGCACGGTATTCTCCCTTTTCAAACGTGCACTTACCGAGCATTTCCAATAATTTCTCACCAGACAAGGCGGGATGCTGAGCCCAGAGCAAGCCGGTTTTCCTGTCCCGCAATGCCTGTTCAAAGGTTTCCGATGTATGCGGATTTCCCAAGCTGCGCTGCCTGTCGAACAAGATGCGCAATTCATCATCCAACAACAGCCGGGATAATGCCTTGCTATAGTCGCCGCGCTTATTGCGCTGGGCATCCGAGAATTCGCTGATCACCATTTCAGCAGCAGTTCGATACTGCTTTTCCTGCATCAACCGTTTGGTGCCCGCCAAGCCTTTCTTGACCGCGCCGCCTTCCTTGTCACTCTCGGCCGCTTTTTCTTCCGCCTTGCTCAGCCAATGGAAACCACGATGTTTGCAGATATGGTAGATAACGCGCGCCCACTCTTCCGGCTCCAGCTTCCTGTCCAATGCCGCTACGCGAAGCCTCCAAAGATCAGGCGTTTTGAATCCGGCAGTTGGCGCCTGCTTGAGCACGCTCACGTCATGAATCAATGCTTCACGTTTCAATAATCGCGCGAGTTTAGTCAATCGCCATGCCCTTCGCCGCAAGCGGCGACGCAATAATCTGGCCATCCGCCGGGCAAGATTTAATGACTCCCCTTTATCCGCGGTTTCCGCCTTATCAAAGCAGCGCACCCCGAGATCAATAATGCGGTTTTCTCCCAGAACAGCCCAGCCAACCGACGCAATCCCGATATCCAATCCGAATGCCAAAGGCCCAAGATTCTTCTTGTTTTGCATGCCGAAGTCCCCTATCATTTGTCCCGTTGTAGTCATCCGGGGTGAGAGCCGTTGCTACAATAAGAACTTAATTGTTCGTATCCAGCCCGGCCTTCTGGCCGGGCTTTATTATTTCTACCTCAGCAATATATATCACCCATTGTCAATTTACTATTCCGCAACGCAGGCCCCTGGGTATTGATCGTAAAATCACATGCATATCATGCTGTTCCGCGATACGTTATAATCCGGCAAAGAAGCTTTACCAGATACTCAGGCACAACTCCTATAATGATCAAAAAACTGCTGCAACGCGTTTTTAAATCCCCCAAAAAACCTGCCTCCTCCAGTACGGTCCGTCCTCAGGGCAACACCGAGCGCATTCCTGCCAAGGTGCACCGCATAGACCGCAAGCTCATCAGCAATGCAGCGATCAAGACTACTGACGGCTTGCAAAAGGCGGGCTTCGAGGCCTTCATCGTGGGTGGCGCGGTGCGCGATCTCCTGCTCAAGCAGCGGCCCAAAGATTTCGATGTCGCAACCAATGCCACGCCTGAACAGGTCAACCGCATTTTCCGCCGCTCGCGCATCATTGGACGCCGCTTCCGCCTGGTGCACGTGATGTTCGGGGATGAGACCATCGAGGTTTCCACCTTCCGCGGCAGCCATCTCGCGGAACAAGGGGACGCCAAGGTGACGGACAGCGGCCGCATCCTGCGCGACAATGTGTTCGGCAGCCAGGAAGAGGACGCGGCGCGGCGCGACTTTACCGCCAACGCGCTTTATTACGACCCGTCGACCGAAGAGGTGCTGGATTTCCATCACGGCGTAGCCGATATCCAGGCCGGCGTGTTGCGCATGATCGGCGACCCGGTCACGCGCTACCGCGAGGACCCGGTACGCATGCTGCGCGCTGTGCGCCTTTCGGCAAAACTCGGCCTGAAGCTGGATGCGGCAACCGAACGGCCGATCTCTGAACTGGCAGAATTGCTGCATGACGTGCCGCCTTCGCGGCTGTTCGATGAAATGCTCAAGCTGTTCCTATCCGGCCATGCGATTGAGAGCGCCAACGCCTTGCGCCAGCACGGGCTGCACCATGGCTTACTGCCGTTGCTGGACGTGGTGCTCGAACAGCCGATGGGCGAGCGTTTCGTCAGGCTGGCATTGAAGAACACCGATGAGCGCGTATTGGCGGACAAGCCGGTTTCGCCCGGCTTCCTATTCGCCACCCTGTTGTGGCACGAAGTGCTGCTGGCCTGGAAGAAGTTCGAGCAGCAAGGCAACAAGGCAATCCCGGCATTGCATATGGCGATGGACGAAGTCTGCGACATCCAGGCCGAGAAAATGGCCATCCACAAGCGCTACAGCGTGACGATGCGCGAGATCTGGGGCTTGCAGCCCCGCTTCGAGCAGCGTGCGGGCAAGCGTCCCTACAGCCTGCTGGAAAGCCCGCGCTACCGTGCCGGCTACGACTTCCTGCTGTTGCGCTGCGAATCAGGCGAACTGCCCGCCGACATCGGCCAATGGTGGACTGAGTTTGCCAACGCCGACGGCGAGAAGCGCCAGGCCATGCTGCTTCCCGACACCGCCCCGCGCAAACGCAGGCGCCGCCGCACCAAGAAGCCAGCCTCGGCCGCAACAGAGGAGTAATCATGGCGCGCGCCTATATCGCCTTGGGCAGCAACCTGCGCGATCCCGCCCAAGAAGTCAGGCAAGCCATGGCAGAGCTTGCCACCTTGCCGGGAACCCGCCTGGTGCGGCCTTCTTCTCTCTACCGTACAGCGCCTGTCGGCTATGACAACCAGCCCGACTTCATCAATGCCGTCGCCGAAATAGAAACCAGCCTGGAGCCTATCGCGCTGTTGCACGCCATCCTCGCCCTGGAAAACCAGCATGGCAGGGAGCGCCCTTTTCCCAACGCGCCCCGGGTGCTGGACCTGGACCTGTTGCTGTATGATCAGGTGACCATGAATAGCGCCGAACTGACACTGCCGCATCCACGCATGCACCAGCGCGGCTTTGTGTTGCTGCCGCTGGCGGAAATTGCGCCCGAACTGCATATTGCCGGCCAGGGCAAAGTGGCAGACCTGGCAGCGCAATTCGCGGACCAGGGAGTGGCATTGTGGCAGGAGGACAATGCATGAGCATTTTCGACCGCTTCCACTACATCGTCGTCGAAGGCCCCATCGGTAGCGGCAAGACCACGCTCGCGCACAAGCTGGCCGATATGTTCCCGGTCAACCTGCTGCTGGAAAATGCGGGCGCCAACCCTTTCCTGCCCAAGTTCTACCAGGACGCGCCGCGCTACGCCCTGCCGACGCAGATGTTCTTCCTGTTTCAGCGCGTGGAGCAGATTCGCGACCTCAGCCAGCGCGACATGTTCAACCAGGCGACGATTGCGGATTTCTTCCTGGAAAAAGACCCGTTGTTCGCACGCTTGAACCTCAACGACGAGGAATATGCGCTTTACCGCCAGATGTACAAGCACCTGCATGTGCAGGTGCCCACGCCCGACCTCGTGATCTACCTGCAATCCCCGGTGGAAACGCTGCAGGAGCGCGTGAACCAGCGCGGCACCGCCTACGAGCAGGAGATTCCGCGCGAATACCTCGCCCGCCTGTCGGATGCGTACAGCAACTTCTTCCACCAATACGACGGCGCCCCCGTGCTCATCGTCAACAACGAAAAACTCGACATCACCGAAAAGGAAGGCGCCATCCAGATGCTGCTGGACCGCATCATGCAGATGCGCGGCCGCCGCGAGTTTTTCAATCCCAACCTGGAATAAGGAGCCTGTTCGGCATGAACCTCCTGGCATTGCAACAGATGAAAGCGCGCGGCGAGAAAATTGCCGTGCTGACCAGCTACGACGTCAGCTTCGCGGCGCTCAGCGACAAGGCAGGCGTTGAAGTGCTGCTGGTCGGCGACTCGCTGGGCATGACCATTCAAGGCCATGCTAGCACCTTGCCAGTTTCGTTGCGCGACATGGAATACCATACGCGATGCGTCGCCAACGGCGTGCAGAACGCCTTCGTCGTCACCGATATGCCGTTCGGCAGCTTCCAGAAAAACCCTGAACAGGCCTTCGAGAATGCCGCCCTGCTGATGGCGGCGGGCGCGCAAATGGTCAAGGTCGAGGGCGGCGCCATCATGCTGGAAACCGTGCGCTTCCTGGTAGAGCGCGGCATCCCCGTCTGCGGCCATCTCGGCTTGACCCCGCAGTCAGTGCACCAGTTTGGCGGCTACCGCGTACAAGCTCGCGATGAAGCCGCTGCACGCCAACTGCTCGAGGATGCCAAGGCGCTGGCCGCCGCCGGGGCGGGCATGCTGGTGCTGGAAATGGTGCCCGCAGCGCTTGCAGCCGCGGTGAGCCAGGCTGTGCAGATTCCCGTGATCGGCATTGGCGCCGGCAAATACTGCGACGGCCAGGTGCTGGTGTTGCAGGACATGCTGGGGATTTACGCGGGCAAGTCGCCACGCTTCGTGCGTAACTTCATGCAGGGCGCCGGCAGCATAGAACAGGCGATCAGCGACTATGTCGCCGCCGTGAAGGCGCAAACCTTCCCCGACGCGGAACACAGCTTCGAGTAAACCATGGCGCTACAGGTGATTCCCGAGATTGCAAACCTGCGCGCCCGCCTGGCGCAGGAGCACAGCATCGCCTTCGTCCCGACCATGGGCAACCTGCATGCCGGGCATATCCACCTGGTGGAGCTTGCGCGGCAGCGCGCCGAATGCGTGGTGGCGAGCATTTTCGTCAATCCATTGCAATTCGGCGCTAACGAGGACCTGGCGAGTTACCCACGCACATTGGCGGAAGATTGCGAAAAACTGCAGGCGGCCGGCGCGGACATCGTGTTCACGCCCTCGGTAGAGGAAATGTACCCCACCGAGCAAACCATGCGCATCACCCCGCCGCCGATTGCGAACGAACTATGCGGCGCCGCACGGCCCGGCCACTTCGACGGCGTCGCCACCGTGGTGATGAAACTGTTCAGCATCGTGCAGCCGCAGATTGCCGTGTTCGGCAAAAAGGATTTCCAGCAACTGTTCATCATTCGCGAGCTGGTGCGCCAGTTCAACCTGCCGATCGAGATCGTCGCGGGCGAGACCCAGCGGGAGCACAACGGCCTGGCCCTGAGCTCCCGCAACGGTTACCTGAACGACGGGCAGAAACTGGAAGCGCAGCGGCTTTACCGCACCTTGAAGCTGATCGTCGACAATGTGCAAAAAGGCAACCGCGACTATGCCGCGATCGAGACGCAAAGCAGCCAATACCTCACCCAGCTGGGCTGGATCGTCGATTACGTCTCCATCCGCTCCGCCGCCACGCTCATGCCGGCCAGCCCGGACGACCGCGACCTCGTGGCGCTTGCCGCGGCGCGGCAGGGCAACACCCGGCTGATCGACAACATCGAATTTTCCGTTTGAAATAAATCCTGCTCATAGGGCACGGCCACAGCGTCATGCTGCCGCCTTAATCGTTGGCTATCTTGTTCTATTGGCTTCACCCATACCGCGGCCATGAACATGAAATTAACCATGTCAATTTGCACCCGTCTACTCAACTGCACCGGCCTCATAGCGCTAGCCATCCACATAGCAGGATGCCACAGCACAGCAGCGACATCCTTGACCGCGGCCCACCGCATCCATTCGGCAGATGCCTTGTGGCGCATCACGCACGAGCAATGCGTGCCGCGCCAGTTGGCAGAAAACACGCCCGCGCCATGCGCCAGGGTCAACCTGGACGATCAATACGTGATATTCAAGGACAGGGTAGGCCCGTTGCAATACCTGCTGATTCCCACTGAAAAGATCAGCGGCATGGAATCTACTGATTTGCTCAATCCATCCACCAGCAACTTTTTTGCGCATGCCTGGCAGGAGCGCCGCTGGCTGGAAGCGCTTTACGGGCACACCATTCCTGCCGAAATGCTTTCACTCACCGTCAATGCCCAGCGAGCGCGCACGCAAAACCAGCTGCATATCCACATCTCCTGCCTGAAACCTGTAGTCAGAAACCAGCTGGATTCACTGGCCGCCACGCTGGGGCCCGAATGGCAACCCATATCGAACGGGATGAACGCCCACCAGTACTGGGCACGCAGCCTAAACCTGGATGAACTCGCGCACTACAGCCCCTTCCTGCTGCTTGCAAACGGCCTGCCGCAAGCGCGCGACCATATGGGCGAATTCGGCCTCGGGCTGGCCTCCCTGCAAAACGGCAATCTCGTGCTGCTGGCCAGCAAGCAATCCGGCTGGCTGCCTCATACATCGATGGAGGAAATCCAGGATCATCAATGCCCACAGCTTTTCCATTGACACTCCGCGGAAAGTCACAATTAAGAAGCATTATTATTTATAATTAGCCTTTACTTGAACCCTTCCGCAACTGCCAAGCGTGCTGCAAGATACTCCCCGCCCAACCCTGCTGGCCTCGCTCACCCGACATTACGACGAGCTGGTGGACTATATCCGCCGCCGCTTCGGCGACCGCGGGTTTGCGCGCGAAATCGTGCACGATGTCTGCGTACATATCATGGAAAAGCCCGCAATCGAGGCCAGGCAGCCGATTGCCCTGCTCAAGCGCATCTCTCACAACATGGCGGTGAATGAATGCCGTTCCGAAAGCGTGCGCACCCGCTTGATCGAATCCATGGCCGAGCTGCCGGATACGGCCAGCGTTCCCGACCATGCTGCCGCGCTGGATGCCCAGCGCGAGGTGCAGCTGCTGGCGCAAGCCATCGAACAACTGCCGCCGCGCTGCAAGCAAGTGTTCATCATGCACAAGGTTCATGGCTTGCCCCAATCCGAGGTGGCCGCGCAACTCGGCATTTCCGTCAAGATGGTGGAGCGCCATACCCGCCTGGGGCTGGCTGCCTGCAAAAAACAACTCGGACGCGATTGAGCAGCTATGTCGCAGCAAAATCCACTGCCCGGCAAAGAACAACACAGTGCAGAAGACGCACTGGCGCAGCACCGCGACACATTGAAAGAGCTTTTCCCGCTGCCGGAAATCAAGAAGCCGCGCAAGAAGAAAACCGCCGCGAACGCAAAGCTGCTGCTCGCGATGATCGCGGCAGGCCTACTCTGGCTGGACCCGGCCTACAGGAGCGAACAGCACGCCACTGTCATCGGGCAGCGCGCCGACATTACACTGGCGGACGGCAGCAAGCTCACGCTCAATACCGATACGCAACTTGAGGTTTCCTGGCACCTGCGCTCGCGCCGCGTGGCATTGCACCAAGGCCAGGCGCTGTTCTCCGTCACAAAGGCCGCCTACCGTCCATTCACCGTGGCGGCGGGCAAGGCGGACATCAGGGTGGTCGGCACCGTGTTCGACGTCTACCGTCA
Organism: Methylobacillus pratensis; assembly: GCF_054072455.1. Classification (NCBI taxonomy): domain Bacteria; kingdom Pseudomonadati; phylum Pseudomonadota; class Betaproteobacteria; order Nitrosomonadales; family Methylophilaceae; genus Methylobacillus; species Methylobacillus pratensis. The sequence continues at coordinate 17,401 of NZ_JBSUSR010000007.1, forward strand.
GCAAGACCATGTGACGGTGACGGTGGAAGAAGGCAAGGTGCAGGTCACCAGCAAGGCGGCCAGCGGCCATATGCGCACCATGCTCACCGCCAACCAGCAGGCCACCATATCGGCGGACGGCACATTGCAGCCGGCGCGCGACGTCAACCCCGCCAGCAGCCTCGCCTGGCGCGAAGGCAAGCTGGTATTCGAGCAGACACCGCTCAGCCAGGCCATCGCCGAAATCCAGCGCTACCGCCGTGGGCCCATCCATCTTCAAGCGCCGGCGCTAGGCAATTTGAGGTTCTCCGGCGTGTTCGCCATCGACAATACAGACAAGCTGTTGCAATTGCTGCCGGATATCTTGCCGGTCAACGTAGAAGAACAGGAAGACGGCAGCCTGCTGATTAGCAAAAAATAAGCAGTCAAATCACTCAAAGAAAAAATAATCAAAAAAATTCTCATTCCCAGGTTGGGGCAAACCTCCTGCCAAACGGCTAACTCCCTGTAGGTCATTAGAATCGTTTACAGAAGGGGAGTTTTACCGTGTCACATCACTACGCACTCAAGCAGGCCGCCATTGCCATCAGCTTGTTATTTGCCGCATCCATCCATGCCGACACCGGCAAGCTGACGTTCGATATCCCGGCAGAGCCGCTGGAACAGGCCGTCAACCGCATCGCCAAGCAAGCCGACGTGCAGGTGCTGCTCGCCAGCAGCCTGGCCAGCGGCAAGAGCAGCCCGGCCCTCAAGGGCCAATACACAGCGCGCGAAGCGCTGGAAAAACTGCTGGCCGGCTCCGGCTTGACCATTCAGGACAAGGGCGGCAACAGCTTCATCATCACAGCCGAACCACAGAAAGACTCTCGCTTACCCGAGGTCAATGTAACAGCAAGCAGAGATAATACTAATAATAACCTGACAGAAAATACTGGCTTATACACCGTACAGCAGGCCACAGTAGGTGGCAAAATGGGAGAGTCTCTCAGGGAAACTCCGCGATCAATTTCAGTGATCACTCGGCAGCAATTGGATGACCAGCGTATGCTGAATTTCTATGATGCTATATCCCAATTACCCGGTGTCACCAGCTCAGTCGGCACATTAAATCGAGAGGAAAACCAGTTCTTCTCGCGCGGCAACCGCTTGGATAACATAATGGCTGATGGGCTGAGCATCTCTACTCGCAGCATGACGGACAGTGATGCGCGTGGAGGTGGCACCAATACAGGGATGGCTAAGTATGACAGCGTGCAATTACTGAGAGGTCCCGATGCCTTGTTTTCCGGCAATGGACAGCCTTCCGGCAGCATCAATCTGATTCGTAAACACCCCACACAGGAGCTGCAGATCAAGACCGCGCTATCAGGCGGCTCCTGGAATAACTATGCGGGGGAATTCGACTTGAGTAGCCCATTGACCGAGACAGGAAATATTCGTGGGCGCCTCGTAGCAGCACGCAATACAAGTGATCATTTCTATGAGAGCGCCAATAGTCGCAAAACTATGGTCTACGGCATTATTGATGCCGATTTAACCCCCAACACTTTGCTCAGCATTGGCGCTAGCAAGGATACCTCGCATGGCGCCCCAGATTTACCTCCTGGATTTCCACGCTACACCAACGGTGATGCATTGAAAATAAGCCGTAGCACAGGCTATCCCAGCTGGGCAAAACGCGACCTAGACACTGAAAACTATTTCGCAACGATAGAACAAAAATTAGGAGATGACTGGAAATTTAAAGCAGGCATTTCTGATACTAAGAACGATGGGGAAAGCTGGGTTCCTTATTACAATGGCGCAGTCGACCCCAGCACACTGTTAAGCAAAGCCTCATCAGGTCATGTTTCCTGGAAAAGTAAGGTTCAAGCGTTTGATATTAACCTGACTGGCACATTCTCACTCTTCGAACGTCAACATAAGCTTGCCGTTGGTTTTGATCAAAGCAAAGCGAAACAACACAGCTTGGTTTATACAGCGCCTACAGGGATTACTGTCACACAGGATATAAGTTATTCAGATTTTGATGAAGACAATATAGTGTCTTACAACTATGTACCTTTCTGGGAAAACGCAAGCAAATACCAGCAATCTGGATTGTATGCATACGGACAATTTGAACTAATCAAAGATATCAAACTTATATTGGGTGGCCGCTATGCAAGCTTTAAAGCTTGGAGTAATGGCTTCAATTATGACTTAACTCATCGAGCTGCTTATAACAAGGTTCAGGACACGAGCGGGATTTTCACACCTTATTACGCACTAATGTGGAATTTAACAACGGAGTGGACCAGTTATATTTCAATGACAGAAAGCTATGAAGATCAAAGTCGATACTTTAATGCCTCACAACAGGCGCTGGATCCTACCACTGGACGCAGTTGGGAAATTGGACTCAAGGGAGAGCACTTTAATGGACGCCTGAATTCCAGTGTTGCTATCTATCGCAGTCTTAGAAGGAATTACGCAGTCTATCTTAATGGCGATCCCAGCTTTTCTCTTCCAGGTCGCAACTGCTGCTACGCCGGAGATGGCAAGTTTTTATCTCAAGGCCTAGAGCTTGAGTTGAGTGGTGTATTGACTCCTAACTGGCAGATCAATGCTGGGTATACTTACGATGACAATACAACAGAATATGGAACTGATGCTGGTAATCGATATGCCAGCTACACACCGAAACACATGTTGAAATTGTGGAGTAGCTATCAGTTAAGTGGCTCTCTATCCGCACTTCGCGTGGGAGGTGGCGTTCAAGCGCAATCTAGTTCATATCGTAGTGGTTCAGTGAATACCTGGAATCCTACAGGCGGACTATCAGGCACAGGCGCCTTTGATGGGCCAACAGTCCCCTATGACTTCATGGCATCAGGCAGAGCCATCTGGAATGCATTTGCTGAATATAAGCTCAATAATCATTGGAATGCGGCATTAAATATTAACAATGCCTTCGACAAACGCTACCACCAAACAGTGTATGACACGAATGGCAATAATTTTTATGGTGCGCCACGCAGCATGATGCTGACACTGCGCGGAACCTTCTAGAGCAATTTACCTGGATTAACAACCAAGACTCATCCAAGCCTCTACAATTTGGTGTACCGCAATCGCATTAAAGGAACGAGCATGTTACGCAAAAGCTTTCTGTTGATCGTCATTTCCGTCTTGCTGCTGGGCGGCTGCTGTGGTTTCGGCCCGCATGGCGGCCATGGCGGAGGCCCTGGCAACTCTGAATGAGGACAGGGCGGCGACAGGCCCGCGCCTGGACGTTGAGCGACTTGTCAAAAAGAAAAAGTCGGCATCTGCCGGCTTTTTATATCATCCCTTGCTGAAAGTATCGCAGGCTTCCACCTTGCCGCTCTTGTAGCCGGTATTAAACCATTGCATGCGCTGGGCGCTGCTGCCGTGGGTGAAGCTTTCCGGCACCACGTAGCCCTGCCCGCGCTTTTGCAGGTTGTCGTCGCCGATCTGCGAAGCCGCATTCAACGCGGATTCGATATCCCCGGCTTCCACGATGCGGTACTGCGCATCGGCATGGTACGCCCACACCCCTGCCAGGCAATCGGCCTGCAGTTCCTGCAGCACGGAAAGCTGGTTGGCTTCCGCCTCGCTCGCGCGGGAGCGCAGTTGATCCACCTTCGGCAGCACGCCAAGCAGGTTCTGCACGTGGTGCCCGACCTCGTGGGCGATCACGTAAGCACGCGCGAACTCGCCCGGCGCGCCGAGCTGCCTTTCCAGCGTGTCATAGAAGCCGAGGTCGATATAGACGGTGCGGTCGAGGGAGCAATAGAACGGCCCCATGGCGCTCTGCCCCACGCCGCAACCGGTCTGCGTAGTGTTGGTGCTGCCGCCGAACAGCACCAGCCTGGGTTCCTGGTAGGTGCGGCCCGCCTCGCTGAAAAGCTTGCCCCATACGTCCTCGGTGTTCGCCAGCACCGCGGAAACGAACATGGCCTGCTTGTCGTTCGCGGGCGGCGCCGCGCCTTGTTGTTGTGTTGCCGGCGCATTGGCGCCATCGAGCAGGCCGAGGATGGTCAGCGGGTTCACGCCGAATATCCAGCCCGCCACCAGCGCCACGGCCACGGCGCCCAGGCCAAGGCCACCCCTGCCGCTGCGCCCGCGCCTGTCTTCCACATTGCCTGAACGCCTTAATCCATCCCACTTCATGTCCGATCTCCCGTTGAATGCCTGCGACTGGCATTGCCGCAATCTAGCATTTTTACAACGATAGAGTAGCACTTGGCCGGCCTGTCGGCAGCAAATCATATTGTCATTGTGGAATGCCCCTGAATCCCACTAAAATGAGAATCGTTATCACATCATTCCGGCCTGACGCCCATGTCCGTTATTCCAGACTCATCCATCACCGATTTGTATTCCGCCCATCACGGCTGGTTGTCCAACTGGCTGCACAAGAAACTCGGCTGCCCGCACAATGCTGCGGATATCGCCCAGGATGCATTCCTACGGCTGCTGTTGAAGCATGAAGCGCTGCAAGGACTGGCTACGCCGCGCGCTTACCTGGTGCGCATCGCCAAGGGGCTGCTGGTCGACCAATGGCGCCGCCAGGAGCTGGAGCGGCACTACCTGCAAGCCCTGCAACACCATGAACCGCACACAGCAGGCTCGCAGGAGCTGCAGCACATGATCGTCGAGACCCTGCTGGAGATCGACGCCATGCTGAACCGCCTCAACCCCAAGGCCAGGCAGGCGTTCCTACTTGCCCAGATCGACGGGCTGACTTACCGTGAAATCGCGACACAGCTAGACGTCTCGGAACGCATGGTGAAAAAATACATGGCCGCCGCCATGATGCATTGCCTGCTGCTGCGGCGCGAACTCAACGAAGCACGCGCATGAGCAAGCCCGGCAATAACGAAGGCGACCTCGTCGCCCTGCAGCAGGCGGCGGAATGGTTTGCCGTGTTGCGCGACGAACATGCGCACGCGCAAGACCGCACCGCGTGGCAAGCCTGGCTGGATGCCAGCCCCTTGCACCGGCAGGCCTGGCAGGAAGTCGAGGCGATCCATACGCCTTTCGAGCAATTGTCCAATATTGCGGACAAGCAGGCTTCGCACAACGCGCTGAACCAGCCGCGGACAAGGCGACAAGCGCTCAAGCTGCTCGGCATCGGCGGCATGGCGTTTGTCGGGGGCATGCTGATCAAGCGCTACGCCCCATGGCAGGATTGGGCCACCACCCTGACCGCGCGTGCCGAAACCCACCGCACGATCGCAGGCAAGACCGGCATGGTGGCGCTTGCCGACGGCGGCAAGCTCTGGCTCAACACCCGCACCCAGGCCAAGGTGGAATACGGCTTCAGCCTGCGCCGCATCACCCTGCTCGCGGGGGAAGTCCTCGTGCAATCCGCGCCGGACAGCCAGGAACCGGCCCGCCCGCTCGTCGTGGACAGCCGGCACGGCCGCCTCACCGCGCTGGGCACCCGCTTTACGGTACAACAGCAGGCGGACGATACCTTGCTCGCCGTCTACCAGGGTGCCGTGGCGATCACCCGCCAGCACGGCAAGCCCGTCGTCATTGAGGCTGGCTGGCAGACGCGCTTCGACGCACGGCGCATCGCCCATCCCGAACCGGCCTCGCCTGCGCGCGAAGCCTGGACGCGCGGCATCCTCATCGCCGACAACCGCAGGCTGGACGACTTCATCGCCGAACTCGGCGACTATTACCCCGGCAAGCTCAGCGTCGCAGCCGAAGTGGCTCACCTGCGGCTGATGGGCGCCTATCCATTCAATGACGTGCCGCAAGTGCTCCACGCGATCACCGACACCCTGCCGGTGAGGCTTGAGCGCACCGCACCGGGCGAGATGGCGCTGGTGTCCGCACGCTAGGAAAAAATTTCATCCCCGAGGTTCCCTTTTCCACGTTTGCTTCGGTTTAGGGATGAAGCGCTTTAATTCCAACTTCTTCATCAGGGAACCTCAATGCATCATCAGATCTCGATCAAACCGCTCAGGCAACACCTGCGCGCAGCCATCCTCGCCGTTTCCATCGGCGGCGTTCCAGCCATGCCGGCCTTCGCGGCAGAGCCCAATGCGGCGCTACACGAATACCATATCCCGGCCGGCCCGTTGAGCCAGGCGCTAAGCCGCTTTGCGGCCGAGGCAGGCATCCTGCTCTCGGCGGACGCCGCGCTGGCCGACGGCAAGGCCAGCGCCGGGCTGAACGGGCGGTACAGTGTAGAAGCCGGGCTGGAGGCTTTATTAAAAGGCTCGGGCCTGCACCTGCAGCGTCTCGGGGAAAAGCGCTATTCCGTCACGGCCACTCCCGCCAAGGGCGACGTGCTGCCGGAAGTGAAAGTCTCCACCGCGACACAGCATGAAAACGCCTGGGGAGAGGTAGACGGCTATATTGCCAAGCGCAGCGGCACCGGCACCAAGACCGATACCGCACTGATTGAAACGCCGCAATCGATTTCCGTCGTCACCAAGGATTTCATCCAGGCGATAGGCGCGCAAACCCTGCGCGAAGGCATGGGCTACACGCCTGGCGTCAACATTGCCCCGTACGGCCCGGACTCGCGCTACGACTGGATCGCGCTTCGGGGCGTGGATGCCTATTCGCCCGGGTTCTACCAGGATGGCCTGCAATGGCGCAATGCGGGCAATTTCGCGCTCTGGCAAATAGAAAACTACGGCAACGAGCGCCTGGAAATCCTGCGCGGCCCGGCATCCGTCCTCTATGGACAGAACTCGGCAGGCGGCATGGTCAATGTCGTCAGCAAGCGACCGACCGCGACACCGGTCAAGGAAATCCAGGTACAGCTGGGCAACTATGCCCGCCGGCAGGTCGCGGGGGATTTCTCAGGCGCATTGAACGAGGACGGGTCTGTCCTTTACCGCGTCACAGGCCTAGTGCGCGATGCGGAGCTCCCGCGCCAGCACATGGAGGACGACCGTATTTTCATCGCGCCATCGCTGACCATCAAGCCGTCGGACAACACCACGCTCACCCTGATGTCGCAATATATGCGTACCGATTCCGGGGTATTTACCGGCGGCCTGCCTGAACTAGGCACCCTGCTGCGGACGCCGGCAGGAGGCCGTCTTGCCTACGACACCTTTGCGGGCGACAAGAAATTCAACCGCTTCGAGCAGAAACAATGGTATGTCGGCTACTTGCTGGAGCACCGTTTCAACGACACCTGGACTCTGCGCCAGAATGCCCGCTATAGCGAGATCGACCTGGACTACTGGCAGATCTATGCCAATAGCTATCGCACCGTCAACGCGACCAATCCGGCCGATCCGGAAAACTACCGCTACCTCACGCGCAGCATGACGGGTAGCCCGGAAAAGGTGAAGTCCTTCACTATCGACAACCAGGCGGAATCACGCTTCCAGTTGGGCAATGCGCACCATACGGTGTTATTCGGCCTGGATTACCAGCACATACGCGACAGCTACCAGTCCTATTGGGACGACGCGCCGGAACTGGACCTGTGGGCACCGAACCATGCGCAAGCGATCAGCGTGGGGACTGCCGCCCAGGACGTCCGCGTCAAGCTGGCTCAGACCGGCTTCTACCTCCAGGACCAGGTCAAATGGAATGATCGCTGGATCGCCACGCTGGGAGGCCGCTATGACCGTGCCAGCATCAAGCAGGAGGAGCACATCAGCGGAGGCTCACAGCAATTCACCGACCACAAGTTCAGCGGCCGTGCCGGGTTGATATACGTCGCCGACAACGGCCTGGCTCCTTATTTCAGCTATTCGGAATCCTTTGTGCCGACCGCCACCATTGACCCGCGGACCCTCAAGAGCTTCGAGCCAGAAACCGGGCGGCAATACGAAGTCGGCCTGCGTTACCAACCGCCCGGAAGGAAGGACAGCTACAGCGCCGCGGTGTTTGACCTGAAACGCAGGAACTTCATCAGCTACGACCCTGCAACGTCGCAACCCAGGCAAACCGGGGAAATCAACGTGCGCGGCCTGGAACTGGAAGCACTCACCCAGCCCATCCCCGGCATGAACCTGACCGCCGCCTATACCTATACGCCGAAAGTCGAGGTCACCGCCAGCAGCGATGCGAGCCAGATCGGCACGCCTGCCATCGCCACGCCCGAGCATGCCTTGTCGCTCTGGAGCGATTACCGCTTCAGCAACGGCATCAAGGTCGGGTTGGGTGCGCGTTACAACGGCTCCACACGCGGCAACTACGACAGCGCCTCGGAAAAAGTGCCGTCTTACACCCTGTTCGACGCCTTGCTCGGCTACGACCTGCAGCACTGGAACCTGGCGCTCAACCTGCGCAACCTAACGGACAAGGAATATGTCCCCAATTGCAATTTCGGCAGTTGCTATTACGGCGAGCCCCGCCGCGTCACGCTGAGCGCCACCTATCGCTGGTAGCGCGTTGGTAACGATGGACTTCCCGGACACTCACATCCGGGAAGCCAATCCCCTACCTTCTGCGCCAGAAATCAAAGTGCAGCAGCGCATGCTGCTGCCTACTGCTCCTCCACCTGGTATTTCATGTTCCCTATCCACAGCTCGCGCCAGGCGTTGGGCTTGGCGGAGAAATCCAGCGCATCCAGTTCGCGCTGCATCTTGGCGGAGCCCAGCGCACCCATGTCCTTGCCTGCCAGCCGGCCGGCCACTTTCCATACGCCCTGCTCCTGGGAAAAGATGCGGCTGCCGTAGCCGTCCAGCAGCACCAGCTCCCGCCCGCCATCGCCGTTCAGGTCCAGCGTCAATACCGGGCAAGGCTTGTCGGCACGGCAATTGAGGTAAATATCGCCGGCATTGTATCGCGCGAGCAGGAAATCCAGGAATGCCGGATCAAGCCCGGCATCGTGCGGATAAGGCGTCAAGCGCTCGCGCAATTGCTCGCGCGTCAGCGGTTCCGGGCCCTTGGGCTTGAACGTGCGATGCGTCACCTTCAGCGCATCCGCGGCCTTCTGCCGGATCAATTCCGCATGTTCATGCGCGGTATTGCGGGCGAGATCCTGCAGGCGCTGGTTGCCGTAGCGCCCGCCTTGCAGCCGCAGATACTCGAAATCAAAGTCATTGACCGGCGTGCGGCCGTCCAGCAGCCTGGCAACCTGGCTGCTCACCGCCACCCTGGCCGGGTCGAGCACCGGCGTCATGGTCAGTATCAGCAATGCCACCGTGAACAGCGCCGCGGCAATATTGACCTGCCTTGCTTCCAGCATCCAGACGGCGTTGCGCCTGAGCACCGCGAACGCATAGCCCAAGGCGTAGATCGCCATGGTGACGATGGCCAGTACCGCCCATATCCTGTCCACACTCCAGCCATATTGCGCGACGCGCAGGCCGAGCGAATAGGCGCAGAGGGCGATATAAACCGGCATCGCCAGCAGGCCGAGGCTGATGAAGCGCAGCAGCCAGCGGGGAAAGCGCTGCTCGCCCGAGGCGTCCTGCCAGGCGGCGTTGAACAGGAACACGGTCCATGCCAGCAGGCACAGCATCAGGCTGGTGGCGTAGCCAGTCTTCCAGAGCAGGGCCAGGCCCTGGAACGGCAATGCCAGCAGGAACAGGATGAGGATGAGGCTCACCACGGGCAGCAGCCAGCCCAGGATGTTCAGGCTGGCGCGGTAGATGCCCACCAATGCCTCCTCTTTCGCGGCATAGAGGGAGATGCCGATGCCGAAGGCGATCGCCGTGACGGGATAGGCGAATATGCGGCTGGTGAAGAGGTCCGTGAGGAAACCGATGTTGAGGACCTTGAACAACCCGGCCAGCAGGAACAGCAATATCCACAGCAGCCCGGTGAACAATGCCGCCAGCACCAGCTTCACCAGGTTGCGCCAAGCGGCGGAAAACAGCAGCGAATAATCGCTGAACCAGCGATGAGTGACCAGCTTGTGCTCGGCGAACGGCAACAGGACAAACCAACTGGTCAACGCCATGGCGCCAAGCGAGAAGCCGCTCAGTTCGACGCTGCCAACCGACAGGCCGACCACCCATGCCTGGTAGCCCATGTAGGCCGCAGCAGCGGACATCACCAGGGAAAAGCCCGCGGACATCCACCACAATGCCGGCTTATGGCGGTGCGCGGAGAGCATCATCTGGCTCAACGGCAGCGTCAAGATGAATGCATACAATGGCCAGATCACGCTCAAATGCTGGCCCTTGTCAGCCAGCCTGATCAGCCACTCGTGCAGCAGCCACAGGCCTACCCCCTGCAAGGTCGCCCAGGCGATGATCCAGCTACGTTCCTGTCTATTCATGACGACAATCTCTCCCTCAGCAATAAATCTTCATTTATTCAGCGTGTTGTTTACACTATAATAGCCGGTCTTGTTTTTTCACATTGGTTGGCCATGCAAAGAACTATGCTCAAATCCAAGCTGCACCGCGTGCGCGTGACGCACTCGGAGCTGGACTATGAGGGCTCCTGCGCCATCGATGAAACGTTGCTCGAAGCAGCCGACATCAGGGAATATCAGCAGATCGACATCTATAATGTCAACAACGGCGAGCGCTTCACCACCTACGCGATCCGTGCCGAGCGCAACTCCGGCATCATCTCGGTGAACGGTGCTGCCGCACGCAAGGCCAGCCCTGGCGACCTGCTGATCATTGCCACCTACGCCAGCTATACTGAAGCAGAACTGGCCCAATTCAAACCCCAGCTGGTGTATGTCGATGCCGAGAACCGCATCAAGAACCAACGCCAGCATATCCCCGTACAAGCTGCCTAATGCTAGATCTAGAACAAATGAAGCTGGCCGTCGTCGACGCGCTGGAAGACATCAAAGCCTTTGACATCACAGTGATGGACGTGAGCAAGCTCACCTCCCTGACAAGCTACATGATCGTCGCCAGCGCGAACTCCACGCGCCAGGCCAAGGCCATTGCCGACAACGTCCGCGAGAAGCTCAAGGAAAAAGGCGCCAACATCCAGGGCACCGAGGGCGAGAAGGAAGGCGAATGGGTGCTGGTCGACCTGGGCGACATCGTCGTGCATGTCATGGTGCCGGCCACCCGCGCCTACTACAACCTCGAGCAACTCTGGGGCGAGGCCGAAAACCGCCGCGGCCACATCAAAGCCGCAGAGTAACCTCCCGCCTTGAAGCTGCGGATCATTTCTGTCGGCCATAAAATGCCTGACTGGGTGCAATCCGCATGCACCGAATACACCAAGCGCATGCCGCGCGAGATGAGCGTGGAAATCGTCGAAATCAAGCCCGACAAGCGCGCCTCGGGCAAGAACTCCGAAACCGTGCAGGAAGCCGAGGCCAAGCGTATCCTCGAAGCTGCAGGCCGCGATTACCTCGTCGCTCTGGACGAGCGAGGCCAGGAAGTCACTACCCTGCAATTGGCAGACAAGATGCGTCTGTGGATGGAAAGCGGCCGCGATGTGAGCCTGGTGATCGGCGGGGCCGACGGTTTACATGAGAGCCTGAAGCGCAAAGCCGACTGGCTGTGGAGCCTGTCCAAACTCACCATGCCGCACGGCATGGTACGCGTGATGCTGAGTGAGCAACTCTATCGCGGATTAAGTGTCATCAACAATCATCCTTACCACCGCGAATAACCCATGACCAAATCCCTGGTGTGGTTCCGCCGCGACCTGCGCGACTACGACCATGCCGCGCTCTACCATGCCCTGAAGGATTCCGACCAGGTCGTGTGCGCCTTCGTCTTCGACACCGATATCCTCGATGGCCTACCCGAGGAAGACCGCCGGGTGGAATTCATCTGGGAAAGCGTGCATGAACTCAAGCTTGCCCTGCAGGAACGCGGCGGCGACCTGCTGGTGCGCCACGGCAAGGCGATTGACGAAATCCCCGCGCTCGCAAGCGCATTGGGCGCGGAATGCGTCTACTGCAACCGCGATTACGAACCGGCAGCGGTGAAAAGGGACGACACCGTCAGGCAGCGGCTGGTGGCGCAAGGCATCGCGTTCAAGAGCTTCAAGGACCAGGTGGTCTTCGAGCGCGACGAAATCATGACCAAGTCGGGCACCCCGTTCAGCGTCTTCACGCCTTACAAGAACGCCTGCCTGAGGAAATTGGACGATTTCTACCTCAAGGCCTACCCGGTGGACCGCTACATGCGCCAGCTGGCGCCATCCGCACCGCAGCCGATGCCGTCCCTGGAGTCGCTAGGCTTTGCGCGCAGCAACCTCAAGCAGCTTAAGCTGCCTACCGGCATGTCGGGCGGCATGGCCTTGTTCGAGGATTTCAGCGAGCGCATGCCGCGCTACCGCGATGCGCGCGACTTCCCCGCATTGAAAGGCCCTTCCTACCTTTCGGTGCACCTGCGCTTCGGCACCGTCTCCATCCGCCATTTGGCAAGGACGGCGTGGCAGCAAGGCGGCGCGGGCGCGGAAACCTGGCTCAACGAACTGCTGTGGCGCGATTTCTATTTCCAGGTCCTGTACCATCACCCGCAGATAGCCGCAGGGCATAGCTTCAGGCAGGAATTCGAGCATATCCCGTTTCCCAATGATGAACGCCTGTTCCAGGCTTGGTGCGAAGGGCGTACTGGCTATCCGCTGGTCGACGCCGCTATGCGCCAGATCAACCAGACCGGCTACATGCACAACCGCTTGCGCATGGTCGCGGCGAGCTTCCTGGTCAAGGACTTGCTGATCGACTGGCGCTGGGGCGAACGCTACTTCGCGGAGAAACTGATCGACTTCGACCTCGCCGCGAACAACGGCGGCTGGCAATGGGCGGCCTCGACCGGCTGCGACGCGCAGCCGTGGTTCCGCATCTTCAACCCGGTGACGCAATCGGAAAAATTCGACCCGGAGGGCAGATTCATCCGCAAATACGTGCCCAAGCTCCAGCCATGCGACAACAAGGAGATCCACGCGCCGTGGCTGATCCCGCCGTTGCGGCGGCAGGCGCTAGGATTGGTGATCGGCAAGGACTACCCCGCTCCCGTGGTAGACCACGCCATGCGCCGGGAGCAGGCGCTGGCGCTATACAAACGGGCTGGCAGCAAAGAAACTCAGGAGTAGCCGGTCATGAAGCTCCGATATCGGCAGGCTATGCCGTCGGGTCGGTGAAGGAATGGTACTCCTGCAAGCGCTCCACCTCTTCCCTCGCTCCGAGGATGACCGCCACGCGCTGATGCAGGCTGCCTGGCTCGACCTCCAAAATACGCCTGTGCCCGGTGCTGGCAAGGCCGCCTGCCTGCTCCACCAGCCACCCCATAGGGCTGGCCTCGTACAACAGCCTCAGGCGCCCGCCGCGCCCCACGCCGCGGCTATCCAGTGGATAGAGGAACACGCCGCCCCGCACCAGCAAGCGGTGCACTTCCGCCACCATGGTGGCAACCCAGCGCATATTGAAATCCTTGCCGCGCGGGCCGCTGCTGCCGGCAATGCACTCCTCGATATAGCGCTGCACCGGCGGCTGCCAGAAGCGCTGGTTGGACATATTGATCGCGAACTCCTGGGTGCCAGCGGCAACAGTCAGGTCGGGATGCGTCAGGTAGAACTCGCCCTGCTCGGGGTCCAGGGTGAAACCATGCACGCCATGCCCCAAAGTCAGCACCAGCATGGTGGAGGTGCCGTACAGCGCATAGCCGGCCGCTAGCTGCCGGGTCCCGGCCTGTATGAACGACGACTCGTCTACTTGCCCTTCCGGCGCGGGCAATACGGAAAAAATGCTGCCGACGGAGAGGTTGAGGTTGACGTTGGAAGAGCCATCCAGGGGGTCGAACACCAGCAGGTATTCGCCCTGTTTCCCGGCAAACACTTGCGCATGCTCCATTTCCTCGGAGGCGATGGCGCAGACCTGCGGCTGCCGGGCCGCCATTTCGACAAAAATGTCGTTGCTGATCAGGTCCAGCGTCTTTTGCTCTTCCCCCTGCACGTTCTCGCGGCCGGCATTCCCCATGTTGCCGCGCAACGCGCCATGGCTGATTTCGCGCGCAACCGCCTGGCAGGCGCCTGAAATATCCCGTATCAGCGATAGAAGGCTATCCGCATGGGCATATTGCCTGCCCTGCTCAGCCAGAAAATCTGAAAGTTTCAGCATGATGATTCACGTCCTTTCCATGATGCCAGAACAATATAGCCAGCGGCGGCACGAAGCGCCACCTTGCTAACAAATTGTTTCATTTTTACAACTAGTGTGCGTGCATGGGTTCGAGTTGTATTAAATTCGATAGACAACTAAAAACCGCTCGGTTAAAGTGGGTTCCGTTTGTGTCAAATTAGAGACACTCAATAATAATTAGGACAGATGTATGCGCGTTAAAATTTCAGGGATTGCGATCAGCGTCGCCGTTGCGCTCAGCATGGCAGGCTGTGCGACCCAAGCCAATAAAGACCCGCTGGAAAGCATGAACCGTGGTATTTACAAGTTCAATGATACTGCCGACAAGGCCGTACTCAAACCAATCGCAGGCGCATACAAGGCTGTCCTGCCTAGCCCGATCCGCACAGGGGTCAACAACTTCTTCAGCAACCTGGGTACCTTCACCTCGCTGATCAACAACATCCTGCAACTGGAACTGGGCAAGGCGATGGACAATGCCGGCCGCCTGGTGATCAACTCCACCATCGGTATCGGCGGCCTGATCGACGTCGCCTCCATGGATGACGTGCCGAGGCACAAAGCCGATTTCGGCCAGACCCTGGGCAAATGGGGCGTAGGCAGCGGCGCCTACCTTGTGCTGCCGTTTATCGGCCCGAGCACATTCCGTGATACGGCCGGCCTGACCGTCGACACGCTCTACTTCGACCCGATCCAGTACACCAACCATGTCCGCGTGCGTAACCAGTTGCGCATGGTGAACTTCATCGACCTGCGCTCGCAGTATCTGCCCGCAAGCGACCTGATCGACGATGCGGCGCTGGACCCATACATCTTCATGCGCGAGGCTTACTTGCAGCGCCGCGAGCAATTCGTCACTGGCCAGGCATCCTCGGAGTATGATGACTTCGACGATGACGACGAAGAAGAAACGCCGGCAGCACAATAAATAAAATAATAGCCATCCAGCAAAAAAGCCACGCAATGCGTGGCTTTTTCATTTGGTGCAAATCAAGTCAAAGGCAAAGACTATTCGCCGCTTGCCACCGTCATGCGCTCGATCAAGATGGAACCGGTCTGCTTCGATCCCTGCACCAGCACATCATTGCCCACCGCCACAATATTCATGAACATCTCGGCCAGGTTGCCCGCGATCGTGATTTCCTCGACCGGATAGGCGATGACGCCGTTCTCCACCCAGAAACCCGCCGCGCCGCGGGAATAGTCGCCAGTCACCATGTTGATGCCGTGGCCCAGCAATTCCGTCACCAATAATCCTGTACCCATCGCATTGAGCAAGCCGGCGAGGTCAAGGTCGCCGTGCCGGATGATCAGGTTGTGGTTGCCGCCCGCATTGCCCGTGCTCTGCATGCCAAGCTTGCGGGCGGAATAACTGCCGAGCATATAGCCTTCCAGCACGCCGTTGTTGATCAACGTCCTGCCGCGAGTGGCGACGCCTTCATTGTCGAACGGCGAGCTGGCGAGGCCGCGCGGGATATGCGGCAGCTCTTCTATGTTCACGAGGGAGGACATCACCTGCTTGCCCAGGCTATCCAACAGGAACGACGACTTGCGGTACAAGCTGCCGCCCGAGATGGCGGAAACCAGGTGCGAAATCAATCCTGATGCCAGCGGCGCCTCGAACAATACCGGCACTTGGCAGGTCTTGACCTTGCCCGCGCCGAGCCGGCGCGCCGCCCGCTCGCCCGCGCGCAAGCCGACGGCACGGGCCGAATCCAGGTCGCCGGGATGGCGTGCGCTGGTATACCAGTAGTCGCGCTGCATGCTATCGCCCGCCTCGGCGATCACCGAGCAGCTCAAGCCGTGGCGGGAACTGGGATAGCCGGCATTGAAGCCGTTGCTGTTGGCATAAGAGAACAGGCCTTCGTAGGTCGAGACCGAGGCGCCTTCCGAATTGCTGATGCGGGCGTCTGCGGCACGTGCCGCCTGCTCGCATTCCACCGCCAAGGCCAATGCCTGGTCCACGCTGATATCCCACGGATGGTGCAAATCCAGGTCGGGAATCTCCCTCGCCAACAGGGCGGGGTCGGCCAGGCCGCAGAATTCATCCTGGGCCGTGTAGCGCGCAATATTGCATGCGGCTGCGACAGTGTCCCTGAGCGCGTCGGCACTGAGATCGGACGTGCTGGCATGGCCCTTCTGCTGACCGAAATAGACGGTCACCGACATGCCCTTGTCGCGGTTGTACTCGATGGTCTCGGTCTCGCCCATGCGTACCGAGACGTTCTGGCCTATTCCCAGGCTGACTTCAGCCTCGGCCGAGCTTGCGCCCGCCGCCTTTGCCAGGCGCAGGACTTCATCGCTCAAGCCCCTCAGCTCATCCAGCGTGTATGAAAAGCGCGAACCACGCTCTGTCTGGTCGTTCACAGAAGTCTCTTTGCAAAAAACTGTTATCATACATCAGCATGAAACCTAACAAGACAGAAAACACCGAACATAGCATTGAGCCTGTCAGCAAGACCAAGCGCAAGGCAGAGGCGGATGCCCTGCAAGCCATAGGCGTGACCCTGGTCGAATTGCCGAAGGAGAAACTGGCCAAGCTGGACCTGCCGGAAGCCCTGCTGGACGCCGTCAACGAAGCCAAGCGCATTACCTCGAACGGCGCGCTGCGCCGTCAAATGCAGTATATCGGCCGCCTGATGCGCGACATCGACACCGCGCCCATCGTTGAGCAGCTGCAGCGCTGGGAAGGCTCGCACAATGAAGAAAACGCGCGCTTCCACCGGCTCGAGCAATGGCGCAGCCGCTTGCTTGAAGATGAGTCTGCGCTCGCGGAGTTCATCAACGAATACCCCAACACGGAAGCACAACAGGTACGCAACCTGATCCGCAATGCGCGGCGCGAGCAATCGGCAGGCAAGCCGCCCAAGAGCAGCCGCGAGCTGTTCAAGATATTGCGCAGCATTACGGAAAATTTGACGACCGACGCTGAACTCGACACTGATTAATGCAATCAGTGCCATAGCAGGCAGGTAAAGCCCTCCGGCAGTTTCCGGCCATGCCGGCACGAGCCGAGCGCGGACAGATGCCGCACCAAGACTGGCAAGGTTACCGCAAACTTTAACGACGCATTCTTAAGACCACATGGGCTTAGCTTATTTAACACTGATACCTTTCATCGGGGCGATCCTCACCAAACTCAGCACCAGGCTGGGACGCTACTCGTCCGCCTGGGTCGCCATCCTTTCCGCAACACTATCGCTATTCCTGCTATGGCCGCTGGCGGCACAGGTCTGGCAAGGCGAGACCGTGGTCCAGCGCATCGGTCCCTGGCTGCCAGAGCTGGGCATCGACCTCGCGTTCCGGCTGGACGGCCTATCACTGTTGTTCAGCCTGATGATCCTGCTGGTCGGCCTGATCGTGGTGATCTATGCCCGCTACTACCTCTCCCCGCGCGACAGCATGGGACGCTTCTATGCCTATCTGCTGCTGTTCATGGGCTCGATGCTGGGCGTCGTGCTCTCAGAGAACATCATCCAGCTGCTGATGTTCTGGGAGCTCACCAGCCTGTCCTCGTTCCTGCTGATCAGCTATTGGCAGCAACGCGAGGAAGCCAGCCGCGGCGCGCGCATGGCGCTCACGATCACGGGCGGCGGCGGGCTCGCGATGCTCGGCGGCTTCCTGCTCCTTGGCAATATGGCGGGCAGCTACGACCTCAGCGACATCCTGCTGGCAGGCGATGCGATCCGCAGCCACGAGCATTATTCATCCATGCTGCTGTTGATCCTGCTTGGCGTGTTCACCAAGTCGGCGCAGTTCCCGTTCCACTTCTGGCTGCCCAATGCCATGGCCGCGCCCACCCCGGTGTCCGCCTACCTGCACTCCGCCACCATGGTCAAGGCCGGTATATTCCTGCTGGCGCGCCTGTTTCCAGCGCTCGCCGGCACGCCGGAGTGGACCTGGATCGTCTCCGGCATCGGCATTGTCACCTTCCTCACAGGCAGCTACATCGCCCTGTTCAAGCACGACATGAAGGCGCTGCTGGCCTACTCCACCATCAGCCATCTCGGCCTGATCGTCGCGCTGTTCGGCATCGGCACGCCGCTGGCCGTGGTCGCCGGCGTATTCCACATCATCAACCATGCGGCTTTCAAGGCTTCGCTGTTCATGCTGGCCGGGATCGTCGACCACGAAACCGGCACCCGCGACATGCGCCAGCTGCGCGGCCTCAGGCGCTACATGCCTTACACGGCAGTGCTGATGGTCATCGCCGCAGCCGCCATGGCCGGCATCCCCGGCCTCAACGGCTTCGTTTCCAAGGAAATGTTCCTCGAGCAGGTCGTCGTGTATGGCGATACCTTCGCCCCTTCCTGGCTGCTGCCAGCGATCGTGACGGCAGGCGCGGTGTTCTCCGCCGCCTACTCCATCCGCATCGCCCATAACGTATTCTTTGGCGGCGAGCCTGCCGACCTGCCCAAGGCGCCTCACGACCCGTCAAGCGGCATGCAGATTCCGGTCGCCATCCTGGTAGCCGCCTGCGTCGTGGTCGGCTTGTTCCCGGCAATTGCGCAGCCCCTGGTCACACTGGTGGCAGGCAGCACCCTGCAGAGCGCGCCGCCTGCCTTCCATCTCGCGATTTGGCACGGCTTGACGCCCGCCTTGTGGATGAGCGCAATCGCATTGGCGGGAGGCATCCTGGTATACCGCCAGCGCGAGGCCTTCTTCTCGCTGCAAAGCCTCGTCGACGGCAGGATAGACGCCAAGATCATCTACAACGGCGTCATGCGCAGGCTATTCGCCTGGTCGAGCGCCATCACCATGAATGCCGACAACCTCTCGCAAAAGCGCATGCTGTGGATATTGTTCGTCACGGCGATCGTGCTGGGCGGATACGGCTTCCTAAGCGGCGGCGGCCCGCTGGCGGGCAACCGCGCCATGCTGCCGGTAGACCCCATGAGCGCCATGGTCGCCATCATCATGATGGCGGCGGCCATCGCCACTGTCGTCATGCACCAGCAGCGCTTCACCGCGCTGATCCTGGTGAGCGCAGTGGGCCTGGGCGTGGCGCTGACCTTCGTCAAGTTCTCCGCCCCCGATCTGGCGCTGACCCAGCTCGCCGTGGAATTCATCACGGCCGTGCTGCTGTTGTTGGCCTTGTTCTTCCTGCCGCAGGCAACGCCGGATGAGCAGGACCGCCTGCGCCAGGCCCGTGATATCGTGATCGCGGTTTTTTCCGGCTTAGGGATAGCCGCGCTGAGCTATGCGGTGCTGACCCGCGAATATGAAACCATTGCCGAGTACTTCATTGCGAACAGCGTCAGCGGCGGCGGGGGCGCCAATGTCGTCAACGTATTGCTGGTGGACTTCCGCGGCTTCGACACCATGGGCGAGATCACGGTGCTGGCATTGGCCGG
The DNA here is from genome assembly GCF_054072455.1 of Methylobacillus pratensis. Taxonomy (NCBI): domain Bacteria; kingdom Pseudomonadati; phylum Pseudomonadota; class Betaproteobacteria; order Nitrosomonadales; family Methylophilaceae; genus Methylobacillus; species Methylobacillus pratensis. The sequence goes on from NZ_JBSUSR010000007.1 coordinate 36,739, forward strand.
CCTGGGCATTTACGCCATGCTCGACCAGCTCAAGCTGCTCAGCCCCAAGCAGGATGCCGAAGGTCGCCCGTGGAATCCCGATACCCACCCCTTGATCCTCGCCACCTTCAGCCGCATCCTGCTGCCGCTTGCCATGCTGGTGGCGGTATTCATCCTGCTGCGTGGGCACAACCTGCCCGGCGGCGGCTTCATTGCAGGCCTCATCACCTCCGCGGCGCTGATCGTGCAATACCTTGCCAACGGGGTGGAATGGACGCGCAGCAAGCTGCCGGCCAACACCCATCCGCTCATCGGCTACGGCCTGCTGACCGCGGCAAGCACCGGTGTCGCCAGCTGGTATTTCGGCTATCCCTTCCTCACCTCGACCTTCGAGCACGTGCACCTGCCGTTGCTCGGCGAGTTCGAGCTGGCCTCGGCCATGGCGTTCGACATCGGCGTGTTCCTGGTGGTGGTCGGCACTTCGCTGCTGATCCTGATCAACCTGGGCATGATCCACCAGGTCAGCTACCTGCCCCGCATCGGCAAGAACACGGGCGGCAAAGAGCCCAAACCGGCGCGAGCCGCAGCCATCGACAAGGCTGAAAAGACCACAACGAAAAAACAGGAAGACATGCCATGGAAGCGTTGATCTCCATCCTGATCGGCATACTCACCGCGGGGGGCGTCTATCTCTGCCTGCGCAGCCACACCTTTCCCGTCGTGCTCGGCCTGACCCTGCTGTCCTATGCCGTCAACCTGTTCCTGTTCATGATGGGGCGGCTGGTCATCGGCAAGCCGCCCATCATCAGCGAGCAGGCCAGCAATTACGCCGACCCCTTGCCGCAAGCGCTGGTGCTGACCGCCATCGTCATCAGCTTCGCGATGACCGCCTACATCATCGTGCTGGCGCTCAAGGCGCGTACCGAAATGGGGAACGACCACGTTGACGGAAAGGAAGTCCGTTGAGCCACCTTGCCATCGTTCCCTTGCTATTGCCGCTGTTTACCGGCATTTTCCTGCTGTTGCTGCGCGAGCAGCGCATCTACGTCAAGCGCGCCATTTCCGGCATCAGCAGCATCGCGTTGATTGCGGTCGCCGCCAAGCTGCTATGCACGGTCAGCGACGGCAGCATCCTGGTCTATTCGTTGAGCAACTGGCCAGCCCCGTTCGGCATCGTCCTCATGGCCGACAGGCTCGCCGCATTGCTAGTACTCACCACCTCCCTGCTCTCGCTGTTCGCGCTGGTGTACGGCATGCGCGGCACCGACAGGCAGGGCCGCCAGTTCCATATCCTGTTCCAGCTGCAATTGTTCGGGCTCAACGGCGCGTTCCTCACGGCCGACCTGTTCAACCTGTTCGTGTTCTTCGAGGTGCTGCTGCTGGCCTCATACAGCCTGTTGCTGCACGGGGGCGGCCGCAAGCGCATCCGCTCCGGCCTGCACTTCGTCGTCATCAATGTGGTCGGCTCCTCGCTGTTCCTGTTTGCCGTCGGCGTCCTCTACGGCATTCTCGGCACGCTCAACATGGCAGACATGGCGGTCAAAGTCACCCATGTCAGCGCGGACAATGTCGGCCTGGTCAAGGCTGCGGCCCTGCTCCTGTTTGTGGTGTTCGCCCTCAAGGCGGCATTGTTGCCGCTCTATCTCTGGCTGCCTTCGGCTTACTCGCAGACCAGCGCTCCCGCTGCCGCCCTGTTCGCCATCATGACCAAGGTGGGCGCCTACAGCATCCTTCGCGTCTACACCCTGGTGTTCGGCAATGAAGCCGGCCCGCTCGCCAACCTGCTGGACGGCTGGCTGCTGGGCATGGCGCTCGCCACCATCGTCATCGGCAGCTTCGGCCTGCTCGGCAGCAAGCGCCTGCGCCAGCAAATCGCCTATCTGGTCGTGATTTCCGCAGGCACCCTATTGACTGGCTTCAGCCTGGAATCCCAAGTCGGCATCGCAGCCGGGCTGTACTACCTGCCGCACACCACGTTTGCCGCCGCCGCGCTGTTCCTGCTTGCCGACCTGATCGTGCAGCGCCGCGACCAGATGGAAGACCGGCTGGAAGCCGGGCTGGTGATCACCAGGCAAAAATTCCTCGGCGCCACCTTCTTCATCCTGGCCATCATTGCCTCCGGCCTGCCGCCGCTTTCGGGCTTCATCGGCAAGTTCATGCTGCTGCGCGCGGCGTTGGAACACCCCGCATTGCCCTACATCATGGCGATCATACTGGCCAACGGCCTATTGACCGTGATCGCCATGGCGCGCACCGGCACCTTGTTCTTCTTTGAAGCCCATGCGGTCGATACCTCGACCAACACCTACATCAAGCAGGGCGAGCCCGAGCCGCTGCGCGTGCGCGAGCTGCTCCCCATCCTGTCGCTGTTGTCACTATGCGTGCTCATGACCTTCTGGGCCGGCCCCATCAACAGCTACTGCCTGGACACGGCCAGCCAGCTGCTGGATACGCCGTCCTACATCCACGCCGTCCTCGGAAAGGGAGAACAGTAATGCAACGCTTCCTGCCCCACCCGCTGCTGACCGTCATCCTGGGCGTCATCTGGCTGCTGCTCACCAACAGCATAGACCCCGGGCAGATCGCCTTGGGCCTGTTGCTGGGCTGGGCCATCCCGTTCTTTGCCCTGCAGTTCTGGCCCGACAAGCTCAAGGTGCACAAGCCGCTCACGCTATTGAAATTCAGCGGCATCCTGCTATACGACATCATCGAGGCCAACTTCATCGTCGCCATGCGCATCCTGGGCAAGCCCGAGAAACTGCGGCCGGCGTTCATCGTCGTGCCGATCGACCTCGATTCCGATTTCGCGATGAGCATCCTGGCGAACACCACCTGCCTCACTCCGGGCTCGCTCTCGGCACTGCTTGCGCCCGACCGCAAAAGCATCCTGGTGCACACGATAGACGTCGATGACATCGACGCCTTCATCCACACCATCAAAACACGTTACGAACTGCCACTGAAGGAGATTTTCGAGGAATGATAGAAATCGCCATCCACATCGCATTCGTGCTGGTCTCGGCCGCGCTGGCGCTGAACGCCTGGCGCCTGCTCAAGGGGCCCAGCGCGCCCGACCGCATCCTGGCGCTGGACACGCTCTATATCAACACCATTGCCCTGCTGGTGGTGTTCGGCATCCACATCAAGAGCATGGTGTACTTCGAGGCGGCATTGCTCATCGCCCTCATGGGCTTCATCGGCACCATCGCCATGTGCAAATACCTGCTGCGGGGGGACATCATCGAATGAACATCGTGCTGGAAATCCTGCTTTCGCTGCTGATCGTCACCGGCGCATTGCTCACCTTCATCGGCTCGCTCGGCCTGGCGCGACTGCGTGACTTCTACACGCGGCTGCACGGGCCGACCAAGGGCACGACGCTAGGCGTCGGCAGCCTGTTGATCGCTTCGTCCATTTTCTTCAGCGTGCAGGGCGACGGCGTCAGCCTGCACGAAGTGCTGATCACCCTGTTCCTGTTCATCACTGCGCCGATCAGCGCGCACTTGCTGGCAAAATCGGCGCTGCACCTCAAGGTGGAATCGCTGGTGCCCTTGCCGGACGAGGCCATTGCGCGCAAGAACAGCCAGCATAAGCCCTATCAGACGTTGGATTAACCCGGCTCAATGCGCCGGCGGCTTGTCGCCAGCATGGGCTTGAACATGAGCATGCTCGTCCGCAGCACGCTCAAGATCTTCCACCTCGACCCCGGTGTCGCGCTTGGGAGGCAACAGGAACAAGGCCGGGTTCTGGATGAAGCGCTTGGCCAGGGTCTTCAGTAGCAGGCGCCACTGGGCAAACGTCACCTTGCGCGACTTCATTGCCACATACAGTGCCAAGCTGAAACTCACCACCAGGTTGGTGGTGCCGATCAGCCAGATGCCCAGGATGGCCGTCACCAACACCTGCCAGGAAAACAGGAAATCCAGCGCGACGAAGGAGTAGCCGGTAAACGCCGACGCAAACGCAATGTGGCGGATATCGATGGGCAGGCCAAGCAGCACGCCCAGGCCCGACATCCCGCCCAGCAGGCAGCCGAAATAGAAATTGCCGGCCAGCGCCCCGAGGTTATTCTCGACATAGCGCGCCACGCGGTCCAGGCGCGACGGGCCCAGCAACCATTCCAGCCAGCCCAGCGCCCGCAGGCGCTGCGGAATCTTGTTATAGACCGCCAGGTTGTCGTGGTAGCCCGCAATCAGGCCTGACAGGAACAGGCACACCCCGGCAATCGCGGCATAGAACACGGCGCCGCTGTGGAACGGGTCGTTGGCATCCAATAACGCATGGGCTTTTTCCGGCGTGATGAAATGCTGCCCCGTCACGCTCAGGATCAGCCAGCCCACCAGCATCGCCACGGGCACCGCCATCATGACGTTGCCGAGAATGGCAATGGTCTGGCTGCGGAAAGTCTGCGCGATGATGGTGACCAGCTTGTCGAGGTTCTTGTTCTTGCGGTCGCTCGCGTCGATGCTCGCGGCAATCGCGGCCGCCGTCATTGCCGGCTGCTTGGTCGCCACCGTGAAATGCAGGATATGGATCAGCGCGAAACCCAGGCCGTAATTGAGGCTGAACAGGATCGCCTCGGTCAGCGGCGCGTAATGGTGCTTGGCCGCGACGATCTTGAGCATGGTCATGAGCGCAATGATCACGCCTGCGCCCATGGCGGACCGCATCAAGCCGAAATACTCGCTGCGCGTTTCAGTGATGTAATGCTCGCCGGTGCGGCTGGCATTCTCCGTGACGCGCAAGGCCATCAGCTCGACGTTCTCGCGGAAATGCTGCCGCACATCGTTCTTGTGCCGCTCCGCGGAAACCAGCGTCTTGAACAATTGCACCATCGCCGTCCCGGCATCCGCATCGCTGCGCACCAGCTTGATGATGCCCAGCAGGCTCTCGAGGCGCCGGACCTGCTGGCTCATGCGCTGCAGCAGAAAGGTGAGGTGTACGCTGGTCCCGGTTTGCGAGCTGTTGCGCCGGATCTTGGCGATCACCTCCCGGCACTGGTCCAGCATCACAAGGATATGCCCGACATCGTGCTGCTGTTCCAGGGGCATGGCGAGCAAGGCCTGCAACTCGACGCTCTGGGTGATGAAGGGCGAATCGTGATATTCGATCTCGGGATGGTTGCGGATCAGCTCCGGCTCCAGGCCGGAAGCCGCCAGGCGATAGGACAATACCTGCGCCGCATCCAGCAGGCTCTTTTGGCATTCCGCCACCTTGTCGGCAGGCACCTCATGGAAACGCAAGGCATGCACGAGCTGCAGCCAGACCTCATCCGGCACCGCGGCCACCCATGTCTCGTCGCCGCCCTTCGGGAATATCTGCCCGAACAAGTCCTTGAGATAGGCCGGGTTGATGGCGTCCGGGAGTATCTTGTGCCCGATGCGCCGCGACAATTCGGTAAAGAAACCGCTGTTCGGCTGGATGCCGGAATCCACGTACAGCGATATGGGCTTCCGCCCCACCAGCAGGCTCACGATGGCATCCCTCAGCACCTGCGCCTTCCCAGGATCGCTGTTCAATACATGGCAAAGCGCCTGCACTGCGTGGGCCGCATGGCCGCTATCGCTGTTCTGGCGCGGGCGGATTTCCGCCACCAGGTCGGCAAGCAAGCGGGCGGCATTGGTATTGTGTCGTGCGTAATCGCGCAGGATATGTTCCATCAGCATATTTCTATCGGCAATGTTTTTATGGTCTGGTTGAAGATGCTTTTCTTATCGTAAAGCGTTCCGCTTGAGATATTGTCTACTATAACGCCGCGCCCAGCGTCACGCGCAATCGCTTCTCGGCGTTGACCCGGCGCAATACCAGCTCCACCTCCTGCCCGGCATGGCGGTGCGTCGCTTGCTGCAGCACCTGGGCGGAAGAAAGCGCTTCTCCCCCCAGGCTGAGCAATACGTCGCCGACCGCCACCCCCGCCTGTGCCGCGGGAGAGCCGGTAATCACCGCCAGGACGGTCACGCCAGGCCCGGGATCATCCTTGCTGCGCTGCATCACGTGCACGCCCAGCGCAGGCGGCGCCAGCTTGGCCCAGTAGGTTGCAAAATAACTGTAGAACTCCCCGCTGCCGCCTGCACTTGCCTGGGTCTTCGCCTGCTCCTTGATTTTCTGCATCCTCATGGCGGCCGTCGGCGCCGCAATCAGTTTCGTATACACGACCACGACATCCGCCTGCACCTTGGAGGCATGGGCCACCGCGCGCGAAGGTGGTACGTCGCCGGCCTCGAAGCTCGAGTAGCCGAGCATCTCGTAACCATCATTCAGCATGCGCTGGTAATCGTCGGTCTCCCTCACGCCCTTGTAGATTGTGGGTTCGGCCGAGCCCGGGCTGAGCTTGACGCCGTGCAGCTGGCGCGCGACATAGTGCTGGGTGTACAGGTTTTCCTCTTGCGGCACCTCCACCACAGGCTCAGGCGCCACCGGCTTTTCCGGCACGGTCTCCTTGACCACCGGCTTGCTACAGGCTGCCAGCATGGCAAGCAACAGCACTATCAAATATGGTCGTAAATATGGGCGCATATCCCCTCCACTCGTTTTTCCTGGTGACAATGGTATGATGAAACCACGTTTTTTTCATTCCCGGCGCGCAATTGTGCCGAGATCATTATGATGTAGAGCCTGTTCAATATCTTTTCATGGGCGCGTTGCCCCGGCAAGGTGGCCGATGCAAGGCGCACGCCACATGCAAATCCTCACCGGGCTTATTGCCCAATGAAAAGATATTGAACAAGCTTTTAAAACCCCAGAAGCATAATCATGGCAACAGACACTATCCGCATCGGGCTGGTTTCCATCAGCGACCGTGCCTTCACCGGCGTATACGAAGACAAGGGCATCCCCTCCTTGCAGGAATGGCTTGGCCGCGCGCTCACCACCCCTTGGGAAAGCGCGTTGCGCGTGATTCCTGACGAACAGGAGGAAATTGAATCCACCCTGTGCGACCTGGTCGACTTCGAAGGCTGCAACCTGGTGCTGACCACGGGCGGCACCGGCCCTGCCGTACGCGATGTCACGCCGGAAGCCACACTGGCGGTGGCGGACAAGGTCATGCCCGGCTTTGGCGAGCAAATGCGCCAGATCAGCCTGCAATTCGTGCCGACCGCGATCCTTTCGCGCCAGGTCGCGGTAATCCGCAAGCGCTGCCTGATCATCAATCTTCCGGGCCAGCCCAAGGCCATTGCCCAGACGCTGGAGGGATTGAAGGACGAAAGCGGCAACACCGTGGTGCACGGTATTTTCGCCGCCGTGCCCTACTGCCTGGACCTGATCGAGGCACCCTATATCGAAACCAATCCCGATATCGTACAAGCCTTCCGTCCAAAGTCGGCCCAAAAGCCGGCCTGAGCCATGGCGTCAGAATTCGACCTGATACAGCGCTATTTCCAGCGTCCCCATCCGTCGGCCGTGCTGGGCGTAGGCGACGATGCTGCATTGATCAAGGTATCTCCCGGCATGGAACTCGCCATATCGACCGACATGCTGGTAGCGAACACTCACTTTTACCCCGATATCGACCCATGGCTAATCGGATGGAAATCGTTGGCAGTGAATGTCTCCGACATGGCTGCCATGGGTGCGCAGCCGCGCTGGGCGACATTGTCGCTTGCCTTGCCCGAGGCGGACGAAAGCTGGGTCGCCGGGTTTGCCGAAGGCTTCTTTGCCTGTGCCGGGCAGTTCGACATCGCCTTGGTCGGCGGCGACACCACGCGCGGCCCATTGACCATCAACGTGCAAATCATGGGCGAAGCGCCGCCGGGGGCTGCCCTGTTGCGCAGCCAGGCACGGCCGGGTGACGACATCTGGGTCTCGGGGCCCTTAGGCGACGCCGCACTGGCCTTGGCCGCCATCCAGGGCCGTTACCCACTCAACGATGCAGAGCTCGCCGCCTGCAGCAAAGCCTTGCACCAGCCCCAGCCCAGGGTTGCATTGGGGTTGGCATTGAGAGGGCTGGCAAATAGCGCGCTGGATATTTCCGACGGGCTGCTGGCAGACCTCGGGCATATCCTGGAAAACTCGCAAGTGGGGGCCGAGGTCTGGCTAAAGGCGATTCCCACATCAGAAATCGTAAGCGCATACTCTCGAGAAGAAGCAATACAGAAAATGATTTTGGCCGGCGGAGATGACTATGAGTTATGTTTTACCGCCCCAACTGAGAACAGGCAGAAGATTGCCGACATCGGCCGGCAATTGAGCCTGGACATGGCCGTGATCGGTCATATCACCGACACCCAGCGGCTCATCGTTCAAGGGCTGGACGGCAAACCGCTTACCCTCAAGGAGCACGGTTTTGACCATTTTGCCTGACCGACATTTCCTGCTGCGCCATCCCGCGCATTTTCTCGCCCTGGGTTTTGGCAGCGGCCTGGCGCGCAAAGGCCCTGGCACCTGCGGCACATTGGCCGCCCTGCCCTTGTTCGGCTTGTTGATGCTGCTGCCCGAGGCGAGCCACCTTCCCATCCTGGCGCTCCTGTTCCTGGTTGGCATCCCGCTGTGCGGCATCACCGGGCGCAATCTGGGCGTCGACGACCATGGCAGCATCGTCTGGGACGAGATCGTGGCTTTCATGCTGGTCCTGGAATTCACGCCCAAGGCATGGGAGTGGTGGCTGTACGCCTTCTTGTTGTTCCGCCTGTTCGACATTTGGAAACCATTCCCGATCCGCACTCTGGACCGCCAAGTGCTCGGCGGCTTCGGCGTGATGCTGGACGACCTGCTGGCTGCGATCTATGCAATTGCCGTACTGAAAGGAACACAATGGTGGATGATGCAGAGCTTCTAAGCCTTTCGCATACGCTGGGCGACACCCTGATCAAGCAGGGCTTCAGGCTTGCCCTGGCCGAATCCTGCACCGGCGGCTGGGTCGCGCAATGCGTGACGGCGGTCCCAGGCAGCTCGGCCGGTTTCGACCGCGGCTTCGTCACCTACAGCAATGAAGCCAAGCAGGAAATGCTTGGGGTGGGCGGCGAAACCTTGAGACAACACGGCGCGGTCAGCGAGGAGACCGCCAAAGAAATGGCCTTGGGCGCGCTCGCCTACAGCACAGCCGACATCAGCGCATCCATCACCGGGATCGCCGGGCCGGACGGCGGAAGCGAGCAAAAACCGGTGGGCACCGTATGCTTCGGCTGGGCCCACCGCGACGGCCGCATCGTCACCCGCACCCACCACTTTTCCGGCGACAGGGAAGCCGTGCGCAGGCAGTCTGTCAAAACCGCATTAACAGGCTTGTTGCAACTTACCTTAGCCACTGATTTATGAAATAATTGCAGGCTTTAGCAGGCAACTCGAAAAGGTATTCACTGATGGATGAAAATAGAAGCAAAGCGCTGGCCGCCGCCCTCTCGCAAATCGAGAAACAATTCGGCAAGGGCTCCATCATGCGCATGGGCGACACCGATGTCGCCGCTGACATCCAGGCAGTCTCTACCGGCTCCCTGGGCCTAGACATCGCCCTGGGCATCGGCGGCTTGCCGCGCGGCCGCATTGTCGAAATCTACGGTCCTGAATCCTCCGGCAAAACCACGCTGACCTTGTCCGTGATCGCGCAAATGCAGAAGCTGGGCGGCACCGCAGCCTTCATCGACGCCGAACACGCGCTCGACCCGCAATATGCGCAGAAGCTCGGCGTCAATGTCTCCGAGTTGCTGATCTCCCAGCCCGATACCGGCGAACAGGCGCTGGAAATCGCCGACATGCTGGTGCGCTCGGGCTCCGTCGACATCGTCGTGGTCGACTCCGTTGCCGCGCTGACGCCAAAAGCCGAAATCGAAGGCGAAATGGGCGACTCGCACATGGGCCTGCAAGCCCGCCTGATGTCCCAAGCGCTGCGCAAGCTCACCGCCAACATCAAGCGCACCAACACATTGGTCATTTTCATCAACCAGATCCGCATGAAGATCGGCGTGATGTTCGGCAACCCTGAAACCACGACCGGCGGCAACGCGCTCAAGTTCTACGCTTCCGTGCGCCTGGATATCCGCCGTACCGGCGCGATCAAGAAGGGCGACGAAATCACCGGTTCCGAAACCCGCGTTAAGGTGGTGAAGAACAAGGTTTCCCCGCCGTTCAAGCAGGCGGAGTTCGACATCCTCTACGGCGAAGGCATCTCGCGCGAAGGCGAAATCATCGAGCTCGGCGTCAACCTCAAGCTGGTCGAGAAGGCCGGCGCATGGTACAGCTACAAGGGTGAGAAGATCGGCCAGGGCAAGGACAATGCGCGCGAATTCCTCCGGGAGCACCCGGAAATCGCCAACGAGATCGACGCCAAGATTCGCGAACACTCCAATCTGGCCAATGCCGCGATGACGACGGCGCCGGATGAAGAAGACGACGAATAAACCTGCCACCAGCCTGCGAGAGCGGGCTTTGGCATATCTGGCACGGCGAGAATATTCCTATCAGGAGTTGCTGCACAAGCTGAGTCCACATGCGGGAGAGGAGGACGACCTCCCCGCCCTGCTGGAGGACTTCAAGAAACGCGGCTGGCTATCCGATACACGTTATACCGAGCAGATCGTGCATGCCCGCAAGGGCCGCTACGGCAGCATGCGCGTGGCGCATGAGCTCAGGCAGCACGGTGTCAGCGACGAACTGATCGGCAAGGCCGTGGCCGAGATGGCCCCGGACGAACTGGAAGCCGCCACGGCGGTTTACCGCAAGAAGTTTTCCCAGCCGCCGCAATCGCGGGAGGAATGGGCGAAGCAAGCGCGCTTCCTGCAAGGGCGCGGCTTCGGTTTTGAAGTGATACGCAAGGTGCTGCGCGGCAGCCCGGAAGATATCGAGTGATGCGGCGGGCAGCATGCCGCGCAATTGGATTTTTGACATTAACGTTTTGAGCAAGAACACACATCAATGAAGAGCAACCAGATTCGCCAGGCCTTCCTGGACTATTTCGCCTCCAAGGGCCACCAGATCGTCAGTTCCAGCTCGCTGGTGCCGGCAGGCGACCCCACCCTGCTCTTCACCAACGCCGGGATGAACCAGTTCAAGGACGTGTTCCTCGGTTTCGACAAGCGCCCCTACACCCGCGCAACCTCGTCGCAGAAGTGTGTGCGGGCGGGCGGCAAGCACAACGACCTCGAGAATGTCGGCTACACCGCGCGCCACCACACCTTCTTCGAGATGCTCGGCAATTTCAGCTTCGGCGACTACTTCAAGCGCGACGCCATCAGCTATGCCTGGGAACTACTCACCGAAGTCTTCAAGCTGCCCAAGGACAAGCTCACCGTCACCGTCTATGCCGAGGATGACGAAGCCTACGACATCTGGACCAAGGAAATCGGCGTGCCCGCCGAGCGCGTGATCCGCATCGGCGACAACAAGGGCGCACGCTACGCCTCCGACAATTTCTGGATGATGGGCGACACCGGCCCCTGCGGCCCCTGTACCGAGATTTTCTACGACCACGGCGAGCACATCTGGGGCGGCCCTCCCGGCAGCGCGGAAGAAGATGGCGACCGCTTCATCGAAATCTGGAACAACGTCTTCATGCAGTTCAACCGCGACGAGCAAGGCGTGATGCACCCGCTGCCCAAGCCCTCCGTCGATACCGGCATGGGCTTGGAGCGGATTGCCGCTGTGTTGCAAGGCGTGCACAGCAACTATGAGATCGACCTGTTCCAGCACCTGATCAAGGCCGCCGCGCGCGTTACCAGCACCGCAGACCTCGACAGCCCGTCGCTCAAGGTGCTGGCCGACCATATCCGCGCCTGCAGCTTCCTGATCGCCGACGGCGTCATCCCGGGCAACGAAGGCCGCGGCTACGTATTGCGCCGCATCATCCGCCGCGCGATCCGCCACGGCTACAAGCTAGGCGCGCGCGCCGCGTTCTTCTACAAGCTGGTGGCGGACCTGGTGGCCGAGATGGGCGATGCCTATCCCGAACTCAAGAGCGGCGAGCAGCGCATCACCGATATCCTGCGCCTAGAAGAAGACCGCTTCTTCGAGACCATCGAGCACGGCATGGCGATCCTCGAAGCCGAGCTCGAGGAAATGGCCAAAACCGGCAACAAGGTATTCAATGGCGAGACCGCCTTCAAGCTGCACGACACTTTCGGCTTCCCGCTCGACTTGACCGCAGACGTCTGTCGCGAGCGCGAGGTGAGCGTGGATTCCGCCGCATTCGACGCCGCCATGGCGCGGCAGAAGGAACAGGCCCGCGCCGCAGGCAAGTTCAAGATGGCGGCCAACCTGGAATACACGGGCGCCTCGACCACTTTCCACGGCTACGACACGCTCGAAGCGCAAGGCAAGGTATTGGCGCTGTACAAGGACGGTAGCGCAGTCGACGCCCTCAACGAAGGCGAGCTGGGCGTGGTCGTGCTCGACAACACCCCGTTCTATGCCGAATCCGGCGGCCAGGTCGGCGACCAGGGCATCTTGAAGGGCGCGGAAGGCATCTTCCAAGTGGAAGACACCCTGAAAATCCAGGCCAGCGTGTTCGGCCACCACGGCGTATTGAGCACCGGCACCCTGCGCGTGGGCGACGAAGTCAGCGCGCGCGTGGACCTCGCCTCGCGCCACCGCACCATGCGCCACCACTCCGCTACCCACCTCATGCACAAGGCATTGCGCGAAGTACTAGGCAGCCATGTGCAGCAAAAGGGCTCGCTAGTAGATTCTGATAAAACCCGTTTCGACTTCTCGCACAACACCCCGGTCACCGCCGAGGAAATCCGCCGCATCGAGGAGATCGTCAATACCGAGATCCTTGCCAATGCGCCGACCCAGGCACGCGTGATGCCGATCGACGAGGCGCAGAAGACCGGCGCCATGATGCTGTTCGGCGAGAAGTACGGTGACGAAGTGCGCGTGATCGACATCGGCAGCTCGCGCGAACTCTGCGGCGGCACCCATGTGAGCCGCACCGGCGACATCGGCCTGTTCAAGGTCGTCTCCGAATCCGGCGTCGCCGCTGGCGTGCGCCGCATCGAGGCCGCGACCGGCGATGTGGCGTTGCACCACATCCAACAGCAGCAGCAACTGCTTATAGACGCTGCAGCCTCCTTCAAGGCGCCTGCTGCCGAGCTGGCTGGCAAGATCAGCCAGACCCTGGACCAGGTCAAAGCGCTGGAGAAGGAACTCGCCCGCCTCAAATCCAAGCTGGCCTCCTCGCAAGGCGACGAGCTCGCCAGCCAGGCCGTGGACGTCAACGGTGTCAAGGTGCTGGCCGCCACGCTGGAAGGCGCTGACGCCAACACCCTGCGCGAAACCATGGACAAGCTTAAGGACAAGCTCAAGACCGCCGCCATCGTGCTCGCCAGCGTCAACGGCGACAAGGTCAGCGTCGCCGCGGGCGTGACCGCAGACACCCTCGCCAAGGTCAAGGCCGGCGAACTGGTCAACTTCGTCGCCGGGCAAGTCGGCGGCAAGGGCGGCGGCAAGCCGGATATGGCGATGGCGGGCGGCACCGATGCCGGCAAGTTGCCGCAGGCGCTCGCCAGCGTTGCCGGCTGGGTGGGAGAAAAACTGAATTAACAGCCGCCGGCGCCTGCACCGCAAGCGCCGGTGTTTTATTGATGCACCTTTGATACCGACATAGATATGGCACTTATCGTACAGAAATACGGCGGCACCTCGGTCGCCAATCCAGAACGCATCGGCAACGTCGCCCGCCGCGTGGCGCGCCACAAGGCGCTGGGGCAGCAGGTCGTGGTCGTGGTCTCCGCCATGTCAGGCGAGACCAACCGCCTGATCGGGCTCGCCAAGGAAGTGATGCCCAACCCCCACCCGCGCGAGCTGGACGTGCTGGTCTCCACCGGCGAGCAAGTCACCATCGCCCTGCTCTCCATGGCGCTCATGGAGCTCGGCGTCAAAGCCAAGAGCTACACCGGCAGCCAGGTCAGCATCGTCACCGACAACGCGCACACCAAGGCGCGCATCCTCAAGATCGACGAAGAACGCATCCGCAAGGACCTCGATGACGGCTACGTCGTCGTCGTGGCCGGCTTCCAGGGCGTGGACGAGCATGGCAACATCACCACGCTGGGCCGCGGTGGCTCCGACACCACCGGCGTCGCGCTTGCAGCCGCGCTCAAGGCTGACGAATGCCAGATTTACACCGATGTGGACGGCGTCTACACCACCGACCCGCGCGTCGTGCCCGAAGCGCGCCGCCTCAAATCGGTCACCTTCGAGGAAATGCTGGAAATGGCCAGCCTGGGCTCCAAGGTGCTGCAAATCCGCTCGGTCGAGTTTGCGGGCAAATACAAGGTCAAACTGCGCGTGCTTTCCAGCTTCGAGGAAGAAGGCGAAGGCACGCTGATTACATTCGAGGACGACAACAACATGGAACAACCGATCATCTCCGGCATCGCCTTCAACCGCGACGAAGCCAAAATCACCGTCCTGGGCGTGCCCGACCGCCCAGGCATCGCCTACCAGATCCTGGGCCCCGTGGCGGACGCCAACATCGACGTCGACATCATCATCCAGAACGTCGCCGCAGACGGCACCACCGACTTCACCTTCACCGTGCACAAGAACGACCTGCAGAAGGCCCTGGACATCCTGCGCGACAAGGTGCAAGGCCACATCGGCGCACGCGAGATCATCGGCGACGACAAGACCGCCAAGGTCTCCGTGGTCGGCGTCGGCATGCGCTCGCACGTCGGCATCGCCAGCCAGATGTTCCGCACCCTGGCGGAAGAAGGCATCAACATCCAGATGATCTCCACCTCCGAGATCAAGATTTCCGTCGTCATCGACGAGAAATACATGGAATTGGCGGTACGCGTCCTGCATAAGGCTTTCGGACTAGAAGAAGTTTAAGAATTACGCCGTTTTGGCGTTGATTTTTGCGGCGTAATCAAGTATTGTTACGCCCTCGTGCGGAGAGCTGGCCGAGTGGTCGAAGGCACTTCCCTGCTAAGGAAGCATACGGGCTTAAACCTGTATCGAGGGTTCGAATCCCTCGCTCTCCGCCACACGATAATGGCGTGTAGCAAAGAATGAAATTATACTGGTATTAATCTCATCTTCGCGTATAATGCACGCCTCACATACGCGCCCGTAGCTCAGCTGGATAGAGTACTTGGCTACGAACCAAGGGGTCAGGAGTTCGAATCTCTTCGGGCGCGCCAAATAATTAAAGAAGTGGGCACTTGTCATGAGTGTCCACTTTTTTATTCCCTCTCGCTTTAAACACTCATTATTACTACACCCTAGATAGAGCATCTTGGCTGTAGCAGCTATACGCAACGCCTCAGTATCCCATTCAGTAAGTTAAAAGACTTCACTTAAAAAGTACCTCCATACTCAAACTCATCAATTAATTACCACTTTTTTCAGTTTCAAGATTATTATTTCAATTTATGTATTTATACCTCCCGTGTTACATGCACGGGGACTATGATTTTGTTAGGAGTGGTGATATGCACAGAATTGTTAAATCACATTTGGAAAGCTTTGTGAATAGCTTTGCATTGCAAGCTGAAGACGAAGCCACTCAATTTGAAAAGTTCGCCACTTATTGTGTTATTTCAAATAGATTTAGTTCTAGCTTTGATTTAGATGAGGTTGTAACAGGCACAGGTGATGAAGGTATAGATGGAGTTGGTATTGTCATTGATGAATCGATAGTCACTTCATTAGAAGAAACTATTTCAATTTTTGATACACCTCGCCGAAATCATGATGTTGATATTTTATTTATCCAAGCAAAACGGTCTGAAAGTTTTGATCTCGGAGATTTTTTAAAATTCAAAGAAGGAATTCTTCGTTTTGCTACTCAAACTCCTTATATTTCAACCGATGATGTCTTACAAGATTCTAGAAAAATTTTCGATAAAGTACTAAATGAAGTCCCAAAGGTACGCCAAGGTAAGCCATCATTAACAGCAAGATTTATATCAACTGGCCTATACCAATCACCACAAGCACTTGAAACAGCACTCAATGACTTTCGCAGTCAACTTAATGAACTAGGTCTATTCCACGAAACAGACATTCGTTTTATTGACCGGGATGAATTAACTAGACTCTGGGTTGGCACATACTCTGGAATCAATGCCAGCCTGCAGACCTTTAGTACAGCAGCATTACCTAATATCACGGGAATAGACGAGGCATATTTGGCTGTAGTTCGTGCTGGTGATCTCGTTACAAATCTTTTATTAACAGAAGACGGAAATTTACGAACTCAGGTATTTGAAGAGAATGTTCGCTCATTCCTTGGTCACGATAACCCAGTAAATCAGTCTATCGCCGAAACAATCACCTCAGATACGGCCAGTAGGTTCCCAGTATTAAACAACGGCATAACCATAGTTAGCCCAGACGTAAAACTGCAAGGCAATACGCTACATTTAACAAATTTCCAAATCGTTAATGGTTGCCAAACATCAAATGTTCTATTTGAGAATAGAGATAAACTTGGTGAGGTAATGGTGAACATTAAAGTTGTTGAGACACAGCACGAAGATGTATTTTCAGAATTAGTTCGTGCAACAAACAGCCAAAGTAAAGTTGAGGATACACAATTCCTTTCATTAAGACCGATTATCAAGCGCGTTGAACAATATTTTAATACTTATGACGGCAGCGAAGGTAGATTATATTTGGAACGCCGCGACAGACAATATGTTGGTATGGATATACCAGCAACCAGAATCTTTCCTTTACATTTAGCAGCAAAATGCGTAGCCGCAATGTATTGTAATCGCCCTGAACTCGCAGCTCGGTATCCTAAAACAATGTATGCTGAACTGACAGAAACTATCTTTTCTGAATCAACTAAAGAGGAAGTTTTTTACGCCGCATGTTTGACTTTATATCGATTCTCTTTACTGGTATCCAACAGCTCAATACCGCAAAATATGAAAAGATTTAAATGGCACATGTTATCTTTAGTGCGTGCGACAGTATGTGGAAAAAGCCCAGCACAGCTGAATTCTAAGCAAACAGTTCAAGGGGCACAGAAAATAATTAGCATAATGGCACAACATGGTCCCGAAGCAACATCACTATTTAATAACTTGGTCACCGTATGCCAATCTTTAGGTGAAGTGTCTTCTGACCGTTTAAAAAGACAAGCAATACTTTCTGAAATGCTAGAAAAAATTTGTTAGTTTTATAAATTTTGTAAAAATAATTCTTATATATGTTTGAAATAATGTCTAAAAAACTTCCAATTTATAGAACCATCCTCTCAACGAACGATGAATTCATACAATTTTGGAGTAATATTTATTTTTACAAAAATGATAATTTATATTCAGATAACATTGGAATTTCCCTCAATAAAGATCGAATTATAGATCTCTACACATGGAAAAATGGTTTACCTTTATCAGAGGAAAAACTTCAATCCGTCAATAAAAATTTTGTTAACAGACTTTCTTACTTATCAAATCTAAGCGATGATAATGGGCTATCGGATTTTTTTAACACATACCCACATGGCGGGGCTATTTGGAGAATTTTTTTTCTACATTGCTGGAAACCTAACAAGTATCCAATTTTCGATCAGCATGTGTACCGCGCCATGCTATATCTTACACAAGGCATAATCAGTGAAATCCCAACAAAAGATTCAGATAAAATTTCATCATACATCAATTATTATTTAGATTTTTACAATAGCTTTAAGCACAATAATTGCAGAGATTTAGACAAAGCTTTGTGGGCTTTTGGTAAATTTATAAGTAAATATAAACTCCCATCAACCTCTATCCTATCGACCACTTCTACTAAATGACAGCGGAAAGCAATTACCGCCAGCTAGAATTAATATTAACAACTGATCTTAACACCCCAAACAAAAACATTGCCTCCAGTGCTCAACTTTGTCTCCTCGGGCGAACCACAATTAATTAAGTAAAAGCCGACGATGCCTCATAGCTAACTGACTTTTCTTTGTATCACTCTTAGTTCAATTCCTGATTAGCTCATAGTTTATTGCTGCGTGCTTTAGTCAGATTCAGCTCCCCTGGCTCATCTGCATGAGACCAATCCAACTCAGCCAAGCCGGATTCCAGATCCAGCCGTCTCAAGAGCTTACGTGCATCGAAAGGCGCTTTAACCTTTATATCGTTATCAAAATAGCAATACACATCGCGGGATTTTCGCGATGGAGGCGCCTGTCCTGAAATCAGGCGGGCATCTTTTGGCTGTGCACCTTTGCTCCAGGCTTCAATCCGCAATGCCCAATCATCCAGCGCCTTGTCCGTATAGCCGCTAGCGTAGAGTTCTTCCACGCCGTGCAGGCGTAAATAGGTGAAGTCGGCGGTGATATCTTCCTTGTCAGGCCATTTGCCGGCCGTATCGGCTATCACCAGCGCCACTTTGTATTTGCGCAGCAGCGCAATGAATTCCGGGGTTTCAAAACTTTTATTGCGGATTTCGACGGCATGACGCAAGGGGCGTTTTTCTTCCGCCTTGATATATTCTCGTCCATGCATGGACGCATCGCGATGTTCAGCCAGTTTGGCGGCGGCATGGGTATCGTGCGGCAACAGTTTCAGGAAGCTTTCGAACAGGATGGCGTCGAACCGGAAGCTGGGCGGGAACTGCCATAGGATGGGTCCCAGTTTTTCCTTCAGCAGCAATAACCCGGAAGCAAAGAAATTCGCCATTGGCCGTTCAATATCCCTCAGCCGCAGGACATGGGTGATGAACCGCGTTGCCTTGATGCTGAAGATGAAGCCCGGCGGCGTTTGCTCGTACCAATGCAAATAACTGCTCGGGCGCTGCAATGCATAAAAGGAGCCGTTCAGTTCTATCGTCGGCAAGGCGCGCGAGGCGAATTCAAGCTCGCGCTTTTGCACCAGCCCTTTTGGGTAGAAGACGTTGCGCCATGGCGCATAACGCCAGCCTGATATGCCGATACGGATATGAGCAGCCATGGTGTTTTGGCTGCGGCAAAAACGGGAAGTTCAGAATATGGCTGCCCTGCCCTGACGTGCCAAACCGCAAAGGTTACGCTCCGCATAAGACCAATTGAAAACCCACCAAACAAAAAGGGCTAGCAATGCCAGCCCCGTGCTTTATGGTCTCGCCAAAAGAATCAAGCTGCTTGCCGCTCTTCCAGCAGTTTAGGATTTTTCTCTACCCGGATATCGATCTTGCGGGGCTTGAGCGCTTCGGGCACCTCCCGTACCAGCTCGATCGTCAACAGGCCTTTGTCCAGCGAGGCATTGGTCACCTTGACATGGTCGGCCAGCTGGAAGGTATGCTCGAAATCGCGCGCGGCGATTCCCTGGTGCAGGTAGTTGCGCGATTTTGCTTCAGCATCCCTGGCATGGCGGCCTTGGACCTTGAGCTTCTGCTGTTCGGTCTCGATATGCAGTTCAGATTCGTGAAACCCTGCCACGGCCATTACGATTTTGTATTGGTCGTCGCTGAGCAGTTCGATGTTGTAAGGCGGATAGCTGATGTCGTTCTCGCTACGCTGGGCCTCAGCGATCAATTGGGCCAACCGGTCAAAACCAATGGCAGAACGATACAGTGGCGAAAAATCAAATGTACGCATGATGTCATCCTTTCTGATTTAAGCGATTGAACATGGCAGACCCCGTGAAGGGCATCTGCTTGTTTCAGAAAATAGGGATGGCCATTTATTTTTCAAGAGGGTATCCGAGACGCAATTCAATGCGGGGCAATTCCAGGTATTCAGGCATTGGTCATTGCCGCGTTTACTTGGTTGAGGCCCTATGCTTGAGTGGAGTGCGCTGCACGGCACTTTTTCATGTCTCGGACGGTCTTTATCTCTGCCCACCACACTGCGGAGTTGCGCTATGCCGGACACGAAGATGGACGAATGTACTGCCCAACTCAATGAGACGCTGGGCAGCGAGCTGCATGGAGACATGGAGCTGTCGGCGCAAGCCGCGCGCCTGCGCTACGTGCAGGACGACAAGCCCGGATTCGGCCGCAAGCGGACCGCCAAGGGGTTTCGCTATGTGGATACGCAGGGCCGCCCGGTGCGGGACGAAAAGCAATTGGCACGCATCCGCTCGCTCGCCATCCCGCCGGCCTGGGAGAAGGTATGGATCTGCCCCTATGCCAACGGCCACCTGCAAGCCACCGGCTACGATGCCAGGCAGCGCAAGCAGTACCGCTACCACAAGGAGTGGCGCGCGATCCGCGACGAGGCCAAGTTCGAGCACATCATCGATTTCGCCCTGCACCTGCCCTTGATCCGCGAACGCATAGATGCCGAACTCGCACAGCCCGGCCTGAGCCGGGACAAGGTGCTGGCCCTGGTGGTCGCGCTGTTGGAAACCACCATGATCCGCGTCGGCAACGACGAATATGCGCGCAGCAACCACTCCTTCGGCCTGACCACCCTGCGCAACCGCCACGTCGAAGTCAGCGGCGGACGGATCGCCTTTCACTTCAAGGGCAAGAGCCGGGTGGAGCATGCGATCGAGATTCAGAACGCCAGGCTGGCGCGATTGGTGCGCAAGATGAAGGAACTGCCCGGCCAGGAGTTATTCCAGTACCTCGACGACGACGGCAAGCGCCACGCCATCGACTCCAGCGACGTCAACGACTACCTCAAGCGCATTACCGGGCGCGACTACACGGCCAAGGATTTCCGCACCTGGTCGGGCACGGTGCAGACCTTCCACACGCTATCGGCCGCCGAGCCGTTCGAGAACCAGTCGCAAGCCAAGAAGAATGTGCTGGCCGCGATCACCGAAGCCGCGCGCAAGCTCGGCAATACGCCCAGCATCTGCCGCAAGTGCTATGTGCATCCGCTCATCATCGATATCTACATGACCGGGAAGCTGTTCGCAGCCCTGCGCAAACACAGCCAGCCGCAGCAGCTCGATGCCTGGCAGGCGGCTGAGCAGGACGTGCTGGCGTTGCTGCAGCGGCATGCCGGGGTGAAACCGCCTGCCTGATGCCGGCGGGCGCAGGCATTTGCAAGTCGGCAGCCTGCGCATTGCTGGGATCAAGTTGAAGAGGAAGGCGCGTCAATGCTTGCCAGGATCAAGCGCGTTCCTCCTGGTTACCACCCAGCACAGGAACGACCCGGCCGTGACCATTGCCACGCCGTATACCAGGCCCGTGCTTGGGGAGGTTCCCAGCCATAGGTTGGCTATCAGCGCCGAGAGTATGGGAGTGAAGCACGACATGGTGGCCAATATCGTGATGTTGCCGTGCTGTATGCCGTGGTTCCAGCACGAATAGGCGGCCGCCATCAATGCGCCCATCACCGCCACCTGCAATAAGCCGCCGATATGCAAGGACAATGCAGGCTCGTTACCCAATGCATACTTTCCCCATAGCACGATTGCCGTCGCCACCAAGAACAGCGGCACGCCGTTCACGCCGTTGCCGAAGCGCCGGGTAAAGACTGAATACACCGCCCAGGCCCCGGCGGCAAAGAACGCCAGCCCATAGCCGGTCGGGTTGCTAGCCATGTTTTGCCATAGCATTTGCACGCTCCAGGCGCTGTCCCCTTTCACCACCAGCACAATGCCGCAGAAGCTGATGAGCAAAGCGGGCAGCAACAGCCACGATCCGCGCTGCTGCCCGGCCAGCACGGCGAACAGGATAGTCAGGCTCGGCCAGAGGTAATTGATCATGCCCAGCTCGATCGCCTGCTCCCGGTTGAGGGCGAAGCCGATGGACAGCGCCAGGGCCACTTCATAGGCGACAAACAGCGCCCCGCCTATCCATAGGTAGGGACGAGGAAATGTCTTGAGCTTGGGGAAGCCCAGCACCAGGCAGGCCAATAGGCCGCCCACCGTGAAAATAAGCGCGGCCCCGCCGGTGGCGCCGAATATTTCGGATACGCTCCTGAACAGGCCGACCGTGGCGCTCCACATGACGACGGCGGACAGGCCCACCAGGGTGGGCAAGTTGTTGTTGGGCTTGGATGGGTTCATGAGTCGGCGTTCAGTTTCTATATATATGTATTCAAGCTTTGTTCGTTAATTCCCAGCAATCGCTTGCTGCAAAAAGCGTTGAGGAAGGTATTTTTCCAAGGCCTTATTTAGCCAATTGTTCGATACGAAATCGATATACAAATCAAGGCGAAACCCTGCGGCCACCAATTCGCGGCATGCCCTCAATGTCTTGCCAATTCTTACCATAAAAAGCCAAGCCGGACACTTAGAATTGTCTCCCCATTACATTCACAATTCGGATCGTTTATGCGTAATCAACTTCTTTTTGTCCTGGCATTCATTCCCACCATTGCAGCCGCTGCAAGCAACTGCGAAGTCAATGTCAGTGCCGGCGACAGCATGGCGTTCAATACACGCTCCATCGACATCCCCAAAAGCTGCAAGGAATTTACTGTCAACTTCGCCCACACAGGCACGGCATCCAAGGCCGGCATGGGCCACAACTGGGTGCTGGCCCGCACCGCCGACGTGAACGACCTGGCCAAGGCCGGCGTGGAAGCCGGCATAGACAAGAACTTCATTCCGCCGAACGACCCGCGCGTATTGGCATACACCCCGCTGGTAGGCGGCGGTGAGAAAACATCCGTCACCTTCAAGCCCAGCATCCTGAAGGATGGCGAGTCCTACTCATTCTACTGCTCCTTCGCGTTTCATTCCTTCATGATGCGCGGTACGGTGAAGCTGGTCGATTAATGCCGTTGTAACCAGCAATTGGTTTGTTCACTCCTTGTCCCTTGGTCCGGTGGCGCAATCCACCGGATTTTTTTTGACTATTGTTGGTATTCGCCGGGAACGGCAGGAAGAACTGGCGATTACTTGCTGACGATGGGAATGCCGCGGAAGGATTTGCCCAGGTCCAGCTTCATGGCAAGGGCGCCAGTCGTGCATTGGTCCAGGCAAGCGCCGCAGCGCGTGCAATCGCCGTGGGTGACGGTATTCGCCTTGAGGGAGACCACGGGCGCCAGCACGTGGGGCTCGGGACAGACGCGGATACAGGAACCGCAGCCCGCGCATGAGCCTGTTTGCTTGGCGGCGACGCGCAGGCGGCCATAGCGCCCCAGCACGGCATAAAAAGCGCCCACCGGGCACAGGTGGCCGCACCAGCCGCGGCGCGTGATGAGAAGGTCGAACAGGAACAGGCTGAGTAGGACCATGCTGCCCGCCACGGAGGTCCACATGAGTTCGCGCTGGAACAGGGTGATGGGATTGAAGTTCTCCCACGCCAATGTGCCGCTGAGCACGGTGAGTATCAGCGACATGCCCAGCACCGCCATGCGCAGCTCGCGCGACATGGTCATATTGCCTTTGAGATTGAGCTTCTGCCGCAGCCAGTAGGCTAGGTCGGTCACCATGTTGATCGGGCAGACCCAGCTGCAATAGATGCGCCCGCCGAACAGGAAATAGAAACCGGCAACGATGACGGTGCCGACCAATGCGGTTTTCGCCAGCATCGTGCCGGAAAACAGCGATTGCAGCGCGATGAAGGGGTCCGTCAGCGGCAGTACGCCGAGCCAGAGGCTGGAGGACAGGTTGCCATGCGCGATACGTCCGATTTCAGGCCAATCCACCCAGAACGCCAGCACAATGAAAATCTGCACGACGCGTCGGCTCAGCAGCCAGCGGCGCCGATACAGCGCAGCGCGGATTGCGCCTATGTTTGTCATCGCCGCTATTTCCATACCGGCGTCCGTCCGGCGGAGTTTGCTCCGGAGACCCCGAGACCAAGCTCGCGGGGCAGTACGCGGATGGCGGCCTCCGACAGCACGCAATGCTTCTCGCAGGTGCCGCAACCGGTGCATTTAGTGCTGTCCACGGTCGGAATCTGCAACAGGCCGCGTTCGTTCTGGATCGGCTTGAGCGAGATCGCCTCGCCGCGGATCGGGCAGACGCGGACGCAGATGCTGCAGTTCAAGCCCTTGTAGTTGAGGCAGGTTTCATGGTCCACCAGCACCGCGACGCCCATGTCCGCCTTGCGTATATCCGTCAGCAACGGGTTGAGCGCGCCGGTCGGGCAGGCGCGCACGCAGGGAATGTCCTGGCACATGCGGCACGGCTCGTCGCGCGCAGTGAAGAACGGCGTGCCCATGGGCGCCGGGTCGGCCCAGCTGGCCAGCTTGAGGATGTCGAACGGGCAATCCTCCACGCACAGGCCGCAACGCACGCAGGCCGACTGGAAATCCTTTTCCGCCAATGCGCCGGGCGGCCGCAATACAGCGGCTGCAGGCGCGGGGCGCGACCTGAGCAATGCGCTGCCGATGATGGAACCCACGACGGCCGCCCCCAGGCGGCGCGTCACCTTCTTGAACATCAGCCTGCGTTCAGGCTGTTCTATCGTTGACGCCGGTTTATTGCTGTTTCCGTCTTCTGCCATCATGGACCTCCATCATGGTTGTGGTGACTGCGACAGGGGTGCCTTCACTTTCAGATCCGCCCGGATGATGGTGTGTATCCAGCATCGCAATACATACTCGTCGCCATCTTCCGCGTCTTCCGGCACGGTCCACGACACGGTCATGCCGGGCAGCTGCGCGGCGGTCTCGGTGAGGTTGACGACCGTGCCGTCGGGGTATGTCACGTAAATCGCATGCACGATGTCCGAATGGTTATGGATATCGATGCGGTCGCCGGGTTTCGGCACGAAAGTCCACGGCTCGAACTCATGGTGCGTCAGCTCCATCTGGTGCACGTCCGCGCTCCATGCGACTGAGGAAGCGCTGAAGATGAAACCGGCGATCAATACCAGCAGCCATGCCTGCCAGCGCATCATCCAGGGCGCATTGTTCCGGGCATGCATGGCACGCGCACCGGCACGAGCCGGTATTCGGTGATGCGCAGCGTCGGTTTTATTTCTCAACATCAATCATTACTCCGGGAGTTGGGGAGGCGCGACATCCAGCGGGCCGCCATCCAATGTTCGTATGAAGTCGATCAAGTATCCCCTCTCCGCCTCGGAAAGCTCGAACTGCTTCATTTCCGCGGAGCGGCTCGCGCGCTGGATGCCGCCTTGTTCATAGTGCCGGACGACCTCTTCCAGGCTATGCATCGAGCCGTCGTGCATAAAGGGGCCGTTGCCGGGCAAATCCCTCAGCGAGGGCGTCTTGAAAGCATGCTGCATGATGGTGACCTGCGGCGGCACTTTCGCGCCGCGGCCGGGATCGAGGCTGGGCAGCCCGATATCGTGGAAACTGTCGTCCGTGAAACGCCAGGACGAATGGCAGGCCACGCAGCGTGCCTTGCCCTCGAACAAGGCAAAGCCGCGCTTGGCGTGTTCGCTGATCGCATTCTCTTCCCCCGCTACCCAGCGATCGAACGGGGCAGGCTTGGAAACCAGCGTACGCTGGAAGCTGGCAAGCGCCTGGGTGACCCGTTTCTGTGTCATCCCGGCATCGCCGAACGCCTGTGTGAACAAAGTGCGGTAGCCGGCGATATCCTTCAGCCGGTCCAGCAACAAGGGCATTTCAAAATTCATTTCATGCGCCGTGGTGATCGGCAAGACTGCCTGCGCCTCCAACGATGCGGCGCGGCCATCCCACATCAGGGCATTGAGCCAGGCGCTGTTGAGCACGGTAGGCGTGCGGCGCGCATGTTCCACGCCATCCGCCCGCAGCGGCAATATCCGGCCGTCGCTCCAGCGCATGCCCGGGTTATGGCAGGTGGCGCAAGACATGGACCCGTCCCGCGAGAGACGGGGGTCGAAAAACAGGGTTTTGCCCAGGGCGGCCTTTTCGATGGTCAATGGATTGGCCGGCGGCGATGGAATGTCAGCCGGACGCTGATAGGATTCCCGCGGAGGAAGATCAGCGGCGTGGCTGACACCCATCGCCGCCGCCAGACCAAACACCAGAAACACACTGCAAAAACGCATACCTGGCACAGCCCTACACATTGCCTGCTTAGCTGGCCTTACCGACGATCGGAGAGACCGTGCAATGGTAGGTCATGGCATCGTTGTCGGCGCCGAAGCACCAGACGATGTCGTTGTTGAACTCCGGACGGTAGATCGGCAGCTCGCCTTGCACGTTCATGCAGTTGCAACGGCCGCAGGTCTGCTTGCCGCAACAATCGCGATAGGCGATCAGGTAGGTCTGGCCGTCGCCGGGGTTGAAGCAGCTCGCCACCCATGAGCTCGGGGACAGCTCCGACCCTGGAGGGCAGGAAGTCAGCGAACCGCCGCAGCAATCGCACAAATTGCCGTCGATGGAGCAATGGCGCCAGTAATCGCAGGACTTGGGGTCCTTGTCCTGGGGCTTGAAGCCTGCGCGGCCCAGCACGCCCTTGGTTTCCGCGTGCGCCTCGTTCATGCGGCCGCGGCGGTCCACCGGCAGCAACGGCAGCAATGCGGAGCCGGCGAGAAAGCCGCCCAGTTTGCCGATGAAGCTGCGGCGCCCTGTTTTGCTGGCGGTTTTACGGGCCAGTTTTTCGATGCCCGAATCAAATCCTGTATTTTTTTTCATATTTTGTTTCCCTTCTCCGTCAATTAATGCACATGTTTCGACGCATCTTCTACGCCGTGCTTAAGGAAGTTCTGCAAGGTCGAGTGGCCGACGCGCGTTGTCTCGAACAAGCTTTCGACATGCTCGCGGGTGTTGCAAAGGCCCTTGGCCTGGATGACGCCATCCTTGTCCAAGAGCACACCGTACGGCACCTTGGAGACCTGGTAGCGCATGCCGATCTCGGCAGAAACGACGTAGTGTTCGCCGTCCAGTGGATGGTTGCGCAGGAACTCGCGGTGCTCGGCCTGCGTGCCGTCGCTGATCAGGATCACGTCGGCGCCTTCGGTAGCGGCGACAGAGCGGATGATGGGCAGCAGTTTCTGGCAGATCGGGCAGGAAGGGCCGGTGAACATCAGCAGGCTTGGACGGCCTGGCGACACTGCGCGGCCCACGGTCACGGGCACGCCGTCGATGGTCGTCATGCTGAACACCGGCGAACGCTCGCCGATATCCGGGCCGTGATCGATCATCATGGCGCCGAGCGGAGCCGAGCGCTCGTGCAGCAGGCCGATTTGCCTGATGACGCCGAGCATGAGCGCCGCCAGGGCGAGGAAAGCCCCCCATAGCAGCACGTTGGATGCAATCATAATTCCACTAGTCATTTGTATTTCCTTTGAGTAAGTCGTTCTTTGAATTCGGGAAGCCCACCAGCATGTCCGCCCCCATGTACAGCAAGGCCAGCATCGCCGCGGCAGCCAGGCCCATCATCCCGGACTCGATCGAGATCCTGGAAAACTCCACGGGAATCGCAGCCGCATACAGGCTTACCCCGGCCAGCGCGATCGCCCGCATGACATGGAACATGCCGATGCGGCTCATGCTGGTGGGGCGGCGTACGCATCCGCAATCGATATGGGTGCGGCCGCGGCCGACGTTGATGGCCAGCGCCAGCGCGAACACGATGAACAGCCCGGCCGCAACGCATGCCGCGATTTCGCGGGCGGGCGGGATCATCAAGGCGACTGCGCAGAGCAACTCGACCAGCGGCAGAAGCTTGGCAACCGGCGCGACCAGGAACGATGGCAATAACTTGTAATTTGCCACCACCCCCTGGAACTCATCCGGGTGGCGAAACTTCGGGATGGCCGCCGCCGCCAGGACAATGCCGATGAACAGCGAGGCCAGCACCGCGGCAGTTGGATCGTTAATAAGCCAGCTCATGGTTGCGCTCTCTTAATCCACTGTCAGGGAAATGGTCGGGGCACGGCCGAGCTCGTCCACCTTGCCGGTTTGCTTGCCGGTCACCGCATTGAAGGTAAACAGGGTCTTGGCTTCGGCAGAAACCGCGTACAGGTTCGGATCGGAATCCTGGGTGACGCTGATGCCGTCAATCTCGTGGCCGAGGTCAATGCGGCGCAGGCGCTTGCCGGTGGTGCCGTCGACAACGAACACATAGCGGCTGGCCGTCACGTGGGTCCACTTGGCGCGCTGGTCGGCCAGCACATAGATCTCGTTCCGAGGCTTGTTGTAAGCCACCACCTGCCAGCCGCCCGGACGCCAGTTGGCCTTCCGTTCCGCTTCGGTGAACAATTCGAATGGCTTCAGGAAGTCGACATTCTTCTCGGTCAGCTTGGCCTGGAATATGCGGCCTTCGTAACTAGGCCATACCAGGCGGCCAGTGGTGTTGGAATAGTAAGGATTCACGAACAGATGGTCCTCCTCAGCATGGAACACCTTGGTGGGCTTCTGCGGCTTGAGACTACCCTTGCTGTCGTAATTGAACTGCTGCAAGGAGCCGTCGCGACAGTGCATGTAGAAGCTCTGGTTCGGCACGGGGAAAATCTGGTAGCAATCGGGAATGTCCATCATCTTCACGAAGGACTTCTTCTCCAGGTCGACCAGGCCGACGGCGGGAGACGGCGCAAACTGCTGGAACAGCATGTGCTTGTTGTCGGTGGAAATGGAGGCCAGGCGGTTCATCACGCCGGTGAGGAAGCGGCCTTCAGGGATGTCGATGTCAGCCAGCACCTTGTGGCTTTGCGCATCGATCACTTCCACGTAGTCGTCGCGCTTGCCGCGGGCAATGCGGCTGTAGGTGGTGTTCGAGGTCACGAAGAACTTGCCGTCGCTGCTCAGCATCACGTTGGCCAGCTTGCCGGTATCGGTCATGCCGAGCAGGTTGTTCTTCTTGCCGTCGACGGTGTAGACCGTCGTGGTCACATTGAAGTGGCCAGGATCCAGCACGTAAACGCGCTTGGAATCGGACGGCAGCCCTTTTTCAATCGTGATGTTGTCCAGCGTTTGGGCTGTGCCGATCGCGCCCAGTGAACTCGGCACGCTCGTCGGCGCATCAGCAGCAAATGCCGAGTACGTGGTTGCCAACAAGGCTGCGACAGCTAGCTGCCCGATCAGGCGACTAGGTTGGAATGTTGTCATATTTCCTCCAGACATTATTAAGTTTTATCAACGCACTTCTACTTCACTAAACCTCTGCCCTCACAGCACCAGCAGCAGCAATGCAGCGGAGCCGACAGACAGCAGAAGGAAACCATCCACCTCGACAGCGCGCTCCTGCCAGCGGGCCAGCCATGCCTGCACCGTCACGTTCTTGACAGGCAGGAAGTTCACGGCGACAGGCAGGCAGCGACCGATGTTGAAGATGCCGATAATCAAGATCGCGGTCTTCACGTCGCCGCAGAACAGCGCGACGCCGGTGACGATGTAGAGGATCGGGGTCTGCACATAGGTCAGGTAGTTCATGCCCAGCGCATAGCCGTACAACAGCCCGATCACGGAAGAACGGAAACGGAAGCGGGCATCATGCGGCACCTGCGCGCGACGCTGCGGATAAGGCATCTTCATGAAGCCGAACTGGTGCGCGCCATACCCCAGCGCCAGCACCGCCATGCCTGCGACCATGTAGCTGAAAGGCAAGGACGAGAACAGCAGCCAGCCCGCCATGCCCAATGCCCCGCCCAACACCACCGCGCCAATCGCATAACCCAGCGCATGCGTGAAGAAGGTGGGCGACCAACGCAGCACGGAAGCGAACGAATAGCGCCCGGCAGGACGCAACAGGCTCAGGCTGGAATAGCCGCATGGCGACCAGGTGGACAAAAAACCGCCGGCCAGGGCCAGCACGATGAACAACCCGGTCAGTGCGCTTGTCGATGACACTGCAGAATGCAGCATGGCGCCGCCGGCCAGGCCGGCCGCAACTGCGGACAGCATCAGCGCAAAACGCGTGCCGGGCGATCGCGCCTCGGAAAAACTGTACGCGTCAGGCACGCAGGCGACACCAGCCTTGCCGCCGGATGCCTGACGAGAGAGTTTGGCGTCTATACTCACGTTTCCTCCTCTTAGGCCGATTGGCCTCTTGTTAAAGAAATTGTTAATAATTTGTAAATGACACGGCGCCACTATATCGCCGCCCCTTTCGGCGCCGTAGCAATAATCGGCATATCCTTCACAGCGGAAACAAGTCTTGCCGATTCTTTCTATTGGCGGCTTTTTCCATGCGGCCCATTTGGGCAAATCCGGCCATAGGCGCCCATTTCGATAAGCATTGAGCCGCGTCGGGATGGCTTCCGGAGCGATAGAGGCGCAACGAAAAACACCGCATGGCAGGAATTGGATATGCTGCAAACCTTATTCAAATCGCGGATGTTCATGTAACGGTGGACCACTGAGCGAAACCTGCCCTATCCAGCCTGCACCGTCCCTATCTGCCTAGAATGTGCGCTTGACGTAACCAAAGAACCTGTTGCCCCCGGTCTTGTAGCCGCTCGCGGTCACATACCAGTCGTCGTTGGCATCGGTCGCGTGATACAACAACCCGGCGTTCCAACCTTTGCTGTCGCCGACGGAGAAATCCTTGTTGATGCCGGCGGCGTAGTCGGTATAACTGGCGACGGAGTAATTCTTGACTGTCGTATGGCCGACGTGCAGGTAGAGGTTCAAGCCCCAGAACGGCAGCGCATCGTTGTAGTTGAACTCAACATAGTTGCTGCCCTTGGAGTCACCCGTGCCGGTGGTATGGCGGCCAACCTGGGTGTTGCCATAGGAAGCGGTATTCGTCCCGAACCAGTCCGTCAAGGAATAGGAGTACTTGAAATTGAAATGACGGTAGTCGATGGCAAGATTGACTTCCGTCACGTTGGAAGACTGGCCTGCGATCTTTTCGTTATCGGGGTAATAGAATTGCAGGAAGCCGACCGTGCCGATCACATCGCCCGCGAGCGCGCGGCTGTAGCCGCCGTAGAGGTCGATTTCCAATGTATTGCCATTGATCGCCTCCTTGTGCACATTGGTGCCTCCTATTCCCAGAAACAGGCCGCTCACGTGGGAGTAGTCGATGAATCCTTGTATTGCGCCGCGCCCGCGCGCCAATGAGAGCCCGCGAAACAGGTAGTCCGAATACAAGCCCAAGTTAGTAGTGACATGGTGCGGCGAATCCGCCCATTCTTCGCTGGCCTCCTCATTCAAATTTTTATTCTCTTCCGCGACTGCACAGTACGGCATTGCCCCCAGCATCAGGGACATTGCGATCAATGTATTTTTTCTCACCATTTATACTCCCTTGTATAGTTTTGTTAAAAAATGTAAAGACCAAATTATTGAGAAATATCTACTGTTAACCCCAAGAAGATTCGTGAAAAATCAAAACGATAATCGACCTGATAAAAACCCCTGCAAGCGGTGTCCATACCGCTGACAACCCTTCGAAATATTTCAAAACAATTTCGGGAACAATTCACAAAAATCCAGGTTGAAAATCGCCTATTACCGGCGTCTTCCCTCAACTCGGAACATTCATTAACAGATTGAAGTGATGGAACAATAGTGAGGTTATGCAATTCGAACTAGCAATAATCGGCATATCCGTAACGCTTTGTCACAAACAGGTAACAGTCATGCCATTTTTTGCTATAGCGCGGCCAAATTCCGATTTAAAGTCACGTGCAGATGATCGCGTTTTTGACTCTTTATCCAGCTTGTACCGGCTGGTTTAGATGCGGGGGAAATGATTGGAAATTAAAAACAAGTAGATCACTACAATTTAAATAAATTGATAAAAACAGGGTATAAGCCCGAAATTAAAGCCTATACGGAGGGGTAAACATAATGGGTTTTAAAGAAGATTTTATGGGCAACGCCCCTGGGGCTTGCCCTTTTTTGCACCTAGTAGAACGCTCAACTTCAGATGTATTGGAACAGGCAGAGGCACTACCATTCTGGTCGCAGGACTACACCCAGCTCAGCAAAGGCGCTTTTTCCGGCTCCGTGACCAGCGTTTCCTGTCATGGCTTGCAGATATTCACCGAAACGATGAACCAGGCGGTCGACCAGATCGCAAGCGCGCCGGTGGATAGCTATGTCATGGGCTTGCCGACCCTGGTCGACGGAGAGTCCACCTGGGGCCTGCTTCCCGTCACCACGAACTCGCTCATTACGCTGGAAAAGAATGCGGAGCTCTATTTCAAGACCTCCAACATTTCAGAAATCACGGCAGCGGTGATTCCCGCGCAAAGGCTGGAGACCTATGCGGCCGAGGTCGAGTGGATAGATCTGGGCAAAGTCATGGAAGGCTTGAAGCCCGTTGAGATGCTGCATCCCGACATTGCGCAGCAATTGCTCAGCGCCTTGCAGGGAGGCATGCAGTATAAGGCGGATATCGCCGACAACATCCACGCCCACCAGATGTGGCGGAATTTCGAGGACGACCTCCTGTCGACCTGTTTACATACGCTCCTGCACGTCAGGGGCAATATCCATCCGCACTTCGACCAGCGCCTGCCGCGCTACCTCGTGAACCGCGTGCGCGACCACACGCTCTCCAACTCCGCCCTGCCCCTGACCATAGGCGAGCTGTGCAAATCGCTACGCGTCAGCCGCAGAACGCTGAACCATGCATTCATCCGGGTGCTCGGCATCACGCCCGTGGCCTATATCCGCAACCTGCGGCTGCACCGGGTGCGCTTCGAGTTGCAGCAATCGCCGCACGAAGTCATCAGCATTGCGCACCTGGCCACCAAGTGGGGATTCTGGCACCTGAGCCTGTTTTCCCGCTATTACCGCGAGCTGTTCGGGGAATGTCCTATCGACACGCTGCAGCGCGCACGCCTGGAATCCAAGAGGCCATGAGCGCGTGGGCGAACTCTGCTCAAGCGTCAGGCAGGGCGGGCACTGCCGCCCGCCTTGCAACCACCAGCATGGCGATGAAAACGCCCAGTTCGTAAAGCAGCCAAAGGGGAATCGCCAGCATGAACTGGGAAATGATGTCGGGCGGGGTGAAAATGGCGCCGACGACGAAGGCGCCGACCACGACGTAGCCGCGTATCTCGCGCAGGGTCTTGAGTTCGACTATGCCCAGCGCAGCGATGGCGACGACGATGATCGGGGTTTGGAAAGAAATGCCGAAAGCCAGCATGATCGAGACCAGGAAATCCAGGTAGCTGCCAATTTCCGTCATCACCGCCACGCCCTCGGGTGCAGTCCCGACGATGAACTTGATCACGACCGGGATGACCAGGTAGAAAGCGAAACAGGCGCCGATGACGAACAGGATCACGCTGGAGACCACGCCCAGCACGCTGATGAGCTTTTCCTTCGGGTACAGCCCGGGCTGGAAAAACTTCCACACCTGGTAGAGCGTGTGCGGCAGGCTGACGGCGACCGCGACGTAGAACGCGATCTTCAGCGGGATCAGGAACGGGGAAGTGACGGAGGTGGCGATCATCTGCCCGCCGGCCGGCAACTGGTTCAGTAACGGGCTGACGAAGAAGCCATGCAGCTCGTTGGCAAACGGCAGGATCGCCAGCAAGGGAACCAGCATGCCGGCGATGATGCGGATGAACCGCGTCCTGAGTTCGTAAAAGTGGCTGAGAAACCCGTCCTGCTCCATGGCGCCCTCACTTCTCCGTTTGAATGTCTGGGCTTGCCTGGCTGACAGGCTCAACCTCGGCCAGCCCGGCGCTCTCCGGATGGATTTCAGACAGCTGGGCTTGCAGGGCCAGCAGCTTTTGCTGGGCCTCCGCGGTGGCCTTGCGCATATTGTCCAGGGCGAGCTCGCGCTCCATGTCCTGCTTGAAGCCGGAGACATAGCGCTGCAGCCGGCCATAGAGCATGCCGTAGGTGCGCGCGACCTTGGGCAGCTTGTCCGGGCCGAGCACGATCAAGGCCACCACGGCGATCACCAGCATTTCTGAAAATCCGACGTCGAACATATCAGGGCTTGTCGTTCACGGTTGCGTCGGGGTCTTTCGAGGCTTCCTTGAAATTCTTCAAGGCGCCGCCCAGGTCGCTCCCCATATTGCGCAAGCGCTTGGTCCCGAACACCATGGTGACGACCGCAAGCACGATCAGCCAATGCCAAATACTGAAACTACCCATTTCGCGAACTCCCGACAGTCGTAAAAATCCATCATCCTTGATAAGCGGCCAAACTCGTTAGCAATAATCGGCAAGATCTCACGG
The DNA here is from genome assembly GCF_054072455.1 of Methylobacillus pratensis. Classification (NCBI taxonomy): domain Bacteria; kingdom Pseudomonadati; phylum Pseudomonadota; class Betaproteobacteria; order Nitrosomonadales; family Methylophilaceae; genus Methylobacillus; species Methylobacillus pratensis. The sequence continues at coordinate 70,481 of NZ_JBSUSR010000007.1, forward strand.
CGGCTTCAGCCGTCGGCCATGCTGGCATCATTGAAGCGCCACAAGCTCAAGGTGTCGTTGGATTGCTCATAATGCGCCCGCACCGTGGCTATTTGCGCCGACAGTACCGGCAGCTCGGCATGCACGATCTCCCAGACCATGTTCAAGTCGGCATCGTGATAGAGCTTGATGGCGGCATCCAGCCTGCGGTAGATATCGCCAAACGGCATATCCCGGTTATTGGCGGCAAACGAAGGAAAATGGGTCTGGATGCGCCGGCATGCGCCCTTGATCCCGCCGCAGTTCCACAGCACGGCATCCCGCGCCTGCTTGTTCTGGTAGAAATCCATCGCATCCATGCCATGGATATAGCTACTGATACGGGCCGCCGCCGCGACAATGCTCTCTAAATAATAATGAAGGCTGTGCTGCCTGTACGCCATGATCTCTATGCCTTGCTGTATGGTTGCCGGATGACAAACTATATTGGTCATTCTGCACAGGTCAGCCAGGCGACGTTATTAAAAAACGGCAATACTTGGCGCCACAGACACGGCCGGCAGCCTCCTACCCGTTACTTTTTTCATCCTTGGCAAAAGCTGGAAGCTCTCGCCAAACTCGCGCCCAGCCTGCCGGATAGCCGTGTTGCCGGCCAGCGTTGAGGACATGTATCCAGCGAACATAGGAGTATTGCCAATTCTTGCTATCGGCCCGAATCAATAAGGTCTACAGTTACACTTACCAGTCTGTATTAATTTAAGAACAAGCATTCAAAAGACGGTTTCAACTGGGCAGAAAATAACGTACTACACGATGAAAAATTAAAGGCCGACCGGAGCCTCGACCGGGAATCCCATGATTCCAGGATCGGGGCCGATTCAAAGAGTCAGGCCCGGAGGAGTGAGAAGCGTGAATATTCAAGAACAGTTTTTGAGTAGCGGCTCCCAGGGCAGCTACGAATTGCACCTGGTCGACCGCCGGTCCAAGGACGTGTTGGAACAGGCGGAGGCGTTGCCTTTCTGGAAACAGGATTACACCCAATTGGACAAGGGCGCTTTTTCCGGCTCGGTCACCAGCGTCTCCTGTCAAGGCATACAGATTTTCCGCGAGAAGATGAATCGCGCGGTGGACCAGCTGGCGAGCGCACCCGCCGACACCTACGTCATCGGCCTGCCGACCATGATAGAGGGCGAGGCTACCTGGGGGATGCTTCCGGTCAAGCAGGACTCCCTCATCACGCTGAACAAAAACACCGAGCTGCTTTTCCGCACTTCGCACTGTTCCGAACTTGCCGCCGCCGTCATTTCCGCACAGCGCCTTGAAGAATATGCCGCGTTGATAGAGTGGGTAGACCTGCGGGAGATCATGAGGAAAGTGAAGGCGGTGGAGCAGATCTCCTCCAACATCGCCAACCGGCTGCTGACTTCGCTGGTAGGCGGCACCCGCTACATTTCGGATGTGCACCAATCTGCCAGCGTGAAGCATATGTGGCCAAATTTCGAGGAAGACCTCATGTCAACGTGCCTGCAAGCGCTGGTGCAGGCAAAGGACAGCATCAACCACCATTACGACCATCGCATTCACCGCTATATCGTCAACCGGGTGCGCGATTTCACCCTGCTGAATTCATGCTGTCCATTGACGATCAGCGAGCTTTGCATCGAATTGCGCGTGAGCCGGCGCACGCTGAACCACGCTTTCCTGCGCGTGCTCGGCATCACGCCCGTCGCCTACATGCGCAATGTCAGGCTGCACCGGGTACGCGCAGAACTGCAATCGGCGCCTGACTCCGTGACCAGCATCGCCAATGTGGCGACCAAATGGGGGTTCTGGCACATGAGCCTGTTCTCCCGTTACTACCGGGAGCTGTTCGGGGAGTGTCCCAATAAAACCCTGGAGCGTACGCGCCTGTACAAAGCATAGCCTCATTGGTGACGCAGCAGGCATCTCCATGGCGGATACAGCATTGCCAGCCAGTGCCTTGAAGCAGACGTCCCAAGGGATGTCTGCTTTTTTTATGGGCGGGGATTTATCTAGCGGGCGAAACGCTTGGCCGGCTTGAACGGGCGAGAGGAGCTCGCTTCTATATGCCGGAAGATGATCCTGCCCTTGGCAAGGTCGTAAGGCGACATCTCGACCGTGACCTTGTCGCCAGCCAAGATGCGGATATGGTTCTTGCGCATCTTGCCGCCGGTATAGGCGACCAATATATGTCCATTGTCCAAGGTGACGCGGAAACGGGAATCCGGCAGGATTTCATCTACTTTGCCCTGCATCTCGATGAGTTCTTCTTTTGCCATGGTCTTTCCTTTCAATAGTATCAGGCAAAAGCCTGTGGGTTTTTCAGCCAGACTTGTCCTTGCGTGGCGGCATGGTTAAGGGCTTTTTCGCGCGAAATGAATTCGCGGGCGAAGCTGACGATACGGCAATGCGTACTCGTTCCCTGGCCGCTGCGGATGGACAGCGAGGCGGTATAGCGCCCGTTCCCGTTGCTATGCGAGATCGGGGTGATTAAATAACGTCCGGCCGTGAAAGGCTGGATGTTGAGTGATTTCATATGCAGTTACTCAGGCAGCGCAATGCTGCGGAAAACGGTGCCATGCAACCGGTTGGAGGGCTGGAGGTCACCTGCGGACTGGAAAAATCGTCCGGTATGGGGCTTGCCGTTAAGGAAGTTTGACCACTGTAAAAACTCTTTTGGGAGCCTGTGGCTTTAAGTGGCGGTGATATTGGGGGAACCGCAGCACGTCTCAGACTTGCTGTAGGAAAGGTAAGCAATTAGCTACAACACCGAACAGTATAGCGCATTAAGCGCAACTCACAAAATGCTAGTATCAAGGCAGCACGGCCTGTGCGTGCCTGACAAGGCATGAAGGTTGTCGTCGGCTGCGACAATTTGTCACATTATCCCAAGCCGGCGATGTTGCTATATTTCACCCCCTCATAACAAAAAACTGCCGATACGCCCCGTGTCGTGGCAGCCATGCCTGCCACGATCGCGCATTGCCTCTCGACCCAATATGACGACATCACACCCACTCCTGATCAGGGCCTTGATTGCCGGGATGTTTTCCTCGGCCATGGGCATTTCATATGCCGATGCCGAGGAATCCGCCCAGGCAAAGAACCAGCCGGACGGCACCCAGACCCTGGACACCGTGCACGTCAAGGCAGCCCCCATCAATCACCAGCAGGGCTTGAACATCGACAAGCCGTCCGAGGCAGGCTCCCGGCTCGGATTGACCATCCGCGAGAACCCCGCCTCGGTCGCGGTGGCAAGCCGCCAGCAAATGGAGGAAACGGGCGCGCGTAATTTCCAGGATGCGGCCAACAGCCTGCCCGGCGTGAATGCCTCTGCGCCTCCCGGGCACGGCGGATTCGTTGCCTACAGGGGATTCACCGGCGCACAGGTCAACCAGTTGTTCAACGGCATCAGCTTGCAGTACAACAGCGCCAACCGCCCGGTGGACGCCTGGGTCTACGACCGCGTGGAACTGGTGGGCGGCCCTTCCTCCTTCCTCTACGGCAGCGGCTCCATCGGCGGCAGCCTGAACTATGTCACCAAGCTCGCGACCCGCGACGAGGAAATCCGCGAAGCCCGCCTAAGCTATGCGCGCTACGACACGATGGAGACCGCTCTCGGCCTGAACCATGCGCTGAACGGCAACAACTGGATGCGCCTGGATTTCAGCCGCAACACCAGCAACGGCTATATCGACCGGCAGCAACGCGAGGCGGACAGCCTGGCGTTGTCATGGCTGGCCGACATCACGCCAGAGTTGTCGCATACGCTGGCATTGGAACACCAAGTCGAGCAGGAAGACAGCCCCTACTGGGGCACGCCGACGCTGAACCCGCAGGCCGGCAGGTTGAAAATCGACACGTCCAACCGCTTTGCCAATTACAACGTCGCGGATGGCCGCTATGAACAGCGCGTCACCTGGGCGCGGTCCATCACTGAATACCGGTTCAACGCGCAGACTTCGCTGCGCAACACCTTCTACCACTACACGGGCCAGCGGGATTTCCGCAACCTCGAGGTATACCGCTACAACGCCGACAACAGCGCCGTCTTGCGTTCGGGCGCCTACATGCAGCGCCATGACCAGGAGCTTAACGGCAACCGGGTCGAAATCCTGCACAAGGGCGCGCTGTTCGGCTTGCAAAGCGACTGGTCTTTCGGCGTGGACTACAACGTGAACCGGCAAACCGTGTTCCCGACTTCGGTGAGCAGCGTCTTCGACACGGTTGCGCCCGGCAATCCCGATCCCGGCGGATTCTCCGACATTCCCGGCATGGGCAACGGCCTGCAGAAAGGCCGCAGTACCAAGACCAGGACTTTGTCCGCATTCATCGAAAACCGACAGCTCCTGGCCCAGCGCCTGTCATTGGTGACCGGGCTGCGCTACGACCATATCGACCTGCACCTGGACAACAATCCCGGCGCCAGCCCGGCAACGGTCGACCGGCGCTGGGATGCGTTTACCGGGCGCGCAGGCCTCGTATTCGACGTCACTGAAGACGCCAACCTCTATGCCCAATACAGCACCTCGGCGGAACCGCCTGGCGGTACGCTCACCAGCGCCAGCGCAGCCCAGGTGGACAACAATTTCAAGCTTTCCACTGGTTACCAGGTCGAGGTCGGCAGCAAGTTGAATTACCTCGACGGACGGGGCACCGCCACCATCGCGGCTTACCGCATCGTGCGCAGGGACTTCCCGGTGACGGACCCGCAGGACCGCAACAACACCATCCAGGTGGGCCAGCAGACCTCCACCGGCATCGAGCTTGCCTCTTCCCTGCAGATCACGCCCAAGCTGCGCGCGGAAGGCAATATTGCCTGGGTCAACGCGGAATATGACGACTTCAATGAAGCCGTCGGCACCGCCGTCGTTTCCCGCAAGGGCAGGCACCCGATCAATGTGCCCGACCAGGTCGCCAACCTGCGCCTGCACTATGAGATAGCACCAGGCTGGCAAGCCGGCATCGGCGCGCGCTACGTGGCTTCCGTATACGCCAACAACGCCAATACCATGTGGGTGCCCTCCTACACCTTGTTCGACGTGCATACGAAATACCGCATCAGCAAGAACGCCGACCTGGTCGCCCGTATCCGCAACCTCACGGACGAGACATACGCGCGCTTCATCCACCAGACCAACACCCAATACTATGTCGGCGAGCCGCGCAGCCTTGAAGTTGCGCTGCATATACGTTTTTGAATTAACAAAAGGCCTGAGGAAGGCAGCCGATTAGGCTGCCTTAATGACCTCAAATTGTCGCCATATCGTATTCAATTGGACATGTTGATTTGTCAGTATCGTCCTACAGCAACATCAGCCCAGCCTGATAAGCGGGACTGAATTTTCACTCTACAATCGTGCCCACTTATTTACTTTGCTATCAGGAGCCGCAATGTTTGGCCAGAATCTCGAGCAATCTATTTATGACGCGCAACAAAGCATTCAAGTCCTGCAACCCCTCAAAGACAATATCGAGGCCTACAAGAACGTGCTCACGGTAGAAGACGTATTGAGCCTGATCGAGCAGCAAATCCGGGATGCCAACAAGCGGCGGCAAGCCTTCCTGCTGGCAAAGAAACTCGACCGGCATCTGCCGGATACCGCAAAAGCGGCCTTGATCAATACTTAAATATCATCAATAAAAAAGCCGGCATGAGCCGGCTTTTTTATTGATGGAAACAACTCAATTACTTGATGGGCAAAGGCACCAACTCGCCGCCCTTCATGTCAGGAATCAAGAGGAAGCGCCCATCGGCAGATACTGCGATGTCTGCAGCGGATTGGTGGCCTTCGCTGATTAACTGCGGTGTCGCGCGCGGTTCTGTCAATTGCCAGACCTTGCCGCCGGCCCAGTCGCTGACGTAGAGCAAACCGTCCGTATCCCGCACCAGGCCATCAGCGCCGCCAAAGCCCTGGTTGAGCAGCGTGACGCTCGCCTTCTTGCTGGCGAAATTCACCTGGAACAGTTTGCCGCTGCCGAAATCGGCCACCAGCAGCTTGCCGGGACCGTCGAGCAGCAGCCCGTTCGGGCGCTTGATGCCGGACTTGTCGTTGACCAGCTGGGCAATCTTGCCTTCGGGAGATATCTGGTAGATCGCGCCGTGCTTGCCATTGTCATCGCCGCTGTCCGAGACATAGACGTTGCCCAGCCCGTCGATCTCGATGTCGTTGAGGAACACTGGTTTTTCTTGGAAGTCCCCCGGCTTGGCAATCACGGTCTTGCTGCCGTCCAGCCCGACCCTCACCACCTGGTCCACGTCCGCGACATAAAGCTGGTTGTTGAAGAGGTCGAGGCCCTTGGGATCGTTCAAGCCCTCCGCCAGGGTCTGGCGGCTGCCGTCCTTGTTGATCACGGTGATCTTGCCGTCGCCGTTCTTGCCGAATTCGCCGATCTCGCTGACGAAGATGCGGCCGTCCGGATGTGCAACGGCGGACTCCGGCATTTTCAGACCAGTGACTTTTGCCTGGTGGCCGCTCTTGCCGCGGGCAGGCGCCGCCGCGGCGGATTCGCCGTAGCTGACACGGTAGATGACGCCGCTATAGTCGTCGGACACCAGCAAGGAGCCGTCGTTGAGCTGCAGCACGTCGACGGGACGGCCCCAGGCCTCGCCGTCATTGAGCCAGCCGTCGATGAAGACTTCGTTCGATTTCACCTTGTGGTTTTCGTCGAACACCACGCGCATCAACTGGTAGCCGACAGGCTTGCTGCGGTTCCACGAACCATGCTGGGCGACGATGGCGTTGCCCTGGTATGCGCTCGGGAACTGCTTGCCGGTGTAGAACTTGAAGCCCAGGTTCGCGCTATGCGCCTGAAAGCCGAGCACGGGCGGCGTCACGGCTTGTGGCGGCTTCTTGTTCTGCCAATCCTTGGGGCGCGCATCTTGGCCGCCGACGTAAGGGAAGCCGAAATGCAGTCCGGCCTGCGGTGCGGCGTTGAACTCGTCAGGCGGGATATCGTCGCCCATCATGTCCATGCCGTTGTCGGTGAAGTGCAATACATTGGTGCCGGGCTGGAAATCCAGGCCGACGGAGTTGCGCACGCCCTTGGCGAACACCTCGGTATTCTTGCCATCTGGGTCCATGCGGATGATGGAGGCCTCGATGCCTTGCGGGTCGCACACGTTGCACGGCGCGCCAATCGTCACATAGAGCTTCTTGTCCGGGCCAAACGCAATGTAGCGCCAGCCGTGGTGGGCCTTGTCCGGCAGTTGGTCGTAGATCACTTCGCGCATCTGCTTGAACGGCAGGTTGAGGTCGAAATCGGGCGCGGCATAACGCGTGATGCGGTGCTGCTCGGCCACGTACAGGTGCCCATCCCACATGGCGACGCCATTGCCCACCTTCAGGTCGTCGAGGATGGTGATCACCTCGTCGGCCTTGTGGTCCTTGTTCTTGTCCACCACGGCGTAGACCTTGTTGCCCCGGGTGCCGACGTAGACGGTGCCGGAAGTCCCCAATGCCATTTGCCGTGCGCCAGGCACTTCGGCGTAGACTTCCACCTTGAACCCCTCCGGCACCTTGAGCCGGCCCAGGTTCGCTTCCACATCGGCCAGATCGGCGTTGGCCGACGCCATCCAGCCCATGGCGATCATCAGGCCTAGCACTTTGCTTGTTGTTTTCATCGCGTGTTGGCTCCTTATCAAATAATCTAAGCAGTATGCCAAAAGCATTAATTTCCATATATAGAAATATCTCAATTACACAATTCCATATTCAGGAACAATGGCGGCTTGATCGCCACTAGGAAAATTCCTACAAAAGGATAAGAAATTTCAGGCTTACGCCGTTTAATCAATTCTTAATACTATTCGTCTAAAATGAATTCCATGTATTGAGGACCACATCATGTGCAGAGGCATTAAACTGACCGACCATTCCGGTCTTGAAAAACGAATCGAGTTTCCCCACCCCAAGGCGGCATTGCCGATCCACAGCGCCGAAGGCCATATTAAGTGGCTGCGCTGGGGCAACGACCTTGAAGAGAAAGAAGGCGGCTTTTTCGTCGGCGGCTGGGCTCGCCAAATATCACTGGAACAAGGCAAATGGGACAAGCTCAAGCCAGAACCCGTCGACTTGGTAGCCGAGGAATTCCTGAGCCGCGACCCGGAACGTAATGCGCACTGGATCGACATCCCGCCGGGCCATGCCATCAAAGGCATTATCGCCACCCATCATGACGAGCGCAGGATCTATGTCATCACCACCGAGCCTCCCGAGGAATATGCCTGGATGGATGACCGCTGGCCGTTGATTGCGCCTTCGGCAAGCAATTAAAAAACACAAATAAAGAAGCCTGCGATTGCAGGCTTCTTTATTATTTATTGCCGTGAATCAATGCTTGCCTGGCAGGTTGCAGTATTGGGCAATATCCTCGTCCAATTCGCTGAACCTCGACTCTTCACCTTCGTGCACCTCGACGACAAACTTGCGTGCATCGCCGTAATCCCCGTTTTCAGCCTTCACACGGTATTCTCCGCAGACAACGCTGGTATCGCCGTGACGGACTTCTTCCAAATTCTCCAACTTGGCGGTTTCAGGATTCTCAATATGCTTCAATGCCGTCGCCTTGGCGGTATCCACAGCCTTGCCGTCCAGCATGCGTACCTGGGTAAAAGCGACCCACACCAGTATCAAGGCAATGATGGCAGCAAACAGTTTGGACTTGGATAATCTCATTTCTTCTCCTTTTTATGATGCGAAACAGGTGGCGGCACGCGAGCCGTCATGACCGAAGGCCGTTACATCTTGACGGTGCTTTTATTGAATGCGCCGGGCTTCTGGTGGCAAATCCCCTTGTCAACCAACACAGGCCGTTGATAACGCTCGAAGCCGCGCGGCTTGCCCAGGGCTTGCTTATCCTGCAAGGCGTTCTGCTGAGAGGACAGCGACCGGTCGCTGACGCTCAGCATGGCTCCCTTGTTCATTTGTACCGGCACGGCATGCTGCAGTTCGCTACTGCACAATTCGGCTGCCGGTGCGGCATTGCCTGCGAGGCTGGTCATTGCTAAAAAGGATGACAGAACGAGCACTCGAAATGTTGTCTTCATCTTATTCTCCTTAACAGTCATGCTGGTGATGCTGTTCGATGATGGATTCATGCAAATTATTTGGCATACCGATGAAACTTAACTTGCATTGGTGTTGCCCAATTGACTATGGCTCCATCATAGCCAAGCCGCTTGCGCCTCCCCATAGGACGGCGATGATAGTTTTTGTCAGAAGGCGCTGACATCGCGATCCCAAAACACAAACGAAAAAGCCCCGCTAAGCGGGGCTTTCTCTTGCTTGCTACCAGCTGTTTAGAACAACAGCCAGATCAATACCAGGACCGTAATGGGGACACCCAGTAACCATGCGATGATATAAGGCATATATCTCTCCTTTAGCTAATTAATATGTATTTCTGGCTGCGGCATGCACCAGGTTACGCGCAGTCAGGGAACCGGCGACCACGGCAGCGATCAGGCTCAGCAGGAACCCGAGGGTAGCCCAGAGCGCAAACTTGGCGGCCGCTTCAGCTGCCTTGTCGGCGGCTTCCTTGGCTTTTTCCTTGCCGGCTGCATAAGCGTCCTCAAGCTTTTTCACTTCCTCGTCGGCTTGCTCCTTGGAAACGCCTGTCGCGTCTGCCAATGTGGATACGACACGGTCACGGTCGATGGCGCGGCTAGCTTCATCAGGGTTGGCCAGGTAGCGGCTCAATGCGTGCCAGTAAGCACCGCCGCCGCCACGATGGCCCTTGCCCTGGTTCTCCTCGGTCACCTGTTGGTCCACGCTGTTCTTGGCATTACGGAAGAACTCTTCCACTTCCTGCTTCAGTTCGCCGCCGGGCCCATTGGTCGCAAGCAAAGTGCCGCCGGCGACGGCGCCGCTGCCGGCAATGCCGAGCGCACCTGCGGTTGTCTTGAATGCGCCGCCAGCGAGGTTTGTGAATACGCAAGCGCCCGCGATTGTGGCCAATGCCCAGATGACGATGCCCAGCAATGCGCCGCGGCAACGCGTGATTTCACCGGAGGACAAGACGGCAACGATGGTTCCCGCTGTCAGCGAGAATATCCATGACACGATCCACCACAATGCCGCTCCAATGCCAAATGCCTCGGCTGTAGGCGTACTGCCTGGATCGGTCGGCTCTACGAAACTGAAGCCCACGCCTGTGCCCAACAGGCTCAAGATCAGCTGTATCGCCACCGCCACGGCCAACCCGGCCAGGATTGCCCGCCATGAAATGGGTAAGACCAGCCAGTCATCCCTCCTTGCTGCTTCGCTATGCAACGTTGCCATATTTGCCTCCTAAACATATTTGAGTGGTTGTTTTATTTCTAGCCTCGAATGCGGCTGAGAAGCAGATTAGGAGAAGCAGAGCAGCAACGTCATAGGCAAACTGCTCGAATAGTTGTCAGAACGGTCCTACGCGTATGTGCAGGGCGTCAAACTTCATTTTTTCCTACAAAGAAGCGCTATATTGTCCTACATCGTCGATACCGCATTGTGAGTAGCATATGGGAATCTCTTCATTGCCCTAGACTTAGCGCGCCATGAAAAAAATTGCATTGATCAGCCAGGACAGCTTGGTCAACTATTCGCTCAGCCATCTGCTTTCGCAGCACAAGGAAATGCAGATCAAGCATGTGCTGGCGAATATCGACGAGGAAAAGATCAGGAAACTGCGGGCCAAGCGGCAGCTCGACTTGGTCATCGTCTGCGTGTCTTCCTGCAAGAGGGACGGGTTGGAGCTGCTGTCGCACTTGCGCGGCATTGCGCCGCATATCCCCGTGCTGTTGCTCAGCAATACCGAAGACGAGCATTTCCTGCTCAACTTCATCCGTTGCGGCAGCAAGGGCTACCTCGACAAATATGCTGGTGAAGGCGACCTGCTCCAGGCCATAGAAACGGTGTCTGGCGGAAAATATTACCTGCCGGAAAAACTCAGGCTGGCGCTGCAGGCGGAACAAGAGCCCCTCCCGCACGAGCAGCTTTCCAAGCGCGAATTCCAGGTGTTCCTGAAATTCATCCAGCGCAAAACCATTGCGACTGTGGCGCGCGAACTGAACGTCACCGCGGGCGCTGTCAGCGTGTTCCGCAGCCGGGTGTTGAAGAAACTCAACTTCAAGAGCAATGCCGACTTCATCTTCTATGCATTGCAGCACCACTTGCTGACATTGCCAGACATACAACCCCAGCATTCCCCTACCTAGCATGCATTAAGCAGTCAGGCTGTGTGCAGCCCGACTGCTTAGCCTGTTCACGATCTTTTGTGGCGTGACGCGTGAACAGGCCCTTGTGCCTACTTTTCCATCCAGAGGAATTGGTCGTTATCGGTCTTGATGAAGAAATGGCCGTTCTTGTCTATCTTCAATGCGCGAATGCGGTATTCGTTCAATACCGGTTCGGCATATATCAGGCGCTCGCCTTCCTTGCGCATGTATAGCAGGGAATTGGCGGCCATCCCCGCGACGAAGAAGCCGCCTTCCCAATACTCGTTCTTGCCGGTCTTGGGATATTTGGCGATGGCGCCCACGCCGATGGAGGGGTTGAATACGAACGCGGGCTTCTCGAACTTCTCGTGCGAGTTGTACTTGTTGCCGTAGTAGTTGCCCATGCCCTCGCGCTCGTACAAGGTGCCGTAGCTCACCACCGGCCAACCGTAGTTCCGGCCATGCTTGATGAGGTTGATTTCATCCCCGCCCTTGGGCCCGTGTTCGGTTTCCCACAACTCATTGCTTTCACGGTCGAAATACAACCCGCCGGAAGGAGAGCGCAAGCCCGAGGCATAGATCTCGGCGCTGGCATCACGCAGGTTGATCTTGATCATCTTGCCGAGCGCAGTGGTTGGGTCCTGCACCCCGTCGGGCTTGGAAAAATCCCCCACGCCCAGGAACATGGTGTCGTCATCCGCGCCCAATACCAGCTTGCCGCCCACTTGGTGGCCGAGGAAAGGCTCCTTGATCGCCGGGTAGGTGACGAAGATATCCTTGCGGAAGGTCAGCTCGGCATTCTCCTGGTCGAGCTCGAAGGCGGATACCGCCAGCCTGGCGCCGTTCGCCTCGTGGTCCCAGGTGGTATAGGCCACATAGAGGGTATTGCCGACCAGTAACGAATCCTTGACCCCGGCCAGCTCCTTGCAATACACCAGGTTGTCATAATCATCGCCCTTGCTTTCCTCGCGCTCTTCCAGCCCGGGCTTGGTCAATGCGTCGGCGTTCTTGGTTATCTCGATCTCGTTGGATTCGTTGATCTTGGTGAAATAGACCTCGCCACACTTGGTGATGAAGAGGAATTGCTTGTTGCCCAGCATTTCGAAGGGGCCGGTGGGATATTGATCGCTGAACGGCAGTTCGCGGACTTCGAGCTCTTCGGTGCCGAAGATCGAGGATAGCTTGGCCTGGCGCGGGTCTGGCACCATTTCATCCACATCGACGCTGGCAAAATAGCCCTGGCCGAAAGGCCACCATTGCATGTGGTATTGACCCGCTCCGGCAAAAAACAATGCAATGCCAATTATCAGGAGCAACAGAGAAAGAAAAAACTTTTTGTATTTTTTAATAATATGCATACGCTGCCTTATTCATATTGATTTGTATAGGAAATTTCTGCAGCAGAACTCCCTTTTGCAAATGACAAGCGCATTGATCAAAAGTTGCTGAGCCGTCAGCTCATGCTGTCGCACTCTGCCTCTTCCGCCACATGCCAACGGTTGCGCCCCGCCAGTTTTGCCTTATACATCGCCTTGTCGGCTTGCCGCAACAAGACATCGTCGGTGATGTGCTGCTCGGAGCTCAATGCAATGCCGATGCTGGCGGAAATGTGCAGCCCGCCTTCCACCGGGCGCGCCAGTTCCTGCACCAGCTTCTCGGCAATCCTGATGGCGTCCTCAGCCCCGTGGATATCCTCCAGCACCACGACGAATTCGTCCCCGCCCAGCCGGGCGGTCACGTCGCTCACGCGCGTCACCTTGCGCAGGCGCGCAGCCACCACCTGCAGCACCAGGTCGCCGGCGGCATGGCCGTAAGTATCGTTGATTTCCTTGAAGCCATCCAGGTCGATCAGCAGCACCGCCACGAGGCCCTTGTCCCGTCCCGCCCGGGCAAGCGCACGCTTGAGGCTGTCGTTCATGAGAGTGCGGTTCGCCAACCCGGTCAAGGCGTCGTGCAATGCCATGTAGCGCAGCTCGCGCTCCTTGTGGCGCAGCTGGGTGTTGACTGTCTCTATTTCCTTGGTGCGCAAGGCCACCCGCTCTTCCAGGTCGTGTTCCGTCTTGATCAGGGCATCCACGAGCTCCTGCTTGGCGTTCAGCGTGTCGCGCTGCGCCTGCTCCTTTTCCTTGCGCATGATGGTGATGCGGTCCGCCAGGGCAAATGACAGCATGAGCATCTCGATGGCGGAGCCGAGCTGCATGGAATAGATGGTAAAGGCGTTGGTGGGCACCCAGCCGAGATTGCGCAAGCCGAGAATCACGACCCCGGCCAGCACTGCGCTCCACGCCAGCAGGAAATAGAACGCGCCCGGGTTCCTGCGCATATAGGATACGACCGCCACCGAAGTGACGAACAATGAAAACACCACGCCGGACAATGACACCAGCAGCGCTGAAAACCGGTATGACAGCGCCAACGGCGACAGCATGATCAAGGCAAACAATACGGCGAACGCGAGCATCAGCCGGTCCAGCCTCGGAAAATTGCCGCGCGTGTTCAGAAAGATGCGGCTGAAAAACACGCCGAAGAAACCAGTGGCCGCCATGCCGCAAGGCAGGGCGATATTGCCCCACTCGGGCCAGGCAGGCCAGAGAAACTGGTTCCCCAGGCCGTTCAACGACGCCTGCGCCACCACCATGCTGCCGACGAAAGCCACGTAAAACAGGAATACGGTTTCGCGCGTGGAGAGGTAGATCAGGAAATTGTAGAAAAACAGGGCAAGCAGGGCGCCGTAATACAAGCTCAGCAAAGAATAGGCATACTGGTCATGCGCATGCATCGCCTTGACCTGCCAGAGGTTGACCGGCACCGTCAACGTCCCCTGCGACACGACCTTGATGTAAATGACATGCTCCCCCGCCGGCAGCTTGAGCGGGAAGACCAGATTGCGGTGCGGGTAAGGCCGCTGGTTGAAAGGATAGATATCGCCAGCCATCTGCCGCTGATAGACGCCGTTACTGTCCGGGCTATACACCTCGACATGGTCCAGGGAGGCAAAAGCGACTTCCAGCAAGCGGTCCTCGACGCTATCGGCCGCCACGGACACCGGCAGCGCAAACCAAAACGCGGAACGGGAGTAGCCAAGGTTGACGTTGCCGCGCTCATTCAACGCAGGCTTCCATGCGCCGCCCTGCTGCAAAGCCGGCAAGTCCTTCAACGCAAGCTGATGGCCTGGATCCTCCAGGTATTGCAGGAACAGGCCGGCGTGCGCCAGCGCATGGCTGGCATCCAGGTGCAACGCGGCAGGTTGCGCCCAGGCCCAGGCATGGCAGATCAGCAGCAGAATCAATATGACTAGCCTACGCAACCACTCCCCTTCTCCGCGTTATGATGTTATTGCATCATGACGACAATATCTCCTGCTGATGGCGGGAAACAAACTCCATAATGTTGTTTGCCGGCAGGGGCTTGCTGAAATAATATCCCTGGGCGCTATCACAGCCCTGGGCGCGCAAATATTCCAATTGTGCTTCAGTTTCGACGCCCTCCGCCACCAGTCCCAATCCCAGAATGCGCGCAAGCGCGATGGTGGCGGCACAAATCGCCGCGTCGTTCGGGTCGGTCTCGATATCCTTGACGAAGGAGCGGTCTATCTTCAGGCGCGTCAAGGGCAGCAGCTTGAGATAACTCAGGGAGGAATATCCCGTACCAAAGTCATCGATCGCCAACGCGACCCCTTTGTTCTTCAGTTTCTTCATGCGCGGGATGGTCTGCTCGGGATCGTCCATGGCCGCGCTTTCGGTGATCTCGAGCTCAAGCATCCCCGGCTTGATATTATGCGCCGAAATCAAGCTGTCAATCAGGGTAAACAGATGCCTGGATTTTAATTGACGCGCAGAAATATTGACAGAAATACATACCTCTTCCAAACCTTGCTGGCTCCACTGGCTGATTTGCCGGCACGCCTCGCGCAACACCCACTCGCCCAGCGGAATCACGAGGTTGCATTCCTCCGCGATCCTGATGAACTTATCCGGGTACACCATGCCCCATTCCGGATGGTTCCAGCGCACCAAGGCCTCCATGCCGATGATGCGCCCGGTGGCGATCTCCACCTGCGGCTGGTAGTGCAGCTCGAACTCGTCCCGCAGCAACGCCTGGCGCAAATGGTTCTCCATATGCATGCGCTCATTGATTTCCTCGCGCATCTTTTCGGTGAAGAACTTGAAATTGTTCTTGCCGGAAGACTTGGCCTCATACATCGCGGTATCGACATTCTTGAGCAGGCTATGGGCGTCGCTGCCGTCGCGAGGAGAAATCCCGATGCCGATGCTGGAAGACGAATGCAGCTCATAGCCCTCGATCAGGTAAGGCTGCGCCAGACGCTGCAGCACCTGCTCCGCCACGCGGCCCACTATCTGCGGCGCCTGCTGGTTGTCTAGCACGATCACGAACTCGTCCCCGCCGAGCCTGGCCACCAGCCCCTGGTCGGCAACACAGGAAACCAGGCGCCTCGCCACTTCCACCAATAGCTGGTCCCCGACATGGTGCCCCAGGGTGTCGTTGATGATCTTGAAGTTATCAAGGTCGAGGATCATCACGCCGATGGGCTGCGCGTTTGCCAGTCTTTCTTCCAGCCCGTTATAGAGGCTCATGCGGTTCGGCAGGCCGGTGAGCGTATCGGTATGCGCGAGGTCATGGATCCTGGCCTCGTTGGCCTTTCGATCGCTGATATCGCTGAAGGTATTGATGTAGCACTCGGCCCTGCCGTCCTGGCCGGTCACGGTGGTAATGGTCAGCGCCACGGGGAAGACATGGCCTTGCTTGTGCCGCATCAAGGTCTCTCCCTGCCAGACGCCTTTCTCGCTGACGGAAAAATAAGCCTGCTGCCGGCTTTCCGCCATCATGTGCTCGGCCGCAAGAAAACTGACCGGCATGCCCAGCAACTCCTGCGCCGAATATCCCGTCAAGTCGGTGACAGCGGGATTGATACCGATCACTTCATCGGCCGGGCTGGCAATCAGCATGCCTTCGCTCGAGGAGGTAAATACGCTGGTGGCCAGGCGCGTCCTGGCGTCACGTTGACGCAATTGCTGGATGGTGCGCAGCCAGACATAGGCGAGCGTCGCCAAGGCCAGGGCCAGAGATACGCCGATCCAGAAAATCCAGTCGTCCGGCTGCGCCAGGTGCCCCCAGCCCTTGGTCGGCATGCTGGCAAGCTGCCAGTAAACATGCCCGTCCAGGGTAATGTCCAGCAACACCGGGTTATGGCTGAACAAGGCGCTGTCCCCGCTGATCATTTCAGCATAGCCGCGGTCATCCAGGCGCCGCAGGGCATAACTCAGGACCGGGCCGTGCACCTGCAAGCCCGCTGCCTGCAATAGGCTGTCGATATCAAGCGCGACCGAAGCGGCACCCCAATAGGATTCCTGGCCGGCCTGGTCAAACACGAACAAAGGCAAGCGGTGCACCAGGCCGCGCCCGCCCTGCACCAGGTCAATCGGCCCGATCAATTCCGGATGCCGCGACTGCTCCAGAGAGACCTCCTGGCCGATCGCCTGGGCCTGGTAGCGCAACCCGAGCAGCTTTTCATTGCCTGCCAGGGGATATACGTAGCGCACCACATTGCCGGGCGCCATGGTGATGGTCTTGAGGTGGCGCCCGTAATGCACCAGGCTGGCCACGACACGGTTGAAACTGTCGGCATTGAAATTGGGATTGGCCGCGACATAGGTGGTCAGGCCCAGCCCAAGATGGATGGAACTGTTCAGCTCACCTTCGATACGCGCACGCACGCCTGCGGCCAAGGTCGTCACGTAATGGCGCTCTTCCTTGACCTTGGCTTGATGGTCAATCTCGTGGATATAGAAAGCGAGGCCAAGCAGGGAGATACCGATCAGGACTGCCACGATCAGGGGCGAGTAAAACCTCCATCCTCCTGGTGCAATGCTGAATTGGCCGCCCTGGTCAGAAAACATGTTTTTTTAGGTTCTTTGGTTTGAAAATGGTGCGCTAATTGTAACTTGGCTTGCCGGCCCATCGACCGGCAAAAGAGAATGGGAAGCCGCCCCTTAATCAATTAACGGCTGGATCCAGGAAAGATTGAATTTTTTAGGCTACCTGGGCCGGTAGCGGATGGTGTGGTTCGTGCTTGCAATACCGTACATGATTCAGCACGGAGGACACGGCGATGCTCCTGATCCTGCTTATCGCCCTGATTGTACTATCGCCCCTGGCAATGACGAATGCATTTTCACATATCCTGCTGGTCAGCATTTATGCAGGGCTCGCCCACCTAGCGAGCTTCATTGCGATCGCCGCCCTGCTGCGCCATGTCATGCGCCGGCAACAGGTTGCCAACTGGCGCGCAAGGCGGCTGCGCTCGTGATTTCAGTTACTGCCAGACATACCCGAGGTTGAAGATCAGCGCACTATCCGTGCTCTTGCGTCCCTCAGCCGGCTGTCCGGCCCAATCCAGGTTGTACTGGATCGAGGCATTGAAGTTGTTGATGATAGGGAAGCGCAAGCCGGTCTTGGTGAAAGCCAGCGCATTGCTTGCGTTGTCCAGGCCCAGCAGGACTTCATGCTCATGGAAGAACTGGGTGCTGCCGCCGAAGACCCGCTGATCGTACTTCAACGCCCAACGTGCGCCCGGGTAGCTCTCGTTCTCGGCTTCGTAATAATTGACCGTCACATAGTTCAAACCGCCTTCGACGAAGAGGTTGAGGTCAGGCCGTTCATATACCTGGTAACCGCTACCGACGCCGGTTGTCGTCCGCAGCTTGATGTCGCGGAAGCGGTCGTTTTCCAGCGTGTTGTTGGCATAGACGTACCACTTGTTGCTGATGAAGCGGTCCAGCTTGATGGAGGAGCGGTTGTTGAACTGCGTATTCTCGCCGTTGTTAGTCGCGCGGTTGACCACGGCGGCCACCGTCAGGCGGTGGTTGAGCGTACGTGCGATCGATTCGCCGTCAAGACGGATCGTGGTGGTGTCGGTATTACCCTGCG
Organism: Methylobacillus pratensis; assembly: GCF_054072455.1. Taxonomy (NCBI): domain Bacteria; kingdom Pseudomonadati; phylum Pseudomonadota; class Betaproteobacteria; order Nitrosomonadales; family Methylophilaceae; genus Methylobacillus; species Methylobacillus pratensis. Next base: position 88,626 of record NZ_JBSUSR010000007.1, read on the forward strand.
TAACGGAGCCGCCCAGGTTGATACGGCCGCTCCAGTTGACCCCGACGCCGGACAATTCTGGCGTCGGGTTGATGTAAAGCAGGTCAGCCAGGGGAATCTCTTTCTCCTCGTACTGCTTCTTGCCGTCCTCCTCGTCATCTAGCTGCACCAGCTTGATCGTGGCCTTGCCGTTATCGTAACTTTCCAGCGTCGTCTTTAGGTTGGAGCGGTCCGTCAGCGTAACGGCCAGCGGCTCATCCGTCTTGATAGTCTCAATCTCGGACCAGGTAACCTGGATGTCGCCCGCATACGAGGTCTTGAACACCACCTTCTCGTTGAATTTACGCACCACCTTGCCGGTGATGACGTCACCATTCTTCAGGCGGATCTCATCGGCCCCGGCCGACAACGGCAATACTCCCAAGCCTACCGCCACGGCACTGGCAATAGTGAAGCCTTTCCAAACAACACGATACAAAATTGATCCTTTCTGGCTCCGTCCCTTGCGGGACTCTGGCCCATAATCCGATATAGAACGACGTTCAAATTACGAATGACTTGGTGACACACACCTGTCCCATGGTCAAGCAACTGCAACACGGCTTTAGCTGATACTGACTTCGCGCTTCACAGGCTTGTCCTGGAAAGCTCCCCGAACAGACTCGCCCATCGATAGGCCGAGACGGGCGGATGATATGCAACTTGATTAAAACTAGATATCCGTAATGGCTATTATTCTATTCTTCAATAATCGATGAGATCAAACCTCGGCCAAAGAGTTCAGCATCAGTTTGCTCCAGCCTACGATCGCAGCGCCGATTATGCGAAAATAGCCATCTCACTACTACACCGCATCCCGAGGAAGAGTCCGCATGAACAAACTCGCCATCATCCTGCTTGCCGCCCTGTCGCTGCACGCCACTGCCGCATTGGCCGTATGCAAGGACTATGGCAACTTCAAGCCGGAAGACGGCAGCCAGGTGGTCGGCGGAGTCGCATTCGCGGACTACAAGGAAGACAAGATAGACGCCTACTTTTATGGCGAAATGTGCTGGACCGCCTCCGAAATCGCCGAGGAAGGCAACCGCCGTATTTTCTACAAGCTGATCGCCGGCCATGATGCCAACGGCCGTATCGCAGGCTACGTGCCGCTGGCCGAATCGGCGCCCGCCATGTTCACCTGCCCGCAAGGCAGCGTGCAAGCCCCGTCCGATGGCTACTTCGACAAGGTAGACGGCCCCAGGCCCGGCTTCCGCACCCTGGTTTGCAAAACCACGCAGACTTCGCCATAAGTTTGACATCTGCGGGCAATATCATGTCCGCAACCGCACAAACCCAGGCATGAAGGCTTGCATAAAGCTATAATAATCAACTTTTTTACAATACCAATACCGTGCCATGCCTGGTTACCCTCCGGGCGGCGGTGAGAAAAGAATGAGCCCATACCAGAAAATTGCGACTGACGATGTTCGCATCAAGGAAATCAAGGAGCTGAGATTACCGTCCGAGCTGCTTGAGGAGCTGCCCGCCAGTACCGCCATTACCGACAATATCGTGGCTACCCGCAGCGCCATTCATAAAATCCTGCACAGCGCCGACGACAGGCTGCTCGTCATCATCGGCCCCTGCTCCATCCACGACTACGATGCCGGGCTGGAATACGCCCGCCGCCTGGTCGCCCTGCGCGCGCGCTTCGAGCACGAGCTGCTGCTCGTGATGCGGGTCTATTTCGAAAAGCCGCGCACCACCGTGGGCTGGAAGGGCCTGATCAACGACCCCTTCCTCGACGGCAGCTACCGCATCAACGAGGGCCTGGAACTGGCTCGCCGCTTCCTGCTGGACGTCAACGCCCTCGGCATGCCTGCCGGCACCGAGTTCCTCGACGTCATCACCCCTCAATACACCGCAGACCTTGTCAGCTGGGGAGCGATCGGCGCCCGTACGACCGAATCGCAGATCCACCGCGAACTGGCATCGGGCCTCTCCTGTCCGGTAGGCTTCAAGAACGGCACGGACGGCAATATCCGCATTGCGGTCGACGCCATCAAGGCAGCGGCCAGCCCGCACCATTTCCTCTCCGTGACCAAGGAAGGCCGTTCCGCCATCATCTCCACCAGCGGCAACGAGGATTGCCACGTCATCCTGCGCGGCGGCAAGACGCCGAACTACGATGCCGCCAGCGTGGAAGATGCCGCGCGCGAGCTCGCCAATGCGGGATTGGCCGCCAAGGTCATGATCGACTGCTCGCATGCCAACAGCCTCAAGCAGTTCAAGCGCCAGATCGACGTCGTCGCCGACGTCACCAGCCAGATTGCCAGCGGGGACGACCGCATCGTCGGCCTGATGATAGAGTCGCACCTCAACGAAGGCAGGCAGGACCTGGTTCCGGGTTGCCAGCTCGAATACGGCAAGTCCATCACCGACGGCTGCCTGGGCTGGGACGACTCCATCACCCTGCTCGACAGCCTGGCCGAAAGCGTACGCCAGCGCCGCAAGCGCCAGGAAGAAACCGAATAAGGCCGAGAACCGGAACCTGACATGCAGTCCTCAGCCTCATGGCGGCCGATGCAGGCAAGCGACTTGCCAACCGTCATGCAGATAGCCGCGCAGGTGCATCCCGGCTACCCGGAAGACCTAGCGGTCTTCACCGAGCGCCAGCAGCTATACCCGCAAGGTTGCTGGATACGGCAACAAGCGAGCCACATCTGCGGCTACCTGGTCAGCCATCCCTGGCAGCTCGGCATACCTCCCAGCCTCAACAGCCTGCTGCATGCGCTGCCCAGCCGGGCGACCACCTATTACCTGCACGATATTGCCCTGCTGCCGTCTGCACGCGGCGCGAATGCCGCTGGCGATATCCTCGCGCAACTATATGCACAGGCCGCACATGAACGCCTGGACAACCTCTCGCTTATCGCCGTCAATCGCTCATTCCGCTTCTGGCAGCGGCAACAATTCCAGTCAGCCAACCATCTTGTCCCGGCAGCGAAACTGCAAAGTTACGATGGCGCCGCTAGCTACATGGTGCGTGCGCTGGCTTGATTCAAACCTGCTCAAGCGGCAGGCATGAAAAAGCCCGGCTAGGCCGGGCCGTTTGCATGCGATATCCGAGTTTAATGAACTGGAGCCGATGCCGCCGATTGCGCGGCTTTGGGCTCATGCATAAGCAGCAAGGCCAACCCTGCCCCGATCCCCGCAGCAGCAGCGCCCAGCAGGAAGGCAAGCTGGTAGCCAGCCAGCAATGCCGACGGCAAGGCATTGCCCTGCGCCAGCCACTTTTGGCTCACCAAGGCGGCCAGGCTTGCCAATACGGCCAAGCCCACCGCGCCGCCCATCATGAAGGCCGTATTCACCACGCCGGAAGCCAGGCCGGAATCTTCGGGCGCAACATCATTCATCGCCGCAAGCAATAACGGGTTGAAGGCAATGCCACCGCCCAGCCCCAGCAGCACCATGGAAGGGAATATATCCAGCCAGAACATGCCATCCAGCGGCGCGCGAGCGAACCATCCCAAGCCTAGCGCCGCCAGCACCAATCCCAGGGTCAACGAAGCGCGAATCCCGATGCGCATCACCAGCCACGCAGACAAGCCAAGGGAAAACAAAGCCATCACCACATTGGCCGGCAGGAACGCCAACCCCACCTGCAAGGCGTCGTAGCCCAACACGAACTGCATATACAGCGCCGACATGAAGAACCAGGCGAACAAGGCAGCCGCCCAGAGCACGGCCACCACATTGGCCACCGACACATTGCGCTGCCGGAACAGACTCAACGGCATCAATGGCGCAGCCACGCGCAATTGCAAGCGGATAAACCATGCAAACAACAATCCGGCCAGGGCAAACAAGCCCAATGTCTCACCGGAAAGCCAGCCCGTCTCGTTGCCATTCACAATCGCATACACCGCCAGCATCATCGACGCCGTGATGCTCAACGCGCCGGCGACATCGAGCTTCTGCGGCCGCAACTCGGTGCCATGCGCAGGCAGCAGCCGCAGGCATAGCCCATAGACTACGATCCCGATCGGCAGGTTGACGAGGAAGATCCAGTGCCAGCTCAAGGTGCTCGTAAGCAGTCCGCCCAACAACACCCCCAGGCTGCCGCCACCCGCGCAGACAAACCCGTAGACCCCCATCGCCTTGGCACGCTCGCCCTGCTCGGTGAACAAATTCATGATCAACGACAACGCCACCGCCGACACCACCGCCCCGCCGAGGCCTTGCACGGCGCGCGCCCAGACCAATTGCTGTTGCGTCGCGGCCATCCCGCAAATCAGCGAAGCCAGCGTGAACGATGCAATCCCGATCAGGAACAAACGCCGCTGGCCGAAGAAATCCCCCAGCCGGCCGCCGAGCAGCAGAAAACCGCCGAAGGTGAGCATATAGGCGTTCACCACCCACACCAGCGAAGTTTCGCTGAACCCAAGGTCGGCCCGGATCGACGGCAGCGCCACATTCACGATCGTGGTATCGAGCACGATCATGAGCACGCCGAAACACAAGACGATCAACGCCAGCCAGCGGTTATGGGTTTGTGCATGATGGCCTGTTTGCATAGCGCTAACCTCACAATCAAAAATGCCAGGCCAAGCCTGGGAAGAAAAATCAATTTGAAGATACGGCCTTGAAACGAAAAAAGGGTTAGCTAAAAAGCTAACCCTTTGATATTCCTGGTGGGCCGTGCGGGACTCGAACCTGCGACAAACGGATTAAAAGTCCGCTGCTCTACCAACTGAGCTAACGGCCCTTGAGATGAGACTCTCATCTCGGAAAGCGCGCAATTATGAAGAAAAGCGCCGGTGGCGTCAATGCTGGATTGCAATTTCCTTTGCTTCAGCAACCCATCCCATCAAGCAATTCCGGTGCAAGCCTATGCGCAGGAAAGGATTTCCCGGCGCATCACCTCATGCCGGGAAAACGGCCCTGCATTGCGCGCATGATTTTGCTCATGCCGCCCTTCGAGAACATTTTCATCATTTTCTGCACTTCCTCGAACTGGTTGAGCAGGCGGTTGACTTCCTGCACCTGCACCCCTGCGCCGGCGGCGATGCGACGCTTGCGCGTCGCCTTGATGATGTCCGGCTTGCGCCGCTCCAAGGGGGTCATGGCATTGATGATGCCCTCGATGCGTCGCAACGCCTTGTCGCCAGCTTCATTATTGACCTGGCCCATCATGCCGGAAATCTGGGCGGGCATCTTGTCCATCAACGAACCCATGCCGCCCATCTTGCGCATTTGCAGCATCTGCGCCTTGAAGTCGTCAAGGTCAAAATTCTTGCCGGACTTGACCTTGTCGGCGAGTTTCTTGGCTTCGTCCAAGTCTACATTCTTCTGTGCCTGCTCGATCAGGGAAAGCACGTCGCCCATGCCCAGCACGCGCGACGCCATGCGCTCGGGATGGAACAACTCGATGCCATCGACTTTCTCGCTCACGCCGATGTACTTGATCGGCTTGCCGGTGACATGGCGCACGGACAATGCCGCACCGCCGCGGGCATCGCCGTCGAGCTTGGTGAGCACCACGCCGGTCAATGGCAGGGTTTCGCCGAAGGCGCGCGCGGTATTGACCGCATCCTGGCCCTGCATGGCATCGACCACGAACAAGGTCTCGATCGGGTTGAGCAAGCCGTGCAGTTGCTTGATTTCGGCCATCATGGCTTCGTCGATGCCCAGGCGGCCCGCGGTATCGAAGATCAGCACGTCATAGAAATGACGCTTGGCGAAGTCGAGCGCCTGTGCGGCGATATCCGCAGGCTTTTGCGTCGCATTGGAATCGAAACAGTCCACCTCCAGGCTCTTGGCCAGGGTTTTCAACTGCTCGATCGCAGCAGGGCGATAGACGTCGGCGCTGGCCAGCAGCACTTTCTTTTTCTCGGCCTTCAGCAGCCGCGCCAGCTTGGCGGAGGTGGTGGTCTTGCCCGAACCCTGCAAACCTGCCATGAGGACGATGGCGGGAGGGTTGGTGGCAAGGTTGAGGCCGACGTTCTGCTCGCCCATGAGGCGGGTGAGCTCTTCGTGCACGACCTGGATCACGGCCTGGCCCGGAGACAGGCTTTGCAGCACTTCGCGGCCTACCGCGCGCTCCTTCACCTGGCTGACGAAATCTTTGACCACCGGCAAGGCCACATCGGCCTCCAGCAATGCCATGCGCACTTCGCGCATGGCGTCGGTGATGTTCTCTTCCGTGAGGCGGGCGTGCCCGCGTAGGGTTTTGACGACTTGCTGTAATCTGCTGCTGAGGTTTTCGAACATGATGGATACCAGTGGCGGCCGCCGTGGATTAACGCGTGCGTCAGGCGGCTGCATGTTATAGTGTTGTGAATATATGAATTCTAACCCAAGTCATCCCGTATGATTGCGTTTCTACCCGTTATTACCGCATTGATTTACCTGTTGGTGGCTGTCAATTACTGGCGCCAGACCAAGACCAGCGACGCATCGACTCCTTCCAAGCAGAATTGGCAGTCCGGCCTGATCGCCGTCGGGCTGGTGTTGCACGCGCTCTCGCTCTATTGCCACTTGTTTTCGCAGGGGCTCAACCTGAGCTTTACCAATGCGCTTTCCACCATCCTCTGGCTCACCGTGCTTATTTACTGGATCACCAATATCAAGCACCACCTGCATAGCTTGCAGGCATTCGTATTGCCGCCAGCGGCCTTTTTCGTATTGCTGCAGGCATGGCAGCCCGAATCGCACGTGATCCCCTACGCCGACCAGCCCTTGTTCGTGGCCCACCTGGTGATTGCGATGCTGGCCTACAGCCTGCTGACCTTTGCCGCGCTGCATGCATTGCTCATGACCGCCGCCGAACGCAAACTGCACCAGAAATCGAGCTGGCTCAGGCTGCCGGATTTCCCGCCGCTCATGACGATGGAAACCCTGTTGTTCCGCATTATTACGCTAGGGTTCGTCCTGCTGACGCTGACCTTGATCAGCGGCATGATGTTCTCGGAACTGTTGTTCGACCAGCCGTTCCAGTTCAACCACAAGAACGTGTTCACCATACTCTCGTGGCTGATCTTCGGCGGGCTGCTGTTTGGCCGCTACCGCTACGGCTGGCGCGGACGCACCGCGGTGCGCTGGACCTTGAGCGGTTTTGTCGTGCTATTGCTGGCTTATGCGGGCAGCAAGTTCGTGCTGGAAGTGCTGCTGCACCGCTAAAGCGGCTAACAAAACACCTCTGACCATATTCAACGCAGGCTGATGACGGGCCAGCCTGCCTCTTCCGCATACGCCTTGAGCGTAGGATCCGGATCCACCGCCACAGGCTTGTCCACCAGCTTCATCAATGGCAGGTCATTGTGCGAATCACTGTAGAACCAGGTAGTTTCGAAGTCGCGCAATGCCTGGTTGCGCTCTTCCAGCCACTCGTTGAGCCGCGTGATCTTGCCGGCCTGGAAGCTCGGGGTTCCCGTCACCTTGCCGGTAAACTTTCCATCCACTTCCTCAGGCGTGGTGCCAATCAGGTTGTCGATGCCGAACTCATGCGCTATCGGGGTTGTCACAAAACTGTTGGTCGCGGTGATGATCATGAGCAGGTCGCCATTCTGGCGGTGCTTCTCCACCAATGCGCGTGCCTTGTCGGTAATCATGGGGCGGATTTTCTGCGCCATGTATTCGCGGTGCAAGGCGTCCAGCTCGCTGCGCGGACGTTCGCTCAGGGGCTTGAGCTGGAAATCCAGAAAGGCGTAGATATCGAGCCGGCCGGCTTTGTAATCCTCATAAAAGGCAATATTCTTGGCCAGGTGTTCCTGCTCGTCGAGCAAGCCCTTGCTGATGAGGAACTGGCCCCACTGGAAATCGCTGTCGCCAGCCAGGAGCGTGTTATCGAGGTCAAACAATGCGAGCTGCAAAATGTTTCTCCGTCTACGGCAAAAATTGTTAGAGTTTAGCTTATGAACCTGAAGTATGCGACCTTAACCATCCCATGCCGCAAGGCGATCCAAGGCAATGAACCTGCCTGACTACCTGGTTCCGGCCGCCTGGCAATGGATTGCCAATGCGCTGGCGCTGGCCCTGCTCGCCTATGCCGTCATCAAGTCTCCCTGGAAGCATTTGAGCGACCCGACACTGCAGCATGTGTTCCTCGGCTCCATCGTGGCATTGATGGTCATCTGGAGCGTCAAGGCGGGCATACGCCCCGGCCTCAACATCCATCTGCTGGGCGTCACGGCCTTGTGCCTGATGTTCCGCTGGCAACTGGCGCTGATCGCGCTGGCGTTGATCCTCGTCAGCGTCACCGCATTCGGCATGGCGGGATGGCAAACGCTGGGCATCAATTTCCTCATCATGGCGGTGATCCCGGTGGCCTTCAGCTACAACCTGTTCCGCCTGGTGGACAGCAAGCTGCCCAACCACCTGATCATCTACATCTTCGCCTGCGGCTTTCTTTGCGCGGGCCTCACCATCAGCCTGTGCGGCTTGAGCGCGGTGCTGATGCTGAGCGGCATGCAGGCCTACCCGCCCGACTACCTGTTCAGCAACTACCTGCCCTATTTCATCCTGATCGCCTGGTCGGAAGCGTTTCTCACCGGCATGGCGGTCACGCTGATGACGGCGTTCCGCCCGCACTGGCTGGCCACTTTCAGCGACAAGCGCTACCTGAAAACCAAGCATTGATGGCCAGGTAAGTCGAACCCCAGATGAAATACAGCGCGAACAATGCGAGTCCGATCAATAAATGCTGGCGAGAGAAATGCACACCTTGTCCTTTCTAGGCTTGTGTCGGCTTTGCAGCAATAAAAAAGGCGCCTTGGAGGCGCCTTGCTTAATCATCAACCATTTACAGGTGGAAATCACCAGCGGCCTCGGGCTGGTAATCAATCTTCAATATCCTGTACTGGCGTACGCCTCCCGGCATGGCCCAGTCGATCACGTCGCCGACCCGATACCCCAGGATGGCGGTGCCCAACGGCGCCACCACAGAAATGCGGTTGGCCGAAGCGTCCGCATCGGCGGGGAACACCAGCGTGCAGTGCATCTCATGTCCATTCGCCTCGTCGCGCAGCAGCACGCGCGAATTCATGGTCACCACATCCGCGCCGACCTGCTCGGAGGCCACCTCTTCGCTGCGCGCCAATTCGTCTTCAAGGCGCGACAAGTTGCCCGCCTCGGGAAAGCCGTTCTTGCGCAGTTGCTCGATCATGGAAAACAGCCGGTCCATATCAAAACTTGTTACCTGGATTGCACCTTGCAACATGGGGATTCCTTTACTTTTACCTTGATGATATTCGATCATTGAATAATTAATTAATGCACTGCATCTGCTTGTTAGACCTGCGGATGCGCCCGTTCGGCATTGGCATGCAGTTTGTTGAGGCCGTTCAGGTAAGCCTTGGCCGAGGCGATCACGATATCCGTATCCGCCCCCTGGCCATTGACGATGCGCCCGCCCTTGGACAACCTTACCGTCACCTCGCCCTGCGCATCGGTGCCGCTGGTGATGTTGTTGACGGAATACAACAGCAGCTCGGCGCCGCTACTGACAATCTTCTCGATGGCCTTGAACGCCGCATCTACAGGGCCGCCGCCAGTGGCGTCCGCACGGCGCTCAACGCCGTTCTCCGCCACGGTCACCTCCGCATGCGGGACTTCGCCCGTCTGCGACGCCACATGCAGGTAGCTCAGCTTGAAGCTTTCCTCGTTGACCACGTTATCGCTGACCAGCGCCTGGATATCCTCATCGAATATCTCGGACTTCTTGTCCGCCAATTCCTTGAAGCGCGCGAATGCCGCATTGAGCGCATCCTCGCTTTCCAAGGTGATGCCCAGCTCCGTGAGGCGGGTGCGGAAAGCATTGCGCCCGGACAACTTGCCCAGCGTCAGCTTGTTGGCGCCCCAGCCCACATCTTCCGCGCGCATGATCTCGTACGTCTCGCGATGCTTGAGCACGCCGTCCTGGTGGATGCCGGACTCATGGGCGAACGCGTTGGCGCCGACGATGGCCTTGTTGGGCTGCACCGGATAGCCGGTGATCGTCGATACCAGCTTGGATGTCGTCACGATCTGCGTGGTGTCGATGGTGGTGTCGAGCTGGAACACGTCGCGGCGCGTCTTCACCGCCATCACCACCTCCTCCAGGCTGGCATTGCCTGCCCGCTCGCCCAGGCCGTTGATGGTGCACTCCACCTGCCGCGCGCCTGCCAGCACGGCAGACAGCGAGTTCGCCACCGCCATGCCGAGGTCGTTGTGGCAGTGGGTCGACCACACCACCTTGTCGGCGTCCTTCACGCGCGCAATCAATTGCGCCATGCGCTCGCCCCATTGCTGCGGCACGGAGTAGCCCACGGTGTCGGGCACGTTGATGGTCTTGGCGCCTGCGGCGATCACGGCATCGAACACCTGCACCAGGAAATCGATGTCGGAGCGCACGGCATCCTCGGCGGAGAACTCGACGTCGTCGGTATATTCCAGCGCCCACTTCACTGCCTGCACGGCACGCTCCAGCACCTGCTCAGGCGTCATGCGCAGCTTGTTCTGCATATGGATCGGGCTGGTGGCGATGAAAGTATGGATGCGGCGCTTCCTGGCCGGGCTGATCGCCTCTCCCGCCCGGCGGATGTCGTTCTCGTTGGCGCGCGCGAGCGAACAGACGGTGGACTCGGTAATCACCTCGGCAATGGCGCGGATGGCATCGAAATCCCCCGGGCTCGCCGCTGCAAAACCGGCCTCGATCACATTCACGCCCAGCTTTTCCAGTTGACGGGCGATGCGCAGCTTCTCTTCCTTGGTCATGGCCGCGCCAGGGCTTTGCTCGCCGTCGCGCAGGGTGGTATCAAAAATGATGAGCTGGTTCTGTGTCATGGCCTGAAATTCCATCAACGTTTGGGTTTATGAGCGGAAGCGTCTCAGAGGTATGGCTAAAGCTGGGCAGGAGCGATACTAGCGCGGGCTGCGCAGCATCAGGCTCGCCGGGGCCAAGAAAGCCCGGGCAAGGGGGAAATCCGGATTGTGCCTGAAGTTCTGCATAGGTGATTGAATATAATTCTTTTCCTCCCGCAAGGCAAGCCGAAGCCCCGGCATGCCTGCTGATTCAGGCCGGCAACTTGGCGCGTGGGCGAATTTGAGGCACGATGGCGGCATCATCCGCAATCGCTTACAGGCCAGCATGTCCCAGACCACCTTTCCATTACGCACCTTTTTCCTACGTGGGCTGAAAAGCGCATTTTTCCAGCGAGTGAATATTGAAGGACTGCGGATCAGCCCACTGCAATTGCTATTGATGCTGGCGATTACCACCGCTAGCAGCATCCTGATGGGACGGCTGGTGATCATCGGCCAGGCGGAATTCTTTCCCAAGGCGTTGCTGTGGGGCTGGCTGGTCGTGCTGCTGTTGCTATGGTTGTGCTGGTACCTCAGCGACCATGCGCGCGAGCACGGGCTACAGGTACAGGCCGCCGCACTGTTCGCGATCGGCACCGCGCAGGCGTTCGTGCTGGATATCCTCAGCACCCTGGTCTATGTCGGCCTGATCCAGCCGCAAGGCCTGGATGGGTCCACGTGGCACTGGGCACTGTATATCGCCACCACCACCTGGGCGGCGCTGGCCTTCTGGCTGCTGCTGACACGCAGCACGCAGGCGCCTGGCCGGCTCATCCTGCTGGCCGGGATATTCGCGTTTGGCGCGCCGCTGGTCGTGCATTTTTCGCAAGCTCCCATGTACTGGCTGCCCTATGAAGAGGACGGCGCCGGTGCGGAAGACAGCCTGCAGCTGACCCAGGAAAAGCTGGAAACCCAATTGCAGCTCGCCAGCAAGCAGCGTGCAGCCGTCAAGCCGGAACGGCCTGGCGTTGTCGACCTGTTCAGCATCAGCTACGCGCCTTATGGCGACGACGAGGTATTCCTACGCGAGAGCAGCATGGTCAACGCCGTGATCGAGGAGCGCTTCGATGCCGCAGGGCACATGCAGGAGCTCGTCAACCACCCGGCCACCGTCGAAAGCCTGCCGTGGGCCAGCCTCGAGAACCTGGAGCGCGCCATCAACCGCGCCGCCGACCTCATGAACGCGGATGAAGACGTGCTGCTGATCTATCTCACCTCGCATGGCGCGCAGAATGGGGAACTCGCCGCCGCGCTCTGGCCGCTGGAAATGGATATGCTCACCCCGCAAGCCCTTAACCTGTGGTTGGACAAGGCAGGCATCAAGTACCGCATTATCGTGGTATCTGCCTGCTATTCCGGCAGCTGGATAGCGCCGTTGCAGAACGAGAACACGCTGATCATGACCGCGGCGGACGCCACCCATACCTCATTCGGCTGCGGCAGCGGCTCTGAGCTGACCTTCTTCGGCCGCGCCTTGTTCAACGAGGCCTTGCGTGAGACCTACTCATTCGAAGAGGCTTTCCAGCATGCCCTGCCCGTCATCCGCGAGCGCGAACAGCAAGCAGGCAAGGCGGATGGCCCTTCCAACCCGCAAATCTATATCGGTGAAAAAATAAAACCCGTGCTGCAAGCACTGCAGCACGGGCGTTGAACCGGCGCAAACTTGGTTTTATTGACCGGGAGGAGCGGACTGGTTGGCAGCGGCGGGCTTCGGCTTGCGCTTGCCCCATAGCCACAGGATATAGCCTGAGACCCCATAGGCCAGGAACACGGCGAACAACACTTCCGGCGGACTGTAGGAAATCAGCACGAACGCCAGCACGATCAGCAGCATCACGACGAACGGCACGCTGCGGCGCAGGTTGATATCCTTGCCGCTGTAGTAGCGCAGGTCGCTCACCATGGATAGCCCGGCGAACAGGGTGATGACCCATGCCACCCACTGCATCTTGACCGCATCAAAAAATACTTCCGTGCCGCTCACATGGTTTTCATACGATACCCAGACCAGCCCGGCAAGCAGGGCAGCAGCAGCCGGGCTGGGCAGGCCCTGGAAATAGCGCTTGTCGCTTTCGTCCAGCTTGGTGTTGAAGCGCGCAAGACGCAATGCCGCGCCGGCGCAATAGATGAAAGCCGCGATCCATCCGAGCTTGCCCAGGGGTTTCAGCGCCCAGACGTACATCACCAATGCCGGCGCAACGCCGAACGACACCATATCGGACAGGCTGTCGTACTCGGCGCCGAACGCGCTTTGCGTATTGGTCATGCGCGCCACGCGGCCATCGAGGCCGTCCAGAACCATGGCAATGAAAATCGCCACGGCGGAATGCTCAAAGTTGCCGTTCATCGCCTGCACAATCGCATAGAACCCGGCAAAAAGCGCCGCGGTGGTGAACAGGTTGGGCAGCAAATAGATGCTGCGCTCGCGCAGGCCGGCCTCCATGAAGGAGCGGTGGCGGTGTGGACGGTTGGGAATGTCAGCCATTCAAGCATTTCCTCATTGAACGATCGTGCAGGATATCTGCACGCAAAACTGCGCACAGTATAGCAAGCACATGGTCATCATGCGCGCGCTCGATACCATATAAAGCGTCAGTCCATGGTAGTATCGCGGCTTGAATTTTGGCTAAGCATCATGGAATTTACCCTAATCAAGCAAGACGGTGCCGCACGGCGCGGTACCGTCAGCCTCGCGCACGGCGATGTGCAAACCCCGGCCTTCATGCCGGTCGGCACTTACGGCTCCGTCAAGTCGTTGTCCCCGGTCGAGGTACGCGACACCGGCGCGCATATCCTGCTCGGCAACACCTTCCACCTCTGGCTGCGCCCTGGGCTGGAAGTCATCAGCGAATTCGGCGGCCTGCACCAATTCATGGGCTGGGACTGCCCCATCCTCACCGACTCGGGCGGCTTCCAGGTATGGAGCCTGGGCGACCTGCGCAAGATCACCGAGGAAGGCGTGCGCTTCCGCTCCCCCATCAATGGCGACAGCTGTTTCCTCACGCCCGAAGAATCCATGCGCATCCAAAAAGTGCTGAACTCTGACATTGTCATGATCTTCGACGAGTGCACGCCCTATCCCGCGACGCATATCGAGGCGCGCGACTCCATGCGCCTCAGCCTACGCTGGGCCGCGCGCAGCAAGGCCGCGCACCAGGGCAACCCGAACGCGCTGTTCGGCATTATCCAGGGCGGCATGTACGAGGACCTGCGCGACGAATCGCTGGCCGGGCTCGCCGAGATCGGCTTCGACGGCTATGCGATAGGCGGACTCTCCGTAGGCGAACCCAAGGAAGACATGCTGCGCATCCTCGCCCACACCGCGCCGCAAATGCCGCAGGACAGGCCGCGCTACCTCATGGGCGTTGGCACGCCGGAAGACCTGGTCGCCGCCGTATCGCACGGCGTGGATATGTTCGACTGCGTCATGCCGACGCGCAATGCGCGCAACGGCTGGCTGTTCACACGCCACGGCGACATCAAGCTTAAGAACGCGCGCCACCGCAAGGATACGCACCCGCTGGACGAGGACTGCGCCTGCTACACGTGCCGCCACTTCAGCCGCGCCTACCTGCACCATCTGCACCGCAGCGGCGAAATCCTCGGCGCCCGCCTCAACACCATCCACAACCTGCATTACTACCAAGAACTGATGGCCGGCATGCGCCAGGCGATCGAGCAGGGCGGGTTCGCGGCATTTGCCGCCAAATTCCGGCAAGACCGGCAAAAACTGCAGCAATCAGCATAATCCAGCGCATATGCCACACTATGTTAGAATTTTGGGCTAATATTTTGCGCTTCAAGTATTTCTACCCATTGAGAAGAAAGGTTTACCCGTGTTAATCGCTTCTGCGTACGCTGCTGATGCAGCCCAGGCCGCTCCAGACTGGATGAGCTTCCTCCCCCTGATCGTCATCTTCGTGCTGTTCTGGTTCATGCTGATCCGCCCGCAAATGAAACAGGCCAAGGAACAACGCAAACTGATCGAAGCCCTGCAAAAAGGCGACGAAGTGACCACCAGCTCCGGCATCGTCGGCCGCATCACCAAGGTAGGCGAAGGCTATGTCAGCCTGGAAATCGCGCCGGAAACCGTGATCACCGTACAAAAGCACACTGTGCAGACCCTGTTGCCCAAGGGCACGATCAAATCACTGTAATCAAGTTGGCACATACTTGAATCCCGATCTTTAACATCACTGAAACACTGAAATGCGAGCCGCTTCATGAACCGCTACCCTTTATGGAAGTACCTGATGGTGCTGGTTGTCGTCTTGGTAGGCCTGCTTTATGCAGCCCCTAACCTGTTCGGCGAATCCCCGGCCGTGCAGATCACTGCAGCCAAGGCCAATACCAAGGTGGATGCAGCACTGCTGGAAAACACGGAAAACATCCTGAAGCAGGAGAACATCCCGTTCGAGGCGCTGTTCCTCGACGTTACCGGCGTCAAGGTCCGCTTCCCCAGCACCGACATCCAGTTGCAGGCCAAGGATGCGCTCCAGGCGCGGCTGGGCAAGGACTATGTGATTGCGCTCAACCTGCTTTCACGCTCCCCCGAATGGCTGCGCAGCATAGGCGCCCGCCCGATGTACCTGGGCCTGGACCTGCGCGGCGGCGTGCACTTCCTGCTGCAGGTGGACATGAAGGCGGCGCTCGACCAGGCGGCGGAGCGCTATGTCGGCGATTTCCGCAGCGCATTGCGCACCGCCCGCCTCAGCTACCTCGGTGTTTCCCGTGATGGCCAAGCCGTCAATGTCCGCTTCAAGGACATGGCCGAACTCAACAAGGCGCAACGCGCCCTGGAAAAAGACTATCCCGACCTCACCTTCCGCACTTCCGACCGCGGCGAAGACAAGGTCCTGACTGCCGTATTGAGCGAACCGGCGAAAAAGCGCATCCAGGAATTCGCCATCAAGCAGAACATCCAGACGCTGCACAACCGTATCAACGAACTGGGCGTTGCCGAGCCCGTGATCCAGCAGCAAGGCATTGACCGTGTCGTCGTGCAGCTGCCGGGCGTACAGGATACCGCCAAGGCCAAGGAAATCCTCGGCCGTACCGCCACGCTGGAAATCCGCATGGTGGATGAGGACAAGAGCAACGCGGTCACCCTGGAAAACGCCTCCAAGGGCCAGGTGCCGTTCGGCACCGAGTTCTACACCGACCGTAACGGCATCCCCATGCTGGTCAAGAAAAACGTGGTGCTGACCGGCGACTACATCACCGATGCCGGCCCAGGCATGGACCAGCAAGGCGGCGGCGCCGTGGTGCACGTGACGCTGGACGGGCGCGGCGCCCGCATCTTCAAGCAGGCCACGCGTGAAAACGTCGGCAAGCGCATGGCGATCCTGCTGATCGAAAAAGGCCAGGCTGAAGTCATTACCGCCCCCGTGATCCGCGAGGAAATCGGCGGCGGCCGCGTGCAGATTTCCGGCATGGCGAATACGCAGGAAGCCACTGACGTCGCACTGTTGCTGCGCGCCGGCGCATTGGCCGCCCCGATGGAAATCATCGAGGAGCGTACCGTCGGCCCCAGCATGGGCGAAGCCAACATCGAGCGCGGCATGCATTCCACGCTGTGGGGCTTTGTTGCAATTTCCGCATTCATGATTATTTACTACATGCTGTTCGGCACGGTTTCCGTGCTGGCGCTAAGCATCAACCTGCTGTTGCTGGTTGCCCTGCTCTCCATGCTGCAAGCCACGCTCACATTGCCCGGCATCGCGGCGGTCGCACTGACCCTGGGTATGGCGATCGATGCCAACGTGCTGATCAACGAACGTATCCGCGAGGAACTGCGCAACGGCAATACGCCGCAGGCTTCCATCCATGCGGGTTATGAGCGCGCATTCGGCACCATCCTCGATGCCAATGTCACCACCATGATTGCCGGCCTGGCACTGTTCATGTTCGGCACTGGCCCGGTCAAGGGCTTTGCCGTCGTGCACGTGCTGGGCATCCTGACTTCGATGTTCTCGGCAGTGCTGGTTTCCCGTGCGGTCATCAACCTGATCTACGGCTATCGCCGCAAGATCAGCAAGCTGTCCATCGGCTAACTATCGATCAACAGGTAAAACACTAGAGTAAATATCATGGAATTTTTCAGAATCAAAAAAGATATACCGTTCATGAGCTATGGTCGTCTCACGACGACCATCTCGCTCGTGACCTTCCTGTTGTCGGTATTCTTCCTGGCCACCAAGGGCTTGCACCTGGGTGTGGACTTTACCGGCGGCACGATGATGGAAGTCAGCTACCCGCAGGCGGCCAATCTCGACAGCATCCGCAAGTCGGTCGACGAGATCGGCCTCAAGGATGCCACCGTGCAGAACTTCGGTACCAGCCAGGACGTATTGATCCGCCTGCCGATCAAGCCCGGCCTGTCCACGGCCCAGCTTTCCGAGAAAGTGCTGACGGCGCTTTCTGCCGAGAATCCTGAAGTGAAGCTGCACCGCGTCGAGTTCGTCGGCCCGCAAGTCGGCCAGGAACTGTACGACAAGGGCGCGCTGGCGATGCTGTTCGTCTGTGTCGGCATCATGGCCTACCTGGCCATGCGCTTCGAGTGGCGCTTTGCCGTGGCGGCCGTGATCGCCAACATGCACGACGTCATCATCATCCTCGGCTTCTTTGCCTTCTTCCAGTGGGAGTTCAACCTTACCGTGCTTGCGGCGGTGCTCGCCGTGCTGGGCTACTCCGTGAACGAATCCGTGGTGGTGTTCGACCGGGTGCGCGAGAACTTCCGCAAGATGCGCAAGGCCAGCGTGCCTGACGTGATCAACAACGCGATCACCCGCACCATGTCGCGCACCATCATCACCCACTTCTCTACCGAGCTCATGGTGCTGTCGATGCTGTTCTTCGGCGGCGAAGTGCTGCATAACTTCGCCCTGGCGCTCACCATCGGCATCCTGTTCGGCATCTACTCCTCGGTACTGGTAGCCAGCCCGATCGCCATGTACCTTGGCGTATCGCGCGAGAACCTGATCGGCGGCGAAAGGAAACCCGAGGCGGAAGAAGCCCTGCCTTGACAAAGCTGGCGCTTCGCGCCGAAACTAGCGGTATCTCATTCCCCGATTGATACCGTTGGACAGTTCCTTACTATGGCAGCTGGGCATTCTTGCCCTGCTGCTATTTGCCTCCGCTTTTTTCTCCATGGCCGAAACCAGCCTGTTGATGCTCAACCGGCATCGGCTCACCATCCTCGCCAAAGAAGGTTTACGCAGCGCCGAATTTGCCACCAGGTTGCTCAACGAGCGCGAGCAGTTTCTCGGCGCCATCCTGCTGGGCAATACGCTGGCCAATGCCGCCGCTGCCACGCTTGCCGCCTTCATCAGCATCCGCCTGTTCAACCTCGGCGAGCTGCTGATGCCGGTTTCCACCGTGCTCATCACCTTTGCCATCCTGGTCTTCAGCGAGATCACGCCCAAGGTCATCGCATCCCGGTATGCCGAGCCCCTCGCCCTGTCGTTCAGCTATGTATTGCTGCCGTTGGTCAAGGTCGGCTACCCGTTGATATGGCTGGCCAACCTGTGCGCCAACAGTCTATTGCGCCTGCTGGGCATGAAAGTCAGCTTTACCGAGAGCAACCATACCACCAGCATAGAGGAGCTGCGCAGCATCTTCAGCGAAACCACCAGCCCGATCCCGCAAAAACACCGCGAGGTATTATTGAACCTGCTGGACTTGGAGCAGACCACCGTCGATGAAATCATGACGGTGCACACGCAGCTCGAAATCATCGATTTCGAGGCGCCGATGGAGGAAATCCTTGCCCAGATTACCGAGAGCCAGCATTCGCGCTTGCCGGTGCGCAAGGGGCCGAACGAGGAGATCATCGGCATGTTGCGCATCCGGGACATCATGAGCGTCCTGCGCACCAAGACCCTTAGCCAGCAACTGCTGGGCCAGCATATGGAAGCGCCCTACTTCATCCCATCCGGTACGCCGGTCTACACCCAGATGCAGGAATTCAAGCAATGCCAGCAGCGCATTGCGCTGGTCGTGGACGAATATGGTGAACTCAAGGGCCTGGTCACGCTCGAAGATATCATCAAGGCGATTATCGGCGATTTTGAGAACGTATCGGCGGAGCAGCTGGCTTACCGCAAGGAGGACAGGGGCAGTTGGCTCGTCGATGCGAGCAACAGCCTGCGCGACATCAACAAAAAGCTGGGCATCGACCTGCCGGTCGACGGCCCGCGCACGCTCAACGGGCTTATTGTCGAACATTTCGAGGATATCCCGGAGCCCGGCATCGGGCTCAAAATCGGCGATTGCAAACTGGAAATCCTCAAAACCCAGGATCGCGCTGTAAAAACTGTCAGAATTTATCCGTAATTAACATTGGATGGCAGAAATCTTGCATGGGTGAAAATGGGTGCCGGTAATAACCCTACTCATTTCGGACTTGAAAATTTCTGCATTCGGCTCAAAATAGATCAACGTATGGCTAGCATCAAACACCAGGACAACATTGTCGAGAAAACCGGCAAGGCCAATACCAAGCCGCCCTCGATGTACAAGGTCATTCTGCTGAATGATGACTACACGCCCATGGAATTCGTGGTGGATGTCATGCAGCGCTTTTTTCAGAAAAACCGTGAACAAGCGACGCAAATCATGCTCCAAGTACATACCGAGGGCGCGGGCGTATGCGGCGTTTATCCGCACGGCATCGCCGAGACCAAGGTAAACCAAGTCATTAGTTATGCCCGTGAGCACCAGCACCCGCTGCAATGCACCATGGAAGAAGCCTGAAGAAAGCTGAGGAAGCTTAGATGATTGCGCAAGAACTTGAAGTATCCCTACACATGGCATTCATGGATGCCCGGCAGAAGCGCCACGAGCTCATTACCGTGGAACACCTGCTGCTGGCCATGATCGACAACCCCACCGCGGCGGACGTATTGCGCTCATGCGGGGCCAACCTTGACAATCTGCGCAGCGAGCTCAGCAACTATATCGAAGAGCATACGCCTACGGTGGAAGGCAACGAGGAAGTCGACACCCAGCCGACGCTGGGCTTCCAGCGCGTGATCCAGCGCGCCATCCTCCATGTACAGTCTTCCGGCAAGAAGGAAGTCACCGGCGCCAACGTCCTGGTCGCCATCTATGGCGAGAAGGATTCCCACGCGGTGTTCTTCCTGCATCAGCAAGGCATCACGCGGCTGGACGTGGTCAACTATATTTCCCATGGCGTCGCCAAGGTCACCGACGGCAGCAATGCCAAGCGCCCTGAAACCGAGCAGGAAGCGGAAACCGAGGCATCTCCTTCCAGCGCGCTGGAAAACTATACCCAGAACCTCAACCAGCAGGTACTGGCTGGCAAGATAGACCCATTGATCGGCCGCGCCCAGGAACTGGAGCGCGTGATCCAGACCTTGTGCCGCCGCCGCAAGAACAACCCGCTATTGGTCGGCGAGGCCGGCGTCGGCAAGACTGCCATCGCCGAAGGCCTGGCTCGCCGCATCGTGGAAGGCAACGTACCGGAAGTGCTCGAGAACGCCGTGATCTACTCGCTGGACATGGGCGCCCTGCTTGCTGGCACCAAATACCGCGGCGACTTCGAGCAGCGGCTCAAGGCCGTGATGAAGAAACTGGCGGACCAGCCTGACTCCATCCTCTTCATCGACGAGATCCATACCCTGATCGGCGCGGGCGCTGCCAGCGGCGGCACGCTGGATGCCTCCAACCTGTTGAAGCCGGCGCTTTCCAACGGCTCGCTCAAATGCATAGGCGCGACCACCTACCAGGAATTCCGCGGCATCTTCGAGAAGGATCATGCCCTGTCGCGCCGTTTCCAGAAGGTCGACGTGGTCGAGCCCAGCGTTTCCGAAACCGTGGAAATCCTCAAGGGCCTCAAGTCGCGCTTCGAGAAGCACCACAGCGTGAAATACACCGCCTCGGCCCTGAACACGGCTGCCGAGTTGTCCGCACGCTACATCAACGACCGTCACCTGCCCGACAAGGCGATCGACGTCATCGACGAGGCTGGCGCGGCGCAGCGCATCCTGCCGAAATCCAAGCAAAAGAAGGTGATCGGCAACAAAGAGATCGAGGATATCATCGCCAAGGTGGCGCGCATCCCGCCCAAGAACATCTCCAGCGACGACCGCAACGCGCTGAAGACGCTGGAGCGCGACCTCAAGGCCACCGTCTTCGGCCAGGACAAGGCCATCGAGGCATTGTCCGCCGCGATCAAGATGGCGCGCAGCGGCCTGGGCAGCCTCAACAAGCCGATCGGCTCCTTCCTGTTCTCCGGCCCTACCGGTGTCGGCAAGACCGAAGTGGCCAAGCAGCTCGCCTATACCCTGGGCGTGGAATTGATCCGCTTCGACATGTCGGAATACATGGAGCGCCATGCCGTGTCGCGCCTGATCGGCGCGCCTCCTGGCTATGTCGGCTTCGAGCAGGGCGGCCTGTTGACGGAAGCCATCAACAAGACGCCATATTGCGTATTGCTGCTGGATGAAATCGAGAAGGCGCACCCGGACATCTTCAATATCCTGCTGCAGGTGATGGACCACGGCACGCTGACCGACAACAACGGCCGCAAGGCGGATTTCCGCAACGTGACCATCATCATGACCACCAACGCAGGTGCGGAAGCGATCAGCAAGACCAGCATCGGCTTCACCCTGAGCAGCAACACCGGCGACGAGATGGGCGACATCAAGCGCCTGTTCAGCCCCGAGTTCCGCAACCGCCTGGACGCGATCGTCTCGTTCTCACCGCTCTCGGAAGAGATCATCGTACGCGTGGTCGACAAGTTCCTCATGCAGCTTGAGGACCAATTGCACGAGAAGAAAGTGGAAGCCACGTTCAGCGATGCGCTCAAGGCCTACCTGGGCAAGAAGGGCTTCGACCCGCTCATGGGCGCCCGCCCGATGTCGCGCCTGATCCAGGACACCATCCGTCGTGCCTTGGCGGACGAGTTGCTGTTCGGCAAGCTGTCCAATGGCGGCCATGTGCATGTGGATATCGACAAGGACGACAATATCAAGCTCAGCTTTAACGAGTCGAGCAAGCCCAAGGACAACAAGCCGGCTTTGGAAGCTGATGTCACTGGCTGATGGTCAAATATTGATGTCAAAAAAACGCCGCAGAAATGCGGCGTTTGTATTTGCATGCTCAACGTTAAACTTTAACTTGGAATGTCCAGCTTTTAACCAGCATAAACCGGGTATTTCTGCATGACGGCGGCAAAGCGCACACTTGCCAGCCACGCCTGCAACCAGGCTCGCAGCCGGGGATAAGGCGCCGCCTCGAACCAGGCTGGGTCCACCATGGAAAACTGGCGCACGAACGGGAATATCGCCACATCCGCCAAGCCCGCATGGTCTCCCAGTAAATAGGACTGCTGCTGCAAGCGCGACTCCAATTGCTGAAGGAATGCTTCGCCCTGGCCACGATACGCTTCTGGTGGCTGCTCGGGAAAACGAATCGCGTATTTATAGCGGTCCAATGCGCGTTTGAACGCGCCGTCGTTCTCGGCAATCAAACTTTCCGCTCGCGCCAGCAGGGCCGGGTTGCCGAGCCAGTCCTCGGGGTCATGCTGTTGCAACGCCCAGCGCATGATATCCAGGCTTTCATCGATCACGGCACCATCAGGCAATACGAGCACGGGAACCGTGCCCTTGGGCGACACTTGCAGCATATGCGCAGGCTTGGCCTTGAGCGCTATTTCGCGGATGTCCACCGCGATGCCGGCATAGTGCAATGCCATGCGGGCGCGCATGGCATAGGGACAACGCCGGTAGGAATACAGGATAGGCTGCGTCACCTCAGCCCAGCTTGCGGCAGATTTCGTCAACCAGCACCGGGCCGCGATAGACCAGGCCGCTGTAGAGCTGCACCAGGCTGGCGCCCGCCGCGATTTTCTGTTCGGCGTCCTCGCCGCTGAGAATCCCGCCCACGCCGATGATCGGCAATGCGCCGGCGAGATGGGCGGAAAGGGACCGGATCACGGCAGTGGAGCGATCGCGCACCGGGGCGCCCGACAAGCCGCCCGCCTCTTCCGCATGCGGCAAGCCCTGCACCATGTCGCGCGCCAGGGTGGTATTGGTGGCGATCACGCCGTCGAATCGGTACTCCATCAACAATGTGGCAATATCGGCGATCTGCGCCTCGTCCAGGTCAGGCGCGATCTTGAGCGCAATCGGGACATATCTGCCATGCTGGTCTGCCAGCGCCTGCTGCTCCAGCTTCAAGGCATGCAGCAACTGGCCCAAGGCCTCTTTCTCCTGCAGGGCGCGCAGGTTCTTGGTATTGGGCGATGAGATGTTGACCGTGACGTAATGCGCGTGGGCGTATACCTTGCGCAGGCAATGCAGGTAATCGTCGACCGCCCTTTCGTTCGGCGTGTCGAAATTCTTGCCGATATTGATGCCCAGTACACCCTTGTACCTGGCGGCAGCCACGTTCCGCAACAAGGCGTCCACCCCGAGGTTGTTGAAGCCGAAACGGTTGATCACCCCTTGCGCCTCTGGAAGGCGGAACATGCGCGGCTTAGGATTGCCGGGCTGGGGACGAGGCGTGATCGTGCCGATCTCGATAAAGCCGAACCCGAGACCAGCCAGCGCATCAATATAGGCACCGTTCTTGTCCAGCCCCGCCGCAAGGCCGACCGGATTGGGGAAATTGATCCCCATCACCAGGCGCTGCTTGCACTTGGACGGCCGAGGATAAAGGTTCAGCAGCCCGGAACGCTCCAGCCGCTTCAGGTTCTTGAGGGTAAAGTCATGGGCGCGCTCCGCATCCAGGCGGAACAACCAGGGTTTGGCAATGGAATAAAGCATGGGCGAATTCTACCGGAAAAACCACACCAGCTCACTGGTCATGAAGCGGGAGCATCATGCAGGCCAACTGCGTCAACAGGCAATAAAAAAGGCACCTGCAAGGTGCCTTTCAAAGCATCGTCAGCTGCTTGCTTCAGCAATCCAGCACCAGCACCTGCTCGGAAAGCCGGACCATGCGTTCCACCGGCGTGACCCATACGATGCCGTCGCCCACCTGGCCGGTATGCCCGACTTCGACGAGGACCTGCAATATGCCTTCCACCAGCTCGTCCGGGCAGACCACCTCGATGCGCACCTTGGGGCTGTAATCCGTGAGTTCCTCGCGGATGCCGAGCGTAGGGCGCGCCACGTGATGTCCGCACCCTTCCACCTTGCTCACCGTCATGCCGGGGAAGTTCTTGATGTTGCGCAGTCCGGAGCGGATCTTGGGCAGGCGCTGCGGCGGGATTATGGCTTTGATCTCTTTCATATTCTGCTCCTTGTCATCATGCTTCTACGCGCTGTTCTTCAAACTTGCGATATAGCGTCGGCACTACGACCAACGTCAGCAGGGTGGAAGTAATCAATCCCCCGATGACCACGATCGCCAGCGGACGCTGGATTTCCGATCCCGGGCCCGTGGCGAACAGGAAGGGCACCAGGGCCAGCATCGCCACCGTTGCCGTCATCATCACTGGCCGGAAGCGCTGCGTGCACCCTTTGAGGATGGCCTCGTTCTGGCCCAGGCCTTCGTCCCGCAGGCTGCGGATATAAGACACCAGCACCACGCCATTGAGCACGGCGATCCCCCACAGCGCAATAAAGCCGACCGAGGCAGGCACCGAGAGGTATTCCCCGGTCAGGAACAAGGCGATAATCCCGCCAATCGACGCGAACGGCAGCACCATGATGATCATGGTGGCATAGCGCACCGAATTGAACAGCAGGAACAGCAGGAAGAAGATCGCGCCTATCGTCACTGGAATGATCACCATGAGGTGCCCCATCGCACGCTCCATGTTCTGGAACTGGCCACCGAACTCAAGATAATACCCCTCGGGCAGCTTGAGCTTCTGGGTCAGCACCTGCTGCAACTCGGCGACAAACCCGCCCAAGTCGCGATCCTTGACGTTGATGCCGACCACCACGCGGCGCTTGGCCAGCTCGCGGCTGATCTGCGCCGGGCCGTCGCGCACCTCGATTTTCGCGAGGTCGCGCAATGCCACCCGCGAACCGTTGGGCGAGGTAATGAGGATATTGCTGATCGCCTCGATATTGCCGCGGAAGTTCTCCGGGTAGCGCACCGCCGCGCTGAAGCGGCGCTGCCCTTCGTAGATTTCCGTCGCCACCTTGCCGCCGATCGCGGTCTCGATCACGTCGTGCACGTCAGAGGCATTAATGCCATGTCGCGCAATCGCATGCCGGTCCACGGTGATGTTCAGATATTGCTGGCCGGAAACCTTCTCCACCTTGATTTCCGTGGCGCCGCGCACGCCGCCGGCAATCCGGGAAACCTCGTCCGCCTTGGCCTTGAGCAGGGTCATGTCCTCGCCGAACACCTTCACGGCCACGTCGGCACGCACGCCGGTCAGCAGTTCGTCCACGCGGTCGGAAATCGGCTGCGCCATGACAATCTGCACGCCTGGCAGGGAATGCTCCAGCACCTCACGCATTTTTTCTGCGATATCGTCCTGGGTCCAGCCATCCGGCCACTCTTCACGCGGCTTGAGGCTGATGATCGGCGTCGACTCGTTCTGCGCCTGCGGGTCGGCCGGGCTCTCGCCGCGGCCTACGCCGGATACCGCAGACTTCACGCCCGGCACCTTTTCCATGATCAGCCGCATGGCGTCGTTTTCCATCTTGGTCGATTCCTCGAGCGAGATATTAGGCACGCGGTTGATCCCCGGCACGATGGAGCCTTCCTTCATCTCCGGGATAAAGGAAGTACCGAGGAACGGCACCAGCAGGATAGTGCCGATGAACAAGGCAGTAGCGGCAATGATGGTGGTCTTGTCGTGCGCCAATGCCCAGTTCAACATCTTCAGGTAAGGACGCTTGATCGCCTGGATCAGGCGCGTATCCTCGCCACTGCCGCCCTTGAGAATGTAGGAGCACAGCACTGGGGACAATGTCAGCGAAATCACCAGCGAAATGAACAGCGCGATCGCGATCGTCAACGCCAATGGCGCAAACATCTTGCCCTCCATGCCCTGCAGCGTCATCAACGGCAGGAACACCAGGATGATCACGCCGACGCCGAACAATACCGGCGTTCCCACCTCGGCTGCGGCTTCCAGCACCACGCGCACCTTGCTCTCGCCAGGGCGATGCCCAAGGTGGTGGAATGCGTTCTCGACCACCACGACCGAGCCGTCGACCATCAGGCCGATTGCGATCGCCAGGCCGCCCAGCGACATGAGGTTGGCCGAGATGCCGTAATAGTTCATCGCCATGAAGGTGATCAACGGCGTAAGGATCAGCGTGCTCACCACGATCAGGCTGGAACGCACATCGCCGAGGAACAGGAACAGGATGATGATGACGAGGATGATGCCCTCGATGAGCACCTTGGTCACTGTTTTCAGGGCGGAATCCACAAGCTCGCTGCGGTCATAGTACGGCACGATCTGCAGGCCGCTAGGCAACATACCCTGCTCGTTGATCTCCTTGACCCTGGCCTTGACGCGGCTGACCACTTCCTTGGCATTGCCGCCGCGCATCATGATGACGATGCCGCCGACAGACTCGGTATAGCCATTCTTGACCACCGTACCCACGCGCACCTCATGCCCGACCTGCACTTCCGCCACGTCGCGCATGTAGACAGGGACCCCGTTCTGCTCCTTGAGCACGATATTGCGGATATCGTCGAGGTTCTCGATCAAGCCCACGCCGCGAATCAGGTATTGCTCCGCATACTGCGGCAACACTCCGCCGCCGCTGTTGGCGTTGTTGCGTGCCAGGGCCATGTAAATGTCTTGCAGCTTCAGGCCGTAGTGGCTCATGCGGTCCGGATTGACCAGAGCCTGGTATTGCTTGACGTAACCGCCCTGGGAATTGATTTCCGCAATGCCCGGGATACCGCGCAGCAATGGGCGCACCACCCAGTCCTGGATGGAGCGGCGTTCGGTCAGCTCTTCGCGCGACAACGGCTTTTCGCCGTCAGTCGGCTTCTCCAGGGTGAATTGATAGACCTCGCCCAAGCCGGTCGCCACCGGGCCGAGGATGGGCGTCACGCCTTCCGGCATGCGATCCATGACCTCCATCAGGCGCTCCATCACCAATTGGCGGGCGAAATACACATCCGTCTTGTCGGTGAACACCAGCGTGATCAACGACAAGCCGTTGCGGTTCATCGAGCGCATTTCCTCCAGGCCGGGCAGGCCTGTCATGGCGATTTCCAGCGGTACGGCAATGAAGCGCTCCACCTCTTCCGGGGAGCGGCCCGTTGCCTGGGTGGCGATCAGGACCTGGACGTTGGTAACGTCGGGAAACGCGTCGACGGAAAGCTTCTTCAGGGCAAACGCCCCGGCGGCCATCAAGGCCAGCGCCACGACCACGACGATCAGGCGCTGCTTGAGGGCAGCTCTAATGAGGGATTCGATCATGGCCTATTCCAGTTCCTTGCGCTTGCGCTCATTATTGACGTGGAAAGCGCCCTCGATAATGATGGTCTCGCCCTCTTCCAGGCCGGACGCCACGGCTGCCATCTCGTTGTACTCGCTGCCCAGCTCCACTTCGCGCAGGCGGAAGCGGTTGGGACCGATCTCGACATAGACGTAGTCCTTGTCGTTCTCGCGCACCACGGCACGCCTGGGCACTGCCAGCTGCACCGTAGGCTTGGACTGCACGAGCATGGAAACCAGCATGTCCGGCTTGATCGCCTCGTCACTGTTTTCCAGGTCGGTACGCACCGTGACGGTACGCGTCAGCGGATTCACCACGTCGCCGACAAAAATCAGCTTGCCGGTGAACTTGCGGTTGCTCAGGGCCGGGATCTCGATCTCGACATCCTCGCCTTCCTGCACCAGCTCGACCTGCTGTTCAGGCACTTCGGCCACCGCCCACACTCGCGACAGGTCCGCGACGATGAACAATTCCTCCGCCGGCTGCACCACCTGGCCCAAGTTGACCTTGCGGCTGATCACCGTGCCGGAAAGACGCGAATCCACGTTGCTGTAGGAACGCAATTGTCCGGAACTAGCGATTTGCGCAATGGACTTTTCCGACATGCCCAGTACCTGCAGTTGCTCCTTGGCCGTGTACAAATCGGCCTTGGCAGCGCTCAATTCGGCCTCCCGGCGCTGCAGTTCGGCAGCCCCGATCACATCGGCCTCGAGCAGCTGGCGCGCGCGCTCCACCGCCTTGGTCTGCAACGCGATCTGCTGCGATGCCTTGATGTAAAGCAATTGGTTCTGCGCAAGTTCGGTGCTGTTCAACGTTGCGAGCACCTCGCCCTGCTTGACGTCTTGTCCCAGGATCGCGTTGATGTCGGTGATGCGCCCGGTGACCGAGGCGCCAATACGCGCCACGCGCTGGTCATCGACCTGGATGCTGCCGGGCACGCGCAAGACTTCTCGGATTTCCGCCTTGCCGGCGGGGGCAAGCTTGACCTGGCTCTGCAACAGCTCGGAAAGCTCGACGATGTTAGGGTCTTTATGCTCCTCTGCAGCCTCATTAGGCGTTTCGGCCGGCTTGCAGGCGGACAGCAGCAAAGCCATCACGACCAGGCCGCTTGCCGCGAAGGTGGAATACGGTTTCAATAAGGAATCGGGGAACATTACGGCTTAACCTCCAGAAGTTCTGTACCAAGCAGACGCTCTATTTCCAGCATGCTGCTGACATAATCGAATTTTGCGGCAAGGTAGTCCTTGCGTACGACACGGAAAGTACGCTGGGCATCCATATACTCGAGGATGCCGCGCTCGCCGTACCGATAGGCGGCCTCTGCCACCTTGAGCACCGACTCGGCCTGGCTAAGCAAGCCATTCTCGAAAGCGGCCAGCTGCTGCTGTGCAATCAGGTAGCGCTGGTAGGCTGCCTCCATATCCCGGCGCAGCCCCAGCTCGCGGTCGTGCAGGGTGGCCTGGGTTTGGCGCACGTCGGCGGAAGCCGCCGCGATCGGGCCTTGGCGCCTGTCCCACAATGGCAGGGGAATCGCCACGCCGAAGCGCATCTGCCTGAGGTCAGGGTCTTCCTCGACGCTGGCCTTGAGCGTCAGGCCGGGATTACGCAAGCGTTCCTCCAGCTTGAGCTTGGCCTCGGCAGTTTCAGTCGCCGCCCGCAGTTGCGACAACTGCGGACTGTGCAGCACCTGGTCGCGCAGCTTTTCCAGCGACGGCAAACCGTAGCCCATGGGCAACTCGCCCTCCACGTCAAACTCAAGTGGGATGCTCGAACCCAGCAAGCCGCGCAGATAGGCCTTGCCCTCGCTGACCCTCACCAGCGCCGATTGGTAATCACGCTCTGCAGCCAACGCCTCGGTATCGGCCTTGATCAGCTCATATCGGGGCGCCTCGCCGACTTCCACCCTCAGCTTGACCCGCTCGCGGATCTGCTGCAGCAGGTTGCGGTCGCCTTCCACCAGCCTGAGCACGGCCTTGCGCTGGATGACATCGTAAAATGCATTCTTGACACGGGAGCGCAGCTCGATACGGATCAGTTCCGTTCCGGCATCCGCCACCTTGGTCCCCGATTCTGCGGCCGCAATCCTGGCTTCGCGCACCCATGGATAATCCAAGGGTTGGGACAAGCCGACGTTCCAGTTGCGGTTACCGCCCTGCCCGCCCGGCGTCAGGTAACGGCTTGGACCCATCACCGCTTCCACCTGGGGGTTGCTGTACGTCGATGCGGTGGTGACCGCGGCTTGCGCGGCATCGCGCTGTGCCGCCGCAATGCCAAGCGCGGGGTTGTATTGCATGGCCGTATCGATCATGTCTGGCAGCGTATATGCCGCCAATGCTGCTGGCACATGACCGCATACCAGCATAACGGATAGCACGCGCACAAAAAATGTACGCAGGCCAGCTTGCGGTACTGGCAATGCACCATGCCGGCGCATGCCTGTCTCTATGTTTGTTTTCATGTCACTTTTGAACCGATTGATCAACTTTTTCCACATTGATGCATTGCTTATAGCCAACATATGCGGAGCGTACTAGCCTGCCGCGAAGGGCAGGTTCCTGATGTGCACTATTGCCGTAGCTCGGTTTCGCTTTCTGTCGGATATCGTTGTTTTGCTGGGATATCCTTAGCAAGGCCTGGGCCAGGGCTATGCATCAGGAGGTGACACCGTGATAAATCCTACTGACCGATGCAGCACTTGCTAGATGAAGACATGCTGCCTCAGGGCGGATTCCAGGCGCAATCAGGCAATAGGAGGACGGGTAATCAGGAAGAGATCGGGTTGGCGGTAAGTCTCGGCCAGAATGGCGAGCTTGAGATCAAAAACAAAGGGCGGGCGCACTAAAGGCATATGCATGACCAGGATGGGTTCGCTGACCTCGCGGTCATTATCCATTTCAACCTGCTGCACATGGGTAACACTCGGATCGTCATACTCCATTGCATACGATTGCTCGGCTTGCTGGGCAAACAAACACAGGCACACAATGACGCTGAGTAACGCAAACACGCGTTTTGCAAAAGACATGGTTCGATTATAGCCAGAAAATCCAATGCTGAGAACCAGTTTGCGGCGTTGTCCCTACATTAAACGCGGCCAACAAAACTCGGCGAAGCGCTCCTGGCTAGGCGTTCTGCGGCAGGCCATACAGGTAGTGATTCGGCAAAGCAGCGCAACAACGCCAGGCGAGTACTGCCGCTAGATGCGGCGCCAGCTCGTGCCTTGTGCTGTATCCTCAAGGATGACGCCTTGCGCGGTCAACGCATCGCGGATCCGGTCCGCCTCGGCAAAGTTCTTGCCCTTGCGGGCCAGCAGCCGCTCCTCGATCAGCCGTTCGATTTCCTCTGCAGCCATGCCCGCCGCGGCATCCCCTTGCAGGAACTCGTCAGGATCGCGCTGCAGCAAGCCCAATTGCCCGGCCAGCGCCTTGAGCAGGCCGGCCTGGACTACTGACGCCGTGCGGTTGGCTTCGTTCGCCAGCTCGAACAATACGGCAAACGCTTCCGGCGTATTGAAGTCATCGTCCAGCGCCTGCTTGAAGCGCTGCGCGTCCGGCTGCTGCCAGTCGATGTCAGCCGGCGGCAGCTCAAGCCCGCGCAAGGTGTTGTAAAGCCTGGTCAACGCCTGCTTGGCGTCGTCCAGGTGGTGGTCGGAATAGTTCAGCGGGCTGCGGTAGTGCGCCCGCAGTATGAAGAAGCGCACCACTTCCGCATCGTACTTTTCAAGCACCTCCCGGATAGTGAAGAAGTTGCCGAGCGACTTCGACATCTTTTCGTCATCCACGCGGATGAAGCCGTTATGCATCCAGTAATTGACGAACGTGCAGCCATGCGCGCCTTCGCTCTGCGCAATCTCGTTTTCATGGTGGGGGAACTGCAAGTCCTGCCCGCCGCCGTGGATATCAAAGTGCTGGCCGAGATGCCGCGCGCCCATTGCGGAACATTCGATATGCCAGCCCGGACGGCCCGGGCCCCAAGGTGAATCCCAGCTCGGCTCGCCTGGCTTGGCCGCCTTCCACAACACGAAATCCATCGGGTCGCGCTTGTGCGCGTCTACCTCCACTCGCTCCCCAGCACGCAAATCCTCGAGCGACTTACCTGACAGCTTGCCGTAGTTAGCGAAACTGGACACCGCATAATAGACGTCGCCATTATCGGCCGCATAGGCATGCTGCTTTTCGATCAGCGCGCTGATCATGGCAATCATTTCATGGATATAGTCGGTGGCGCGCGGCTCGAGATCGGGACGCCAGACGCCTAGCCGTGCCGCATCCTCATTCATCGCGTCGATGAAGCGGCTGGTGAGCGCGGTGATGGTCTCGCCATTTTCATTCGCGCGCGCGATGATCTTGTCGTCGATATCCGTGATATTGCGCACATAGGTCACGTCGTAACCGGAACTGCGCAGCCAGCGGTTCACCATGTCAAACACCACCATGACGCGCGCATGCCCCAAGTGGCAGTAGTCGTAGACTGTCATGCCGCAGACATACATGCTGACCTTGCCTGCCACGATCGGGTAAAAAGTCTGCTTTGCGCGCGCAAGCGTGTTATAGATTTTCAACATAGTTCAGGTTGCGAGGTGTAGGGATTGGAAGGTTCGTCATCAAGCAGCGTGTTGTTGATCATGCCTGCTACGCTGGCAGTAGTGCTTGCATGCGCTTATTGATAGAATTATGACCATAATAATAGCCTGGAATTATAGCATATGCCTATTGCACGCGCGCTGAGCCATAGCCTGCTGATCGCCGCTTTACTGCTCTCGCCGAAGGGATGGGCAAGCGAACTGGACGAAATCAACCAGCTCGCGGAACAAGGCAAAACAGCCCAGGCGCTGCAGCGCCTGAACGGCTACCTGGGCAAGCAGCCTACCGATGCCAAGGCGCTGTTCCTCAGGGGCGTGCTGCTCGCCGAGAGCGACAAGCAGGACGAGGCCATCAAGGTGTTCAGCGAACTCACGGAAAAATACCCGCAACTACCCGCGCCATACAACAACCTGGCAGTACTCTATGCCTACCAGGGCAATTACGAAAAAGCCAAGGCCGCGCTCGAGGCCGCCATCCGCACCCACCCCAGCTACGCTACCGCCCACGAAAACCTGGGGGATATCTACGCCCGCATGGCGTCGGAATCGTACAGCCGGGCCTTGCAACTCGACACCAGCAACAGCCGCGCCAAGAGCAAGCTCGCGCTGATCAAGGACTTATTGCCGCCGCCCGGCGACATCGCTGCCGCCAAGGCGCCATCCAAGGAGGCGGTCAAGCCCAGCCTCGCCACAGCCCCGGCGCCAGCCAAGATAGAGTCCAAGCCGGTGCCCGCGCCTGCCAAGCCCGCGGAAACCAGCAAGCCTGCTACCGATCCTGTGCCTGCGAGTACCAAGCCTGCCGTGCCGGAAGTAGCGGCGATACCGACAGCCCCTGCGGAACAAAAGAAAACTGACCAGACACAAGCCGTGCTGAATGCCGTAGAATCCTGGGCGAAAGCCTGGTCCAGCCAGAATGTGGAGCAATATCTCGCCAGCTATGCCAAGGACTTCAAGACACCAAACGGAGAAAGCCGGTCAAGCTGGGAAGCGACACGCAAAACGCGCATCGGCAAACCTTCACGGATAGAGGTCAAATTGACCAACGTGCAAATCAGCATGGAAAATGAATATACTGCGCGCGCAGCATTCCAGCAATCCTACGAGGCTGACCATCTATCGCAACGCACACGGAAGCAACTGGTTCTGGTTCAACAGCAAGGCAAGTGGTTGATCCAGCAGGAACTAACAAACCGGTAACCCTAATTACTAGAGCATGATCAAGCGCTTTACCAAACTTCTATCCGCCGCCCTGCTCATCGGGGGCGGCCTGCTGCCCTGGAACGCCACGGCGGACAAATCCAGCCCGCTCCCAGGTAATGTCCTGCCTGCATTCAGCAGCAATCAGGCCGAGCGCCTGCTGGTGCAAAGCCTGCTTGAAATCAATGAGGGCCAGTTGCGCGAAGCCTTGGATACCATAGACCAGTTACTGCAAACCGTACCCAATTTCCGCCTTGCCCACCTGGTGCGCGGCGACTTGCTGATGGCTTTTGCGCAACAGTCCACCAAGCTGGGCGATGAAAAGAATGCCGCGGTGTCTGACTTTCAGGAAGAAGCCAAGGCCAGGATAGAACGCCATCTTGCTACCCCGCACGAGGGCAAGATCCCTGACGTGCTCTGGCGCATGGCGCCGGAACAGCGCTATGCGATCGTGGTGGACACGGCGAAGTCAAGGCTGTACGTTTACCAGAACCGCGACAGCCAGCCCCATCACTTGGTCGACTACTACATCACCATGGGCAAGAACGGCAGCGAGAAATTCGTCGAGGGGGATAAGCGCACCCCGCTGGGTGTTTATACCGCCGGGAAAAAGCTGGAGCGCAAGCTGCCAGATTTCTACGGCGAGGCCGCCTATCCCTTGAACTACCCCAACCCGCTGGATAGGCAACAAGGCAAGAAAGGCCACGGCATCTGGCTGCACGGCACGCCCAAGGACGTTTACAGCCGCCCGCCCAAGGCCAGCGACGGCTGCGTCGTCATTGCCAACCCCGACATCAAGGCCCTGACCCCGGTATTGCAGCAGGGCGCGACACCGGTCATCATCAGCAACAGCCTAGAATGGATCACGCCCGAAGAGGCCAGGCAGCGCCAGCAGGCGCTGGATCAC
This sequence comes from Methylobacillus pratensis, assembly GCF_054072455.1. Classification (NCBI taxonomy): domain Bacteria; kingdom Pseudomonadati; phylum Pseudomonadota; class Betaproteobacteria; order Nitrosomonadales; family Methylophilaceae; genus Methylobacillus; species Methylobacillus pratensis. The sequence goes on from NZ_JBSUSR010000007.1 coordinate 122,515, forward strand.
GCCCTGGAACAATGGCGCCGTGACTGGGAAGCGCAGAGTACGGAACACTACCTTGCGCACTATGCCAAGGACTTCTTCAGCGATAGCGGCAACCTGGAAAACTGGAGCCAGAACAAGCGGCGCATCCAGGCCGGCAACGCCAAAGTGCAGATCAAGCTATCCAACATCAGCATGTTCCGCTATCCTAATGCCCCAACGTCCATGGTTTTGGTCAGCTTCGACCAGGACTACAAGAGCGATGCACTCGCCAACAGTATGAAGAAACAGCAGTACTGGGTGTGGGACAATCAGCGCTGGAAGATCATGTATGAAGGTCCCGCATGATGCAGATTTTGACATTGGAGGAAATTCTAATGCGCGCAACAACACGTGCCTTACTCACCCCGTTCCTGTACCTAGCCATGCTGTGCGCCAGCCTGGCGGCGATTGCCGCCGACAATGCGCCGCAACAGCTGGAAGTACAGACCAATCACGGCAGCTTCGTCATCGAGCTCTACCCGGACAAGGCGCCTAAAACCGTCGCCAACTTCATCCAGTACGTCACCAGCGACTTCTACACCGGCACTACCTTCCACCGTACTGTGGACCGTTTCATGGTGCAAGGTGGCGGCCTCACTGCCGACATGAAGGAAAAATCCACCTTTTCGCCAATCGAGAACGAATCCAACAACGGCCTCAAGAATGAATACGGCGCCGTCGCCATGGCGCGCGCGTTCGCGCCCAATTCCGCGACTTCGCAATTCTTCATCAACCTGTCGGACAACAAGTTCCTCAACTTCCACAAGCCCGAAGCCGCCTATATCGGCTATTGCGTGTTTGGCAAGGTGATCAAGGGCATCGACGTGGTCGAGCGCATAGGGAAAAGCCCAACCAGGGTAGTAGGCGCTCACCTCAACGTCCCGGTCGAGCCGGTCGTCATTGAAAAGGTGGCATTGCTGGACCAGCCAATCAACATTGCCGATCGCCTGGACTACAAGAAAGTCAAAACTATCGCGCAGACAGAAACGCCAACCAAAAGTAAAGGAAAGAAACCTTGATTAAGCTACATACCAATTTCGGTGAAATCACCCTGGAACTCGATGAGGAAAAGGCGCCGATCACCGCTGCCAACTTCATCCAGTACGTCAAAGATGGCTTTTACGACAATACCATCTTCCATCGCGTAATTGACGGCTTCATGATCCAGGGCGGCGGCTTCACCTCGGACATGCAGCAGAAGCCGACCAATGCGGCAATCAAGAATGAAGCCAACAACGGCCTGCAGAACAAGACTTATACCATCGCCATGGCGCGCACGCCTGCCCCGGACTCTGCCAGCAGCCAGTTCTTCATCAACGTATCCGACAACGACTTCCTCAACTTCACCGCGCCAACCTCCCAAGGCTGGGGCTATGCCGTGTTCGGCAAAGTGACAGCCGGCACGGAAGTCGTCGATCAGATCAAGAAGGTCAAGACCGGCAGCAAGAACGGCCACCAGGATGTTCCTCTGGAGCCAGTGATCATCGAACGCGCAGAAATCGTTTAGCAGCACCAGCATGGGATCTGCAGGGCAGGAGAAAACGGCATTCAGCCTGTTGATTTCCGACCTGCACCTGTGCGATTCTAGACCCGCCATTACCGCCCAGTTTCTTGGCTTCCTGCAGCAGCAGGCCAGCCAAGCTGAGGCGCTTTATATCCTCGGCGATTTTTTCGAATATTGGGCCGGAGACGACGATCTTGCCCAGCACCAGCCCATCATCCAGGCATTGCGTGCATTATCCGAGCAAGGCACCCAGCTCTACTTCATGCACGGCAACCGGGATTTGCTCATTGGCGAGGCATTTGCCGCCGCAGCCGGGCTGACATTGCTGCCCGACCCGACACTCGTCACGCTGTATGGCAAACGCGCATTGTTGAGCCATGGCGATGCGCTATGCACCGATGACGTCGCCTACCAGGATTTCCGCCGCCAGGTGCGCGCCCCTGCCTGGCAGCAGGCTTTCCTGCAACAACCGCTCAGCGCGCGCAAGGCCCAGATCGAGGCACTGCGCCAACGCAGCGAGCAGGAGAAATCCGGCAAGCAGGAAAGCATCATGGATGTGAATGCAGAGGCAGTCACTATATTGCTGCGCGAGTACGATTACCCTGAACTATTGATCCACGGACACACGCACCGCCCTGCATTGCATACCCTGGAAGTGGACGGCCACAGGGTGGACCGTTGGGTGCTCGGCGACTGGTACGAGCAGGGCAGCTGCCTGGTTGTAGACCGGCAAGGCGTGCGCAACCGGCCATTACCATGACAATTTGACTTGTTAAGCGATCACGGAGCGTAGCCCGGTATCGCCGCCTCATCCACTGCGTCGATTTGCCCGGGTTGCAGGTAGCGCCTGGCATATCGCAAGTAGACCTTTTCCCGGATGAAGATATCGAACAAATCGGGATCGATATGCTGGTCCAGCTTCATTTCCCCCAGAATATGCAATGCCTCAGACAAGGTCTTGGCCTTCTTGTACGGCCTGTCGCCGGAAGTCAGCGCCTCGAAGATATCGGCGATGCACATCAAGCGCGCCGGAATGGAAAGCTGTTCCTTGGTCAATCCGCGTGGATAGCCATGGCCGTCGAGGCGCTCATGATGGCCGCCGGCATATTCAGGAACGCGCTGCAGCCCAGGAGGATAAGGCAGGGACTCCAGCATATCGATGGTGACGACGATATGCTGATTCACCACCTGGCGCTCTTCCGGCGTCAACGTGCCGGAACTGATGGTCAGGTTGTACACCTCGTTCTCGGTGAGGAAATTCACTGTCTTGCCTGACTCGTCCTCCAACTGGTATTGAGCAATCTTCTTCACCCGCTCCTGATCCTCAGCGAGCATCGATTCGGAGCCCACATTCACCCGTTGTAAGAATGCGAGGTCGTCATCAAGCTGCCTGATCCAGTCGGCATGTTGCCGCTCAAGCGTATCCCGCCCTTGCTCGCGCCCCTGGCGGGCCTCCTCGAGCTGTTGCCGCAGCAGGCGGCATTCCGCCTGTTTTTTCATCAAGGCAAACCGTTGCTCGAGCAGGCCAATACGGTCAAAAATCGTGGAAAGCTTGGTCGGCTTGTCCATCAAGGATTCGGGCGTCGCGATCTTGCCGCAGTCGTGCAGCCATGCGGCAATGCGCAACTCGTCCAGCTCCTTGCCGTTCATGTAAAAGTCCTTGAGCGGCCCTGATGCCGCCCGGTTCACCGCGGCAGCCAGCATCATGGCCAGTTCGGGCACGCGCCTACAATGGCCACCGGTATAGGGCGACTTGGCATCGATCGCCCCGGCAATCAGGCGGATAAAGGCCTCGAACAAATTCCGCAAACCCTCTATCAGCTGGCGGTTGGTCAGCGCAATCGCGGCCTGCGACGCCAGGGATTCCACCAGCTGCTGGCTGGAATCGGAAAAAGGCAAGATCTGCCCGGCAGCATCCTTGGCATTGATCAACTGCAGGACACCGATGATCTCGCCCTCGTGGTTCTTCATGGGCACGGTGAGGAAGGAGCGCGAACGGTAGCCGGTAGTCGCATCGAACTGCCGCGTCCCGGAAAAGTCGAATCCCTCTGCTGAATAGGCGTCCTCGATATTGACGGTGCAATCGTTGAGCACGGCATAGGCCGCCACCATATGGTGATTGGGCTGCCCGTTGGCGAGATAAAGCGGCAGGGGCTGGAAGGGAATGGGGTTGCCGGTGGTGCCGCCCATGGCGATGCCAAGCGAGGTGGTCCGCATGATCTCGAAGCGTAGCGTTTTGTCCTGCGTCACGCTGTAAAGGGTGCCCGCATCCGCATTGGTCAGGCGCTTGGCGCTCATCACGATCATTTCCAGCAGCCGCTGGTGGTCGTGCTCGGCAGACAGGGCAATGCCTATTGCGTTCAGGTCTTCCAGCTGCTTGACCAATGCGCCGCGTGCCGTCATTCACCCTCCGTCCGGTTCGACCAAAAAACTATGCCAGCGAGAATAACATCCTGACCCCGGCCAGCTCGATAATATCGCCATCCGCCAATACCTGCGCATGCAGCCCTACCGCAGCGCCATTCAGAACCGGGCGGCCGTCGCCCTCGACATGGGAAAGAAAGTAGCCGTGCGTCCGCTTGGTGATGACGGCCACCTGCACCCCGCTCTTGCCCAGCGTCGTCAAGGTTTTCCTGATGACCAGCTCCCGCCCGGGACTAGCGCCATTCAATACTTTGACCTTGGCGAGACCGGCAGGTTGCAATCCGGCCGTCCCATTTACCGCCTGTCCATCGACACACTGGTCTACAGGCTCCGGAGGCGCCTCGGCGGCTTGCTTTTCAGCCGCCTCCGCCATCATTTCCTTGATGATCGGCATGACCAGCACCGTTTTCTCGAATCCGCGATCGGCGGCAAGGTCTTCTTCAAGATACTCGATCTGGTGACGCCCAAGGCCTATCCTGTCGCCATCCTGCAGCTGATGCCGCGTAATGGCATGGCCATTCACCAAGGTGCCGTTTGTGCTGCGATTGTCCTCGATATAGAACACGCCATCCTGTGCCAGCACGGCGGCATGCTCGCCGCTGATAGCAAGGTTTTCCAGCCTGATATCGCAGCTGGGCCGCCGCCCGATGGTCAAGCGCTGCTTGTCCAATGGAAACTCAGCCAGAAAATCGCCTTCCAGCGTAAGCACCAATTTCGCCATGAATAAAGCTCCCTTTCAGCTAGGCTGCCGCCCTTGAATCCTTCGTCCCCTGAGCCAGCAAACCTGCTTTGATTTTTATGGTTATTATGCAGCACAATCTTTACAAAGCCTGCGTCAGATTACAAGCCTCTTATCGCTTCAGTGAATATTTCACAGCATGAGACGGATAAAAAAAATAGCCAGCACAACGGCTGGCTATTCATGCATCAATACGGGAGAAACTACTTCCTGCCTCGCTGGAACTCATCGGGCCGGGCTTCCGCCGCGATCTTGTCCAGCACGCCGTTGACATACTTGTGGCCGTCAGTGCCGCCATAGAGCTTGGCCAACTCCACACCCTCATTGATGGCGACGCGGTAAGGGATGGTCACGTCATGGATCAACTCGTACGCAGCAATACAGAGGATGGCATGCTCGATCGGGCTGAGTTCGGATATCTGGCGATCCAGCGAGCCCACCAGGCGAGCGTCCAGCTCGTCGATGTTCTCAGCCACGCCTTCGAGCAATTGGCGGAAATATTCGTAATCCGCGCGGTCGAAATCAGGATCGTCGGCCAGCTCGCGGATAATGACCGAGACATCCTTCTGGTTCATCAAGCCCAGGTAGACGCCCTTGAGCACCAGCTCGCGCGACTTGCGGCGGCTGCGCCCGGCTTTCGGGGCTGGCTTTTTCGCCTCTACCGGCTTCTTGTCTTGGTCGCTCATAGTTGCTTCAGCAGGTTGATCATTTCAACCACGACTTCCGCAGCCTCGGCACCCTTGATCGCCATGCGGGCTTCGGCCTGCTCGTCGTTCTCAGTGGTGAGGATGGCGTTGGCGACAGGAATGCCGGTGCTCAGCTGCACATCGGAAATACCGCGCGCGGACTCGTTGGAAACCACTTCGAAATGGTAGGTCTCGCCACGGATGATGGCACCCAGCGCGATCAGGCCGTCAAACTGCTCGCTATCCGCCATCTGCAACAGAATGGCTGGCGTTTCCAGCGCGCCGGGCACGGTAGCGAGCGTAATGTCGTCATCGGCCACGCCCAGCTTTTGCAGCTGGTCGACACAAGCCTTGAGCAAGCCGTCGCCGATGTTGCTGTTGAAACGCGACAGCACGATACCGATGCGCAAGTCCTTGCCATTCAAATCTACTGCAATTTTCTTCATGATTTCGTCCGAACTAGGCGCAGCCAAACTACGCGATTGAAATGAGCCAGGCAATCCGCTGGCGAATCTCGTTATTTTAACACGCCAGGGGAGACGTTAGGAGAGCCGGACAGCAGTTCGGCATGGCGAAAACAATCCACGACGTGGTCGTTCACCATGCCGACTGCCTGCATGAAGGCGTAGCAGATGGTGGATCCGACAAACTTGAAGCCATGCTTCTGCAAGGTCTTGGACATCTGGTCGGATGTCTCGGTCCTGGCAGGCACATCCGCCAGGCCAAGCCGTCGGTTGATCTGCGGTTTGCCTTGCACGAACTGCCAGAGGAAGGCATCCAGGCTGCCGTATCTCGCCTGCACCTCCAGTGTTGCGCGGGCGTTGCCGATGGCGGCATTTACCTTGAGCCGGTTGCGGATGATACCCGGGTCCGCGAGCAAGGCCTCGACCTTGTCCGCATCGTAGGCCGCGATTTTGGCGATATCGAATTGGTCGAACACCTCGCGGTAATGCTCCCGCTTCTTCAGCACGGTGCTCCAGCTCAACCCGGCCTGGGCGCCTTCGAGCACCAGAAACTCGAACAGCAGCCTGTCGTCGTGCACGGGCACGCCCCACTCCGTATCATGATAAACGACATCCAAGGCGCCCTTGGCCCATCCGCAGCGGCAGAGGTCAGTCACAACAATTTCCAATAGCAAACATCAATGGAACAAGATAACCGCTTTCTGCAAAGTGTTCCAGATGCCGTATGTGATCGGGATGCCGACCGCGACCCATACCGCCACAGCCAATACGGCATTGCGCTTGTGTGCGGCTGCCTGCGTCATCTTCTGCGCCTGCTCATGCGAGACCTTTTTTTCCGCCTCCAGCTCGGCCGGGGTCATGTAGTGCTTCTCCGCCACCGGGCGCACCAGCAGGTTGCAGATCAGGCCGACCAGCAACAAGCCTGCCAGCACGTACATGATCATGTTGTAGGCATGGTCGGCCGGAACGCCATGGTCGAGCTGGTAGTCACGCAAATAATTGACGATCACCGGCCCCAGCACCCCGGCGGTGGCCCAGGCGGTCAACAACCGACCGTGAATCGCGCCCACGTGCTGGGTGCCGAAAATGTCGGCCAGGTAAGCCGGAATCGTGGAAAAGCCGCCGCCATACATGGTGAGGATAATGCAGAACAAGCCCGCAAAAAGCGCCACGCTGCCTATGCTGCCCGCCCAGGGGGACAGCACATAGAGCACGAAGCCCAAGGCAAAAAAGATCACATAGGTCAGCTTGCGGCCGAGGAAATCCGAGCAGGATGCCCAGCCGATTCGCCCCAGGATATTGAAGAAGGAAAGCAGCCCGGCGAAACCGGCGCCGATGGCCGCCACTTGCAATTTCTGGTCTCCGCTTAGTTCCGCCAGCTTCAGCGGCACATCGATCAGCCTTCCGCCAAACACCTCCTGCAACATCGGCGATGCCATGCCGATCACGCCGATCCCGGCGCTGACGTTGAGGCACAGCACCCACCACAGCAGCCAGAACTGCGGCGTCTTGTGCGCCTGGTTCACATGCACATGGTGCGGCGTAATCATGGCCTTGCCATTGCTCGCTGGAGGCGTCCAGCCCTCGGGCTTCCAATCATGCGCTGGCACCCGGTAGCCCAGCGAGCCTATCATCATGGCGATAAAGTACAGCACGCCCATGGTGGCGAAGGTTTCCCACACGCCGACGGAAGTCTCGGTGGCGAAATAATTCATGAGCGTATTGGCAAGCGGCGCGCCTATCATGGCGCCGCCACCGAACCCCATGATCGCCATGCCGGTCGCCATGCCGCGCCGGTCCGGGAACCATTTGATCAAGGTCGAGACCGGGGAGATATACCCCAGCCCGAGGCCGATGCCGCCGATCACGCCCGAGCCCAGCCACATCATCCAGAGCTGGTGCGTATACACTCCGATCGCGGAAATCAGCAGACCTCCGCCCCAGCACACGGCGGCAACGGCGCCCGCCTTGCGCGGCCCGGCATGCTCCAGCCAATGCCCGAACACCGCCGCCGACGAGCCCAGGAAGACGAAGAACAAGGTATACATCCACCCCAGGTCGCTAATCTTCCAGTCGCAGGTGGTCGTGATCGCCCGCATCCAGAAACTGATATCCTCCCCGCACGCCAACGGCTCGGAAATCCCCAATGCCTTGGACAGCGGCAACCAGAACACGCTGAAACCGTAGGCCATGCCAATCGACAAATGCACAGCCAGCGCGGCGGGCGGCACCAGCCAACGGTTGTAACCCGGCCCTGCCGTAATACGTTCCTTGGAAAAAAAGCCTGCCATGCCCACCCCTCGGTTTTGTTCGAATTTAGAATTTATTTGCAAAGTAACAAAAGGAAACATTTTGTTACAAATAATCATACAAGTCGAATAAAACCGCAATGCCCGAACAGCTTTAATCATGTTCATCAATCTGTCATATTAGCGTCATATATTGCTCGTCATTCAACAAGTGAGGAAACACGACATGCCAGCGAATATTCTGGTAGTAGAAGACGAACCAGCAATCCAGGAATTGCTTGCGCTCAACCTGACGCAAGCAGGCCACAACCCGGTCCGGGCGTTGAGCGTGGAGCAGGCACAGATGCTGATCCGCGAAACATTGCCTGACCTGATCCTGCTCGACTGGATGCTGCCTGGCATGAGCGGTATCGAATTCGCACGCAAGCTGAAGGGCGACGAGCTGACCAAGGCCATTCCCATCATCATGCTGACCGCACGCGGCGAGGAAGCCGACAAGGTGCGCGGCCTGGAAGTCGGGGCGGATGACTATGTCACCAAGCCTTTCAGCCCGCGAGAGCTCAATGCGCGGATCAAGGCCGTGCTGCGCCGCCGTGCACCGCAAATGACCGATGACCCGCTCGAAGTCGGCGGCCTACGCCTGGACCCCATGACGCACCGCGTTTCCGGCAATGGCAAGACATTGGAGCTGGGGCCGACCGAATTCCGCCTGCTGCATTACTTGATGTCCAACCCAGAGCGCGTGCATTCCCGCACCCAGGTGCTGGACCGCGTATGGGGGGACCGCGTGTTCGTGGAAGACAGGACGGTGGACGTGCATATCCGCCGCCTGCGCCGCGCCCTTTCAGAATCCGGCCATGAAGAATTTATCCAGACAGTGCGCGGTGTCGGCTATCGTTTCTCTGCACAGTAGCTCATAATAACGACTGTCTTAAGACAAGAAGCATTTCGTGCAAGATATCCGCTGGAAAGCCTTGTGGCTGGGATTAGCCACTATATTCACCTGCCTGGTCGTCTGGGCGGCCACAGATGCCATAACGGCGCTATTGGCATTCAGCGCCATCGTGCTGTTGTACCTGGTCAGCCATCTTTACTGGCTGCACCAGTTGCTACAATGGTTCAAGAAGCCGGAGCTGAATACCATGCCGGTCGGTAGCGGCATCTGGGAAGACGTGTTTTCCGCCATCTATTACGAAAAACGCCGGAATAATCGCAGCCAGGCGCAAATCAGCTCTGCCCTCGACCGCTTTCGCCATGCGGCTAGCGCATTGCCTGATGGCGTAGTCCTGCTCAATGGCAATGACCAGATCGAATGGTGCAACCCGACGGCGGAAAGCCAGCTTGGCTTGTCCATGCGGCAGGATGCGGGGCAACCCATCACTTACCTGGTCCGGCCGATTGATTTCATCCAGTACCTGCAAAAACAGAACTACTCCGAGCCGATCAAGCTCAAGTCCTGGCGCACGACCGGCGCCACGCTGGAAATCCAGCTCGTGCCGTTCGGCAGCAACCAGAAGCTCCTGATTTCGCGCGATATCAGCCAGATGGAAAAGCTGGAAACCATGCGCCGCGACTTTATCGCCAATGTCTCGCACGAGCTGCGCACGCCCTTGACCGTGGTAGGCGGCTTCCTGGAAACGTTGACCGACATGGAAGGGGCGGTGCCGGAAAGCACGCGTGCATATTTCGGCATGATGCAGGAACAGACCGGCCGCATGCGTCGCCTGATCGAGGACCTGCTCACGCTCTCGCAACTGGAAAATAGCCCGGAAGCTCCGCAAGACAGCGAGATCGACCTGGGCACCCTGCTCAACATGCTGCTGCACGAAGGCATCAGCCTCAGCCAGGGCAAGCACGAAATCTCCCTCGAACCGGTGGAACCCGGCCTGTTCATCAAGGGCGCGACCGAAGAACTGCACAGCGCGCTGGGCAACCTGGTCAGCAACGCGGTGCGCTACACTCCGGCTGGCGGCAAGATCAACCTGCGGCTATTCCTGCGCGGCAAGGATGTGCTGTTCAGCGTGCAGGACACCGGCATCGGCATCGAGCAGCAGCATATCGACCGCCTCACCGAGCGCTTCTACCGCGTGGACCGCAGCCGCTCGCGCGAGACGGGCGGTACCGGCCTAGGACTGTCCATCGTCAAGCATATCCTCACCCGCCACCAGGGGCGTCTGGAAATTGAATCCGAAGCCGGCAAGGGCAGCACGTTCACCGCCGTGTTGCCGCAAAGCCGGCTGATCCGCAAACCGGTGCAGCAGGCGCAAACTACCGCCTAGGTAGCTGTTCCGCGGCTGGCGTTTTGACATATTGTTGCCAGTCGCGCCGGTAAACACGGATATCGGCACCCTTGATGCGCGCAGCGTTGAACAGCTTTCTGGCACGCATCGAATCCAGCCGGATGCCATAAGCCGCGTAGACGAAATCTGCCATCGGCGCGCTGCTCTTGCGGAAAAAGAGCAGCTGCGGCGAACTGCCGTAAAAACTCTCCACGAAACTCGTGATACCCGCCACGCCGTAATGCCCATCGTCCAGTTCCTCCAGCCAGGGGCCGCCTGAGTCGCCTATGGTCGGCATGGGTAATGCCGGGTCGTAATCCTCTTGATCATTAAGGCGATTCACCGCAGCGAGTGTTTCCAGCGTCGAGACCGCGCTGGCCTTGCTCTCGAACTGCACCTGGTAGCGCGCATAGAACAACGGGTCCAGGCTGGCATAGGCAGCAGGCACAAAAGCCTCAAAGCTCTCCGTTGCCTGGTGCACATTTTTACTTGCACAACGCAGGCTCACCGGCAGGGCGTCTGCCGCTCCATAGCCATAGCCGCACAACAATAGGGTATGTGCCGGTTCATCAAGCAGGACTGGCGCAATATCGATTTCATCAGGCAACTCGATATCGAACACCAGGACTGCCAGGTCATCGATCAGGTTGCCGCGCACCTTGTCGAACTCGGGGAATATGGCCTGCTTGAGCCGAGCTGTGGACAACAAGGGATAAGGCGCGCGCACGACAGCCAGCAAAGGCAAATCGTTGCGCTCATCCAGGCTTACCTCGCGCAGGCAGTGCGCTGCTGTCAACAATGTCATCGGCGTCCTGCCCACCACCACCGCGCTACATTGGCTATGGCTCACGCGCCATTCCTGGCGGTATTCATGCCATTCGCGATGCTCAAACGCCAACTGCACGACAGCCGTCCCGCTGACAGGAGCGCCGTTCATCAATGCCATGGCTGGCGGTACATGCACCAGCCAGCTCAGCATGATACAAAATCCAGTCACGCCATATGGTCTGCCCAAGAGGACCTCCCTGACACCAACCTGCATTTGGAGCGCTAACAGAACCTCAGTGAAACTGATCCTGGCTAGACGTTCTGTCGCAGTCGATACCGCGATTTAGCAAAGCATGGCAACAGCGCTAGGAGATTATTGCCAGCCGCACTTCACTTTACTCCTGAATGAGCAAGGACTGGAAGACTAACGCGGCGCAAACATGATGATCGCCATGCCGATCAAGGCTACCGCTACCCCGACGACATCCCAGGTACTAGGCCTGATGCCATCCACCAGCCACAACCAGCCGAGCGCCACGAATATATACACCCCGCCATATGCCGCATATACCCGCCCTGCTGCGGTTGGATGCAGGCTCAACAGCCAAGCAAACACCGCAAGACTAATGGCGGCTGGCAATAGTAGCCAGGCAGAGCCGCCCTTCTTGAGCCAGAGGTAAGGCAGGTAGCAGCCCAGGATCTCCGCCAACGCGGTCACGACAAATAACGAGAATGTTTTCAACACGAGCATGCGAGGTACCGACAATTTGATGGAGTCATTATAGACAAACTCATGCCGGGCCTTTTGGATAATATCGCCCATCCCGGCATCCAGCCTGGCGATCCACTCGCCCTACAGACAAAAGGCGACATCATCGCCAGCAATCCGCCTACAAAACAAAGAGATAAACTCACACCCATACCAGATTGACATTAATTCATCGACAGTATCAGAATAGTCAAAAATGTTAAGGGCAACCTTGGTTGAAAAACCAAGGGCGCAAAGTCACCGGTCTAAGGTAGTAGCAGTTTTCTACTATGACAGCGGAACCGCCATATTGAGAACCTCGCCCGCCGAGCTTCATGCTTGGCCCGTTGCGCAAAGGCTGTCTAATCATCAGCCAATGTCGGCCTTGCCCCTTAGCAATAAAAATATTGATTGCATATTGTTATAGGGGAATTACGTTTGTTGCCATTTCGTCATGGATTATTGGCCGTACTGGCCTTGCTCCAAGCATGCCCGTCCATCGCGGCAATCGAACCGATCGATACGTCCGCGCAGGAACAGCTATTGCAGCAGGAGCGCCTGCGCGTCCTGCGCCAGCAACAGGAAACCGCGCCAGACGCACGCCAGCCTGGCTCGCAGCCGACAACCCCGCTGGCCTATCCAGCCGAGGAATTCCCCTGCATCACTATCAGGCAGATCAGCCTTGAAGGCGAATATGCCGATCTCTTCCAGTTTGCATTGCAGAATGTCCTCCATGGCGAGCATCTCGCCATCGGCCGTTGCCTGGGCGCGCAAGGCATCAACGCCGTGATGTCGCATGTGCAGAACGCCATCGTCGCCCAGGGCTTTGTCACGACGCGCATCCTGGCCGGGCCACAGGATCTGGGCAATGGTCATCTCCGCCTCACCGTGATTCCCGGCAAGGTGCGGCAAATCCGCTTCACGTCGGACTCCAGCCCCAGGATACGCTACGGCAACGCATTGCCGGTCGCCCCTGGCGACATCCTCAACCTGCGCGCCATCGAACAAGGCCTGGAAAACTTCAAGCGCTCCCCGACTTCGGATGCCGATATCCAGATCGAGCCCGCCGAAGGCAATGCGCAACCCGGCGAGAGCGACCTGGTGATCCGCTACCGCCAGGCATTGCCTTTCCGCCTCACGTTCAGCGCCGACGACGGCGGTTTCGACAGCACCGGCAAATACCAGGGCGGCGTCACGCTCTCCGGCGACAACCTGCTGGGCCTGAGCGACTTGTTCTACATCAATCTCAACCAGGACCTGGGTGGAGGCGACAAGGGCAGCCGCGGCTCGCGCGGCAAAACCCTGCATTACTCCATCCCCTATGGCCATTGGCTGTTAAGCGCTACCGGCTCCAGCTACCACTATCACCAGGAAGTCGCCGGCCTCAATCAATCCTACCTCTACAGCGGCCGCACGCAGAATACCGAATTCAGGCTCAGCCGCATGGCGTACCGTTCTGCCATCAACAAGACGCAGGTTTCTGTCGGAAGCTTTTTCCGCAAGTCATTCAACTACGTTGACGATACGGAAGTGGAAGTGCAGCGCCGCCGCACTGCCGGGTGGACGTTGGGCGTCAACCAGAGCTGGTATCTCGGCCAATCCATACTGGACTACAGCCTTGCCTATCGCCGCGGCACCGGCGCGCAACAGGCGCTCAAGGCACCCGAGGAAGCATTTGGCGAAGGTACCTCGCACATGGAGGTCATTACTGCCGATCTCAGCTTCATGGCCCCATTTTCCTTTCAGGCGCCATGGGGAAGCCAATCCCTGCACTACGCCGCCAACCTCCGCGCGCAATCCAACCTCACCCCGCTCACGCCGCAAGACCGCTTCGCCATCGGCAATCGCTACACCGTGCGCGGCTTCGACGGCCAACTTACCCTGAGCGCGGACCGCGGCTGGTTCATCCGCAACGACCTCAGCGCCATGCTCGGGCAAAGCGGCCAGGCGCTTTATCTCGGGCTCGACTATGGCGAAGTGGGCGGGCAATCCAGCGACCGCCTGATCGGCAAGCAACTGGCAGGTGCCATCGTCGGCATGCGCGGTGGTTACAGGGGATTCAATTACGACGTGTTCCTGGGGCAACCCGTCAAGAAGCCGGATGGATTCGAGACCGCGAAAACCGCCGCCGGATTCAATCTCAACTGGTCGTTCTAGCCACATACAAGGGGAGGCATCAACATGAACAAACACCGCTACCGTCTGATATTCAACCGTGCCCGGGGCCTCATGATGGCCGTGGCGGAAAACATCCCGGCCCGCAACTCCGCCCCGGCAACGCAAACCGGCGCCACCCGGCCCATGGACAACATCACGCTGGCGGGCATTCCGCTCCTGCGCCTCTCCCTCATGCTCATATTGGGCGCTGCCATCCTCATCCCCACTGCGGCCCAGGCCGACATTATCGCCGATCCATCCGCGCCTGCCAGCCAGCAACCCATCATCGGCAACACCGCCAACGGCCTGCCGCTGATCAACATCCAGACGCCAAGTGCCGCCGGAGTATCGCGCAACACCTATAGCCAATTCGACGTCAACGCCCAAGGCGCCATCCTCAACAACAGCAACACCAACGTGCAGACCCAGCTCGGCGGCTGGGTGCAAGGCAATCCCCTGCTTGCTGGCGGCGCGGCCCGCGTCATCCTTAATGAAATCAACAGCAGCAACCCCAGCCTGCTCAACGGTTTTATCGAGATCGCAGGCAGCCGCGCTCAGCTTGTCATCGCCAACCCGGCCGGCATCAGTTGCAATGGCTGCGGCTTCATCAACGCCAACCGCGCCACCTTGACCACCGGCACCCCCATCGTCAATAGCGGCAACCTGCTGGGTTATCGTGTGGGCGGCGGCAGCATCAGCTTCATTGGCAACGGCATGGATGCAAGCCATGCTGACTACACCGATGTCATCACGCGGTCGGTCGAGGTCAATGCCGGCATCTGGGCCAAGCAGCTCAACATCACCTCCGGAGTCAACCAGGTCGATATCGACAGCAACGGCAACCAAACGGCGATCTCCCAGATCGCCACTGCAAGCACGTCCCCGGCCTTTGCCGTGGATGTGGCGGCTCTGGGCGGCATGTACGCAGGCAAGATCCACCTCGTCGGCACCGAAGCCGGGCTGGGCGTACGCAATGCCGGACATATAGGCGCCAGTGTGGGCGAAGTCGTGGTAACCAGCGCGGGGCAACTGGTCAATCGCGGCACCATTACCGCACAAGGCAACCTGGAGGTGGAGGCTGCTGAAGGTATCGACAACACGCAAGGCATATTGGCCGCCAAGCAAAAAGCGAGCATTTCGACAGCAAGCCTGGTCAACACCGACGGCACATTAACGGCTGATGGCAGCCTGGATATCGACAGCACCTCCCTCAGCGGTGATGGGGACATCTTCACCCAGGAGAATATGCGCATTGCCACCCAGGGCGATATCTACAACAGCGGGCGCATAATCGCCAATGGCCATTTGCAGCTCAGTACCGATGGACAGATTACCAACGCCAGCCAACTGCAATCGGGGCAAACGCTGCAACTCACGGCGCAAAGCCTCGACAACCAGGAGGATGGTGAAATCAGCGGCGCCAACAGCTCACTACTGTTGACCGGCACCCTCACCAACCGCGGCTTAATTGATGGCAGCAGCAACTTTATCCGAGCCGATGCCATTGACAACATCGGCACCGGCCGCCTCTATGGCGGCAACTTGGCGATTCACGCCGCCAGCCTGACCAACCACGCGGAAGCGTTCAACGGCACCACCACCGCGGCCACGATTGCCGCACGCGATCGACTTGAGCTCGGCATCAATACCCTGGTCAACCAGCAGGGAGCAACCATTTTCAGTGCAGGCGACCTGGCGATAGCTGGCACTTTGGATGCCAACAACCACGCAGCAGGCCGATCAGGTTCAATATTGAATGAAAGCGCCAGCATTGAAGCCCTCGGCGATATGGACATATCAACAGAAAATCTGACCAATCAGCGTACCACCTTTAGTACGCAGCGGGTATATGTCGGCTCATCAACCACGCGCGACCAAATTTGTGTTGATATAGGCAAATGTTCCTATATTGACCATATGACCTACCAACGTAGCGAGTACGAGGATGAAGTTGTCGCCAATTCCCCTAGCGCCTTTATCCTGGCAGCCGGAAATGCCAATATAAACTTCAATACTCTCAATAATCTCTATAGCAATATTGAGGTAGGCGGCAATCTTGATCTTACTGGCAGCGCATTACTCAACCAAGGAGCGGAGTTATTCCACCAGACTGATTTGATCACAACCAGGAATCGAATTCATTGGGGAGATCGCGATCATGGCACCTGGGTGACTTCAAGCAGTTCCAGTACCCTCATCGAAACCATACCCGCCATCATCAGCGCAGGCGGCACTCTCACCGGCACTTTCACTGATCGCATCGACAACACCACCATCCGCGAACAAACCGCTCCAGTGACCAATGCTAGCGGCAACAGTCCTGGCGCGTCCGGCCCGGTGAATATCCACAATCCAACGACCAGCAGCCTGTTCCACCCAGCACCGGATGCCACCGCCAGCTACCTGATCGAAACTGACCCGCAGTTCGCCAGCTACCGTGCCTGGCTAAGTTCCGACTACATGATGCAGCAACTCTCATTCGACCCTGCCATCACTCAGAAGAGGCTGGGCGACGGCTTCTACGAACAACGCTTGGTGCGGGAACAAATAGCGGAGCTGACCGGCAGGCGCTTCCTGGATGGATATGCCAATGATGAAGCGCAATACCAAGCACTCATGAGCGCAGGCCTGACACAGGCCGACAGCCTGCAACTCATCCCTGGCATCGCCCTCAGCGCAGAACAAGTGGCCCAACTCACTAGCGACATTGTCTGGCTGGTGGAACAGGAAGTGACCCTACCGGACGGCACTGTCACTAAGGCCTTAGTGCCGCAGGTATATGTACGCCTCCAGGAAAACGACATCTCCCCCAGCGGCGCAGTGCTCGCAGGCAGCACTGTCAACCTGCAAGTCGGCAACGGTGATCTCAATACCAGCGGCATCATCGCCGGACGCGATATCGTCAACATCTCGGCAGACAACATCCACAACGTTCGCGGACTGATTGCAGGCACCGACGTCCTCCTCGCCGCCAGCCACGACATCAACATCGAGGGCGGCAGCGTGGTAGGCAAGAATAGCTTGATCGCGGCGGCCGGCAACAACCTGACCGTGCAAAGTAGCACCACTGAACTGAATGTGCGCATGGGAGACGGCCCAACCCATGTACAAAGCCGGGTGATTGACCGCGTGGCGGGTTTATACGTCAGTAACCCGGAGGCCATCCTCGTCGCCAGCGCAGGCAACGACCTCAACCTCATGGCTGCTGCCGTGCGGAATGAGGGAGCCAACGGCCAGACCTTGCTGCAAGCTGGCAACGACCTCAATATCGGCACCGTCGCAACCACTACCGACAGTTACGCCGCAGGCCGGAAATCGTGGCGCAAGGAACAATCTTCCACTGACATCGGCAGCAGCATCGCCACCAGCGGCGACATTTCCCTGCAGGCAGGCAACAATCTCAGCGTGACTGCCAGCAGCATCAATAGCGATGCAGGCGACCTTAAGGCCACCGCCGGAGGTGATATCTCGATCACCGCAGGCACCAACACATTCGCCAGCGATGCCTACCGCAAGGTGAAAACTACCAGCCGCAAGAAAGAATACCGCGACACCATTGACCAAACCACCCGCAACGGCAGCACTCTAAGTGCAGAAAATATTGTGTTGCAGGCAGGGACAACGGGCTCAGGCAATCTTGCAGTACAAGGCAGCAACATCGTCTCCACTAGCGGTACAAAACTGCAGGCTTCTGGCGATGTCATCATCACCTCGGTAGAAAACACCCTGGACGAAACCCATACCAAGAAAGAAAAGAAATCCGGCTTCTCCGCCAGCGGCTCCAGCATCGGCTACGGCACCAGCAACCTGAGCCAGAAGCAGACCGGCACGACGGTCACGCAATCCGGCAGCACGGTGGGCAGCGTCGAAGGCAACGTCAGCATTCAGGCGGGTAAGACTTACTCGCAGATTGCCAGCGATGTGCTCACACCAGAAGGCGATATCGAGATCAGCGCCCAGCAGGTCAATATCACCGCGGGCAACAACACCTCCACCCAGACCACCGAGACCAAGTTCAAGCAGAGCAGCCTGACGCTGGCGATCACCAGCCCGGTCATCTCGGCCATCCAGACCGCCGAACAAATGAAACAGGCCGCCAGCAACACATCAGATGGCCGCATGCAGGCTTTGGCGGCAGGCACCACAGCCTTGGCGGCGAAGAACGCTTACGATGGCACGATGCAGGCGTTGAATGCGCCGCCGTCAGGCAGCAGCGTCACCGATGCCGCCAATCAGGCAGGCGGAGTGAATCTGTCGCTCAGTATTGGTACTTCAAAGAGCAGCAGCACCTCAACGCAAACCAGCAGCACGGCCCAGGGTAGCACCGTGATGGCGGGCGGCGATGTCAACATCACGGCGACGGGGGCTGGGGAGCAATCGGATATCAACGTCATCGGCAGCTCGATCAAGGCAGATGGTGATGTAAGTCTTAAAGCGGATGATGAGGTGAACCTGATCGCTGCGCAGAATACGGAGACGCTGAACAGCAAGAATAAAAACAGCAGCGCCAGTGTCGGCATCAGCATAGGTTCCAACGGGCTTGCCATCACGGCCAGCGCATCACAGGGCAAAGGCAAGGCCAGTGGCACAGATATCACCTGGACTGAGAGCGTAGTTGAGGCTGGCAACAAGGTCACGCTGGAAAGCGGTACAGATACCAACATCATCGGCGCACAAGTGCGGGGCGATCAGGTGGTGGCCGATGTAGGCACGTCCGGCGATGGCGACCTCAATATCCAGAGTTTGCAGGACATCAGCACTTACGACAGCAAGCAATCAAGCTCCGGTATCAGCGTCAGTGTGCCGGTTGGCGCTGGCATGGCTGGCGGGTCGTTCAGTTCGTCCAATACCAAGATCAAGAGCGACTATGCCAGCGTCAACGAGCAGGCGGGCATCTATGCCGGAGATGGCGGTTTCCAGGTCAATGTCAACGGCAATACCGATCTCAAGGGGGCGGTGATTGCGTCAAGCGAACAAGCCATTCAAGACAATAAGAACACGCTCACTACAGAAACGCTTACCGTCTCCGATATCCAGAACAAGGCGGAGTATGATGCCAAGGCTTCATCGGCTACCATCGGCGACGGCATCCAGGCTGGGTTGCCGCAGCTCTCTGGCGCTGGCATCGGTTCCGATAGTGATAAAGCCGACAGTACGACGGTCAGTGCGGTCAGTGGCGGTATTGTCGATATTACTAATGGCTCAGCGCAAGCAACGATGTCCGGCACGGATTCGGCCACGACCATTGCCCTGCTCAACCGCGATGTCGTCGTTGATGAACATGGCAATGCGATGGATAGCCAAGGCAACAGTACGGCCAATACCATTGCGCCTATCTTCGATGCGGAGAAGGTAGCCAAGGAGATTCAGGCGCAGGTGCAGATTACGGAGGCGTTTGGGCAGCAGGCCCATTATGCTGTAGGCCAGTATGTTCAGGAAAAACGTCGGGCATTGCAGCAACAACTCAAAGAAGCAACAACGCCCGAGGAAAAATCAATCATTCAGTCGCAACTCAAAGACTTGCGACTTCAAGAGCAGGTGATGAATGTATTGATAGGTGCAGTCACCGGGCAATTGGATACAGCGCTTGGCAAGGAAGCATTATCTGCAGCAGCAGAAAAAATGAGAGAAATCACCATCGCAAACTCAAGCTTGTTTAAAGGAATCACCGATGGCAACACGGTACTCAATAACACCTCAGGCGAAAGCGAAGGTGTTCGCGGTGACGGTATCAAGGGAGGCGGAACTCGGGTTAATTTGGATAATATCTGTGGAACAAATAATGCACGATGTGAAACTAGAATAGATGAAAATGGAAATAATGTACTTGATCTAAAAGACGGCATGGTGCAATGGAAGTCGACCAACACAATATCACTTGCCGAATTCCTGGCATCCCCCGAAGGACAACAAGCGGCTGGTGCAACTGGCGGTATTCAAGGCTGGATAGGAACATTGTTTGACTATGAATATCAGCCGGGTAGCTGGCAGGACAAATTGATAGAAGCCTTCGGTGGAACCCATGACTATATCGGAGGACAACTTACTGGCTTGTATGACGAACAGGGAAATACAAAACGTGGAATGGAGAGCACAGAACGATTTATTCGAGATAGGGTATCCGAATTGGCAATTCTACCGTCCACCCCATTTGCAATGGCAGAGTTACTACCTCCTGGGGTTTGGACTGCCATTTCTATTTTATTGAAAGGCGCTAAATGAGAATAATCAGATTATGTGTCGCACTAGGATTAACAACTAGTCTTTCCGGGTGCTTTTGTTGGGGATGCTTTGTTCCACTCGGTGATTACCCCGCCTCTCTCAAAGAAGTAGAGAGTTGGGAGCGCTCCGGAACCTTGGCGGAAACTCGCCTGGCTGACTGGCAGGCATGTGGAGGAAACGCAAATGGTACTTTTTCGAGAAAACCCAAAGAAAATTTTGACGGAGAAGACATTCAGCCAGCCGATAAAAGACAAATTGCTGAACAGCAAGTTTGTCTAATTAACAAAGGCTATCATTATATTGGAACATGCTGGAATGACTATTGGAAATCTATGCCAGCTTGTGGTGCACCATAGATAGCAATTTAACAACAGAGAAAACATGGAATCGGAAATAACCCCAGTCAATGGGAAACCATTTAAAATTCATATTGAGCCAACAAAATGAAAAATTATGAGATGAGCAAAATCATTATTGACTATTTCTATTCCGAATAATAGGGGACAGACCACGATTAATAGTAGTATTTAGGCCAATATCTTATAAGGTTTAATATGCCCCGCCTCCCTCGAATTATTTTGCCTAATATTCCGCAACACATTATCGAGGAAATAATGGTAATTATGTGTTGGCAGACATGGGTTTTGCAGATCAGATTTCAGAGGCATTGAAGATACGAGTATTACGAGGTAAAGCTGGTAGGCCTTTTAAGGTATCTCCTAGTGTATAAATCGTGGTCTGTCCCCTATTATTAACTTGCCCTCCCCCCTGCCCCCCCCTTTTGCAATGTCAGAATTTTTATCCCCACAAGTATGGCAGGCAATTTCTGTTTTATTAAAGAGTGCACAATGAAAACATGGATATTACTCAGCATTCCTTTTTTGCTCTCAGGATGCCTTTATGGTCAATGTCTGGATGGTCCGTGCGCGCTAGAGCGAGAAAAAATGATCAAATCTATCAAGCCCTACATCTCGTATTGGATTAAAGAAGGCATGACAGAAGAAGGACGATTAAACGACTGGGTGAAATGCGGAGGAATGCGCAATGGAAGCTTTGGGATTAACAGTGTGGATCGGTTATCAGGAGAAAGTATGGCCGAAGCAACTACCCGTCAAGAGTTTGCATTCCAACGGTGCATGATTTACAGCGCCTACCGTTATACAGGTGATTGCTCCAGTGAGTATATGAAAGCTCGTCCTCTTTGCGGTGCACCATAAATTCTCACAGTCAATAGGCTTATCAGCGCGCGTAGGGCGTACTCGCCGCAAGGCAAGTACGCCGTATTTTATACTCTTAATAGACGGCGCACTGCAAGCGAGTTCGCCTACGAACTCATGACACTCTCAATAGTTTTATCTGGTATGACCAGCTCGGAAAATGGCAAATAACTCTCAGGATGACAACATGAAGACAATTTTGAATAAAATATTTAAATCATTAGGAATTATTATTCTAGCTTTTGTCACACTTTCATGTGCTGTTAATGGATATAAATGGGGATGGTAATACATCACATATCGCGTAGGGATTACTCGCCCTATTAAGGAAAAGTACGCTGTATTTTTATGCTCTTTCATGCGGTACACTGCAAGCTAGCGTGCCGAGCTTAGTAATGAAAAACATCGAAGTGAAACGCTGTAAAAATGTATTGGAAACATAACAAATATGATTAATTCTCCTCTAGCAGCTCCGTTCGCTTTAAGTACTCTATTGCCGCCAGAAATTTGGAATGCGGTAATTTCTTTAATTCAATCAAAATGAAGGTATTTACTTAATGAGTCAATATTATTATTTCTTAATTATTACACTTATTGAATTGCTTATGAGCGGATGTATCTCCAACTGTAGTGTTTCTGGATGTTAACCAAAAATCACCCCGCGTAGGGCGAGCTCGCCTTATTAAGGCAAGTAAGCCGTATTTTTATGCGCTTGCATACGGCGCACTGCAAGCGAGTGCGCCCTACGAGCTAAAAGATGGCATAGTGCAATGGAAGTCGACCAACACTATATCACTTGGCGCAATAATAGGGGACAAATAATAGGGGACAGACCACGATTAATAGTAGTATTTAGGCCAATATCTTATAAGGTTTAATATGCCCCGCCGCCTTCGAATTATTTTTCCTAATATTCCGCACCACATTATCGAGGAAATAATGGTAATTATGTGTTGGGAGACACGGGTTTTGCAGATCAGATTTCAGAGGCATTGAAGATACGAGTATTACGAGGTAAATCCGGTAGGCCTTTTAAGGCATCTCCTAGAAAATAAACGTGGTCTGTCCCCTATTGTTCCACGATTTTATCGGAGGGCAGATCACGGGATTATATGACGAGAAAGGGAATGCGATGCGTGGGAGATCGGACGCATTAATTAAAGCCCACAACACATGGAGTGCAACAGGAGCCATCGTACTTTCAGCTCCTTTTGCAATGTCCGAGCTGTTACCTCCCGAAGTCTGGCAAGCTATTTCTATTTTATTGAGGAGTGCAAAGTGAGAGTAATGATAACGCTATTGTTCACCATATGTGTTAGCTGTTTATTGATTGGCTGTACGATTGGTAATGGTCAAATTTGTGGACCACAAACACCCGCAGCTTACTGCGATAAAGTTGCCTACGACAGATTGAAACATCCTAGGCCTTATGGTGCTCATTGGATCAAAGAGAATATGACAAAGGAAAGCCGTCGAATGGATATTGCGGCTTGTGGTGCAAAAGGAAATGAAAGTGTAAATTTTCTTCCGCAAGAAATCCAATCGGCCAAACAACATGAAGATTTTAATAATGTCATGGCGGAGGCAAGACTCACTAAAAAGTGGGCCGATTGCATGCGCGATAAAGGTTATACCTATCTGGAGTATTGCGATGAAAAGTGTCTTTAGACTGACTAAAAAAGAAACGCTGACAGCAGTCAAAAGCATCCAGTAGTATCAACGCCATTTGCGATATCAGAACTGCTACCTCCCGAGATCTAGCAAGCAATCTCAATTTTATTAGAAGGTACAAAATAAAAATGCGTAAATCAGTCTATTTTGCACTCATGCTTAATATCATGCTCACCAGTTGTGGGATCGGAGGGCATTGGATGAATGGTGATCCTTTCTACAAACCCGACATCAAACCCTATATCTCCTATTGGACGAAGGAAGAAATGACGGAGGAAAGTCGTTTGAATAACTGGGTGGCATGCGGAGGGCTACCCAACGGTAGTTTCGCACTTGACAGAAAAAAACGACTTCCGGAAGAAAGCAGCGATATATTCCGTGCTCGGCTGGAACACGACTTTGAACGTTGCATGCTACGCACTGGATATCGCTACACTGGCAACTGTTCCAGTGAATATATGAAATCTCAGCCTCTTTGCGGTGCACCATAAATTTTTCCCGTGTCTAGTCCTAAAACTAGGTTGACAGGTTTTACAGCAAGACTTTCTCTATCCCACCATTATTAGCCTTCTGCACGTAATCCTGCATCCAGTTTTCGCCCAACAGGTGCTTGGCCATTTCGACGACGATGTAGTCGGCCTCGATGCCGGTATCCTCACCGTAGCGTGACAAGCCTTGCAGGCAGGACGGACAGGAGGTGAGTATTTTCACGTCTTGCTCGGGACGGCCCGGGGTCAGGCCCATTTTCGCCATGCCTTTTTCCAGCTCTTCCTGCTTACGCATTTTCACCTGGGTGGCGATATCGGGACGCGCGACAGCGAAGGTGCCGGACTCGCCGCAGCAACGGTCGTTGATAGCAACGTCGTTCTCACCCACCAGCGCCTGCGTCACTTTCATCGGCGCATAGGTCTTCATCGGCGTATGGCAAGGGTCGTGGTACATGTAGCGCGTGCCGGTGATGCCCTCGATCCTGAAGTTCTTTTCCATCAGGTATTCGTGGATGTCCAGCAAACGCGCGCCCGGGAAGATGCGCTCGAATTCGTACTTCTGCAACTGGTCCATGCAGGTTCCACAAGAGACGATCACGGTCTTGATATCGAGATAGTTCAAGGTGTTGGCGACGCGGTGGAACTGCACGCGGTTGTCCGCCGTGATCTGCTGGCCCTTGTCGTGGTTGCCGCTCGAGGTCTGCGGATAGCCGCAGCAGAGGTAGCCCGGCGGCAGCACGGTGATCGCACCAGCCTCGTACAGCATGGCTTGCGTCGCCAGCCCCACAGTGGAGAACAGGCGCTCCGAGCCGCAGCCGGGGAAATAGAAAACGGCATCCGAATCCTCGGTGGTCTTCTGCGGGTTGCGGATCACCGGCACGATGGTGTCGTCCTCGATGCCGAGCAAGGCACGCGAAGTCTTGGTCGGCATCGCTTTCGGCATCGGGCGGTTGAGGAAGTGGATCACCTGCGCCTTGATCTCGGGTTTGCCCAGGGTTTGCGGCGGCGCCTTCTTGGTGCCGTTCAGCACGCCTAGCCGCTTGAACAGGCCGTGCGCGACGCGCTGCGCCTTGTAGCCGAAGCCGACCATCGCCGTGCGCATGGCGCGGATGGTGGCCGGGTCCTTGATGTTGAGGAAGGTCATCGCCGCCGTGGTGCCGGGGTTGAAATGCTTCTTGCCCTGTTCGCGCAGGAAATTGCGCATGGCGATCGAGACATCGCCGAAGTCGATATCGACCGGGCACGGTTTCTCGCAGCGGTGGCAGACCGTGCAATGGTCGGAGACGTCGTTGAACTCGTCGAAATGCTTGAGCGAGATACCGCGCCTGGTTTGCTCCTCATAGAGGAAGGCCTCGATCAGCAGCGAGGTGCCGAGTATCTTGTTGCGCGGGCTGTACAGTAAATTGGCTCGCGGGACGTGCGTGGTGCACACCGGCTTGCACTTGCCGCAGCGCAGGCAATCGCTGATGGAGTCGGCAATATCGCCGATCGCCGATTGCTCCATGATGATGGATTCCTGCTCCAGCAGGCCGAACGAGGGCGTATAGGCCGAATGCAGGCCGGAACCCGCCATGAGCTTGCCTTTGTTGAAACGGCCTTCCGGATCGACCTTGGCCTTGTAGTCGGCGAACTTGGCTACGGTCTTGTCGTCGAGGAACTCCATCTTGGTGATGCCGATGCCGTGTTCGCCCGAGATCACGCCGCCCAGGCCGGTCGCCAGCTTCATGATGCGCGCCACGGCTTCGTGCGCGGTCTGCATCATTTCGTAGTCGTCGGAGTTCACCGGGATATTGGTATGCACGTTGCCGTCGCCCGCGTGCATGTGCAGCGCGACGAAGACACGGCCCTTCAGCACTTGCTTGTGTATCTCGTCGCAGCGCTCGAGGATGCGGCGGTACTCGCGTCCGGTAAAGATGCGGTGCAGCTCCTTCTTGATGTCCTGCTTCCAGGAGATGCGCACCTGGTGCTCCTGCACGGCACGGAAAATGTTCTCCACGGCAAGGTCGCTGAAATCTGGCCCGAGCAGGGAAATCGCGCCGTCGAGATTGTCCAGCACCTTTTGCCAATGCTGGCGCGTGGCGGCGAACAATTCCAGCGCCATCTGGCGCTTGGCGACAACGCTTTCAGGGTCGGCCTGGGTCTCGTCGTCCTCATATAACGGCAGGTCACCTTTGATAAAGGCCTCGAGCGCATCCAGCAGCTTGAGCTTGTTCTTGATGGAGAGCTCGATGTTGATGCGCTCGATGCCGTCGGAATAATCGCCCAGGCGCGGCAGGGGGATCACCACGTCCTCGTTGATCTTGAAGGCATTGGTATGCTTGGCGATTGCCGCAGTGCGCGCACGGTCAAGCCAGAATTTCTTGCGCGCCTCGCTCGACACGGCGATGAAGCCCTCGCCGCCGCGTGCATTGGCAAGACGCACCACCTGCGAAGCCGCCTCGCCCACGCCGGCCTCGTCGTCGCTCGCGATATCGGCGATCAGCACCATCTTGGGCCGCTCGCTGCGGTTGGCCTTGGTCGCGTAGCCCACGGCACGCAGGTAGCGCTCGTCCAGATGCTCCAGCCCGGCGAGGATGGTGTTGGGGTGCGCGTCGAGATAATCCTTGACCTCGACGATGGAAGGCACCGCAAGCGCAACGTGGCCGAAGAACTCCAGGCACACGGTGCGCACATGCTTGGGCATGCGGTGCAGGATGAAGGTCGCCGAGGTAATCAGGCCGTCGCAGCCTTCCTTCTGGATGCCGGGCAGGCCGGAAAGAAACTTGTCCGTCACGTCCTTGCCCAGGCCGACAGTACGGAAGCTGGGGCCGGGAATGTCAAGCAACTCCGGCTCGCCGATGACGGTCTTGCCGTCCTCTTCATAGCGCGTGATACGGAACCGCGCGGTTTCCACGTCGTGGATCTTGCCGAGGTTGTGGTCCAGGCGCTCGATGAACAGCCACTGCGCATCCGGCGTCACCATGCGCCAGGAAGCCAGGTTGTCGAGCGCTGTACCCCAGAGCACGGCCTTCTTGCCGCCCGCGTTCATCGCGACGTTGCCGCCTATGCACGAGGCATCGGCGGAAGTCGGGTCGACGGCGAATTCCAGCCCGGCGGCGCTGGCCGCCTCCATCACGCGGCGCGTCACTACGCCCGCGCCGCAATGGATTACGGGCACCTTTTCCGCCACGCCAGGCAATTGGGTGTCATTGACCGCGGAATACTGGTCGAGCTTTTCGGTGTTGATGACCGCGGAGAACTTGGTGAGCGGCACGGCGCCGCCGGTATAGCCGGTGCCGCCGCCGCGCGGGATGATGGTCAGGCCGAGCTCGATGCAGACGCGCACCAGCGCGGCAATCTCCTGCTCGGTATCCGGCGTAATCACGACGAACGGATACTCGACGCGCCAGTCGGTCGCGTCCGTCACGTGCGAAACGCGAGACAGGCCGTCGAACCGGATATTGTCCTTGCGCGTATGGCGCGACAGCCTGTTCAACGCCTGCTTGCGCAGCGCTTCAGTGTCCTGGAATTCCTGCGCGAACGCGTCCACCGCCTTGCGTGCCGCCACCACCAGCTTGAGCACCTTGGCATTGCCCGCGCTGCGCTCGTCGATGGCCTTGATGCGGTGCGCCAGCGCGTCGATCAAGGCCTTGCGCCGCTTCTTGTTGGCGAGCAGGTCGTCCTGCAGATACGGGTTGCGCGACACCACCCACAAATCCCCCAGCACCTCGAACAACATGCGCGCCGAACGGCCGGTCCTGCGTTCGGAACGCAGCTCGTTCAGTACGTTCCAGATATCCTCGCCGAGGAAGCGGATGACGATTTCGCGGTCGGAGAAGGAGGTGTAGTTATAGGGGATTTCGCGTAAGCGGGCAGTCATGCTGAATAATGGCGGCTAAAGGCACAATTATATCATGGTGATATAGACAAAAATAAGCTCAAATGCAGTACTGGCGCGGCTTTCAAGAGAATGAGAATTGTTAACATACGCAAGAAAGGCTGTGCATTTCAGATGACAAACCCGGTGAAAAGCACCACAATGCCACCATAGATACATTGATGTTGGAATGGTTGTCTTCACCATGTCACAGAAATTACGTAAAGTCCTGATCCCTCTGGCCGTTGTCGGCCTGCTCGCCTTTCTTGGTTTTTCCCTGACGCAAAAGCCGCAAGCGCCCGACATCACGTTCGTTACGCTGGAGGGCAAGACCATTCCCCTGCCCTCCCTGCAGGGCAAGCTGGTCCTGGTGAATTTCTGGGCAACCGACTGCCCCGGCTGCATCGCGGAAATGCCCGGATTGATCCAGACCTACAAGCAATACAAGGACAAGGGGTTTGAGGTGATTGCGGTCGCCATGTCATACGACGGCATCCAGCAGGTCATCAACTATTCCCACAACAACGCCCTGCCCTTCCCCGTCAGCCATGATAGCAGCGGCGATGCCGCCGTACAGTTCAGCGATGTCCGCGTCACGCCGACCTCGTTCATCATCGACAAGCAAGGCCGCATCATCCAGAAATTGATCGGCGAGCTGGATTTCGGCTCCCTGCGCAAGCTGCTTGACCAGCATCTTGGAATGGCAGGCTGACATGCTGTGGATCAAGGCTTGGCATATCGTGTTCATGGTGACCTGGTTCGCCGGCCTGTTCTATCTGCCGCGCCTGTTCGTCTACCATGCCCAGACCGAAGACCGCACCGGCAGCGAACGCTTCAAGATCATGGAGCGCAAGCTGTTCTTCGGCATCATGACGCCGGGAGCGGTGCTCACCATCGCGTTCGGCCTCTGGCTATGGCAAGGTTATGGTTTTTCAGGCGGCTGGCTGCACGCGAAGCTCACATTGGTCGCCCTGCTGGTTGCCTATCATGTGTATTGCGGCAAGCTGCTGTTCGATTTCAAGCACGACCGCAACCGTCACGGCCACGTTTTTTACCGTTGGCTGAACGAATTGCCCGTGCTCTTGCTGGCCGCAGTGGTGGTATTGGTGGTCGTCAAACCTTTCTAGCCAGGATATGCCTATGTTCAATCGAAATCACTCATGGTTGATGCAATCCCTCAAGGCAAGCAAAGACAAGCCGCAATCGCGCTTGTTGAAAATTTTCGACCTGACGCTCATGCCCGCACGACCGTTGCAGGATATTGAACAAGAGCTGCTGCAGCAAAAAGCCAGCCTGACCCGTTTTCTCAGCAAGCAGGCCAAGGCTGGCGGCGCCCAACTGCCCGAGGTACTGGCGCAACAAATCATCATCATGCTGGAAAATGCATTACGGGAAGAACTGCAGCACCCGGGCAGCCAGGCATTACGCCACGCACGCACCGCCAGCGATGCCCTGATTCACGCCCAATGCGACGGCAGCTGGCGCAAGCTGCGGGACTTCGGCATGAGTGCCAGCTTCATCAGCCTGCTGGGGATCACCTTGTTTATGTCGTGGTACATGCTGCGGGAAACACCAACGGTGCACAAATCCTCATCCAGCCACCAATTATGGAACACGGTGGCTCAGGAAAGGGTCGCTAGCCCGCATCATGTCGCGGAACTTTACAGCGCCATCGAGCGCATGCGCCAAGGCAACTGCCAATTCCCCCAGGCATTGATGCTGGGCGCATCCGAACGTGGCGTATTCCTCACCAATATCGTGGCCGGCAATCTTTCCAGCCAGGCCGAGGAAATCACCCTGGCCACTCAATTGTTGAAGAAAGTGAGCTGCGAATACAGGCCGCTCACCATGCTGTCCGAATCGGAACAGGCCTATATCAAAGCCCAGTTGACCGTCCCGGTTGTCACTGTGAGGAAACCCATCCAGCAATCGTGAGAATTCAAGAAAACAAAAAAGCCGGTTTCCCGGCTTTTTTGTTTTTTATCGAACCTCATGCTCAGTGCAAACTGGCTTTCAATTGCGACAAACCAGATTGGAATATGCCCGTAATGGTATCCACACCGGCCTTGTCATCGTCTGGCGCCTTGCGCTTGAAATGGCTGACCCATACCACGCGGCTACGCGAACCTTCGGCTTTTACCGACAGCGTGGCGCTATATTCGCTCACCGGCAATACGCTTTCCGTAATCTTGTACGAAAGCTTCATCTTCCCGCTGTCGCGCGCGGTCAAGGTTTCATGGATCTTGCCACCGTCCTTTAGGGTCAATATGCGTTTGGCGCCGAGCTTGTCCTCATCGCCGTCGACGATCTCCGTCGAGGCGATTCCCGGATGCCAGCTCATGTCGCCAAAATGGCCGATCTTGGCCCATACCACCTCAGCCGGCGCATCCAGCACGATCGTTTCTTTCACAGATAGCGGTTTATCCGCCGCAAAGACCGAAGGTGCCACGACCATCAGCCCACCCAATCCCCATGATAAAAGTTTACGCATACATACCTTCCTGTAAATAGCAGACTCGTTTCTTCCTACAAATGCAGCCCTAGTCAATTTACACTTTTTTATACTTTTGTAACAGTTTGTTTACACTTAAACCAAGCAGGATTCAAAAGCAGGACTTATACTCGGGCAGTAGCTGGATGATGCAGATGATGAATCTGTTATCCACCTGCTCTGGCATGAATATGTATATACTACCCAGTATATAAACATTGCGTACAATACTGTACGTTCAATAAGGAATCGCATTATGTCCGTGCTACGGGAAAAAATACTGCATGTCGCCTCTGATCTGTTCCAGACGCGCGGCATCAACTCCACCGGGGTCGACACGATCGTGGCGGTCGCCGGCACGACCAAGATGACCTTGTACAAGTATTTCCGCAGCAAGGAAGACCTGATCCTGGAAGTCCTGCAGAAAGGCCATTCCGACTTCACCGACTGGCTCAGCCAGAACCTCAGCAAGAACACCAAGAAGCCTTCCGAGCGCCTGCAAAAGCTGTTCGACTTCATCGAGGAATGGGTCACGGCGCCAGATTTCCGCGGCATGGCCTTCCTCAAGGCCTCCGCCGAATTCCCCAATGAGGAGAACCCCGTCCATCGCCTCTCGGCCGAGCAGTCGCGCCAGTTCCGCCAGTTCCTGGCAGAGCTCGCCGCCGATGCCGGCGCACGCGACCCGGACAGCCTGGCATTGCAGCTTTCCATCCTGATCGAGGGCGCGATCCAGGCCGAACAGATCAAGCGCGGTTCAGGTGCGGTCAAATACGCCAAGAAGGCGGCCAAGATCCTGATCGAGAACTCGTTGGAGAAACAGGCAGCTTAACTGGGGCCGATATCCAGCACGCCACGAGAAGCCCGCAGCCCTGCGGGCTTTTTCATGCTTGCAGTCGGCCTGCAGGCCCTAGATAATGCCGGTTTACACACGATTGCAATAGGTTATAGACATGCGGATATTGATTTGCGGTTCCATGGCATTTGACACCATCATGGTTTTTGGCGACCAGTTCAGGAATCATATCCTGCCCGACAAAATCCACATGCTGAACATTTGCTTCCTGGTGCCGGAAATGCGACGCGAGTTCGGCGGCACGGCCGGCAACATTGCCTACAACCTCAAGCTGCTGCAAGGCGACCCGGTCATCATGGCCACGGTAGGCGATGACTTTGCGGGCTACACCGAATGGCTCGACCAGCACCAGCTTGAAACCGCCCATATCAAGCGTATCCCCGGCACATTCACGGCGCAGGCGTTCATCACCACCGACCAGGACAACAACCAGCTCATCGCTTTCCACCCTGGCGCCATGAGCGAATGCCACCAGAACAGCGTCAACGATGCCCAGGACATCGGGCTTGCCATCATCGCGCCGGACGGCCGCGAAGGTATGTTCCTGCATGCGAAGGAGTGCCACGATAAAGGCATTCCGTTCATGTTCGACCCCGGCCAGGGACTGCCGATGTTCAATGGCGAGGAATTGCTGCATTTCATCGACCTTGCCACTTATGTTGCTGTCAACGACTACGAGGCGCAACTATTACAGGAAAAGACTGGTCTTACGCTGGAACAGGTAGCAGAAAAGGTCGAGGCCTTGATCGTGACCGAAGGGGCTAAAGGCTCCACGATTTATGCCGATGGAAAGCTATACAGGATTCCATGCGTGAAAGCGGAGCAGGTGGTAGACCCTACCGGCTGTGGCGATGCCTACCGCGCCGGCTTGCTTTACGGCATTTCACAAGGATGGGACTGGGCAGTGAGCGGCCGTTTGGCATCGGTGATGGGCGCCATCAAGATCGCCAGCCGCGGGGCGCAAAACCACAAAATCACGCGCGAAGAGATTCAAAATATTTATAGCCAGGTACTGGTGGACGAAACGTTGTCAGAATACGCTGAAGAGCAAAACGCTTAAGGAGCAATAACATGCGCATTACGTCTTTATTGGCAGCAGCAATTATTTTACTTACCCTGGGCGGTTGCATGAGCTCGAACTCAGGCGACGTATATAGCCGCGACGAGGCCCGCAAGACCCAGACCGTGCGCTTGGGCGTGGTGGAAAGCGTACGCAACGTCAGGCTGGAAGGCACCAAGACGCCTATCGGCGGCGGCGCGGGCGCCGTGGTCGGCGGCATTGCGGGCAGCTCCGTCGGCGGCGGACGCGGACAAGCGATTGCAACCGTGCTCGGCGCCTTGGTGGGCGGCCTGGCGGGCGCGGCGGCTGAAGAAGGCGTGACCCGCAAGGACGGCCTGGAAATCACCGTCAAGCTGGAAAGCGGCAACCTGATTGCCGTGGTGCAGGAGGCGGACGTCCAGTTCAACCCCGGCGACAAGGTGCGCCTGGTGGAAAGCGGCGGCGTCACCCGCGTGACCCATTAACTCGCTGTTACCTTTCAACCTTTATCAACGCCGGGCTTGCCCGGCATTTTCATAAAAGCTTAACCTGGTTTTAACTGTTCCGTCATTCGGCACTTTTAGAGTGTGGCCTATCTCAATCGTCAGGATAAGCCTCATGCTTGACCGGCAGTCTTCCCTCGGTACCAAGACCGGTGCCAATCAGCTATACGTCAGCCTTGCCCGCAACGCTTCTGAAATCGCCGAGGCGCAACGCCTGCGCTACAAGGTATTCGCAGAGGAAATGGGCGCCAACGTCTCCGGCACCGAAGGCCTCGACCAGGACGGCTTCGATGCCTTTTGCGACCACTTGCTGGTCCGCAATCACGAAACCAGCGAAGTCGTCGGTACTTACCGCATCCTGAGCCCCGCCATGGCCAATGAAGCCGGCGGTTATTATTCCGCTGGCGAGTTCGACCTCTCGCGCCTGCGCCACCTCGCCTCCAGCATGGTGGAAGTCGGCCGTGCCTGCGTCCACAAGGATTACCGCATGGGTGGCACCATCACCCTGCTCTGGGCAGGCCTTGCCAACTACATGAAAGTACATCGCTACGAATACATGATCGGGTGCGGCAGCATCGGCATGGCGGATGGCGGCCACATGGCGGCCAGCCTGTACCACCAATTGCAGCAAGACCATCTATCGCCGGTGGAATACCGCGTATTCCCGAACTGCCCGCTGCCGCTGGAAGCATTGCGCAATGATCTGGAAGTCTCCTGCCCGCCACTGATCAAGGGTTACTTGCGCCTGGGCGCCTATATCTGCGGTGCGCCGGCCTGGGACCCTGACTTCAACACAGCAGACATGCTGGTTATGCTACCATTGTCGCGACTCAACAAACGCTATGCAGCTCACTTTTTCAAATAAGCTGCCAACCGCCACCTGCTTGCCTGAAAAAAAGACCTCCCTGCCCACGCAGCTGTTCCGCCTGACACGCCTCGGATTGCACACGCTCTACGGCGTCGCCGTCGCGGCGACGATCCTGCCCAATGTGGGTGCTGCAAGGCGCGACAGGATAATCCGACGCTGGAGCAGGCAGTTTCTGGGCATCCTCAATATCCAGGTGATTGCCAAGGGCCATGTTCCCAATGACGATGTACGCGGCACTATGTTCGTCGCCAACCATATCTCCTGGCTGGATATCCATGCGCTCAACAGCATCCGCACGGTACGCTTCATCGCCAAGTCGGATATCCGCTCATGGCCGGTGATTGGCTGGCTGGTGGCGCAGGCCAATACGCTGTTCATCGAACGCGAGAAAAAACAAGATGCCAGCCGCATGGTGGAAACAGCGGCTGAGAGCATTCTGGCTGGCGACTGCCTGTGCTACTTTCCCGAAGGCACGACGACCAATGGTACGGAGTTGAGACCCTTCAAGGGCAGCCTGATGCAGGCAGTCGTTGATACCGATACGGCCATCCGGCCATTCTCGATCCGCTATCCAAGGGCGGACGGCAGCGTGAATACGGCCATGGCCTACCATGGCGAGACGACGCTATGGCAATCGCTGCGTATGGTGTTGGCACAACCACAGCCGGTGGTGGAACTGGATTTTGCCGCCCCGATCGCCAGCGCGGGACATGAGAGGCGCGGACTATGCTTGATGGCAAGGCAGTCGATTGCCGCCAGGCTGGACTGGACTGAAGAAAGTAGCTGATCAGCCGCCCTTGATGGCACGGGCACCGTCTGCAGGATGGCAAGGCACCTGGAAAGTCCGGCGGTCTTCGAGGCGCAGCGCAGTCAACTTACCGCCCCACAGGCAACCCGTATCCAGCGCATAAATATTGTCGCGCTGCTGCAAACCCAGCGCGGACCAATGCCCGAAAATCACCGTGGCATCGGCTGAGTGCCGCTCTGGTATATCGAACCAAGGCAATTTCCCAGGCGGGATATCGGCCAACTCGCCCTTGAATTCAAAATCCATTGCACCGTCAGGCGTGCAGACGCGCAAGCGCGTCATGGCATTCGTGATCATGCGTAGGCGGTCCATCCCTTGCAAGCCGGACTCCCAACGCAACGGATAGTTGCCATACATGTGGGCAAGAAAACTCTGGTAGCCGTCACCACGCAATGCGGTTTCTACCTCGCGTCCCAACTCCAAGGCCTGATCGGCACTCCACTGCGGCAGTAAACCCGCGTGCACCACCACCAAGTCGTTTTCAGCATGCATCATGGGACGGAAACGCAGCCACTCCAGCAGCTCATCCCGGTCCGGCGCATCAAAAATAGCCTGCAAGGTATCGCTGCGATGCGCACGTACATAGCCTTCCGCCACGGCCAATGCGTGCAGATCATGATTGCCCAGCACCATGACCAGGCTGGATTCATATGCCTTGGCCCAACGGAGCGTTTCCAGGGAGCCGGAACCTCGATTGATCAGGTCACCGACCAGCCAGAGCTTGTCTTTTACGGGATCGAACTGGATGACATCCAGCAGGGAAAGAAGGGAGCGATAACAGCCCTGGATATCGCCTATCGCATAGGTGGCCATCGGGCTGCTATCTGGATTGAGAAAGCTTTAGGGCAAGTAACAGAAACAGTTACTCGCTCTTTTCCTCATCCGCTGCTGGCGCCTCGGCAGCAGGCTCATCATCAGCACCGCCATCCTCGTCGTCGCTTGCGGCATCCGCAGGCTTGGCAGCAGCGGCAGCCTCAGGCTTTTGCTCCACTACGGGATCATCAACCAAACCGGATTGAATGCCAAAAAACAAACGCGCAACAAGGAACAGCACCAGCAATGGCGCAAACAAGGCGCCTAATGCCGCAAGAATAAATTGCGTCTTGGTTGTTTTCGGAAAATCGTACTCGTGCGCGCTCATACAAAACCAATCCATACAGGGAAAATGCCAAGGATTATACTCAATAACCCCCGCTAGAGAAAAGGTTATAGCAAGGACAAGCATGTATTCATTTGCTATAATCCGTCTCCTGCTCAAAATGCGCCCGTAGCTCAGTTGGATAGAGTGTTGGTTTCCGAAGCCAAAGGTCACAGGTTCGACTCCTGTCGGGCGCACCACATATCAAGCAAGATTCTATTTTTACTTGAATCATGCTTCCACAAAAGTTTAATGAAGTAGCGCACTTTACAGCCTTGGTTATCATAGGCTCGCCTATAATCCGGCTATCACTATCATTGTCGGATATGCAGTCCATGATCTCGAGCAAGCTGCCCAAGGTAGGCACCACGATTTTCACTGTCATGTCGCAACTGGCAGCCGAGCATGGAGCTATTAACCTGGGGCAGGGTTTTCCTGATTTCGATGTGCCGCAAGCGCTAATGTATGCCCTCGAGCAGGCCGTGCGAAATGGCTTTAACCAGTATGCGCCGATGGTGGGCATCCCCGCCCTGCGACAGGCGATTGCCCGCAAGACCGAGCGCGTTTACGGTTATATGCCCGATGCCGATCGTGACATCACGGTGACCAGTGGCGCCACCGAGGCGATATTCAACGCGGTTCATGCGGTGGTGCGTGCTAGTGACGAAGTAATTGTACTTGACCCGGCCTATGACAGCTATGAGCCTGCGATTGAGTTGGCAGGAGGCGTCGCGGTGCACGTGCCGCTCCATGCTGAAACATTCGCCCCAAATTGGCAGCGTATTCGTGATGCCGTCACGCCGCGCACGCGCATGATGGTGATCAATAGTCCCAACAATCCTTCCGGCGCGATATTCACCCATGGCGATATGCTGGCGCTTGCCTCGTTAATCGACGACACAGGCATCTGGTTGCTGTCCGACGAGGTTTACGAGCATATGGTTTACGATGGCGCCCGACACGAATCGGTGCTACGCCACGCATCGCTGCGCGAGCGCGCATTTGTGGTCTCCAGCTTCGGCAAGACCTACCACTGCACAGGCTGGAAGCTCGGCTACTGCATTGCGCCGCCATCCCTGAGCGCAGAGTTCCGCAAGGTGCACCAATACAATGTGTTCTGCAGCTTTGCGCCGGCGCAGCATGCTTTTGCCCATATGCTGGACGCCCAGCCGGAACACTACGAGCAACTCAGCACCTTCTATCAGGCCAAGCGTGACGGATTCCGCGAACAATTGCTCACCACCAGTCTTCTTCCCTTGCCCGTACCAGGCGGTTATTTCCAATTGGTGGATTATTCGGCCATCAGCCAGTTGGACGACGTCGAGTTCTGCCATTGGCTGACGATCGAAAAAGGCGTCACGGCGATCCCCCTTTCGCCTTTCTATGCCCAGCCACCCGCACGACAACGCATGGCACGGCTATGCTTTGCCAAGAACCAGGAAACGCTGGATGCAGCCATCGAGCGCTTAAGAGCGCTCTAGTCTGGCAAAACCCCTCACTCAGCTTATCGGGATTTCACAATCAATGCCTATGCCGGGTGCTGGAACTATTGCTTGGCAAGATTATCTTATTTTGCAATACCCCTTAATTCCATTTCACAATAAAAGGAGATTGATCATGGCAGATGTGCCTCATCAAAAATCCCCGCTGCTTCCAGATCGGCTGTTGCACGGCACACCGCACAACCATCCAATCGAGCATATCTTCGGCATTTCCCCGCAACTTCCCTGCCTGGAAAGCGAAAAGACCCTGGTCAACTTTGTGCTGCCGCCTTGGAGCCAGTTTACCGACTGGGACAAGAACCGGCAGGCCCGGTTTATCGAGAATATTTTTCTTGGCGTACCGATCGGATATTACGTGATCCATGCGCCGCAATGGCGCACGAGCGGCGTCAAGCCGATGTCGGGCTGGCTGCTGGATGGCGTCAACAGGATTACCGCCATCCGGGATTTTGTGGACAACAAGATCAGCATCTTCAATGGCGTGCTCCATGACGACCTGGACGAACTGACACGCGAGAGAAGGTTCTATCATCAGCCTTTCCCTTGCTTTGAACTGCAATACTCGAATGACCTGCAGCATTTGCGGGCCATATACGAGCATCTCAACTATGGAAAGCTGGAACATGCTGCAAGGACATATAGCCATACGCCAGTAAAATAACTTGCAATGACTCGATAGTGCCGGCATGAAAAGGCAACCCAGCAGCGACGCTTGAGGCAAATGCCTTGATGTTCAATTGAAGCCCGACTGGAAGCTGTGGCAGAATCCACCATAACCAAGAAGAAAAAATTCATGCTATCAGACGAAACCATAGCGCTTGCCAAGGCCAGGGCCAACTATGCAGGCTTCGTACCCGTTCACCAGAACAACGACTGCATCAGGATCGCCTACGCCTGGCTGGACGCGCAGATCAAGACCACCATGCCATCCGAGGTGCCTGTGAGCCAGCGCGGCCTGATTCGCTCCTGGGGAGGCGCATTGGTGATGTATGGCGACATCA
Organism: Methylobacillus pratensis; assembly: GCF_054072455.1. Taxonomy (NCBI): domain Bacteria; kingdom Pseudomonadati; phylum Pseudomonadota; class Betaproteobacteria; order Nitrosomonadales; family Methylophilaceae; genus Methylobacillus; species Methylobacillus pratensis. Next base: position 160,208 of record NZ_JBSUSR010000007.1, read on the forward strand.
TCGTGGCGGCTGAAATGCATCCTGACATCCACGGCATTTATCCCAACCTCAGCCTTTCCAGGGAACTGACATTGCCTGACCCAGCCAGGCTGGCGGATATTGCCGGCGCCAATGAACACCCCGCCCTCAAGCAGTTCGACCCTTCCCGCTTCTATACCCATATCGAGAGGCTTGAGGCACAAGCCTGACGCCGGTTAGTCCCAGCTATATAAGAAAAAGCCATCAACCTTTCAATAGCTGGAAAGCTTTTCAACCAGAGCTCGACGAAAGCAGGCAGATTTAGCTTGATCATTGAACAGAGAACGGACGGCAAGTGCCGTTCTCTCTTCATGTGTATCAAGCGGCAAGTTTGCCGACTTCGGCCACTGCTGCCTCGATGGCCTCCTTGCGGCTTTCCTCGCCCAGCGCCAGGCCCTCAGCGCGCACAAAGGTCACATCGGTAATGCCGAGAAATCCGAAGAAGGCACGCAGGTAGGTTTCTTGATGGTCGAGGAAGGCAGCCGGCGCTCCTTCACTGTACAATCCGCCGCGCGTCGAGGCCACGATCACGCGCTTGCCACCGACAAGGCCTTCGGCGCCATTCTCGGTATAACGGAAGGTTTTGCCGGGTACGGAAAGTCGGTCCAGCCAGGCCCTGAGCTGCGTAGGCAAGGAAAAGTTATACATCGGCGCGCCAATGACCACGACTTCGGCGGCAAGAAAGTCTTCCAGGAGCTGGGCATTGCGGGCTACGGCCTGTTTCAAGGCATCGTTCTGCGGCTCCACTCCCTGAAAAGCGAAGAATTCGGCGGTGGATAGGTGGCCTACCGGGTCGTCCGCCAAGTCAATGTGCACGACTTGAGCACCGGGCATGGCCTCCGTCAACCGCTTGACGATAGCGGCCGTCAACTGCCGGCTGACGGAGTGTTCGTTCAGAATGCTGGCATCGATGTGAAGCAAAGTCATGATGAAATCCTCATTGGTATAGAATTGTAACTATGGCTAACAATGTAACTACCATTTAGAATGCATGCAATAAGGCACATCAAAGGAACACGGTATGGTAGATGTAACCGGCCTTCCTCCTGACTTGCAGCATACGGACTGCCAAAAGATCAGCCAGGTATTGGCCCGCATTGGGGAAAAATGGAGCATCCTCATCATCATGCTCTTGGCAAACGGCCCATGCCGCTTTACCGAGATCAAGCGCACCATCAACGGCATATCGCAACGGATGCTGACCTTATGCCTACGGGGTCTCGAGCGGGACGGCTTGGTCAAGCGCACGGTGTTTTCAGTGATGCCGCCCCATGTGGAATACGAATTGACGCCGCTCGGACGCTCGCTCATAGAGCCGGTTACCGCACTGGGTACGTGGGCGCGCCACCACATTGCCGACATTGATGCGGCGAGGAAGGACTTCGACGAGCGTGAGGATTCCGGCACCACGCCATGGCAACGCTAAGGAACGCTACTTCAAGCTAGCTAACGCCATCCTAAATCCCAAGTCGGCAAAAGACCGAGTATATGAATGCGGGCGACATTCTCCGCAGCCGAAAAAAAGGAGTCATGCACCTCGGTGATGACTCCCTCAAGAAAGCTCCATGATTGCAAAAGGAGCAGGCATCGCTCATAAAAAGCTGATGTATTGTCGCAAACCAGCAAAAAGACGCCATTCTCCTGAAGCATTACTCCTTTATGGGTACTTCAAGCAACATGGGCAAAAAAAATGCCAGGGAACTGCCGGATGACAGTTTGGCCTGGCTTAGTGGACTGCGTCAGTACAACACAGGGGTGGAAGCTAGAACTGTGAAACGCCCGGAATCCAGCTGGTGCCTGCCAAGGGCACTTTCGCCATCGCCGAGGCTTCCAGCGTCAACGCCACCAGGTCTTCCGGCTCCAGGTTGTGTAGGTGCGACTTGCCGCAGGCGCGCGCGATCACCTGGGCCTCCATGGTCATCACCGAGAGATAATTCGCCAGCCTGCGGCCTGCCTTGACCGGGTCTAGGCGCTTCATGAGCTCGGGGTCCTGCGTGGTGATGCCTGCAGGATCCTTGCCTTCATGCCAGTCGTCATAGGCGCCAGCGGTGGTGCCGAGCTTGTTGTATTCCTCTTCCAGGTGCGGGTCGTTGTCGCCCAGCGCGATCAATGCGGCGGTGCCGATCGCCACCGCATCCGCGCCCAGCGCCAAGGCCTTGGCGACATCGGCGCCGTTGCGGATGCCGCCGGAGACAATCAATTGCACCTTGCGGTGCATGCCCAAATCCTGCAAGGCTTGCACAGCGGGACGGATCGCCGCGAGGATAGGAATACCGACGTGCTCGATGAACACTTCCTGCGTCGCGGCGGTGCCGCCCTGCATGCCGTCTAGCACCACGACATCGGCACCGGCTTTCACCGCCAACGCCACATCGAAGTAAGGACGGGTCGCGCCCACTTTCACGTAGATGGGCTTTTCCCAGTCGGTGATCTCGCGGATTTCCGCGATCTTGATTTCGAGGTCATCCGGGCCGGTCCAGTCAGGATGGCGGCAGGCGGAGCGTTGGTCCACGCCCTTGGGCAGGCAGCGCATCTTGGCGACGCGGTCGCTGATCTTCTGCCCGAGCAGCATGCCGCCGCCGCCCGGTTTGGCGCCCTGGCCGATCACGACTTCGATCGCATCGGCCTTGCGCAAGTCGTCCGGGTTCATGCCGTAACGCGACGGCAGGTATTGGTAGACCAGGATGGAGGACTGGCCGCGCTCTTCCGGCGTCATGCCGCCGTCGCCGGTGGTAGTGCTGGTGCCGACTGCACTTGCGCCGCGGCCCAGGGCCTCCTTGGCCGGGCCGGACAAGGCACCGAAGCTCATGCCGGCGATCGTGACCGGGGTCTTGAGATGAATGGGCTTTTTGGCAAAGCGGTTGCCGAGGATGACGTCGGTACCGCATTTCTCACGGTAGCCTTCCAGCGGATAACGGCTGATCGAAGCGCCGAGGAATAGCAGGTCATCGAAGTGCGGCAGCTTGCGCTTGGCGCCCGCGCCGCGGATGTCGTAGATGCCGGTCGCCGCGGCGCGGCGGATTTCGGACATGGTGTTCTTGTCGAAGGTCGCAGAAAAACGCGGCTCGGTTTGCAGAATTTTGGGCGTGTCGCTCATGATTAATAGGCTCCTGCGTTATCTACGTGGAAGTTGTACAGCGTGCGGGCGGAGCCCAGCAGGGTAAAGCTGTCGGGGTCGACATCGGCATGGCCGGATGCCTTCAACAGATCGACCAGTATCTGGCGCGCCTCGTCATCCATGGGCTTGACCTCGCAGTCCGCGCCCAGGCTCTGGATAGTGCCGCGCACGAAGATGCGTGCCTCGTAGAGGGAGTCGCCCAGCGCTTCGCCGGCATCTCCCAGGATCACCAGGTTGCCCGCTTGCGCCATGAAGGCGGAAAAGCTGCCCACCGAGCCGCCCACGACGATGTCGACGCCCTTCATGGAGATGCCGCAGCGCAAACCCGCATCGCCGTCGATGATGAGCAGGCCTCCCTGTGCGGTAGCGCCTGCCGCGTTGGAAGCAAAGCCCTTCACGTGCACGCGGCCGGACATCATGTTCTCTGCCACGCCGGTGCCTGCGCTGCCCTCGATCACCACGTTGGCATACTGGTTCATGCCCGCGGCGTAGTAACCGGCATGGCCTTCGATCACCACCTCGACGTCAGCCTTGAGGCCGACCGCAATATTGTGCGTACCGCCCGGGTTGCTGATCGTGACCTTCTTGCCGTCGAGTTCGGTCGCATCGCTGTGCAGGTATTGGTTCACCTCGCGCAGCGCGGTTTTTTCCAGGTCGAATATTACAGTTTCCATACGTACATCTCCTTGGGAGCAGGCTCGAACACCTTGGCATTCTTGATATCGGGCAAATGGGCCAGCGAGCGGAACTCGGAGGCGATCGCGACATAGTCGTCGTGCTCGGCCACAATCGCGGGCTTGCAGGCGAACGGGTCGCGCACCAGCGCCAGTTGGTCCTTCGTGCCCATCAGCAGGGTATAAAAGCCGTCCAGTTCGTCGAAGCCATGCTCGAGGGCGGTCTTGAGGTCGTCGCCCTCGCGCATGCGCCATTGCAGGAAGCGGCAGGCGGCCTCGGTATCGTTGTCGGTCTCGAAGGAAATACCTTCGTGTTCCAGCTTGCGGCGGATGCTGTGCGCATTGGACAGCGAACCGTTGTGCACCAGGCACCAGTCTTCGCCGGCAGTGAACGGATGCGCGTGCGACGGCGTGATCGCAGACTCGGTCGCCATGCGGGTGTGGCCCACGAGATGGCTGCCGGAGAGCTTGGAAAAGTCATAGCGGCTCGCGACCTGCGCCGGGGTGCCGGTATCCTTGTAGATATCCATGAGCTGGCCCACGGACAGCAGGTGCACCTGCGGGTAATGCTCCTTGAGCCAGGCCTTGACGGCTTCGGGGCTGGTCTGGGTAGTCGCCACGGCATGGTTGACCTTCACTTCCACCTTGGCATCGGCCTTGAGGCCGTTGTTGAGATCGACGCTGAGCTTGGCCCAGTCGAACTCGGGGGAAGCGCAATACAGGCTGAACTTGCGCTCGCTGTTATCCACGGGCGCGCCGAAGATCGCCAGGCCGGCGGAATCCGGGCCGCGCTCCGTCATGCCGATCAGCATGGGCAACATGAGTTCGCCGATATTGGCGCGCAATTTCTGGTTTTTCACCAGCAGTCCAACGATTCCACACATGATTAAATCTCCTTACAGAATCCAGTCATTTAAAAAATTCGCCTAGAAGAATTCGATGTAACGGTTGATTTCCCAATCCGATACATGGCGTTGATAATCGACCCACTCGGCGCGCTTGAGCTTGATGAACTCTTCCGTGAGCGAGTTGCCCAGCGCATCGCGCAGCACCTGGTTGGCCTCAAGCTGGGCCAGCGATTCGTTGAGGTTTTGCGGCAGGATGCCGATGCCCTGTTCCTTCATTTCAGTCAGGCTCAGGTCGAACAAATTAGTGGCATGGCCGGGCCCGGGATGCAGCTCGCGCTTCACGCCGTCTAGGCCCGCCGCGATCACCGCTGCCGTGGTCAGGTAGGGGTTGCAGCTTCCGTCCGGCAGGCGCAGTTCCAGGCGGCCATAAGGAATGCGCACCATGGTCGAGCGGTTGTTGTTGCCGTAGGAAATATAGGCGGGCGCCCAGGTCGAGCCGGTAAGCGACTGGCTCACCACCAGGCGCTTGTACGAGTTGACGGTAGGCGCGGCCAGCGCGGTCAATGCCGGGGCGTGGTGCAGGATGCCGCCGAGGAAGTGATAGGCCAGCGTCGAGAGGCCGTGGCCGGTCGTGTCGCCGTCGTCATGGAACAGGCTCTTGCTGCCGTCGCCGATCGACATATGCATGTGCATGCCGTTGCCGGGGCGGTTGCCGAACGGCTTGGGCATAAAGGAACAGGTCATGCCGAGCTCGTTGGCGATATGGCTGGCCGCCATCTTGAACAGGATGTAGTCGTCCGCGCTCTTGAGACAGTCGGCGTAGGTGTAGTTGATCTCGAACTGGCCGTTGGCGTCCTCGTGGTCGATCTGGTACACGTCCAGCCCGGCCGCGATCAGCGCTTCGGTCAGCCGTTCGAGGAACACCGCCTGCCGCGTCATGCCCTTGTAGTCGTAGCAAGGCTTTTGCAGCGTATCGGTCTCGTCGCAGGGATGCAGCGCGCCCTTGTCGTCGCGTTTGAGCAGCGAGAATTCAGGCTCCAGTCCGGTGTAGAGCGTCCAGCCATGCTCGGCCAGGCACTCGACCTGCTTCTTGAGCACCACGCGCGAGTCGTATTCATACGGCTTCTGGTCGACATGGCCGTCGCAAATGATACGCGCGTAGCCGGGCTGCCAGGGAATCAGGCTCAGCGTGGACAAATCGCCCACCGCCATGTAGTCCGGGCCGTTGGGCAGGATGCCCATGCCCCAGATCGCACCTCCAGCGAATCCCGCGCCATCCTTGAGAATGGATTCGAGGTGGGCTGCAGGCACCGACTTTACCTTGGCGACACCGTGGATATCCACGAACTGCGCCAGCACGTATTTCACGTTGTTATCGGCCAGGAACTTCTTCGCCGCCGCCAATTGCTCGGCCGGCGTGCCTGGCTGATACGTGAACTTTCCATCTACTATCTTCATAACATAACTCTCCGAGTCCAATTGAGTTTTATGAATAGGCCGCGAAATAGCGCCCTATCCCGACGGGTCCGCCCTTGTGCTCGTGAGCGATGCCTGCGATCACTTCCCACAAATATGAACCGTACGAACTATCACACCACAGCCTGTAGAGGCTCTCCTCCTCCTGCAGGTCCTGGCGTATCAGGACTACGCTGACCCCGGCGAATTGCGTCATGACGACGTCTTGTGCGCCGAGGGAAGCGCGAGTTAAATCAATGGAACAAACTTCTGAAAACAACGCCTGCATCGCGTGGCCGCCGATCACGAACGACGCTTCCACATGCGGTACCGGATACACTCCTTCGGCCCCTGCGTAGGCTTGTGCCAGCCTTTCGCAGCTTGTGCCTCCCGGCGCATCCTCGATCAGGAATTCGCTGTTGCCCAGGCGCAATACCAGGCTGCCGTCCGCGCTATGCACCCAGCTATTGGCGCGCGGCGGAATGGCGACACCCTGCCCGACAAGCCATTGGGCGGCATTCGCCCCCTTGACGCCGAACTTGCGCAGGAAGCTCGCATCCGCGACTCCCAGATTCTTTTTCCTCTCTTCTTCCAGCTCCTTGCCGCCAAAGTGAGCCGCCACTTTCATCTGCTCGATGACGTCCCAGGCAATCTGTTCGCCATGCGCGTGGTTCAAGGCATGGGCGATGGGAGTAATGAGTTTTTCTGTCTGCATGTCAGGTCTCAATGTTGGCTGGCAAGAAAGTGGAAAGGCACTACGGTCGCAGGCGCCATCGCGCCGCCATCGGTGCGGATATCGAAACCTGAACCCACGGCGCTGTGCTGCGGCGCGACATAGGCGAAGCCGATCACGCGGCCCACGGTTCTGGAATACGCAATACTGGTGACGCGGCCTTCGATCTCGCCGTCGCGGATCACCAGGTTGCATTCGAACGGCATCTCCCCCGCATAGCCGGGGTTGAGCGCAAACGCCACCAGGGCCTTCTTGAGCGTGCGCTTGGCGATGATCTCCAGACTGCGCTTGCCGATGAAATCCGGCTTGTCCATGGCGATCGCATGCTGCGCGCCGATTTCCAGCGGGTTGGTCAGGCCGTCGGTATCGATGCCGGGCATGGCGTGGCCCATCTCCAGGCGCAGGATGCGCTGGGCATCGGTGCCGAACGGCTTGAGGCCCAGGCTGGACCCCGCACGCATCACCTGTTCCCAGACGAAAGCGGCTTGCGGGGTGGGCACATGCAGCTCATAAGTGCTGTCGGACACGAAAGCCACGCGCAGCAGTCGCACCGGCACGCCGGCAATCTCGGCCTCACGCGCGCTGTGCGGCTGTTGCTCGCCGAGGTTGAAATTCACGAGCCCGGACAACACCTGCCTTGCCAACGGCCCGGCGACGTTGATCGCGGCATAGGAGCCGGTGACGTTGACGAGGCCGATATCGAGCTGCCAGAGTTGCTGCCAGCGCTGCATCTCACGGTAGACTGCGGCGGCATTCGAAGTGCCGGAAGTCAGGTAGAACAATTCTTCACCCAGCCGGTGTGCCAGGCCGTCATCCACTACCACGCCTGTTTCGTCGAGCAGCATGGTGTAGCGCGACTCGCCTACCGCCATATCGGCATAGCGGCCGGTGAAGAAGCGTTCGAGAAACACGCCAGCCTCCGGCCCGTGCACCTCGATCTTGCCGAAAGAGCTGCTGTCGATGATGCCGGCCTTGCTGCGCACGGCCTCCACTTCGGCGAGGATGGTGTCCTGCATGCCCAGGCCAGGCACGGCATAGTAGGCGGCGCGCTTCCAGGGGCCGACATCGGTGAACACCGCGCCCAGCGCCGCATTGACGTCATGCAGCGGCGTGGTGCGATGCGGATGGAAGCCGCGCCCGCCCAGGTGCCCGATCGGCGTGGGATGGAAGAACGGACGCGAGGTCGTGGTGCCGATCTGCTCCACCGGCACGCCGCGCAGACGAGCGAGGATGCGAATCGCGTTCATGTTGGAATGTTTGCCCTGGCTGGGACCCATGCCGACGGTGGTGAAACGCTTCATCAACTCGATGTTGTCGAAACCTTCCTTGGCGGCGTTGATGAAGTCCTTGACCTGGATATCCTCGTCGAAATCGACGAAATTCTTGCCCTTGGCATGCATGACGATGGGATAAGGGTGGCTTTGCGCACTGGCGCTGACTGGCACGCTGGCAGCCTCCGTCAAGTCTTTGCCGATATGGCGCATCGCAGCCACCGCGGCTCGCTTGCCATCGGCCAGCTTGTCGGCCAATGCATAGACGCCGTTGACGCGTCCTGCGGCGAAGATACCCGCGGGCAATTTGTTGGGAACGAACTGGTGCACGCCATAGTCGTAGCGCATCGCGGTGCCTGCCTGGTACAACAGGTTGGCAGCCGGCGCCCAGCCCGCGCACATCGCCACGCCGTCGCACTCGATGCGGGTCTTGCTGCTGGTGTCCGCCTCGGCGCTGTCGGCAATGTAGGGCGCAACCACCACGGCCTTGACGCTGAACTTGTCGGCGCCGTGCTCGACTTCATGAATCGCGCTGCCCTGCAGGGTTTTTACGCCGCGGCGCGCCAGCCCGGCAGGCAGGCCCGCATCCACTTCGGTACGCAGGTCGATCAATGCCGCCACCTTCACGCCTGCTTCCAGCAGGTCGTGGGCGACGCGGTAGCCGTAGTCGTTAGCGGTGAACACCACGCCATGCTCGAACGGCCTGACGCCGTAGCGATGCAGCAGGCGCTGGGCGGCGGAGCCGAGCATCACGCCGGGAATATCGTTGTTGCGGAACACCGGCGGCTGCTCGAAAGCGCCGCTCGCCATCACCACTGCCCCGGCGCGCACCTTGACCATGCCGTCCTTGGTCACCACGGGGATCAGATGGTCGGGATAGTAGCCAGCGGCGTAAGCGCCGGTCATCACGGCGATATTCGGCAATGCCTGCACTTCGGCGGCCAGTTCTCCCAGCAGCTTGCTGGATTCCTGGCTGCCGCCCCAGTCGAAGCCGAGGCTGCCGCCGAGCTGTGCATTCTCGTCCACCAGCACCACGCGCAGCCCCTGCTTGCCTGCCTCGATCGCCGCCGCCAGGCCGGAAGCGCCCGCGCCGATGACCAGCACGTCGCAGTGGATATGCTGCTTGGGCTTGGTGATGCGCGGATAGTTGAAGTTGACCACGCCCAGGCCAGCCGCCTTGCGGATGACATTTTCCCAGAACGGGAACATCTTCTTGGGCGTATGGAACGCTTTGTAGTAGAAGCCCACGGGCAGCAACGGAGCGATGCTGTCGATAATGCGGCTCTTGTCCTTGCGCACGCCGCCGTCGGTATTCACGGCTTCAAACACTGCGCCATTGCTCACAGCCACCACGTCGCCGCGGATATTGGTGTCCAGCCCGTCGGTCAGCATCACGTTCACGTCGTGGTTGGCCAGGCTGAGGACGCCGCGCGGACGGTGGTACTTGAAACTGCGCCCCAGCACTTTTTCGCCGTTGGCCCAGAGCGCACTGGTGATGGTATCGCCCTCGAAGCCGCTGAATTCCCGGCCCTCGAAGCTGAACTTGACGACAGCGGCACGGTTGATCCACTCGCCTTGTTGCTTGGTCAAACGCGCGCTCATTTGCTGCCCTCCTGCCCTTTCAGATATGTACGAATCACTTGGTCGGTCAATGTGTTGCGCTCGACGATGAACCAGGTGCCGCTGGGCGCGTGGTACCACCACTCCTGCTTGAGGCCGGGCGCGCCGTGACGGTTGTGCACGTAATCGGCCCACTCCTTGTCGCTGCAATCGGCAGCGGGCGGGATGCGCAATTCGCCGCCATAGACGAATTCGCTCAGCGGTCTGGCTCCATTCACGGGACAGGTCAGTAATTTCATCGTGTATTCCTTATCTATGTCCTGGCTCAATGGCCTAGTCCTGACTCAATGACCTACTGAGGCCGCACCCTTTTCGCCAGTCAGCTCGTAATCCTCGAAGCGCGACAGGCGGAAGGAATGGATCAGCTCGGGCGCCTGGTCGCGCGCGATGGTCTCGGCCATGGTCTTGCCGCTGATCGGCGTCGCCTTGAAGCCCCAGGTGCCCCAGCCCGCGTCGAGGTAAAAGCCCTTGACCGGCGTCTTGCCCATTACCGGCGCGAAATCCGGCGTCATGTCGGCCATGCCCGCCCACTGGCGCACCACCTTGATATTGGAAAGGAAGGGGAACATGTCCAGCATGTGCGAAGTCAGCCCCTCGACGAAATCCAGAGTCGAGCGCGTGGAATGCACTTCGTAAGGATCGAGCGAGGAACCCATCACCAGCTCGCCGCGCGAGGACTGGCTCACATACACATGCAGGCTGCCCGAGACGAGGATAGTGTCGAGCCACGGCTTCATCGGTTCGGTGACACAGGCTTGCAGCGGATGGATGACGATAGGCGTTTCCACGCCCACCATCTCGCAGATTCTCGGCGTGAAGCCCGCCACCGCGGACAACACATTGTTGGTGGCGATATAACCCTTGTTGGTGTTCACGCCCACTACCTGGCCGCCCTTCACGTCGATGCCGGTGACTTCGGTGTTCTGGAAAATCTCCACACCCAGTCGGTCCGCGCCTCGGGCATAACCCCAGGCCACGGCATCATGGCGCGCCACCGAGCCCGGCGCATGATAGAGAGCACCAACGATGGGCGCCTTGCCGCTACAGCTCAAATCCAGTTGCGGACAGGCCTTGGCGATTTCGTCCGGGCCGACCACGTAGCTTTCCACGCCCACATGCTTGTTGACCTCGGCGCGCCAGCGCATGGTGCGCATCGCGGATTCGGTATGCGCGAGCGTGAAGTGGCCGCGCGTGGAATAGAACAGGTTGAGGTCCAGCTCTTCGGAAAGGTCTTCGTAGATCTTGACGCTGGCGTCGTAGAACTTCACGCCTTCGGGTGTGAGGTAGTTGGAACGCACGATGGTGGTGTTGCGGCCAGTGTTGCCGCCGCCGATATAGCCTTTTTCCAGCACCGCGACATTGGTGATGCCGTGGTGCTTGGCCAGGTAATACGCCGCTGCCAGGCCGTGGCCGCCGCCGCCGATGATCACCACGTCATAGGATTTCTTCGGCGTGGTGTGCGCCTGGAAAAAACGCGTTCCGGGATACTCCCTGCTCAACGCGTATTTAAGCAATCTCAACGGCATTTATCGTGGCTCCAAAAGACGTTAGTCATCAACACTGCACTACACACTTTAAGTAAACTTTTTTTCTCTAAAAGAAACTTTAGTGCATTTATACCGAGGTCAAAAAACAGCGTCAACACATTTATGAAACTTTTTTTCATAAAAAGAAACTTTGCACCAAAAACAAGCAAATTCAAGGTGATAGGCACCATATTTGTGCATGTTTTTATCCATTTCACGGCATAACAAAGACCATGCAACCTGGATGCCAGGTAACACTTCAAAGTCTGGGAAAATTGAAAACCTCGGGAAAGAGAAAAGTGCGTCTCGAGCGAGGGCGCATGCAAAAAAGTCGTCGAAGACATCGAGACTCAACGGTCAGAACATCATCCCGTATTAGAATCCTATCCAGACATACTCTTCAGCACAGAAAAGGATCGAGCCTTGAGCATATTGGAAGCCCTCAAATACGTTTCTATCGTCGTGATCGGCCTGCTGCCCATCATGAACCCGCTCACCACGATCCCGCTGTATATGGCGCTGACGCGCCAAATGACAGTCGAGACCAGAAAGCGGCAAGCCAAGAAAGCTTGTATCTACGCGTTCTGCATCCTCACGACGTTCCTGTTGCTGGGCAACGGCATCATCAACCTGTTCGGCATTTCCATGCCCGGGATTCGCGTCGCGGGCGGCATCATCATCCTGATCCTGGCCTTGCGCATGATCTTCTCGGGACTGGATTCGTCCTCCAGCGTGGATTCAGAGCCTGACGAAATCAAGCATGCCAACCTGGATTATTCGTTCTCGCCATTGGCGATGCCCAGCATGGCGGGGCCGGGCTCGATCGCGGTCATCATGAGTTTCGGCTCGCAGATTCCCGAAGGCTCCCACCTCATCGGCGACCCCATCGTCATTGCCGGGATTGCCATCACCACCGGCATCGCCTACCTGGCGCTGTCCTCGGCCACCTATATCGAGAAAATGCTGGGCGAACACGGCATGCAGGCCGTCACCAAGATCATGGGCTTTCTGCTCACCTGCGTGGCGGTACAGTTCCTGGCGTCGGGCATACGCGACTTCTATATCGAGTTTGCCAAGATGTAGAAACGGTCAAGGCCTCTCGCGAGGCCTTGATGTCATTGAGTAGCTGAAACTTTAGCCGAAACTTATAGCTGCTGCATATAAACCACGATCAGCACCGCCACGCCAATGGCAACGAACGGCATGATGCCCGCGCGTTTCTTCACGCCCGCCTCGTCGCCCATGTGCATGTCCTCCAGCATGGCCTTGGGGAACACGCCTTTGTCCTGCACGTAGTGGCGGTAGAGGAACACCGGTACGATCAGGGCAGCGCATACCACGCCGGACCATAAGGTGCCCTCGCCCCAGATATTGGCGCCCAAGCCCATCAGGGCGACATTCACAAAGCTCAAGATGGTGCCCAGGACGATCAGGATCAGCGGCGCCTTGTAGGGGCGCTCCCACTTCGGCCGGTCCAGGCGATGGATCCAGCCGGCATTGAGGTTGAGGAAGTTGAACATGATGTAGCAGACATTCGACACCGCCAGCACAAACACGTAATCGGACATCAGCAGCAGCACCAGGTTGAAGCAGAGGTCGGTCCACATGGCGCGCGTCGGCGCTCCGTGCTCGTTGGCATGGGAAAGGTATTTGGGCAGCCAGCCATCCACCGCGCCCTGGAACAAGGTACGGGAAGAGCCCGCCATGGAGGTCATGATGGAAAGCAGCAGGGCCAGCACCAGCATGATGACGATGATATTGCCCAGCTGCTGGCTGCCGCCCAACATGGACGCTAGCGCGCTCGCGACGCCCATGCCGCTATAAATGTCGGGGGCCAGCATGCCGTCGTAGACTGCGGGGCTGGTTTCATTGCCTGCGGCATCCAGCACGGCGGGCGTCACTAGGTGGCCGAGGCCGAGGTCCGCCTGGAACGCGATCGGCACCAGGGTGAACACGGCGAGACAGAGCAAGCCTGAGTAGAAGATCGCCTTGAAGGTGTCGGTCTTGGGATTACGGAACTCGCGCGTATAGCAGACGGAAGTTTCGAAAGCATAGGTGGACCAGGCCGCAATGAACATGCCGCCTGCCATAAGCTTCCAGCCCTCGATATCCCAGGCGCCGTTCACCACGTTGCCGGCCTCGTCGTAAGCTAGCGGGGCGACGGGGAGGAAATTGGCTGCGGAAATGTCGCCAGTGAGGATGGGCACGATGCCGATCAGCATGAGCGGGATCAAGGCCGCCAAGCCCAGGATCATGGTCACGCGCGAAGAGCGCAGGATGCCGCCGTGCTGGATGCCGAACACCCCAAGCAGCACCGCCGCGCCGAGAATAAAGGTGGCGTCGATGCGCAGGCTAAGCCCTGACTTGATAAAGCCGAGGTCCATCAAAGTAATCTGCCAGGTATTGATCACCGCGTCCGCCGGGAACATCGCCAGCAGGATATAGCCTGCCGCCAGGCCGGAACCGATCGCCAGCACCGGCGTCCAGGCCAGCCAGTTGCACCACACCGAGATCGGCGCGATGAACTTGCTGTAGCGCACCCAGGCAATGGCGCCATATACAGAGGCGCCGCCGGACTTGTGCGGGAACATGCCCGCGATCTCGGCATAGGTGAACGCCTGGATGAAGCCGAAGGTGATCGACAGCATCCAGGCCAGCCAGGCGGGCTTGCCCACGGTCGAGGCAATCGCGCCAATCGAAAACAACACCAGGGCCGGCACGCCGCTGGCAACCCAGAATGCGCCCTGCCAGCCTATCTTGCGGTGCAGGCTGCCGGACTTGGGCGGGTCGGCCAGGGTCGCTGCCGTGACATCTAGGGATGGGGTAGCACTCAATTTGCAGTCTCCTGAACATGAACATCAAGATGCGGGAATGCATCTTCTCCAGGATTGCATTGGATAACGGATGGGCTGGCTGCCACAATTCCCACTACGGATTACTACTTAGGAGGTATCTATCCGGAATGTAAGTCACTACTTACATCTGCCAACAACAGCTCTGGCTCGCCTCATATCTCTCAACCCGAGACTAGACGCGAGGATGCAGACAGTACGAGTAGTACGGCAAGGCAGAGCAACGACGCCAGAAGGGTTTTGTTAGTGGCTCTTATGACGGTGCGCCCAGACAGCGGCCTCCAGCCTGCTGGTGAGGCGCAGCTTGCTCAGCAGGTGCTTGACGTGCACCTTCACAGTGGTGTCGGAAATGCCCAGCTTGCGCGCAATCGCCTTGTTGCTCAGGCCATCCGCAAGGCATTGCAGGATTTCCTGCTCGCGGTCGGTCAGGGAAACCTGGTCCGGGGTGGCGGGTGCGAGTTTGCCAACCTGCTCCTGCAACGCTTGCCTGAGCACCTCGGTCAACCGGTCCTGGATCACGGTCACGCCTTCCGCGATTTTCTTCAAGCTGCCGCAAAGCTGTTCCGGCTCCATGTCCTTGAGCAAATAGCCGTCCGCACCTGCCCGCAGGGCTTCCAGCAGGTCGTCCTCGGCATCGGACACGGTCAGGACGACGAAGCGTGCCTGGAGGTCGCCGGCCTTGAACCTGCGCAAGGTCTCCAGCCCGTCCACCCCTTTCATGTTGAGGTCGATCAGCACGATATCCGGCGCCAGCGCAGGCGCCCGCTCCAGGCCTTCCAGCCCCGAGGAAGCCTCGCCGACCACCTCGAACAGCGGGTCGGCGCCTATCATCTGGCTCACGCCTTTGCGGAACAGGGCATGGTCGTCAATCAGGAATACCTTCAGCATAGTGTTCACTTACTTTCGTGCAAGATATTGAAATAACCTACTGGTTGAGCTTGGGTGTGAAAATCAGCCTGACGCGCGTGCCGCCCTGGCGCCGTGCGCTGACCGTAATATCCCCGCCCAGGCTGTATGCCCGGTCGCGCATGATGCTCTGCCCGTAATGGCCTGGCTCATCCGTCGCCGCGGCAGGCATGCCGACGCCATCGTCGTCGATGGTGACCACGACGGTGCTGCCAGGTGTGTAGGCTAGCGCCACCACGACGTTATGCGCGCCCGCATGGCGGATGATATTGGAGAGCGCCTCGCGTATCACGTGCAGGATGTGGAATTCCTCGTTCACGGTCAAACGGCAGTTGACTAGGCGGTTATCCAGCGTAATCGCAACCGAGGAGCGGTTGGAGAATTCGTCGATCGCCGCCTGGATGGCAAACCCCAGCCCGCGCACATCCATATGCATGCGGAAAGTGGAAAGCAGCTCGCGCAATTCGCGGTAGGCGGTATCCAGGCCTTCGCGCAGCTCGCTCGCAATCTCGTTAGTCACTTCGCTGGTTTCCCCTGGCTCTCCGGACTTCTGCGTTTGCAGCCGCGCGATCTGGATCTTCATGTAGGAAAGCGACTGCGCCAGGGAGTCATGCAGTTCGCGCGCAATCGCGGCACGCTCCTCGAACAAGGCCAGCCGCCGCGCCTGCTCCTCCCGGCTTTGCGCGCCCAGCACCAATGAAAGCAGTTGCGCCGTGATTTCCGCCAGCGAGATATCGGACTCGTATAACTCCTGGCCGGGCTTCGCTTCCAGGATCAGCATGCCGAAATTGTCCCCCTGGCAGGCGAATGTCGCGGCAATGCATTCGTGGCCCAGCATGAATTTGGCCGAACGCTGCGTCGCCAGGTCGCGCAGCACTTCCTCCGGCAAGGCCTCCGGGGCGTATTGCGAAAACAGCAAGCGCTCGCCCCGGCTCTCCCCGCCGTCCAGCATGAAGCGCAAGGATACGTTGCGTAGGTCCAGGCTGCTTTCCATCGAGTAGATCATGGTCCTGAGCACGGACTCGTTCAGCACATTGTCATTCAGCGAGAGCACCAGGCCGTGCAGGAAGGTGCGCGCGCGCAATAGCCGGCGCAGCAGTTCGCTCCGCGTGCGGTTGAACCACTCGGTTTCGGACTTGAAGCCCTGCATCTGTGCGGAGAACGCCTGCACCACGCCTTCCAGCTGGGAGAGTTCGTCCATATGCCGGCTGTCCCGCGCAGGCAACTGCTCGCCCGGCAGCATGGCGACCAAGGCTGCGACGCGGTCTATCAATATCTGCTTGACCAGCAACGCCACCGCGACCAGGCAGCACAACAGTAGCAACAGACCCATGAACTGCAGCATCACCAGCACCGTCTGCTTTTCATCTACATCGCGGCGCAACGCATCGAGTAGGGCGTCGTGGCCTGCCAATATCGACTGCATAGCTTTTGCACCAGCACCCCCTTGTGGTCCCGCAAGATAAGCGGCTTCATCCTGCTGCAACCGGGCAATCAGCGCGGCCAGCTTGCGGGACTGGTGCTCTGCATACCACTGACGGGAGGTATTGCCGCTGGTCAATGTCGCAGCGCTCCAGGCAGGCGGAGGCTGCCGCATTTCGGCATTGCCGGGAAACTGGCTCCATTCGAGCTTGCGTTGCGCCAACTGCTGGATTGCGGATTGGCTGGCGGGTATGTAATCTAGAAGGAACAGCGAGCCTGCCTGCATCATGACGGCCAGTATCGCCGCGCAGGACAGCAGCATGACGAGGCGCAGGTACAGCGCATGACGCAGCAAGCGCTCACGCAGGATGCCGAGCGGCTTGACCAGCCTTGTCTTGATGGTTCCGGATTGCAAATTGTTCTAGCCTTTAGCCACTGCCATGAGCCTATATCTTTTCAGCACACTGATACTGAGCATTATCTTCCTGCTGGTGTTCAACAGCTGGTGGACCGCCAGCGCGCCCTTTGCCACCCACCTCACCGGGCTCCTCATCGTCAGCAGCATATTGCTGACGCTGCTGCTGATGGCGGCGCTCTCGCCCGTGCTGGCACGGCAGAACATCGGCCGCATGCAGGCCCGCATGCGCAGCCCCAACTGGGAGCACGAAGTCTCCTCGCGCCTTTCGTCGCCCGCAGCGGTGGTGGAGAACCATACGGTGGTGTTCGCCAACCAGGCTTTCCTCAACGAGCTGGGCATGGCCGGCATGTCGGACCAGATCGTCGGCATGCCGCTCACTAACGTCATCCACCCGGGAGACCACCAACTGCTGGCGGCATTGCTGGCCAATATCGATGCCCCCGCCAGGGAGGATAGCACTTTGCGCCTGCTTTGTTTCGACGGCACCGTGCTGCCGAGCAAGCTTTCCCTCTCCCCCATGGGGCATGGCGCCACCCACCAGCGCCTGCTGCTGCAATTCTCGCTGGTTTCCAGCGGGCCGGCCACCGGCGTGCGCTTCAACGAACAATTCAACTACCACCTCCTCATCAACCGCCTGGAGGAAGTGGTGTTCGAGCTGCAACGCGGCAACAGGCTGAGTTTCCTCAACCCGAGCTGGGAAGCCCTGCTCGAGTACTCGATCGAAGAATCCCTGGGCAAGCCGTTGATCGACTTCATCCACCCCGAGGACAAGCCGCTCGCGATTGCGCGCCTCGACTCCATCGCCCGCGGCAAGCGCCTGCGCTGCAACGAGCAGATCCGGCTGATCAAGCGCAACGGCGAGCCATGCTGGGTGGAAATCCGCGCCCGCAGCTCCGCCATGACGGAAAACGAGGGCGCCAGCGTGCTCGGCACCCTCACCGACATCACCGAGGCGCGCCAGATCGAAGCCGGCCTCAGGAGCAACCGCCACTCCCTCAGCAGCCTGATCAACAACGTGCCGTGCATGATCTACCGGCGCAAGGCCGACCACGGCCTCAATTTCGAGTTCGTCAGCGACGGCAGCCTCAACCTCACCGGCTACGGCACGCATGAGCTGATCGCCAGCCCCGCCCTCAGCTTCAGGAAGCTACTGCACCCGGGCGATTACCAGGTGTGGGAAACCGCCCGCGAACAGCTCACGCAGCGGCAGGCGTTGCAGGCAATCTACCGCCTGTATTCACGCAACGGCTCCTACCAGTGGGTCTGGGAGCAAGGCAACGGCATCTATGCCAGCACCGGCGAACTGCTCGCCGTGGAAGGCTTTATCGCCGCCCTGGGCGGAGAAAATGCCGAGGCGGCCCCGGCCTTCATGCATCTGCAGCACCAGCTCAGCCACTGAGAGCGGCCAAAACTCTCATGGCGTTGTGCCCTGCCTTGCCGAAGAAGTAAGAGCCTGTTCAATGTCTTTTCATCGGGCACGCATGGCTCCAAAACGTGTCCGGTCAAGGCGCAGTCCGCAGGTAATGCTGATGCCTTGCCAAGGATTGCAACGCAGAGCGGGCGCGTTTTGGAGCCGTGCCCTTTGGGTTTCCCCGGCAGCGCAGCCGCTGCGGCGTTGCAAATCCTCGCCGGGCAATAAGCCCGTCTGCGGTTTGCGCCTTTTCGACTACCCTGCCGGGGCAACGTGCCTGATGAAAAGACATTGAACAGGCTCTAGGCAAGGCGGCACATTTATCACGTTTTAAAACACAACCATATCATTCCGGCTGCGTGCCTGGCGGCAACATCTCGCCATCGTCGTGCTGCGACAGCCACGCCACCACGGGTTCGTGGTACACCTTGATGCCCTTGTATTCCAGCAGGTCGGGGTGCAGGTCGCGGATCACGCGATGGAAACGCTTCACCCAGCGCGGGTAGGTCGCCATCTCCTCCAGGCTCATGAGGTAGCAGCGGATGCTGAACAGGATGGCGTTGCTGCGCGGCAAGCGGAACAGGCTTTGCAGCTCCACCCGCAAGTGCGCTTTCTCGCCCGCATTGCCGGCATCCACTTTCAGCCGGTCAGGACCCCATTCCGGGTAATGCTCCGGCGAGGTATCCAGGCGCGGGTTGATGGTCATGGTCCAGTTGAGGCGGCGCACCGGGCTGCCCTGCTGCAGGCTCATGAGGAACTTCAGCGCGCGGTCCATGATGCCCATTTTCTCTACCTGCGGCACAGGACCATGCCATTCCTGCCACGACATGCCGACATCGAATGCGAGCGACCAGTCGGCCTGGCTGGTGATGAAGCCCGCATCGGCGAATAATGTTCCCTCGCGCTGGTCGAGCAACACGAAATCGCCCTGCACCTGCCGGCCCATGTACTCGAAAGGCTCCATCGGCAACGTGGAGGCGTCGCCGAACACGAAGCTATCCTCTATGCCCAATACCAGGTTGTTCCAGGTCCAGCGCTCGCCATGCTTGCTCAGCTTGAATTGCGCCGGGTAATCGCGCGCCAGGCTTTCCATGGTGAGTTCCAGGAAATCCCATTGCGCGTCCATCATGTGCGGCAATGCCGCATAGCGCCCACGGTCCTGGTCCAGGGTCGCCCATTTGTCCACGCACTCGTCGGCATAGTGCTCGTCGATATCGAACGGGTGCTCATAGACGGAACCTTGCGCGCCGGGCTTGTGCGGCTCGATGTTGACCGAATACATGTAGTGGTCCTGGTCGAACGGAAAGGGAAAACGCCGGATCGCCGCGGGAGAGTTATGGAAAGTATAGGCGCCGCGGAAGGTTTCCGCGTCGAGTTTGTAGGCAAGGTTGTTCATGGTGCACCTCAGAGGTTGAGTTCAATAAACGAGCATTTGGCGCGGGAAACGCAAGGCATGATCTTGCCGCCCGAGCGCCTTTCGTCTTCGGACAGGTAATGGTCGTGATGCTCGATCACGCCATCCGTCGCCAGCACTTCGAGCTCGCAGCGGCCGCATGCGCCGCCGCGGCACAGGTAGGGCACGTCGACGCCGGCAGCCTCCATGGCCTCCAGCATGCTTTCCTCGGCCCCCACTTCCACCACCCGCGCCGACTGCTTGAGGCGAATGGCGAACGGCTCGCCCACGGGCGGCGCAAGGAACTCCTCATGGTGGACATGCGCCTCGGGCCATCCCAGTCGGCTGGCGGTATTCAGCACGGCGTCGACCATGCCGCCGGGGCCGCAGACATACACATGCGTCCCTAGAGGCTGGCGTGAAAGCAATGTGGCGGTATCGAGCGCCTGCCCCTGGCTCTGGTCGTAGCAAACCAGCCTGCCGCCCAGCAAGCCTTGCAGCTCGCCGACGAACCCGGCGTGGCGCGGGGAGCGGAAGGCGTAATGCAGTTCGAAATTCGCCCCGCTGCGCAGCAAGTCATGCACTTGCGACATGAACGGCGTGATGCCGATGCCGCCCGCCACCAGGATGTGCTTGCGGCCGACACGCGAAATGCCGAACAGGTTGACCGGCCAGGAGATTTCCAACGCCGTGCCCACCTTGACCTGCTCATGCATGAAGCGCGAACCGCCGCGCGAGTTCTCCTGCAGGCGCACGGCAATCTGGTAGTTGCGGCGGTCCGAAGGCGGGCTCAGCAGCGAATAGGCGTTGCGGTGAGTACGCGGCCCTGCCGGCATGGACACCACCACATGGCTGCCGCCGGAAAACCCGGGCAATTCGCCGCCATCGGCGGCAATCAGGGTGAAGCGGCGTATGCCTTCCGCCGCCTCGGCAATCTCGGCAACGATCACTTTCAAGCTGCTCATGGATAAATCTCCTCGGCCGCTGGTATCTCGCCGGGCGCTTCGGCATCGACCATCAGCCCCATATAGGCGCCGAGCCGGCGCGAGAAATGGTCGCGCACGAACAGATGGCGCCGGCAGCCGACGCATACCGCGATATTGGTCGTGACATGCGGCGTAATTGTCTTGCAGTGCACGCAGTACACCGGGCGCGCCAGCGACACATGCTGCTCGCGCATGATATCGGCATTGAGCACGCCATGCTTGGCGGCCAGCGTCGAAACCTGCCAGAGGAAGTCCTCATCACCGGCTGCATACAGGCGCGTACCCATGTACGCGTTGGAAAGCAGGGCATCGAAAGCGGCCCATAGCGCCTCCTGGCTGGTGAATACCTGCACGCTGTCGCCTGCCAAGGATTTCAACGCGGCGGTGTAATCCGTTTCCTGACTGGTCAGGTACAGGATGGCGCCAGGTTGTTCGGGCAGGCGCTGCTGGTAGAGGCGCAGCACGGCACGCCCGGCCTCGCCCTGCGCCAGCACCACATGCGCCTGCGCCTGGTGCTGCCAGGCCAGGCTGGCATACACCGGCTTGCTCCTGATCCAGTATCCATGCTGCATGGCTCAGACCTCTTCCCGCGGGTGAGTACGCAAGCGCAACGGGTCGTAGAAAGGGATAGGCGCGACGTAGGCCTGCCAGCTAGCAGACTTGCCCTTGACCTCAACTGCGGTGCCGTTCACGGCAAACTCCGGCGCAATATGCGCCAGCGCCAGGGACTGCATGAGATAACGGCTGTAGGAAGCGCTGGTGATCACGCCCACCTGCTTGCCGCCGATATGGATCGCCGCACCGGCTTCCACGGCAACCGCCGCCTGGCAGACCAGGCCTATCTGGCGCACGCGCTCCTTGCCCTTCGACGCCAGCACGGCGGCCTTGCCGATATAGTCGCCCGGCTTGTCGAAGTCGACGCCCCATGCCATGTTGATCTCCCACGGCGTGGTATCGCCCTCTATCATCTCGAACGGGAAGAACAGCAACGCCGCCTCTATGCGGGTCAGCTCCAAGGAATTCCATGAGGCGGGGATCACGCCGAACGACTCACCGGCTTTCAGCACCCCATCCCACAGCAGCACAGCATCTTCCTCGCGGCAGTAGATTTCATAGCCCAGCTCGCCGGAGTATCCGCCGCGGGCGATATAGACATCCTTGCCGAACAGCTTGGCCGGCTTGTGCTGGAAATACGCCAGCTCCTTGAGATCGAACGCCAGCAACGGGTTCAGCACCGCCAGCGACTTGGGGCCTTGCAGCGAGAGAATATGCGCGCCGAGGTCGGGCTCGACCTTGACGTCGAGGCCTTGCGCGATCTTCGCCAGCTGTTGCTTGGTCGCACCGCTGCCGTGGGAGAGGCGGAATTTGGTCGCGGAATCGCGGATCACCATGATGTCGTCGCAAATCGCCCCCGCCTCGTTCACCTCCGCCGCCAGCAGCGAATGGCCAGGCTTGAGCCTGGTAATGTCCCGCGCCACCAGCCGGTCCACTGCCTTCTCCGCATCCGGGCCAGTGACATTGACGATATTCAACGCGGATACATCGTAGAGCCCGGCCCTGGAACGTACCGCGACGACTTCGTCGTGGACATCGGCGTCATAGCTCCAGGGAATGGGCATATCGTTCCAGGTTTCCCCGTCCAGCTTAGAGCCGAGGGCGCGATGGCGTTCGTTGAGAATCGAATTCCTTGACATGCTTTATCCTTAGAAGTGGTCATTTCAAGGTCAACAATAGTCAAAACGCCAGTCGCGGAAAATTCTCTCGAAGATGTACTCCCAAGGTGGTATCCGCGACAGTCGCGGCTTACGGCCATCTCAATCCCGCTTTAGGTTCTTAGCCCAGCGTGCATATACATACCCCGCCCATTGGTTGAGCGTAGCTATGCGTACGTCGAGATCATGCAGTATTTCGGCGGCAGACTGGATCATGGGCTGTGCCGGGTCAGCATCACTTCCTCCCTTGAGCTCTTCCGGAGATATCCCGCACCACTCGCGCACCATCCCTGCCTGCATCTCGATATGGTACTGGAAGCCGATATGCAAGTCATCCAGCACATAGGCCTGGTTGGCGCAGTGCTCGCTGCGCAGGATACGCACCGCGCCTGGCGGGATGGAGAATGTCTGGTAATGCCACTGGAACAAGTCCAGCGCGGCATGGTCGCCCAGCCATTCCGTCGCTTGCGGCACGGCCTCGGGCACCCCGTGCACCCAGCCGATCTCGGTAAAAGGGCTATCCGTCACCTCCCCCCCCATCGCCTTGGCGAGCATCTGGCCTCCCAGACAATGCCCGATCACCGGCACTCGCTGCGCGACCGCCCCCCTGATCAATTCCAGCAACGGCGGTATCCAGGGCAAATCGTCATTGACGCTCATGGGCCCGCCCATCATGGCAAGGCCGCTGCAGGCATGGATGCCTGCCGGCAATGCCTCACCCCGGTCCATCCTCAATACCTGGAACGGAATATGCTCGCTTGCAAGATAATCCCCCAGGTGTCCCGGCCCTTCGGAAGCGCTAAACTGCACGATCATCACGGGTTTCATGGCATGGTTCCTGTTGTAGAGCCTGTTATTAGTCGCGGCAAGCGGCTGCCTTGTCGTAGGCAGCACCATGGAATATTATTAATAAACTTTATTTAATTTAAAGAAACTTTTCCTGCCTTCTGGTGACAAGAAAAGCAAGAATCGGGCGAACGGCACACTGTTCGCCTCTGTAAACAAGGAAGCGAGAAAGACGAGACATGGCGGGAAATGTGAAGAAAGC
Organism: Methylobacillus pratensis; assembly: GCF_054072455.1. NCBI lineage: Bacteria > Pseudomonadati > Pseudomonadota > Betaproteobacteria > Nitrosomonadales > Methylophilaceae > Methylobacillus > Methylobacillus pratensis. The sequence goes on from NZ_JBSUSR010000007.1 coordinate 183,619, forward strand.
ATTGCCGGCAAGCCCCGACAATGAAAGCAAGCCGCTCGGCAAGCACTTGGGCAATGTCATCAAGGATATCCGCCAGCAACATGGGCTCACGATTGCAGAAGTGGCCGAGCGCGCCAATATCAGCCGCGGCATGCTGAGCAAGATCGAGAACGGCCTGGTTTCCACCAGCCTGGATACATTGGAACAGCTTGCCAACAGCCTGGGGGTGACGATTTCGAGGCTGTTCCAGGGCTATAACCAGCCGACCGGAGGCGCCCAGCTCGTGAAAAAGGGCCAGGGCATGGAAGTGGTGCGCCGCGGCACCAGAAATGGGCATACCTACCATCTGCTGGCCTATGACCAGGGCCCGAAGAAACTGTTCGAGCCGTTCCTCATCACCCTGGAAGACCCGGGCGAGGAATTCCCTTCCTTCGAGCACAGCGGCACCGAGTTTCTCTACATGCTCGAAGGCGAGCTTGGATATCGCGTGGGCGAGGAAGTCTACATGCTGGAGCCGGGCGACGCCCTCACCTTCCGCGGCGAAATTCCGCACCGTCCGGAATACCATGCCAAGCTGCCGATCCGCTTTCTCGCCATCATCCATTACGACACGGAAGAATCGGTCGAACATGAGTGAGCCAGCCACAATCATTCGTCCCGCCGAACCGGCAGACATCCCGGCGTTGTGCGGCCTACTGCAGCAGCTCTTCAGCATAGAACAGGATTTCACCCCCGACCCGGCGAAGCAAACCGCAGGATTGCGCCTGCTGCTGGAACACCCCGACCGTGGCACCATCCTGGTGGCGCAACAGGCCGGCGGCCAGGTGGTCGGCATGGTCAGCGCGCAACTGGTCGTCTCCACAGCGCAGGGCAGCCCTGCCGCCTGGATCGAGGACATGGTCATCGATGCGCAATGGCGGGGAGCCGGCCTGGGCAAGCAGCTGCTGACCCAGGCCCTCGCCTGGGCCAAGACGCAGGGCGCTACCCGCGTCCAGCTATTGGTGGACATGGACAACCAGCCCGCCATCGCCTATTACGACCACCTGGGCTGGAATACCACGCGCTTGCAGGCACGCAACCTCTTCATATAAGCGCAACAACAAACCTCAGCCAATCAATCCCCGCTGGGCACTCTGCCCAACAGTACGAGTAGTACGACACGACAGAGCAACAACGCCAGGTGAATTTTGCCAGGCGTCCAAAATATAGGCGCCCCAGTCACGCCGGTATCAAGCCTCGCTGAATTTCAGGCTATGCGCATTGTCACACCTTGCAACAAGAGCAAGCGCGGACTGAAAGGAGCAGTTTGAAATACAGGCGGGAGGTAGACGGGTTACGTGCAGTTGCGGTGCTGGCGGTGGTGTTCTTCCATGCCGGTTTTTCTGGTTTCAGCGGTGGTTATGTCGGCGTTGACGTCTTCTTCGTCATCAGCGGCTACCTGATTACCTCCATCCTGCTCGGCGAGCTCGAGCAGCAACACTTTTCCATCATCAACTTCTACGAACGCCGGGCACGCCGCATCCTTCCTGCCCTGGCGGTCGTATTGCTCGCCACCAGCATCGCGGCATTTTTCCTCATGCCGCCCTCGCTGCTGCACGACTATGCGCGCAGCCTGGTATCGGTAGCCGCATTCGGCTCCAATGTGTTTTTCTACCTCAGCAGCGGCTACTTCTCCACGGCATCGGAAGAAAAGCCCTTGCTCCATACCTGGAGCCTGGCGGTGGAAGAACAGTACTACCTGCTGTTCCCGCTATTGCTTGCCGGGCTGTGGTTCATGCGCCGCACCAGGATCACCTGGGTGATGCTGATCCTGGCCGCGGCTTCATTGGCCTTGTCGGAATACCTGCTGCGCCGGAACGCGGTCGATGCCAACTTCTACCTCATTTTCAGCCGCGCCTGGGAGTTGCTCGCAGGCTCACTGCTCGCGCTGCTCGGGCCGCAGAGATGGAGCGGCCTCAACCAAGGCGTGCGCAACGTCCTTGCCTGGACCGGGCTCGCCCTGATCATCGGCGCGGTCTTTCTACTGGACCAGCAAACACCGTTCCCCGGCCTCTATGCGCTATTCCCCGTACTGGGCGCCTGCCTCATCATCGCGTTTTGCGACCCCGACGGCGCGGTGGGAAAACTGCTTTGCAGCCGGGCCATGGTCGGCATCGGCCTGATTTCCTATTCGCTCTACCTCTGGCACCAGCCGCTGTTTGCCTTCATGCGCATGAAAAGTACGTCCCATCCGAGCGCGCTGATGTTTTCCATTGCGATTGCGCTCGCCTTCTTGCTCGCCATCCTCAGCTATTTCTATGTGGAGCAGCCCTTCCGTAACAAGAAGCGCTACTCCCGCGCTCGCATCTTCCAGTTTTCCGGCGTGGCGCTAGGCGTGATGCTGGCAGCGGGACTGGCTGGGATGCAGGGCAAGGGCTTTCCCGATCGCTTCGAGCAGCCGGAACTCATGACCAGTGCCGTCGGCAGTCCGTTGCGGGAGGAATGCCACACCAGCGGCACCGATTACCTGAAACCGATGCAATCGTGCGAATACTTCGGCAAGCGCATTACCTGGGCCACATTGGGCGACAGCCACACCGTGGAATTGGCCTATGCCTTGGGAGAAAAGCTCAAGCAACGGGACGAAGGCCTACTGCACCTGAGCTTCAGCGGCTGCCCTCCCGCCTTGCTGTTCAAGGCCAAGGAGCCTGGATGCAGCGCCTGGATGCGCGAAGCCGTTGCCCACCTGGAACAACGACAGGACATCAAGCACGTATTGATCGGCTTCAGCTATACCCGCGCCCTGTTCGGTAATCTGGAGCACTATCCGTCATTGCCGGATAAAAGCCCGGTCAATAAGTTCACGGCCGAATATGCAGGCATGAGCCGCGAGGAACTCCGGGAGGAATACTGGCAAAGCCTGAAAGCCACCATAGACCGCCTGCTCGCCGCGGGCAAGGACGTATATGTCGTGTACCCCATCCCGGAACTGCCCATGGATATCACCAAGGCAGTCACGCCGATGTCCATCCTGCACACGGCCTCGCCGCAAGATCTTGGGCAGATGACCAGCCGGGATTTCTACCTTGCCCGCCATGCCTTCATCCTGGAAAAGCTGGATAACCTGCCCTATGGCGAACGCCTTCATGCCATCAAACCGGTGGAACAGCTCTGCAAGAATGGGCACTGCCCGGCAGTAGCCGAGGGCCAGGCGCTCTACTATGACGATAATCACTTGAGTATCGCTGGCGCCAGGCAAATCCTCACAATCCTGGATAAAGATTCTAGATAAGCTCAACGCCAACGACGAATAAAAAGCCCGGCATTCGCCGGGCTTTTTCTATGCCTGAAACTGCCAGGCTATTTAGGAGTGGTACGCACGCTCGCCATGGGACGCTGTATCCAGGCCTTCGCGCTCGTCCTCTTCTGAGACGCGCAGGCCGACCACCAGGTCCACGATCTTGAACAGGATGTAGCTGACGATGCCAACGTAGACCACGGTGAAGCCAACCGACACGGCTTGCACGTAGAACTGGTGGCCCATGGTCACGCCTTCGTCGTAACCGACGCCGCCCAGGGATGGCGCCATGAAGATGCCAGTGCCCAGCGCGCCGACGATACCGGCGATACCGTGGACGCCGAACACGTCCATGGTGTCGTCGTAGCCGAGTGCGTTCTTGAGCTTGGTGACGGACCAGAAGCTGATGAGGCTGGCGATGAAGCCGAGTACGATCGCACCCATCGGGCCGACGAAGCCGCAAGCGGGAGTGATCGCAACCAGGCCGGCAATCGCGCCGGAAATCGCGCCCAGCATGGAAGGCTTGCCTTTGCTCAGCCATTCGGCAATCACCCAGCCGACGACGGCGGCAGCGGTTGCCAGTTGGGTGTTGACCACCGCCAGGCCCGCCATGCCGTCAGCAGCCAGTTCGCTGCCGACGTTGAAGCCGAACCAGCCGGCCCACAGCAGGGAACCGCCGACCATGGTCAGGACCATGTTGTGCGGCGGCATGGCTTCCTTGCCGTAACCGATGCGCTTGCCCAGCACCAGAGCGCCCACCAGGGCTGCGATACCCGCATTCATGTGCACCACGGTGCCGCCAGCGAAGTCAGCCGCGCCCATTTCGCCGATCCAGCCGCCGCCCCAGACCATGTGGGCCATCGGCAGGTAGGAGAACGTCATCCACAGCACCATGAACAACAGGACCGCGGGGAACTTGATGCGCTCGGCAAAACCGCCGACGATCAGGGCCGGGGTGATGGCCGCGAAGGTCATCTGGAAAGTGACGAACAGCAGTTCGGGAATGGTGCCCTCGAGGCTGTCCGGCGTAATGCCCGCCAGGAAAGCCTTGCTCAGGCCGCCGATGAAGGCGTTGCCCTCGGTGAAGACCAGGCTGTAGCCATATACCGCCCACAATACGGACAGCAGGGAGAATGTCACCAGCACCTGCATCAATACCGACAACATGTTTTTGGAGCGTGCCATGCCGCCGTAGAAAATCGCGAGGCCGGGCACGGCCATGATGATGACGAGCACGGTGGCCACGATCATCCAGGCGGTATCGCCGCTGTTCAAGACTGCTGGTGCTTCCGCGGCTACTTCTTCGGCTATACAGGAGCCTGCCGCCAGCATGCCGCCCAGCAAGGTGGAAATGGATAAGAATCGCTTCATGACGCCCTCCCCTTAAAGCGCATCGGCGCCGGTTTCACCGGTGCGGATACGATAAGCCTGTTCAAGATCAAAGACAAAAATCTTGCCATCCCCGATCTTCCCGGTGCTGGCAGATTGCTCGATTGCGTCAATCACCTGATCCAGCAAGCTGTCTTCAATGGCGACCTCCAGTTTCACTTTGGGAAGAAAATCCACCACATATTCAGCGCCGCGGTAAAGCTCGGTATGCCCCTTTTGGCGCCCGAAACCCTTCACCTCAGTGACAGTAATTCCTTGTACGCCAATAGCGGAAAGAGCTTCCCGCACCTCGTCAAGCTTGAACGGCTTGATGATAGCGGATATGAATTTCATACATGCTCCTTGCATCAAAGTTGTTGATCATCGCCAGAGCCCTGGCGCATCCGTTTATTTCGTTATAACAGCCGATGTTCAGCAACTCTTGTGCCAGCATTAATTTCTTTTATTTTTCATCAACATATAAAAAATTGATAGGCTACCCGCATCCCTTGGAAGGATTTCCATGCACCACAATCGCGCAACGCACCATTGAGGTGCGGCAAACGCAAGCTGAACGGTTGACATTTGTTGACAATCTCCCGGGAGGGCGGCGGTATAAGATTGGCTATGGTGGTGCGTGATATTGCCGCAATGGCTTGGCATGTTTCCGTCATGCGCGCCTATAATGCAAAAAAAGGAAGAAAAGAAATGCGTTTTGCTGCCTTGGATGACAACAACTCGGAACTGGAGCTCATAGAGAAAACGGTAGTGTCACTGGGACATGACTGCCACACCTTCAATGATGGCAAATCCTTGCTACGCACATTGCAGCACGAAACCTTCGATTTCCTCATCCTGGACTGGGAGCTGCCCGACACATCGGGCCCGGAAATCGTGCAATGGGTGCGCGCCAACATCAAGGAGGCCATTCCCATCCTCATGATCACCAACCGCAGCGACGAACGCGACGTGGTGCATGGCCTCACCTCCGGCGCCGACGACTTCATGAGCAAACCGGTCCGCGTGCGCGAACTGCACGCCCGCATCAACGCGCTCCTGCGACGGCTCTATCCCCAGAAGACCCAGCAGGAATTCGTCTGGGGCAACTATAAGTGTAATGTGGCACAGCAACGCTTCGAGCATAAGGGCATACCGGTCACCCTCAAGAACAAGGAGTTCGAGCTGGCGTTGTTCCTGTTCCAGAACCAGGGCCGCCTGCTGTCGCGCCAGCATATCCAGGAACAGATCTGGGGCATACAGTCGGTGGATTTGCAGACCCGCACATTGGATACGCATATTTCCGCGATCCGCTCCAAGCTGAAACTGCACCCCAACAACGGCTACAAGCTGGCCGCGGTCTATGGCATGGGCTACCGGCTCGAAAGCGATACGCTGGTGCCGTTACTGGAAGAGAATTCTTAATATTATTACTGGGGATCACATGAACGCAGTGCGCAATCACGGACATTCGCCATGGCGGCCTAACTGGCGGCCGGCCTTCCTGGTCGGGCTCGTATTGGCGGCCCACGCATCGGCTCAGGCCGATACGGTCAGCCACACCGTAGAGCCCGGGGACAACCTTTACAATCTTGCCGCCCGCTATATGGGCGACCCGCTTGCCTGGCCGGACATCCAGAAGCTCAACCGCCTTCCCGACCCGCACCGCCTGCAGCCAGGCACCAGCCTGCTCATTCCCCAAGTCAGCAGCACCGTCACTGCCAGCTTCGTCCATGGCGAGGTATCGCTGGTCGACGATGCAGGCAACACGATCAAAAGCATCTCGCATGGCGACCAATTGACCGAAGGCAATATCGTGCGCACTGGCCAGAACAGCTACCTGTCGCTGGAATTTGCCGACCACAGCGTTGCCCGCATCCTGTCCAATACCCGGGTGCGCCTGGACCGCATCAAGGAAGGCGGCCTGGTGCCGCAAGGCCAGAGGGTCATCTACCTGGAACAGGGCGACGTGGACGTCTCGGTGACGCCTGCGCCCAAGCGCAATCCGCAGCATTTCAAGGTCATCACGCCGCAGGCAGTGGCCGCAGTGCGCGGCACGCGCTTCACCATGGGAGCGGGCGACACTTCCACCACCAGCGTGACCCAGGGCCAAGTGGAAATGCAGCCGGCAAAGTCAGGCAAGCCCAAGTCCGGGAAAATGCTGCAAGCCGGGCAAGGCATCGCGGCCAACGACAACAGCCTCGGAGAGGTGCAAACATTGCTGGCAGCGCCGGACTTGAGCCAGTTGCCGTCTACGCTCAACGAACCAGAACTACTGCAGTTCAATTGGCCGGCCCTGGATGGCAGCCGCGAATACCAGTACCGGATCGCCCAGGACGAAGCCATGGAGCAAGTACTGTGGAACGCGGCATCGAACTCGGCCGGTGCGGAGCTTCCCAGCATGCAGGATGGAGAATACCTGCTGGCAGTCCGCGCGCTGGATATCCATGGCATTGTAGGCTATGAAGCCCAGCACCGTTTCACCATCCACAGCCATCCCTCCAGCCCCTGGCTCTTGGCCCCCCAACAGGGGCAAATCGTTGCCGGCAACAGCATCCTGCGTTGCTCGCCAGTGGAAGGCGCACAAGGCTACCACCTGCAAATTGCCAGCGACCGCGAGTTCCAGCGGCTTGTCGTGGACGCCGACAACCTCGACCATTGCCAATACCAGCTCGAATCGCTCGCGGAAGGACGCTACTACTGGCGCGTCGCCGCCCTAGCCTCTCGGGAGGGAAGTCCCCTGGGGCCGTACAGTTTACCAGTCGACATCATCATCAGCGAGGATGCCGGCACCCCAGCCGTCATACCGGGGCAGGCCTACTGGACCAGCACGCTGCAGGATGTCCGCTATATAGCCCAGGTCAGCCGCACGCCCCAGTTTGAATCCTTGGTGGCCGAACAGGCACTCGATAGCCCGAGCATCAATCTCCAGTCACTGCCGGCTGGGCGCTATTACGTCAGGCTCGCCACCAAGCTGGAGAACCATACCGGGCCGTTCTCCGATGCGCGCATCATCGAGGTGAAGCACGAAGAAGATGGCGTCGACCGCACCTGGTTTGACAAACCCAAGTCCTGAGCGCCGTTACGCACTGCATGCCTTCGACGACGCTATCTTCGGCTCCCTTATATAGCAAACGGCTCTGGCTGCTGATCTCGGGGATCATCCTGGTCCTGATAGCGGCATTGTCCCACCAGCGCACACTCATCATTACCGACGACCTGATCCAGGATGCCATCATTGCCAGCCAGCAGCATCCGCTGACTGGCAAGTTAATGATCGTGGCGATTGACGACGACAGCGTCGCCACATTCGGCCGCTGGCCCTGGCGCCGCAGCCTGCATGCAGAGCTGGTCAACCGCATCAGCGAACAACGGCCGACCGCCATCGGCCTCGACATCCTGTTCAGCGAAGCCGACCTGCAGCATCCTGAGGACGACCAATTACTGGCCCGGGCCATTAGGCAGAGCGGCGTGGTCACGCTGCCTGTCGTCTTCAGCGATGCAGGGCAAAACCGTCATGTGCAAACCCCGGCCCCCATATTCTCGCAAGCAGCAGCCAGCCTCGGGCATGTCCACATCAAGGTGGATTACGACGGGGTGGTGCGCTCGGCGCTCATGCAACAATCGGCAGGCCAAGTGCGATACCCACACTTCAGCAAGGCCATACTGGGAGGCGCAGAACTCCCATACCAGCATAGCGGCGCGAAGCAATCCATTGCCCAACTGATCCCTTACGCAGGGAAGGAAGGCTATTTTCCCCGCATCTCCTACCGAGATGTGATCGAAGGGAGGATTCCTGACGACAGTTTCAAGGACAAGCTGGTGCTGGTGGGCGCCACCGCCACCGGCATCGGCGACCAATACGCCACCCCGGTTTCAAGCGATGGCCTATTGATGCCTGGCGTTGAAATCCTCGCCAACATCCTCGAGAGCCAGTTGAGCGGCCGCATGCTCGCGCCCGCCACTGTCTGGCAGAATATCGCGCTCAACCTTGCTTTTGTCAGCCTGGCCCTGCTCGGCTTCATGCTATTGAGCCCGCTCTCCGCTTTGCTGCTCAGCTTTTCGCTGCTCCTCCTGCTGCTCTTGGTCACCTACGGGGTAGCCATCGCATTCGGCATCTTGCTGGCGCCATCGGCAGGAGCGCTCGGCCTGATCCTGATCTATCCGCTCTGGAGCTGGCACCGCCTGGACACCGCTGCCCGCTTCCTGGCGGCGGAGTTCGAATCCTTCAAGCGCGACTTTCCTATGCTGTCGATACCGCAGGCTCCCGCTGCGTTCCATGATTTCCTCGACAAGCGCATCAACGCCCTGCATGAAGCCACCCATCAATTGCAAGGCATGCACCGCTTCATCAGCGATAGCGTCAACGGGCTGCCGGACCCCACCTTGATCTGCGATCCCGACGGCATCATCCGTATTGCCAACCAGACGGCGGCCGGATATTTCGGCGTCGATACCTCCGCCATGCTGCAGCAGCAACCATTGCTGCCATTGTTGCAGCATATCCAGGACAAGCAGAGCAATCAGCCCGTCATCAACACGGATATCCTGCAAGCCCAGCTCGAAATCGAGGTGGAGGCGCAGGATGACAAACAGCGCGAATTGCTCGTCAAGCTCGCGCCATGCAAGGATGCCGCTGAACAGCATATCGGCTGGATATTCAGCATCATCGACGTTTCCAAGCTCTGGCAGGCGGAAAAGGACCGTGACGAGGCCTTCCGCTTCATCACGCACGACATACGCGCGCCCCTGTCTTCCATCATCTCCCTGGTCGAACTGCAGAAACTGAGCCCGGAAAAGATCGAGGAGCGCTGGCTGAGCATGATAGAAAAACATGCCGACAACGCCCTGACGCTGGCAGACGACTTTGTGCAGCTGACGCGGGCCAAATCCGGCCATTACCAGCTAAACGACATCAACCTGGCTGACCTGCTGCATGAGGCGATCGACGATGCCTGGATCCTCGCCTATGCGCGCGACATCACCATCACCCTGGCCGATACGCCATCCGAGGCGCATGCCTGCGTCGACGGCACCCTGTTCAAGCGTGCCATCACCAACCTGCTGAGCAATGCCATCAAGTTCAGCCCGGACCACTCCACCATCTCGTGCAGCATCCGCACGGCAGACAGGTATTGGAGCATCGCGGTGCAGGATGCCGGCATCGGCATCAGCCCGGAAGCGCAGTCGCAACTATTCCAGTCATTCAGCCGCGTGCACCAACAAAGCCATCCTCATATCGAGGGCACCGGCCTGGGCCTGGCCTTTGTCCAGGCCGTCGCCACCCGCCACCAGGGCGAGGTGCGGCTGACTAGCGTGCCTGGCGCAGGCAGCACCTTCCGCATCCTCGTCCCCAAGCACCCCTAGCATCTTTTCCCAAGCGTTTCCCCGGCCCGCGCGCCAGCAAATGTCAACAATTGTCAGATCCCTATGACAAGGCATTTGGCTACTGCAAGATAGCGTCAAACCAAAAGTAAATTAAGCAGAAGGGGAGGCGATGGACGCCATCCTGCACCAAACAGTTTCATCCCGTTTACGCTGGACAACACGCTTTCTCATGTTGTTGCTGATCACGGCCAGTCTGCTCGCCATGCTGCACGCCACGCGTCCATGGCCGCAACTGGCGGCATTCGCCCCTGTCGTCGCCACCCTGGTCGTGCTCAGCACCACGACCACTGCCCTGCTCCTGCTGTTGCAGTTCAAAATCCAGAAACAATTCTTCCTGGTGCCGCTGGCCGGCGCCTACGCCATCTATGCCCTGGCTGCCATCACCAGCCTGATCTCGATGCATGGATCATCTGTCGCGCCTGTCAACACCGCTGCCATCTCATCCAGCACCATGTCCAACTGGGGCGCATACTGGCAGTTCGGCTTCTGCGGCTTCATCATCATTGCCATGATATTCCGCAAGGCGGCCGACTCCTTTCCGCAACTGAACCGCATCAGCCTTGGCAAGAATACGGTGCCGTTCATGCTCACCCCGCTGCTCGGCATCATCCTCTACATGCTGGCGCTCAATTCCGGCAACCTGTTTTCCGCCATCATGAGCAGCGCGTCTATCGTCACCGCGCCGCTGGGCTGGGGCAGCTGGATCATGGCGGCCGCCACTTTCGCCCTAGTGCGCACCTTTTGCAGCGACAACAAGCTGGTCACCATTTTCCTGTCCGTCGCGGCGCTGTCCCATCTGTGCTATGTCTCACACCTGCTGATAGACAGCACCCCGTTCAGCGCCAACTGGTACATGGCGCAACTGCTCAGCCTGTTTTCCTCCACCACTTTGCTCGCCGTATTGATCCTGCAGCTCAGCCAGTTCTCCCGCGACCTGGCTGACTCGCATTCCGCGCTCCTGGAAAAAGCCCACAAGGACAGCCTCACCGGCATCTACAACCGCGGCTATTTCGACGACACCGCTGCGCTCGAATGGCGGCGTGCGCAGCGCAATAACAGCTCGCTATCCATCCTCATGGTGGATATCGACCACTTCAAGGAATACAACGATCAGTACGGCCACATCAAGGGCGACAAATGCCTGAAGAAGATTGCCCAGACATTGCACGCCAACATGCAGCGACCTGGGGATTTTGTCGCCCGGTTCGGCGGCGAGGAATTCGTGGTGTTGCTACCGAACAGTACGGCAGAAGGCTGCCACGCGATCGCGCGGAAACTGCATATGGCGGTCCAGAAACTCAAGATATCGGCAGGTAACCACCGCAAAGTGTGTGTGAGCATCGGCCATGCCACATGGGAAGGCCCTTACGAAAACCGCTCTATCAACGAGCTGCTGTCCCAGGCCGATCTCGCGCTATATACCGCCAAGCGCCTGGGCAGGAACCGCATCGTACGCTACGAGGACCTCGCGCACAGCTTGGCCTGGAGCAAATCCCTGTTTCCGCCGGGCGTCATGTCGCCGCATTAGGGATTATCGAAGTTTTGCGCATGCCTGGTGTCCGTCCGACCCCCGTTTTTTCCAGGCATGCTTTTTATACCGCAGCAGGCGGGCATCAATACACATCCCGCCTGTACCTGCTCTCGGAGGCAAGTTGGGTGAGAACATCCTCGCCCAGCGCTTGCAGCAGGACCGCATGCACCTCTTGCGCCATACCGTTGGCGCTGCCGCAGACGTAAATGGCGGACCCCTGTGCCACCCACTCCGTCAACAGGCCGGTGTTGGCAGCCAGCACATGCTGCACATACAGCTTCTGCGCCTGGTCGCGCGAGAATGCGGTATCCAGCCTGGACAAGACACCACTGGAGTGCCAGGCGCGTATCTCATCCATGAAATGAAAGTCATGCGCCGCGTTGCGCTCGCCGAACAGTAGCCAGTTGGGCGCCCTTGCAGAGGTTGCCCGCGCCTTGAGGTGCGCGCGCAACCCGGCGATGCCGGTGCCGTTGCCGATCAGGATCAAGGGCCGGTCTTCTGAGGGAGGATGGAAGGCCGCATTCTCACGAATGCGCAATGCCACCGTGCCGCCTAGATCGACGTATTGCGTAAGCCAGCCAGAACCCAGGCCCAGGCGCCCGTCGGCATATGATGCCTGCCGTACCAGCAGCTCCAACTGACCGTCGCCGGGCAAGGAGGCAATCGAGTATTCACGGTGAGGCAAGGGACGCAATTGCTGCAACAGCAGATCAGGCGATAAGCCCCGGAGTGCCTTTACTTCGGATTCCGCGTGGGGCAACAGGCGCTCCTGCAGCCAATCGCTCAGGCGCCTGCCGTCCACCATAGCCGCGCCGTCCAATGCCAGTTGCGCAAGGAAATGTGCCACCTCATGCGAGGGATTGCGCGGACCGATTTCGGCAATATCGCCGGCCTGCCATGTCCCGCTGGCCGACTCGACACGCAACGCCAGGTGATAGACCGGCGCGCCGGAGCTATCTGCATTCAATTGCTGTCTCAGCACTAGGCGCCATGCTTGGTATTGCGGTGCCTCCCAGTCCGGCATCTCGGTACTGCCTGCCAGCAAGCCCAGTTGATATTGCCAGTGGCGCAATGCCCCGGCATCGCCCGCATCCACCTGCACCAGGTCGAACAAAGGCAATGCATGCACATGCTGCAGCCAGGCATCGAGCTGGTGGCCGAAACCGCAGAAATTGGCGTAACTGCTGTCCCCAAGTGCCAGGATGCCGTATTGCAGATGCGCGAGCGACGGCGTCGCCGTCATGGCATCCTGCACAAAACCGCGGGCATTGTCGGGAGGATCGCCTTCCCCCGTGGTACTGACGACAAACAATGCGCGGCGGGCCTTTGCCAGCGCGGCGGCATCAATCGCGTCCAATGCCAGGCACTGTGCGGGCACGCCCGCCTCTTGCAGGGATTCGGCCGTCTTCAATGCCAGCTCGCGGGCGTAGCCGCCCTGGCTGGCATAGCCCACCAGCACTGTCTCGACATTAGCAGCCGCTAACGGCACCGGGACAGCCGACAGCCGCCGATGGCGCTTGACGATCCAGAAGCAAAACACCAGGTAGGCCATGCATATGCCGAAGGCAATTGCATAGCGGTTGAAAGCAGGGTTGTTCACGGCCGCCTGCGCCTCGCCGCTGAGCAACAGCAGGCCGAGCAAGGCAGCATATGTCCGCGTCACTGCAACATTTCCCGCAGCCTGGGCGATGCCTGTTGCATCAAGCTGGTTTTGCCAACTTGGCCAGCTTGCGTCTGCACCGTGAACAAGGCGGCGATGTCATGCGTCTGCGCATACGCCAGGCCACGCTCCAGGCCCATGACGGTCAGGGCCGTGGCAAACGCATCGGCCTCCATGCAGCTGGGTGCGAGCACGCTGACGGAAACCGGGGCCCGGGCAACCGGCCAGCCGGTCTGCGGATCGATGGTATGGGCATAGCGCTGCCCATGGTGCTCGAAATAACGGCGATAGTCGCCAGAGGTGGCGAGACCCATGCCATGCACGGCTACCACGTACTCATCCATTACTGAGGCTTCCGGCGCACGCTCCAAGGCCACCCACCAGGGCTGCCCATCCGGCTTGATGCCATGCCCGTAGAACTCGCCGCCGACTTCAACCAGGTAATGCTGCAAGCCGTGCTCGCGCAATGCCGCCGCCACCTGGTCCACACCGAAGCCCTTGGCAATGCCGGAAAAATCCAGGGCGAGCTTTCCAGGCTGCTTCAGCGCTCGCCGGGCGGGGTCGAATTCCAACCTCTTCCAACCGCTTTCCCGCAACGCCTCATCGACGCTGGCTTGCGTCGGCGGTAACGCCTGCGCCTGCCGCGGGCCGAACCCCCACAGGTTGACCAGGTTCCCCAGGGTAGGATCGAAGCAACCGTCCGTCCGCGCGGCAACTGCCAGCGCCTTGGACAGCACTGCGGCAAACTCGGCCGGCACCGGCATTTCCGTATCAGGCGCAGCGTGGTTGAACTGGTTGATCGCCGAATCCTCCAGCCAGGTGCTCATTTGCTGCACCACCTGGTCTAGCGCGGCTTCCACCGTCTCTGCCACTGTATTCTCCGCAAGCCCGGCTGCTTCGACATAGCGAACGGACCAGGTCGTCCCCATGGTCTCGCCGCTGAGCGCGACAATGCGGCCGCTGGGCAGCTCGCGCGGCAAATCCGCAAGCCGCTGCGGGATCAATACCTGCCGCATGCCTATTGCGGCAATACTTCTAGCGTCAGCACATAGGCCAGGCTGCGCTCCTTGGCCACCTTGGTTTGCACCTTGTTGTCGGTATAGTCCGCATCCAGCCAGTAGAGGCCGGCTTCGGGCAGGGCTATCGTCACCTTGCCATTGGCATCGCTCTTGAGCTTCTGCTCGCCCTTCTGGTTGCGGTAGCGGGTCTGGCCCTTGATGACCTCGACCTCAACCCCCGCCGCCGGCTTGCCGTCCACCAGGAATTGCAGGGTCAATGGCTCGCCCGCCACCAGGTCGTTCGGATGCGTGCCGGCCACAACCTCCAGGCCGCGCCCCGTTGTCTTGATCTTGCTCGGAGAGCCCACGGTCACGTAGGTTTCGAGCCGGTTGGCGATTTCCGACACCTTGAGGTCCTTGGCATCTGCAGGCACGCGCTGCTGGAACTCCTCGACAGAACCCATGAAACGCTTGGGCTGGTCGCCATCCTTCCAGAAGGCGCGCACGCCTTCTCGGTACAAGGACAAGCGGTAGGTGCCGTTCTTCTCGAAATAGGCATCGAACGTCGTACGCAGCTCGCCCTTGCTGACATTGGCAGGCTGCAGCAGGCTCTCGTCCGGTGCGACGATCTTCAGTTCGTCGATCTGCAATGGGCGGTGGTTGAAGTGGAAAGGATCATTCGAAACCGCAGCGTCGAACGTGACGAACTGCGGTGCGGACAACACGGTGCTCGATGGCAGCAGCCAATATCCGTGCGCGTGGACGACACTTGCGCTCAAGGCCGCGACAGCAGCCAATGCATATTTTATAGACTTTATAGATTTCATATCGATCAGGATTCCGTTGTCATGTGGGCATTCAAGGCTTCAGTTCCAGGCTAATCGCGCCCAGCTCCGACTCGCCACTGGCTTTCAGGGTTTCCGCCTTTTGCACCGGCCACTTGAATGGGACGCGCACCAGTTCGCGGTCGCCTTTCTCGCGCGAGGCTTCGACTACCAGGTTGTACTCCCCGGCAGCCAGCTTCTCCAAGGGCGCCTTGCCTTCGGTATAGGAAAGCGTATGCTCGCCCACCGGCTTGGTTGCGCCCGAAACGCCGTCCAGCGGCATATTCACGTCGCGCCCGCCCTTGCGCCACCATTGGCGCAAATCCTTGAGCCACTTGGTGCCCTTGTTGTCTGCCTTGTCCTTCGCATACCAGACGGACAAGGTGGTCGCGATATCCTGGTTGGGGGTTTCCACCCAGATCGCCACATAGGGACGGTGGTACTCGGCGGCGTTGATCCTGGGGATCGTCACCTTGACGTCCAGCCCGGCCGCATGGCTGGTACCGGCAAACATGGCCGCGAGCAAGGCCGGAATTACTGCGTATCGCATCAAGCTCTCCTTAATGAATGAATAATATTGCCAGAATGAGGGGCAGAACCAGGCCCAGGCCCACCAACGGCCAGGTAAACGGACGGTTGCCCGCGTGCATGTGCAGCAGGCACAGGCCGGTGATTGAGAACACCAGCGCCATGACGGAAAACACATCCAGGAACCAGCTCCACGCCAGCCCGGCATTGCGCCCCTTGTGCAGATCGTTGAAATAGGAAACCCAGCCGCGCTCGGTCAGCTCGTAATTCAATTCGCCGCTTTCCCGGTCGATCACCACCCAAGCATCTCCGCCCGGGCGCGGCAGGGAAATATAGACCTCGTCCTCCGACCATTCCCCGGCCCCTTCACCCGCCTCGATGCCCAGCGCGCCTGCCATCCAGTCCGCAATCACCTTGGGCAAGGGCGCGTTGTCAGGTTGCGATTGCTGCAGCTTCGGCAGCAATGGGGCGGGAAGCTGTCCGTTTTTCTTGGTGACCACCGGCTCGGACTCGATCCGGCCCGCATTGTTGAGCGTCAGGCCGGTTGCGGCGAATAGCAGCATGCCGACCAGGCAGATGGCGGAACTGATCCAGTGCCAGCGATATAGATGCTTGAGCCAGAATGAGCGTGTCTTTTGAGCTTGGTTGCTTTGCATGTCAACGTACGAACGCTGGCGAGCCCGATAAATGAGAACTTATCTCATTATAGCAAAGACTATCGCCTCGACCGTATCAAGCATGACGCCTGCACGCAAAAGAATGTCGGATAAATGTAAAGAAGTGTAATGAAGCGAAGGCAAGTTGCCGTAAGCTCCGGTATAATCCGGCCTCCGCCAGACGGCAGCATGCCGACGCGGAAAAAGAACGACCAACTTACGGAACAACAAGGGATTTTTTAGGAGAATATTGCCTGATTGGTGCCGGGGGGGGGACTCGAACCCCCACACCTTGCGGCGGCGGATTTTGAGTCCGCTGCGTCTACCAATTCCGCCACCCCGGCAACAAGGCGTGCATTATAGCAACCCTTATGACAATGCGCACTACTGATTTCGATTTTTTCTTGCCTGACGACCTGATCGCCCAATTTCCCGCCAAGGAACGCAGGGGAAGCCTCCTGCTTCACCTGGAAGGCAATAGCGGCCGGCTGGCCGACCGGCTGTTCCTCGACTTGCCGGATCTAGTTGAACCGGGCGACCTATTCATTTTCAACGACACCCGCGTCATCAAGGCCAGGCTGCATGGCGAAAAGCTCAGCGGCGGCAAGGTAGAGGTTCTCGTCGAGCGCGTTACCGGGCCCTTCGAGGCGTTGGCCCATGTCCGCGCCTCGCGCGCGCCCAAGCCCGGCAATATCTTGCGCATTGCGGATGCTTTCGAGGCCGAGATGGTAGGACGCCAGGATGACCTCTTCCATTTGAGGGTCCTGGGCGACATACCGCTGCTGGACTTGCTGGAGCGGCACGGCAGCCTGCCCTTGCCGCCCTATATCACGCATGATGCAGAAAGTGCCGACGAAGAGCGCTACCAAACCGTGTATGCCCGCGAACCAGGCGCCGTAGCCGCTCCCACGGCCGGCCTGCATTTCGACAATGCCATGCTGGACGGGCTGAGAAACCTGGGCGTCAATATCGCCTACGTCACCTTGCATGTCGGCGCCGGCACTTTCCAGCCGGTGCGCGTGGACAATATCAGCGAGCATAAAATGCATAGCGAGCTCTATTCCGTGCCGCAAAGCACCGTGGACCTGATACAACGGACGCAGGCCGACGGCGGCAAGGTCACGGCAGTGGGCACGACGGCGTTGCGCGCACTGGAAAGCGCCGCACGCTCCGGAGCATTGCAGGCGGGCCAGGGAGAAACTGACATCTTCATCACGCCGGGCTACCGCTTCAAGGTGGTGGAACGCCTGCTCACCAATTTTCACCTGCCCAAGAGTACCTTGTTGATGCTGGTTTCCGCCTTTGCGGGCGTGGAGCACATCCGCACCGCTTACGCCCATGCCGTGGCCGCCCGCTACCGTTTCTTCAGTTATGGGGATGCCATGCTGATCGAGCGGCAAGACTAGGAGGATGCGACAAGCACACATCAATGACGCATGAATGTCATGAATATGTCATAATGCGCCAGCACAATGCTGGCTCTTCCAGCGAAAACCCAACTCTTGATGAATACCAAAGCGTCGCACTCAAGCAAACCCGTCAGTAGTCGTCCGGAGCTGAGCCTGAAGCCCAGCCTCATTACCCAAATTCTGTTTTTCGGCACCTTGTTTGCAGGGCTGTTATTCACCGTTGCCAGCCTGAACCACGACGTCAGCAACTCCGACACGTCCCCCACCACCTGGCTGCCTTTCATCCTGCTGGGCGTGGCCCTGCTGATTGCGCTGGGTTTCGAGTTCGTCAATGGCTTCCATGACACCGCCAACGCCGTCGCCACCGTCATCTACACGCACTCCCTGCCTGCCAATGTAGCGGTAGTCTGGTCCGGCTTTTTCAATTTCCTTGGCGTCATGGCTTCCAGCGGCGCCGTGGCGTTCGGCATCATTTCCCTGCTGCCGGTGGAGCTCATCCTGCAAGTCGGCTCCGCCGCCGGCTTCGCCATGGTGTTTTCCTTGCTCATCGCCGCCATCCTCTGGAACCTGGGCACCTGGTTCCTGGGCCTGCCTGCCTCCTCATCGCACACCCTGATCGGCTCCATCATCGGCGTCGGCGTCGCCAATGCCTTGATGCATGGCCGCGACGGCACCAGCGGCGTGGACTGGGCACAGGCGAGCAAGGTCGGTTACTCACTGCTACTCTCGCCACTGGTCGGCTTCATTGCCGCAGCGCTCGTGCTGCTCGCGCTGCGCACCATCGTCAAGAACCGTGAGCTTTTCCGTGAACCCAAGGGCAACAAGCCGCCGCCGGCCTGGATCAGGGGCATCCTCATCCTGACCTGTACCGGCGTTTCGTTCGCGCACGGTTCCAATGACGGGCAGAAAGGCATGGGCCTCATCATGCTGATCCTGGTGGGTACCGTTCCCATGGCATATGCGCTGAACCGCGCCATGCCTGCCGACCAGGCGGTCCAGTTTGCCGCGGTGGCGCAGGTCACCCAGGCTGCACTGCAGAATACCGCGCCCGGCGCAGCTCCGAACAAGCCGCTGGAAACCCTTTCCGTCTACATCCGCACCAAGGAAGCGACGCCTGAACTCCTGCCCGCGCTGGCGGCAGTCACCGGCAGCATCGGGGAGCAAGTCAAGGGCTACGGCAGCCTGGCCAAGGTGCCTGCGGATGCGGTCGCCAACGTGCGTAACGACATGTACCTGACTTCGGAAGCCATCCGCCTGATCGACAAGAATCCCGAAGCGGTGCATTTGGATGCCAACACCAAGGCCAACCTCATGGCCTTCAAGAAGGAAATCGACAAGGCCACCAAGTTCATCCCGCTCTGGGTGAAGATCGCGGTTGCGATCGCACTCGGGCTGGGTACCATGGTGGGCTGGAAGCGTATCGTGGTCACCGTGGGCGAGCGCATCGGCAAGACCCACTTGACCTACGCACAAGGCGCCTCGGCGGAAACCGTCGCCATGCTGACCATCGGCGCAGCCGACCTCTACGGCTTGCCGGTATCGACTACGCAGGTCCTGTCTTCCGGCGTGGCGGGCACCATGGCCGCGAACCGCTCCGGCCTGCAAATGGGCACCATCCGCAACCTGCTGATGGCCTGGGTGCTGACCCTGCCCATGGCGATGCTGCTTTCCGGATCGCTTTACTGGCTGTTCTCGCAGTTTATTTAATCGACTTATTCCATCAAGACTCAAGGCCAAGCCGCCTGGCAATCCAGCCGGCGGCTTCGCGATTGCCGCGCGGCGCTACCCGCTGCGGTTTCGGCGCATTGAGCATTTCCAGCAGGCTGCCGGCAAAATTCCCGCTTGCCAGCCGGCCTGCATCCACATGCAGGCAGCGACCGTTCACCCGCAACCAGGAAATGAGGCAATCCTGTTCCGGCCAGCCGTCGCGCGGCACATACAGTACGGGAACGCCATGGCAGGCCGCCTCGACGAATGTGCCGTAGCCAGGCTTGGTCAGCACGAGATCGCTGCTCGCCAGCAGGGTGGAGAAATGCATCCGTAGCGGCTCCTGCGCATGGAAATCTGCACGCTTCACGCCCTGCATCCAGGCTTGCGGCAATAACCAGTGCACATCTGGCAATCGCGGAAAATCGGCAGGATTCACCTGCGTATTGATACCGCCCATGCCGACCAATACCAGCTTATGCTGCCTGCCGTGCTGCAGCCCGATTGCTTGCAGGATGGCGGCACGTTTTTCGTGCGCCATATCCGCAACCGGTCCCACTGCATGGCAATCCAGCCACGGCATTTCCATGGAAGGCTCGATACGCAGGAAACCGCGCGCGCTGGCATAAGCAGCGCGCATTTGCTGCTGCACGTGATCAAGAGCGGGGTCGGCTGCGTAATGGCGGAGGATGTCCGCCCAGTTCAGCGAGCACATGGACAAAGCGGGCAGGCCAAGCGCCGCAGCCAACGGCAGGTAGGCCACGTTGCTGAGCACGGCATCCGCATGCTGCGCGGCGATCCATGCGGCCTCGGCCTCGACCTTTATGTCCCAGTCTGCATGGAAGTCCAGGTAGGCGGCGACGCTGGCCGCCATATCAACCTCTAGCGCTGATTGCATTAGCATGCCGAAATCGGCGCGACGGGACTCATATATAAATGGGACGTGAATGCGCGAGCGCAGGAAACCTTCGCCGACCGCGCTGCAAACCACCAGTGCCAGATGCGGCTGGTCCTGCACCAATTGATTGAGCACGGGCGCAATCTGCGCCACATGCCCATAGCCATGGCCGGAAATATAGACAAGCAGGCGGCGCTTGTTACGGTCAGAGCCAGCTGCCACTATGGCTCCCTAGTTGAATGCCGTTGCCGTGACCGGCACGGCGGGCGGTTGGTAAGTCCAGGACTTGCGCCAGGCATTGACGACGAGGTTGGGATATTCCGGCCTGCCCAGGCTGCCGTTGTAGCGACCCAGGGCACGGTAGAGGTCGCCTTTCTCGATATCGAGGTAATGCCGCAGGATGGTGCAGCCGTAGCGCAGGTTCAGGCGCATGTGGAACAGGTTGTGGTCATTCGCACCGATGGCCTTGACCCAGAACGGCATCACCTGCATATAGCCGCGCGCGCCGACCGACGACACCGCATACTTGTTGAATGCGCTTTCCACATGGATCAGCGCCAGGACCAATTGCGGGTCCAGCCCGGCCCGCGTCGCCTCGTAATGCACGGTACGCAGGAAATCCTCGCGCATCCGCATGTCGGGAATCCGTTTTTGCAACCGGTTGGACATCATTTGCAGCCAGGCCTCCCCTTCCTCCTGGCTGGCGGCGACCAAGCGCGGCGCCGCGCTGTCGCTGATCGAGCGCTGCATCATCGCACGCACGCTGTTGGACAGGGGTTCTTCCTTCTGCGCGCCGGCATAAGCCGATATGCTGGCGCACCACAGGCTGGCGAACAACAGTAAGCCAGCCCGCTGCATCAGAGCGCCTTCCTGATCACGGACACGATATCCGCCAGTGGCACGGTCTCGGCACTGGAAGCGGTACGTGGCTGGTATTCGACCTGGCCTTCCTTCAAGCCGCGATCGCCGATGACGATACGGTGAGGGATGCCGATCAGCTCCAGGTCGGCAAACATGACGCCTGGACGCTCGCCGCGATCATCCAGCAGCACATCGATGCCTGCTGCGGACAGCTCGTCATACAGCGCATGGGCGGCAGACTGCACGGCCTCGCTCTTGTCATAGCCGATCGGCGCAATCGCCACCGAGAACGGCGCCATGGCTACGGGAAAGATGATGCCGCGCTCGTCGTTGCCCTGCTCGATCGCAGCACCGACGATGCGCGATACGCCGATGCCGTAGCAACCCATTTCCATGAACTGCTTCTGGCCGTTTTCATCGAGGTAGGTCGCTTCCATGGCTTCCGTATACTTGGTGCGCAACTGGAAAATGTGCCCGACCTCGACGCCGCGGCACAAGCTGATGGAACCCTTGCCGTCCGGGCTGGGGTCGCCTTCCACCACGTTGCGGATATCGGCCACCGCCACGGGCTCCGGCAGGTCGCGGCCGAAATTGACGCCGGCCAGGTGGAGTTTAGGCTTGTTCGCGCCGCAAACAAAGTCGTTCATCACCGCCACGCTGCGGTCTGCCACCACCTTGACCTGCTCGGAAACGCCTACCGGGCCGATAAAACCGGGCGGGCAATTGAGATGGTCGCGGATTTCCTGTTCGGAGGCGAAACGGAAACTGGACAGGCCAGGCACCTTTGCGGCCTTGATTTCATTCAGCGCATGGTCGCCGCGCAGCAGCAACAGGTAAAACTGGGGCTTGCCGGACTCGTCGGTTGCCACCACGGCAATCGACTTCACGGTCTGCTGCAGCGTGATGCCGAGCAATGCCACCACGTCCTCGCAGGTGGTCTGCTTGGGGGTGTCCACCTCGCGCAGGGCTTCTTTCGCCTCGGCTCTTGGGTGTGCTGGAGCCAGCGCCTCCGCCAATTCCACATTGGCTGCGAAGTCGGAGCTCTCGCAATAGGCCAGCGCATCCTCGCCTGAGTCCGCCAACACATGGAATTCATGCGAGCCGTCGCCGCCGATGGCGCCGGTATCCGCGCGCACGGCACGGAACTTCAGGCCCAGGCGGTTGAATACGTTGCTGTAGGCCTGGTACATGGCGTCGTAGGTCTGTTGCAGCGATTCCAGGTTGGTATGGAAGGAGTATGCGTCCTTCATGACGAACTCGCGCGCGCGCATGACGCCGAAGCGCGGACGGATCTCGTCGCGGAACTTGGTCTGGATCTGGTAGAAGTTCAGCGGCAATTGCTTGTAGGAACGGATCTCGCGGCGCGCGATATCGGTGATCACTTCTTCGTGCGTGGGGCCGAAACAGAAATCACGCTCGTGACGATCGCGGATTTTCAGCATCTGCGGACCGAATACCGCCCAACGGCCGGTTTCCTCCCACAGCTCCTTGGGCTGCACGGCCGGCAGGAGCAATTCCATCGCGCCCGCACGATTCATTTCTTCGCGCACGACGGTTTCCACTTTGCGCAACACGCGCAGGCCCAACGGCATCCAGCTGTACAGGCCCGAGCCCAGGCGCTTGATCATGCCGGCACGCAGCATGAGCTTGTGGCTGGGAAGCTCCGCCTCTTGGGGCGCTTCTTTTTGTGTTGCTATGAAAAACTGTGACGCACGCATGTTATCGCTTCTTGGAAATTTCGGATGCTGCGAATTCTATCGGGAAACGTGCGCCGCGTCAGCCGCAATGCGCTGGCCAAGAGCTTGAGCAGGCCTTATGCGACAGCGGCAGTATTCTCGACCAGGCTATAGAGCTTGTCCCGCAACGGTACGAATTCGGGTTCCTGGTCGACGACGTAGTAATTCGCCGTCTGGCCGAAACTGAGGTTCACCGCGTACCCGAGCGCAATCGAACGCGCCGGGAACGGGCCCCACGCCACGATGCCGCGCGTCAGGCTGCCAGATACTAGGATCACGCGGGACTGCAAGGGAATATCGCCATATTGCGTTGACTGGGAAGACGGGATGAGGTCGACGAACTGGTGGAACAGCTTTTCCCCGTTGTCGGTGACAGGACCGTCCAGCTGGTCCAGGTACTGCTCGATAACGGCCTGGTCTTCGTCTTCGTATACGCCGACCAGCCTCATTCCCTTGATGACACTACCTCTAAATAAGGCTTTCATTTTATTGCCTTTCCATGGATGGTATCCATTTAATATAACGGCATGCCGCGACAAAAGCTGAGGACGGCATGCTGGCGGTCTCGACTTTTGGCCTCGACCGCCCCTTTCCCACCAAACGACAGCACTCATGCGCTTGCTGTTTTTTTATGGGCACTCACCACAATACCAAAAAACTGTTATAACCTTATTGCCGCATGGCATATCGCATGCAAGCATGTACAACATAGAAAGATTGACGCCGTACCGCTATGACAACACTCACTTCATCTGAATGGGCCGCCTGGGTCCAGGCCATCGGCTCCGTCGTTGCCATTTTCGCCGCCATCGGTATCTCTGCCTGGCAAAACTATGTGGATACCCGTCGCCGCAGCATGGAACAGCGCGGCTATTCCAAACGGCTGATGTCGGTCACCCACAAGATCGCCTACGACATCTATTTGACATTGCACAATATCGAACAGTTGCGCAGCAACCCATTAAAAAACGAAACCCGGCAGATGCGCGACTTCAACCGCAGCAAGCTGGGCCGCCTTGAACAGGCTTTGCACGCCATTCCGCTGCACAACCTCGGCACCATTACCGCCGTCGAGCAGGTCATGATCATCTTCTCGCAAATCGAGGCGGCGAACACGCTGCTGGCGCCGGAGCCTGCGGACATGAAGCACCATATCGACCATGTGCCGTGCAGCGAGATCTACGGCCGCGCCTGGCGCCCAATTGTCGAAGCCTGCCGAGTCGCCAGCTACACATTGCGCGGAGAGGTGCTCAACTACACCTAGCCGGGCGAACAAAGCCTTTCACTACTTTATATATATGGCTGTGTTTACAGTTCTTAGTGCGGGCCTAACCAGGCCTCTACAATACCACGGGCTTGTTGGATAGCTCGTTCTTGTCATCCGCCGTTGCGGGAAAATGCTGTTGCAAGGACTTGCCGATTTCCGTGATGGCATAGACCACGCCTTCCTCGAACTGCCCCTGGCGGAATTTCTCCTGCATCACCTTGATGATGCATTCCCAGCCATGCTGGCCCAGGTGGCGGTTGATGCCGCGGTCGGCCAGTATCTCGACGTCATGGTCCGCCATCAGCAGGTAGATCAGCACGCCGTTGTTCTGCTCGGTATCCCAGATGCCCAACTGCGAGAACAGCTGGATCGCCCGATGGCGCGGCGTGACGCCGCGCAGCACGGCCAGAGGATGCAGGTCGCCCTCGACGACGAAGCGGATTTCGCCGTCATGCGTTTTCTCGCTAGCGGCAATCGCCTGCTCGATGCGCTGCAATGCAGCAGCAGGGAAATGCCGCCGTACATGCCACGGGGTATTGAATATATGCGCCAGCAGCCGCAGGAGTGTATGTCGCTTCTTCATGCCTTACCAATCGCCCGAGGCGCCTCCTCCTCCAAAACCACCGCCGCCGCCAGAGAAACCGCCTCCGCCCCAGCCGCCACGGCCGCCGCCAAAACCACCGCCGCCGATCGGCACGCCGCCCATGGCGGAGCCGACCATGGTGATGAAGAATGCGACAAAACCCAGCGCCGCGGCAAACAGCAGCCCGCCGCCGAACAACATCACCGCGCCGCCCACCAAACTGCCATTGATCGCGCTGCCGAGGAAATTGCCGAATATGGCGCGTAACACGCCGCCGAGAATCAGGCCGCCGAATAGCAGTAAGGGCAGCATTTCACCAAACCCGCCACCGCCTTGGCCACCCTGAGCCTGCGGTTTGGGCGGCGCAGGCAGCCCTTCACCGGCAATCAGGCGCGTGATGTAGCCCAGCGCCGCATCGATGCCGCCATAGAAATTTCCCTGGCGGAATGCCGGCGCCATCACGTCGGACACGATGCGCTTGGCAATCACATCGGGAATCGCTCCCTCGAGGCCGTAACCCACCTCGATGCGCATCTTGCGGTCATCCTTGGCCACCAGCACCAGGACGCCGTCGTCGACTTTGCCGCGCCCGAGCTTCCAGGCTTCCACCACGCGCATGGAATATTGCTCTATCGCTTCCGGCGCCGTGGTCGGCACCAGCAGCACTGCGATCTGGCTGCCCTTCTCCTGCTCGAATTGCGCAAGCCTGCTTTCCAGCGCCGCCTGTTCCTGCTGGCTCAGAGTGCCTGTGAGATCCGTCACCCTGGCGGTCAATGCCGGCACCGCCACCTCATCCGCATGGACGCAGCCGGCAATCGCCAGCCATAACCACAATAGCGGCGCCAACAGCCTGGTGTATGAATGCTTGTTCAACAAAACCGACACGCTGCCCTATTACTTATCGAAGCTGACAGCGGGCGCCTTGGAGATTTCACTTTCATTCTCCACCGAGAAGTTGGGCTTGGGCTGGTAGTCGAACATCTTGGCGGTCAGGTTGTTGGGGAACTGGCGCACGGCGGTGTTGTAAGCCTGCACGGACTTGATGTAGCGGTTACGCGCCACTGTCACGCGGTTCTCGGTGCCTTCCAGCTGCGCCTGCAAGTCGCGGAAGTTGGCATCCGCCTTGAGCTGGGGATAATTCTCGGCCACGGCCATCAGGCGCGAGAGCGCAGAGGTCATCTGGCTTTGCGCAGCCTGGAAGCGCGCAAATGCCTGCTCATCGTTAAGCAGTTCCGGCGTTGCCTGGATGCTGCCCACCCTGGAGCGCGCATCCGCCACCTGGGTCAGCACTTCCTGCTCGTGGGAGGCATAGCCCTTGACGGTGTTCACCAGGTTGGGCACCAGGTCGGCACGGCGCTGGTATTGGTTCAGCACTTCCGACCAGTCCGCCTTGACCTGTTCATCGAGGCTCTGGAAAGTGTTATAGCCACAACCGCTCAAGGTCAGCACCATCAATAGCGCCGCCAACTTCAACCAGATTTTTTGCATGTTCTATCCCTTCGTTCCAAGAATCAATTCAATCCACTGATGAAGCGCCTGGCAAAACTTAACGAAGCGATTTCACCGGACGCTCTAAACACGGGCTCATGCCCATCATTAAACTAAGCTGAAGATGGGGGCGATGCCGCCGATTGCAAGCCCCGCATGGTTTCCCGCGCGAAGCACAAGTCGTCCCAGGCCTTGGCCTTGTCCGGCATGTTGCGCAACAGGTAGGCCGGATGGTAAGTGATGATCACCGGCACCCCGTGAAAATCATGCAGCTTGCCGCGCAAGCCGGCAATGCTTTTGTCGCTGGCAAGCAGCGACTGCGCCGCGAACTTGCCCAGCGCGACAATCAATTTCGGCTTGATCAGCTCCACCTGGCGCTTGAGGTAAGGGTCGCACTTCACCACTTCCTCGCCATGCGGATCGCGGTTGGCAGGCGGACGGCACTTGAGCACATTGGCGATATAGACATTCTCGCCGCGCTTCAGTGCGATGGCGGCCAGCATATTGTCGAGCAATTGGCCAGCCGGACCGACGAATGGTTCGCCGCGCCTGTCCTCCTCGGCCCCGGGCGCCTCGCCGACGAACAGCCATTCCGCATTCGGGTCGCCGACGCCGAACACGGTTTGCGTGCGTTTCTGTGCCAGGTCGCACGCTTCGCATTCCGACACGCTCTGCTGCAAGGCTTGCCAATCCATGGCCATGATGGCGGTTCGCCTGTCGCCCTGCGGAGCGGAAACCTCGTCTTCGAACAATGGCGGTACGACGCTGTCACCGAACTCCGGCCATGACTGCATGGCTTCGAAATATTCCGGATCGGGCTGCATATCGCCAGCCTCATGATTGCCTGCCTCGGGAATGGGCTCCGCTTGAGCCGCTATCGGAGCTGGCGCGGTTTCAACCGGGCCAGGCGCCTGGGTTTGTAACGGCTCACTGGCGACCTCGCTGGCAGAAGCGTCTGCCCTCGCCTCTACCGACTCAGGCTCAATTGCTGCGGCCTCGCGCCGCTCATCCTGCGGCTGACCTGCGGGCGGCAATACTGCCGGGTCACGCAAGCGCCAGACCGGCAATAACTCCAGCTCACGCAACATATCCTCGCGGCTCAGGCCCATGACGCCCCCCTCACAATGCAGCTCCCATCAGCACGGCATCCTCGCGCCCCTCAGGCGCGGGGTAATAACCGCGGCGGACCGCCATCTCATTGAAGCCCATGCTTTCGTACAAGCTCAGCGCCGCCTGATTGGAGGGACGCACTTCCAGGAACATGTTCAGCGCGCCATGCTGACGGCCGATATCCATCATATGGGCCAGCAGATTGCGTCCATAGCCCTTGCCCTGCCAGGGCGACGCGATGCTGATATTGAGCAGGTGCGCTTCATCGAGCACCAGCATCATGACGGCATAGCCGAAAAGATCGCCGTCGCGCTCATATACCCAGCAGCTATGGCCGGCGCTCAGCGAGTCGCTGAAGTTGCCGCGCGTCCAGGGGTAAGGGAAAATCGTCGGCTCTATTCTGGACACGGTATCCAGGTCTGCCGCCTGCATGGGCCTCAGTCTGGCCTCGGGCTTCAGCACGGCGTTCATGCGCCGGCCGCTCTGGCTTCGCGCTCGCGCGTGGTCAGCGCGACCTTGTTGCGGATATAGAAGGGCGCGGCTTCGCTGGCCGGACGCCCCAGGCCGGCTTCAAACCCGGGCAATGCCAATCGCGCAATCGCCACGGCACGCGGATAGGCCTGGGGAAGACACTGCGCCAGTTGCCGGCCATAGCACTGCTCCAGCGCTTGCGCATAAGCCTTCCAGCCGCTGCCGATCCCGGTCCAGCCCGCGCCCTCGATTGCCGGCACCGCATCCGGCGCATACAGTCCGGGGGCAATGACTTCCTGCCAGCCTGCCGCTGTTTTCTCATAGGCAGCGTGGTACACCTCGCCCATGCGCGCATCCAGGCAGGCGACCACCCTGCCGGCGCCCTGGGCATCCTCAGCCAGCGCCAGCAAGGTGCTCACTCCGATGACGGGCAGCCCGGCCCCAAAGGCCAGCCCCTGGGAGACGCCGCAACCTATGCGCAAGCCTGTGAACGAGCCGGGGCCTGCGCCGAAGGCAATGCCGTCCAGGTCGCGCAACCCGACGCCCGCTTCGTCCAGCAGCTCGCGCAGCAAAGGCAGGATACGCTGGGAATGGGACTGGCCCGCCAACAGCTCGCGCTCGGCCAGCTTGCCATCGAGCAGCAAGGCCAGCGACAGGTATTCCGTAGAGGTATCTAGGGCGAGGAGTTTCATGCCGGATATATCACGCCGGATCAAGTGGGGAAGAAGCGAAGAATTCTACTACATCTTCCACGTTGCGCGTCCGCCGCATCGGCGGCAGGCTCTGCCAGATGCGGCGCCCGTAGGGCTTGCTGATCAGACGCGGGTCGCAGATCATCAGCACGCCGCGGTCGCGTTCGTCGCGGATCAGGCGCCCCGCTCCCTGCTTGAGGGTGATGACGGCATAGGGCAACTGGTACTCCATGAAGGCGTTCTTGCCCTCGGCGTTCATCTTGTCGATGCGTGCCGCCAGCACCGGGTCGTCAGGCGGCGCGAACGGCAGCTTGTCGATGATCACGGCAGAAAGCGCTTCGCCGCGCACGTCGACGCCCTCCCAGAAGCTTTGCGAGCCCACCAGCACGGCATTGCCGAGCTGGCGGAAGCGCTCCAGCAGTTCGCTGCGCGCGGTGTCGCCCTGCATCAGCAGCGGATACTCCAGCCCCTCGGCCGCAAAGGCATCCTTGAGCAGCGCATGCAATTCGCGCATCGCGCGCAGGCTGGTGCAGAGCACGAACGCGCGTCCGCGGCTGGCCTTGATGACCGGCAATGCCATGGCGGCGACGGCAGCCGCATATCCGGCGCTATTGGGCTCGGGCATGCCCTGGGGCACGTAGAACAAGCCTTGCCGGCCGTACTCGAACGGGCTGTCCCAGTGGCCGGTGGTGGCCTCCTGCAGGCCCATCTGCGCGAGGTAATGGCTGAAATCGCTTTTTACCGCCAAAGTCGCGGAGGTGAAAATCCAGCCGCGCGGCTGGGCATTGAGCTGCTTGCTGAACCCTTCGGCCACGGAAAGCGGCGTGGCATGGAGCTGCACCGACTGGCTGAACACTTCTACCCAGCGCACCAGATTGGCATCGGCGGCGGCATGCCAGCGTTGCAGCAAGGCCTGCAACGCAAGCGCGCGCTGCCAGCAGTTGTCGACGGCGGGATCGCGTTCCGCCTGGGTTTCCAGCACGTTCGCCAGCTCGGCGAGCTTTTCCTGCATCGTCGCATAGGCGGCTTCGAAGTTGCGCAATGCCAGGGCTTTCTGCACCGGCAGGCGCGCGCCCTCGTAGGCGAAGATCAGGCGGAAATCGCGCACGGCTTTTTCCAGCGCGGCCGTCGCCTCCGGCAATGCCGTGCAGTCTTTGACCGTGGTGAGGTATTCGTTATGGGAGTCGCGCGCCAGCTCCATGAGCTGGCTGGTGGAATAGCCCTCGCCGAAGAACATGCCCGCGACTTCGGGCAACTGGTGGGCTTCGTCGAAGATCACGGTGTTCGCCGCGGGCAATAGCTCGGCCACGCCCTCGTCGCGCAGCATCACGTCGGCAAAGAACAAATGGTGGTTCACGACCACCACGTCCGCTGCCAGCGCGCGTTTGCGCGCCTCCATCACGAAGCAATCCTTGTAGAAGGCGCATTCCTGCCCCACGCAATTGTCGCGGGTGGAAGTCACCGCGGGCCAGACGGTGGCGCTTTCGGGCACCGAAGTCAGCTCGCTCTTGTCGCCCGTGGCGCTGTTCTCGGCAAAGGCCTGGATCTTGTGGACATAGGCGGCGTCTTCACGCGAATAGAACTTGCCCTCGCTCATCGCGCGCTGCAGGTGGAAATGGCAGACGTAATTGGCACGCCCCTTGAGCATGGCTACGGTGACCGGCACCTTGAGCGCGTCGCGTACGGCAGGCAGGTCGCGGTTGAACAGCTGGTCCTGCAATGTCTTGGTGCCGGTGGAGATGATGACCTTGCCGCCCGACAGCAGCGCGGGCACGAGGTAGGCGAAGGTCTTGCCCGTGCCGGTGCCGGCCTCGGCTACCAGCTGGCGGTTATGCTTGATCGCCTCGGCGATCGCCTGCGCCATTTCCTGCTGTTGCAGGCGCGCGCGATAGCCTGGGATGGTTTCCGCCAACGGGCCTTGCGCGGAAAATACATGGTCTAGGTCGCTCAAGCAGGACTTTCAGGGTGATCTATCGAAAACCCTGACATTATACTGGACTTGCGGTTGGATTCCGTGCGGTTCTTGACCGCGGCACATCAACACCAGTCGGGGTTAGGCAAAGCGGCAAACACCTCTCGCAGGCCGTCAGACCAGCCCTGACGTATGGTGTTGTAGTAGGGATCGCTTTCGGTAAGGCGCTGCCTGCAATCCGCATGGAAGCTATCCGTGCGGTAGATCAGCAAGTCGATCGGCGCGGCAACCGAGATATTGCTGCGTATGGTCGAATCGAAGGAGATCAGCACGCACTTCACCGCCTCCATGATGTCGCTGTCGTGGGTGATCACCCGGTCGATGATGGGCTTGCCATACTTGGTTTCGCCGATCTGGAAGTAAGGGGTTTCCTGGCTGGTTTCGATGAAATTGCCCGCTGCGTAAATCGAGAACAGCTTGGGCGCCTCGCCCCGGATCTGCCCGCCGACGAGGATGCTGGCGTTGAAATCGGTGTTATGGTTCTTCAAATGCTCGTGGTCGAGCTCATACACCACCCGCAATTGTTCGCCCACTAGCTGGGCGGCATCGAACATGCTCGCGACATTGTGCAGGGTCGCGCCCTCGTTGAGCTTGATCGCGTCGCGCAAACGGTTGATCACAGCCTGCGTGATGGCAAGGTTGCCTGCCGTCATCAAGGTAATCACCCGCTCGCCCGGCACATCGAACACGCTCATCTTGGGGAACACGGCCACTTGGTCGACGCCGGCATTGGTACGAGTATCGGACGCCAAGACCAGACCCTGGTCGAGCAACAAGCCTACACAGTAAGTCATGCGGAAAACACGGTGATTGAGTTGGGTTCATCATACGCATGCGCGCAGGGCTCGACAATACCACGAGGGGAGTAGTGCCACCCGCCTACGCAAAATGACGTACACTTGTCCTTTTCAGACAGATCCAGGCCAGTCACATGGAATACCGCAAGCTAGGCAAATCAGACCTCGACGTATCCGCCATCTGCCTGGGCACCATGACCTTCGGCGACCAGAACACCGAAGCCGAGGGCCACGCCCAGCTCGATTACGCGCTATCGCAAGGCATCAACTTCATCGACACCGCCGAGATGTACCCGGTGCCGCCCAAGGCAGAGACCTATACCCGCACCGAAAGCATTATCGGCACCTGGCTCAAGCGCCAGCCGCGCGACAAGATCATCCTCGCGAGCAAGGTAGCGGGCGGCAACCGCAAGCTCGACTGGATCCGCGGCGGCCCTAGCGCGGTAGACCGCGAGAATGTACGGTCAGCCATCGAGGCATCGCTCAAACGCTTGCAGACCGACTATCTCGACCTCTACCAGATCCATTGGCCGGAGCGCAATGTCCCCATCTTCGGCCAATACCAGTTCGACCCCGCCAAGGAAACCAAGGCCTGGGTGTCGATCCAGGAGCAGTTGGAAACCCTGGCCGAACTGGTGAAGGAAGGCAAGGTACGCTACGTCGGCGTTTCCAACGAGCAGCCGTGGGGCGTGATGGAATTCCTGCGCGTTTGCGAGCAATACGGATTGCCGCGCATCGCCTCGATCCAGAACAGCTACAGCCTGCTCAACCGCGGCTTCGAGTTCGGCATGACCGAGATTGTCTACCGCGAGCAAGTGAGCCTGCTTCCCTACTCGCCCCTTGCATTCGGCCATCTCACGGGCAAATATATCGACGACCCGCAGGCCAAGGGCCGCGTCACCCTGTTTCCTGGCTACGCCCAGCGCTACACCAAGCCCAACGTCACCCCTGCCAGCGCAGCCTATGCAGGGCTCGCTCGCAAGCATGGCCTCAGCCCTGCAGAACTGGCCCTGTCGTTCGTCTACCACCGCTGGTTCGTGACCAGCACCATTATCGGCGCTACCAGCCTGGACCAGCTGCAGGAAAATATCGGCGCCTGGCAGAAGCCGCTTTCGCAGGACATCTTGCAGGAAATCGAGGCGATCCACCTGCGATACATGAACCCTGCGCCTTAAGCTTCCCGGCTTTCAGTCATCAGCAATATCCCTCATAAACCCTGGCTTGGCCAGGGTTTACATCTGCACGACTTCACCCCATAATCAAAAATGATAAGCAATACTATTAACTAGAGAATTAACCTCTTTATGAGGCCTAACAGGGAGTAAATAATATGCGCCAGCGCAACATCGCTCCACGACTCAAACTAGCCCTGCAACTGCTGCCCGTGGCAGGCATCTACCTCAGCCAACCCCTGGCCTTCGCACAAGAAGACCTCAATCAAGAACTGAATCAGGCCGCACTGCCAGTCCTCACCGTAGTAGGCTCCGCCGACAAAACCGGCGACAACTTCAAGTCCACCGCCCAATCCGTTTCCATCATCAATGAGCAGGATATTAAGGACATCGGCGCAAATAAAAAACTGGACGACTTGCTGTTATATGAAGCTGGCGTTCTGGCCCAGCCATTTGGCATGGACAACAAATCTAACTGGTTCAGAGTTAGAGGATTTGAAGCCAATACCACCCTGGACGGCACCGCTATATCTAACAACAGCTTTTTCGTATGGGAACAGGAAATCTATGGTCTGGAAAAAGTCGAAATCCTGAAAGGAGCAAATTCGTTCAATTACGGTGCCACCGATGCCGGCGGAACAATTAACCTGGTGTCCAAACGACCCAAAGATATTGAGCAAGGTGAAATCAATTTCAGCATTGGCAATTTCAGCCGAAGAACCGTGAGTGGAGATTACAACGGCATACTAAGTGAGCTGCATGGTATTCGCTACCGTCTGGTCGGCCTGTATTCCAAAGGCAATTTCTTTAAAGACCATACTGGCATGGAGCAATATTATTTTGCTCCCAGCATTGCCTGGGATATTACAGACCGCACTAGCCTGACGATACTAGCTAGCGCACTGAAAAAGCAAGGCACTCCCACTAATGGCTTCATGCCTGGCTATGGCTCCTTGATTGCTTCCTCTTACGGCAAGATAGGCTACGATACCAACCTGGGTGAGCCTAGCCGCGATTATTTCGAGCGCCGCCAGCATTCCATCGGCTACGAATTCAGTCATGATTTTGGTCAGCGTCTGAAATTCACCCAGAATTATCGATATGGCAAGATGGATCACAACTTCCTGGGCGTATTTGCCTATGGTTTGACAGATACTCAACTCATCAATCGCGGATACGCCTATCTTAATGGACAATCCACCGTGCATAGCGTGGACAATCGCCTGAGCAAGACTTTTGTGTTTGGGAATATCGAGAATACAACCATGCTAGGGTGGGACTACAAGCGTAGCCGTGCGGATGCAGAAAACAATGGCTTTGGTGCAGTCCCTCCAATTGAACGTAATCCTGTATATGGGGCTCCATTCACAGTGACTGGAAACCCTTATGAAATCAGGCTTAAACAGGAAGCTACTTATATCTTCAATAAATTCAACTGGAACGACATTGTCTTGGTCAACCTGGGCATCAGGCGGGACAACTACGACAGCAGCTCCTATGTCAGCCTCACTCACAACTCAGACAAAGGTGACAAAAATACACATAACGCCAGCATCATGGTAAATACGCCCATCGGCTTGTCTCCATATGTTAGCCACTCTACGTCATTCAATCCCCAAGTAGGAGCTGATGGTAATGGGCGCGCATACAAACCTTATAGCGGCAAACAATTAGAGCTTGGTTTCAAATATGAACCGACTTGGATCAAGGGCAGCTTTAATCTCGCATTTTTTGACCTGAAAGAAGAAAATGCTTTGATATCGGATGCATCCAATGTCCAGACTCAGGCTGGAGAACGCCGCAACCGCGGTATTGAACTGCAATCTGACTGGCTGATCAATGACAACTTGTCTGCCAAATTCAGCTACACCCGCAACAATGCAGAGTATGACTTGGATGCTGCACAAACACTGAGAAATCCACTCCTGCCGGATCATCAAGCTGCCGCCAAGATCAGCTACAAACATACCCAAGGCACACTGTTGAACGGCCTCAAGCTGGGTCTGGGAGTACGCTATAACGGCAGTACTGAAGACGAGCGCTATTATCCCGGCTATAAAGTATCGTCTTATACCCTGGTCGATGCCATGGCAAGCTACCCGATCTCAGAGCACTGGAACCTGCAGGTCAATGCCATCAACCTGCTGAACAAGGAATACCTCAGCGCATGTGACTACTATTGCTATTACGGCACCTCTCGCACCGTGGATGCACAGCTTAGCTATCACTGGTAACCGAAATGGGGAAATGGCTGGAAGCAATTTGTTATCCAGCCATAATGGGATATGGTCAGGAATATATCGCGATTGATAGTTTCAAATCTGGAGCAAAGACCACTTTATAAACTCAAATTCGGAAGATAGTACTGACACAACCTGGTAATTGCACAATCAATACTTGAGCGGCTTGCAGTTGGCGTAGCGGGTCATCTGGTGAACAACGAACGCTGCCGGGATTATAGTTGTATTGGTAATTGGGGCGGGCGATGATGCCGGTGATTTCGTCACGCACCAGGATCAACCCTTGTGCATCGCTGGTGTACTGGATGCTGCGGTTGCCGCCATGGTCATAGGCGCTCTCCAGGTGGCCGTTGATGTCGTAGCGCAGGTCGGCATAGCCGGATTTCCATTGCTGCTGGTTGCGACCCAGGCTGGCGTTGTAACCGGAGATCAAGTCCTCCTCTTTAATTACACGCCCAAGCTTAGTTTAAATTAATAAAACCTTGTGCGCTCTATACCTAGAGGAGTATATCTTTCCAGATATCCCTGAACAGAATCATACATAATCACGAATGCCACAGTTTTATTTTTAACTGAGGCTGGTAAGTGTCCTTTAACCGGTACCTTGGCTTGATGTGATATTCCATCAAGGGTTTCCCATGAAATCTCGAAATAATCTGGGACAGGCATAAATAATTTGTCATTTACGAATGAGCCTGGAAAGTATGCTTTTGGAATAGAGTTTTCACTACCGCCTAATACACCATATGAATATCGAATATTTTTGATTTCTTGAATAGATTTATCAACTTGTAGATTAAACCCATGATAAACCTGCTCAACCCCATCACTATCAGTATAAGAGGTACTCACACAACCTGATAATTGCATCATTAATGCTCCTATAAACAACATATATGTTGTTCTGACCAAGGTGTTGAAAGATTGCATATGGATTATCCTCAATGCATATATTTGATCGCACGTTGCTGTGCAGGAT
Organism: Methylobacillus pratensis; assembly: GCF_054072455.1. Classification (NCBI taxonomy): domain Bacteria; kingdom Pseudomonadati; phylum Pseudomonadota; class Betaproteobacteria; order Nitrosomonadales; family Methylophilaceae; genus Methylobacillus; species Methylobacillus pratensis. The sequence goes on from NZ_JBSUSR010000007.1 coordinate 219,207, forward strand.
CATTGACAAGATTGATAAAGGAGGAATTCTTGATGAATCTGGAGTCATAAATTACAGAGCTGTCATAATTGGGCAATTTCGCAGCAGGGAGTGGTGCTAATGGCACACCTGCTTTCTGTAAGTAGGCATAGGCTAACTGGAGATTCATGGCGCCAATCCCATTCCGATCATAACTGCCTCCACCGATATTGGTATGAGCCCCATATACTGGCATTTCTATCCATCCTTGAGGAGATTTTCCTGATGAATTAAGAATACTAGTCAATTGGAAAGTACTGCGGTATTCATTGATGGCCGTAAGATGCAGGCCTTGCACGCTTTGCGAAGGAATGGATTGGTTAAACAAGCTACCCATGCCAGTATCCACTGTATCGAACAGTACAGAAACTCCAATATTAGCTTGGCCTTTGGCAACAATATATTTGTCATATTGAATACCGTTTTCCGTCATCAGTGGGGTTCTCATTGTTCGTCCAGAGCTCAATAAAGGTATACCTTCATTCACTAATCTATTTTGCAGAATCCTTGCCACGTTTGCACCTCGACTGAAACCCACACTTCCAAATACAAATTCGGCATCAGGATTTTGTCTATAAATTTCATTTACTCTATATACGGTTTCTAAATAGGCCTCCTCTATTTGCCTCATTACTCCTGTTCCTGAAGCAGAGTTCAAGCCTCCTACATCAATGTCTGAACCTACACCACTCACATAAATTGATCGTACTCGACTATTTTGGGACTGCTGAATTAATTTACGTAACTCATAAACATTTGTCGGTATAGCCTGCTCTGGATTATTTCTTGTACCATCCGTATGAATCATGATCAGATATTGATTGGGTTTGTTGGGATCAAGTACCTGCTTGATATCCATGGCTTCAATTTGTGCTAGTTTATTTTGGTAGTCTTGCAAGACGACACCTGTTGCTCGCAATCCAGGTGTTCTTTCTGTGTCCAGTCCATAGATGGTCTCGTTAGTGACTAGCTTGTAACTATCGAATGCGATATCCACAAGATTTGAAATATCAATACGTTCTCCCGTAAATGAAGTGTTGCTGGCAAGGTTGAAGCTGATTTGCGATATGTTTTCCTCCAATACGCCAATATTGCTCCATGGCATATTTGTACTATCAAGCGCAATGCCTGGCTGTTGGGCTTTGCTGAGTTCTATTTTGGTTCCAGCAGCTTGATTATTTGCAGCTCTGTTCTGTATTAAGTCTGTCAATGTATCTGCCGCCACCTGCTGCCAGTTGAGCCTACCGCCTTGCACTGCCACTTGTGTCAAGGCAAATGATCCTGCACTCACCACAGCGCGGCCCAGGTCATCACCGAATGTGCTACCCACCGGCTGTACTTGGCCTTGTGCATTAAATTGGGTCAATCCCATCCGGTTGGTGGTCGCGGTTCCGACTGCAGCACCAATTCCTGAGATTGCAACGCTGCTCCAACTGAAGCCTTTCTGGCTGCCGGTGATGTTGCCTATGCCTTGGTTCACGACATTGCCCACCATGCTGCGGGCGGCAATGGCTCCATAGTTGCCGAGGGCGTTGCCTGCCACTTTCCCTATGCCTTGTGTCAGGCTTTGCATCGGGCCTGTACCCAGCAATCCAGAAGTCAAACCTGCAGTGGCAACCGCTCCCCAGGAGAAACCTTGTTGTACCCCCAATGCATTACCCGCAAGCTGCCCGGCAATAGAACCAGCGGCCCCTGCCAATGCCAGTCCACCGAAGCTCAATGCACCACTGGTACCCAGTGCCGTTGCACCAGCTCCCATGGTAGTGCCAAAGCCTGCACCAAACCCTACGCTAGCCACGCCAGCCGTATAGATGGTCGCCACGATTGCCACCACCATGACGATAATGCCGCCCATCCCCCCGCACTTGCCCTTTTTCTTCTTGACATAAGGCACTGGTGCCGTCGGCAAGGTTGGGCTGGTATCCCCAATGGCTTCCCCTGCACTGTAGGGACGGAAGGTGGAGCTAT
>NZ_JBSUSR010000008.1:0-183234 GCF_054072455.1 Methylobacillus pratensis
CCAAGTCCATCCCGCCGAACCGAACATCGACCACGCGCTGGTCATCATGCTGGCCTCGCTCACCTTGCTGGCGCTCGGGATCTTCGGCCCCGCCATCGCGCCCGCGCCGAGCTGGGGCGCACCGGACACGAGGCCCGTGGCGATGCCGGGGCCGAAGATCCCGAGCGCCAGCAAGGTGAGCGAGGCCAGCATGATGACCAGCGCGTGGTCGATGTTCGGTTCGGCGGGATGGACTTGGAACTGCGAGAACAGGCCCGAACCGATACCGACGATCACGGCCAGCACCAGCACCTTGACGCCAGAGGAGACGACGTTGCCCAGCACCTTCTCGGCGAGAAAGCTGGTCTTGTTCCACAGCGCGAACGGCACCAGCACGAACCCTGCGAGCGTGGTCAGCTTGAACTCGATCAGCGTGATGAAAAGCTGGATCGCCAGCACGAAGAAGCACAGCACCACGACCAGCCACGCAAGGAACATCACCACGATGGGATCGAGGTTCACGAACACTTCGGGGAAGCCGGCCATCTCGCCGATTTGCTCCAGAATCGGCGCCCCAGCGTCGATGCCGGTCTTGGCGAGACGGCCCGGCTGCAAGAAGTTCTCCATCGTGATGGCCGAGCCGGTGGCGGTGATGCCCAGCCCGGCGAACGAGCGGAACACGATGCTGGCCAGCCAGTTGAAGTTGTTGAGGATGTAGGCGAAGGCACCGACGTAGAGCACCTTGCGCAGCAGCTTGGCGATCACGTCATCGCCCTGGCCGGTGGCGTGGCTCATGGCCCAATACAGCCCGGCGATCGTCATGTCGATGACGATCAGCGTGGCCGTGAGGAACGCCACTTCGCCGCGCAGCAGCCCGAAACCCGAGTCGATGTAGGTGGCGAAGGTGTTGAGGAACTGGTCGATGATGGTCACGTCATTCATGGCGTGTCCTCCGGGGCGGCGGGCAAGTCCGGCGTGATGCCATCGGCCGGTTCCTCGAAGCTGGGCGGGATCGGCGGCAGGTCGGCCAGCGTCCGGTATTCATCCGACCCGGCCTCGCCGGAAAAGAAGCGCCGTCGGAAGGCTTCGGCGGCGGCGCGGCAAGCATCCTCGCCCGTGGCCTGCCGGTCGGCCGCGCATTGCGCGCGCAACGCCTTGAGCCGCACGGGATCGGCGGTCAGGGCATCGGCAAGGTTGTCGGCCGGCTGCTCGCCGCAGGCGGCCAGCAGCACGGCACCAAGGACGAGGACGCATCGCATGGCGGCCTCCTATCAGTCGCGGTAGAAGTTGACGGACTGCGGCGTGTACGGCGTGCCTTCCCCAAGGAAGCGCCGCCGCACTTCGCGGGCGCGCTCGGTGGCCGCCGCCTGCCGCGCCAGTTCCAGCGAGGCGGCCCGGTCTTGCGTGATCTGGAGCCGCTGCGACTGGATCGACTGCTTGGCCTGCAAGGCGAGCAACTGGTTCATGGCCTGCATCGCCTGCAACGCGCCTTGCGCCGACTGGCTCTTGCCGACCAGATCGGCCAGCACGCTTTCGTCTTCGCCGAGGTTCTGCGACACCTGCGCCTGCATCTGCATGGTGGTCTGCAAGCCGTTGAGCGTGTTCTTCCACCGCTCCTGGGCGTCGCGGTACATCTGGTCGCCGCTGACGGTGGCGGCGTACTGCTCCGGGTACAGGCGCGCGAACTCCCGATCGAGGTTCGTCACGTCGTAGGCCAAGCCTCGGGCCTGGGCGATCAGCCGCTCGGTCGTTGCCAGGTTGGCGCGCAACTGGCCGACCACGCTGGATGGAAGGCTGGCGAGGTTGCGCGCCTGGTTCATCAGCATTTGCGCTTCGTTCTGGAGCTGGCGAATCTGGTTGTTGATCTGCTCCAGCGTGCGGATCGCGGTCATCGTGTTCTGCACGAGGTTGGTGGGGTCGATCACGACCCATTGCGCATGGGCAGTGGCGGTGCAAAGCATGGCCGCGATGGCAGCGGCGACAAGGCGCTTCTTCATGGCAGGTTCTCCAGAGGTTGGTCAGCGAAGGAACCCGGCGCGAGGCCGGGGAACGAGGGCAGCAGGTCAGCCGCCCAATCGAGGCCGCGATGGCGCAGCCACGCACCGGCGAAGCCGGGCGGGCCGGCGTCCGGCGGCATGCGGCCAAGAACCTCGTCAATGGCGCGCTGGTCTTGCGGCGTGGAAGCGCCCGCAAAGGCCAGCGTTGCCGGCCCCAGGTCGAGGTCGAACAGGCGGTTGCCTAGGCGGGATTGGTAGTAGTAGTCGCGCTTGGGCTGCGCGGTGGCGACGATCTCGATCTGGCGCGAGTTCAACCCGAAGCCCTCGTAGATCGTGCGAATCTGCGGCTCGGTCGCCTGCGGGTTCGGCAGGAAGATGCGGCTTGCGCAGCTTTCGATGATCGCGGGCGCGATGCTCGAATCCTTGATGTCCGCGAGCGACTGCGTGGCGAAGATCACCGACACGTTTTTCTTGCGCAGCGTCTTGAGCCACTGGCGGATGCGCGCGGCAAACACCGGGTCATCCAAGAACAGCCACGCTTCATCGAGGATCAGAAGCGTGGGCGCACCGTCAAAGCGTTCGTCGAAACGCGCAAAGAGGTAATGCAGCACGGCCATGACGGCGGCCTTGCTGTGCATCAGCTCCTCCATCTCGAAGCACTGCACGTCGGCGCTGCCGAGCCGGTCGTGGTCGGCATCCAGCAGCTTGCCGTGCGCGCCGCCCAGCACATAGGGCGCGAGCGCCTGGCGCAGCGCATTGCTCTGCAACAGCACGGACAGCCCGGTCATCGTGCGCTGCTCCACCGGCGCACCGGCAAGGCTTTGCAGCGCCGACCAGATGGCCGCCTTCTCGTCCGGGCCGACTGCCACGCCTTCGTGCAACAAGCGGCCTTCGATCCATTCGGCGGCCCAGGTGCGATAGCCTTCGCGGTCAATGCGGGCGAGCGGCTGGAAGGCGATTTCTCCATCCGTGCCCAGGTCGTAGTGCTCGCCGCCCAGCCCGAGGATCGTGGCGCGCATGGAACGCCCCATGTCGAAGGCGAAGATGCGCGAGCCGGGGTAGCGGCGGAACTGCATCGCCAGTGTGGCGAGCAAGACCGATTTGCCCATGCCGGTCGGGCCGGCGACCAGCGTGTGGCCCACGTCGCCGATGTGCGTCACCAGCCGGAACGGCGTCGCGCCATCGGTGCGGGTGACGATCAGCGGCGGGCCGTCGAGGTGGGCATTGCGCTCGGGGCCAGCCCACACGGCGGACACCGGCATCATGTGCGCCAGATTGAGGGTCGAGATGATCGGCTGCCGGACATTCGCATAGGCGTTGCCGGGGAGCGAGGAAAGCCACGCATCCACGGCATTGAGCGTTTCGGGGATGGTGACGAAGCCGCGCCCCTGAACGACGCGCTCCACCATGCGCAGCTTCTCGTCGGCTGCGCCGGCGTCCGCGTCCATGACGGTGACGGTCGCCGTCAGATAGCCGAAGGCGACTTGATCGCTGCCCAGCTCCTGCAAGGCCGCATCCGCATCGGCGGCCTTGTTGTTGGCGTCGGTATCGACCAGCGGGCTTTCCTGCTGGAAGATCGTTTCACGCAGCAGCGCGATGACGTTCTTGCGCTTGGCGAACCACTGGCGGCGCAAGCGCCCCAATTCCCGTTCCGCCTCGGATTTGTCGAGGCACAGAAAGCGCGTACTCCAGCGATACCCAAATCCCAGGCGGTTGAGGTCGTCCAGAATCCCCGGCCAGGTCGAGGTCGGGAATCCGCGCACCGACACCACGCGCAGGTGCCGGTCGCCCAGCATGGGGGCCAGGCCACCCACGAGCGGCGAGTCCGTCAGCAGCGCGTCGATGTGGAACGGCACTTCGGGTACGCCCACGCGGTAGCGCCGCGTCGAGATGGTCGAGTGCAGATAGGTCAGCGTCTGGCTGTCATCGAGCCAGGCGATTTCCGGCATGACGCCATCGAGCAGGTCAAAGACCCGATCCGTTTCCGCGACGAAGGCTTGCAGCCGCTCGCGCCAGTCCACGCCATTCGTCGGCGTGTTCTCATAGAGCATCTTGGCGGCGCGGGCGCGCGATTCCTCGGGCGGCAGGTACAACAGCGTCAGGTGATAGCCGCTCTCGAAGTGGTGGCCGGTATCCTCGAAGGCCGAGCGGCGTTCTTCGTCCACCAGCCAAGACAGCGGCTCGGGAAACTCCGAGTGCGGGTAGTCGGCAGCGGCGCGTCGCTCGGCCTCGATGAACAGCGCCCAGCCCGAACCCAGCCGGCGCAGCGCGTTGTTCAAGCGCGCCGACGTGGCGATCAGCTCGCCTTGCGTGGCGCTGTCGAGGTCAGGCCCGCGAAACCGGGCCGTGCGCTGGAAACTGCCGTCTTTGTTCAAGACGACACCCGGCGCGACCAGTCCGGCCCAGGGCAGCCAGTCGGCGAGCAGCGCGGGCCGCTGGCGGTATTCGGCGAGGTTCAGCATGGCGGCGTCTCCTCACACGTCCAGTAGCGGGCGGTGTTTGATGTGCCGGGCGAACACGGCCATGAATTGCGGATCGACGCGCGCACCCCATACCGCCAGCGAATGGCCGACGATCCAGAGCACCACGCCAGGAATCCACAGTTGCAGGCCCAGCCCGATAGCGGCGGCCAGCGTGCCGTTGGCAATCGCCACGGTGCGCGGTGCGCCGCCTAGCAAGATCGGCTCGGTGAGCGAGCGATGCAAAGGCACCTCGAACCCGGCCGCGAAGCTGTCCGGGCCGCTCATACGACAGCCCCGCCGGAGAAGCTGAAGAACGACAGGAAGAACGAGGACGCAGCGAAGGCGATGCTCAAGCCGAACACGATCTGGATCAGCTTGCGGAAGCCGCCCGACGTGTCGCCAAAGGCCAGCGCGAGGCCCGTGGCGATGATGATGATGACGGCCACGATGCGCGCCACCGGCCCCTGGATGGATTCGAGGATGGATTGCAGCGGGCCTTCCCACGGCATCGAGGAACCGGCGGCCTGCGCGGTTCCGGTCAGGAACAGCAGCAGCGCGGCCAGCATCAGCCCTTGCGCCGCAGGGCGGGCCAGGCTTTGCAGCCGTGCGAGGCCGGACAGGTTGAAATGAGGATTTACGGAAACACGGAAAGCATGGGCGTGCGTTGTCATGGAAGTTCTCCAGAAAGGTCGAGGGACGGGGAAGTCGCCGCAGCAGGCGCGGCATCGGGAAGTGGCGGCAACTCGGGAAACGGCGTCTCCAGCGCGTCCGCCAGTTGGTAGCCCACGCCGTCGAAGCCGACGACGCGGGCGATGCTCTCGATGCGGCGCTTGCGCCCGCGTCCGGCGATGTGGATCACCACGTTGACCGCCTCGGCGATCAGCGCACGCGGCGGGTTCACCGCCACTTCGAGAATCAGTTGCTCCATGCGCAGCAGTGCGCCCAGCGCGGAACCCGCGTGGATCGTGGCGATGCCGCCGGGGTGGCCCGTGCCCCACACCTTGATGAGATCCAGCGCCTCGGCGCCACGTACCTCGCCGACGACGACGCGATCAGGCCGCAGGCGCATGGACGAGCGCACCAGCTCGGTCATCGACACGACGCCTTGCCGCGTGCGCAGCGGCACGTGGTCGCGGGCTGCGCATTGCAGCTCCACCGTGTCTTCGAGCACCAGCACGCGGTCGCCGGTGGCGGCGATTTCGGCGAGCAAGGCATTGGCGAGCGTGGTCTTGCCGCTGCTGGTGGCCCCGGCGATCAGGACGTTCTGGCGCTCGCGCACAGCGCGCACCAGAAAGCCCGCCTGGGCGGCGGTCATCATGCCGTCCACGACGTACCGCTCCAGCGGAATCACGCCGATGGCGCGCTTGCGCAGCGCGAAGGCCGGCCCCGGCGCGGCGGGCGGCAAAATGCCCTCGAAGCGTTCGCCGGTTTCGGGCAGTTCGGCCGATAGCAGCGGCTGACCGCGATGCGCTTCCGCGCCGACGTGGGCGGCGACCAGGCGGATGATTCGCTCGCCATCGGCCTCGGGCATCTCCACGCCCATCGGCGCGCGACCCGACGACAGGCGATCCACCCAAAGGGTGCGATCCGGGTTGAGCATGATTTCCACCACGTCGGGGTCTTCGAGCGCGGTGGCGATCAGCGGCCCCATCGCCGTGCGCAGCATCTGGATGCGCCGGTCGAGCGAGGCCGCTGCGGACGAGCGTGGCTCGGGCGGGAGTTGCGGAACGGCACTCATGACGCACGCTCCCGCGCCTGCGCTGCCGCCGCCGCGTCTTCCATCCGCACCGGGTCGGGGTGCAGTTCCTCCACCACGTCGCGCACCAGGCTGCGCCCGCGCATCAGGTGGCGGCCAAGCTGTTCGGTGAACTGCTCGAAGCGCGCCTTGCCCAAGGCGCGGGCTGCCTCTTGGTGCGCCTCGGGAACCGACGTGCTGACGGTCAGGTAGTAGCGGATGAACAGCGCCAGCGTTTCGATGGCGATGTTCTGGTCGCGCTCCATGCGCTCGGCCTGGCGCGACAGCCGATCCAGCCGCTTGGCGATGGCCGCCTCGCGCTGGTCGGCCGCGTCCGGCGACAGCCAGGATGCCAAAGCGGCAGCGACGATGCTGGACTTGGACACGCCTTTCTTGGCGGCCAGTTCATCGAGCCGCTGGGCGTGCTCGGGCTGGATAAAGAGGTTCAGGCGGTAATGGCTCATAGCTCGATTCCGTCGTTGGGGTCGAGGGAAGCCAGCCGGGCCGTGCGCTGCATGGCCGGATCAAGCTGGCGAGGAAGGGGAAGCGGCAGGTCGTCGTCGTCATCGAGCAGGCCGAGGTCGGCCGTGGGCGCGGCCTGCTCGGGGTCGTAGGCGACGGCTTCAGAAAGCTCGGGCTGACGGCGCGGGCCGCCGTCGTCGGCCGAAGCGCCCAAGCCGTCGACGGCATCAGCCGCAGGCGCAGCGGGCGCGGCAGGGATTGCCAGCCCGCTCCAGTCGTCCGGGCGCATCGGCGGCGCATCTGCGTACTGGCCGCCTGCCGGCGCAGGCGGCGGCAGCACACGCCGCTTGAAATTGGCGTCGGCGTAGTAGCGCAGCTTCTTGGCCTTGATCGGCGCCACGCTGGACACCATCACCACGGCCTCGTCGGTCGGAAGCTGTATGACTTCGCCCGGCGTCAGCAGCGGGCGGGCCGTCTCCTGGCGCGACACCATGAGGTGCCCCAGCCACGGCGCGAGCCGGTGGCCCGCGTAGTTGCGCTGTGCGCGCAGCTCGGTCGCGGTGCCTAGCGTCTCGGAGATGCGTTTGGCCGTGCGCTCGTCGTTCGTGGCGAACGTCACGCGCACATGGCAGTTGTCGAGAATCGAGTGGTTCTGCCCATACGCCTTGTCGATCTGGTTGAGCGACTGCGCGATGAGGAAGCTGCGGATGCCATAGCCCGCCATGAAGGCCAAGGCCGTCTCGAAGAAGTCGAGCCGGCCCAAGGCCGGAAACTCATCGAGCATCAGCAGCAGCTTGTGGCGGCGCTCGATGCCGTCGCTGCCGTCCAGCGATTCGGTAAGCCGCCGTCCGATTTGGTTGAGGATCAACCGGATCAAGGGCTTCGTGCGGCTAATGTCCGAAGGCGGCACCACCAGGTACAGCGACACCGGATGCGCGGCTGAAATGAGGTCGGCGATGCGCCAGTCGCAGCGCGACGTGACTTCGGCCACCGTGGGATCACGGTAGAGGCCCAAGAACGACATGGCCGTGCTCAACACGCCGGAACGCTCGTTGTCCGACTTGTTGAGCACTTCGCGCGCCGCCGAAGCGACGACCGGATGCGGGCCATCGCCGAGGTGCGGCGTGGTCATCATCCGGTGCAAGGTCAGCTCGAACGGGCTGGCCGGGTCGCTGAGGAAATTGGCGACACCGCGCAGTGTCTTGTCCTCGCCCGCATAGAGCACATGCAGGATGGCGCCGACCAGCAGCGCGTGCGAGGTCTTTTCCCAATGGTTCCGCTTCTCCAGCGCGCCTTCAGGATCGACCAGAATGTCTGCGATGTTCTGCACGTCGCGCACTTCATGCGCGCCGCGTCGCACCTCCAGCAGAGGGTTGTAGGCTGCCGACTTCGCATCGGTCGGGTTGAACAGAAGGCAGTGGTTGAAACGGCTGCGCCAGCCTGCGGTGATCTGCCAGTTCTCGCCTTTGATGTCGTGGATGACGGCAGACGCGGGCCACGACAGCAGCGTCGGCACCACAAGGCCGACGCCCTTACCCGAGCGCGTGGGCGCGAAGGTCAGGACATGCTCTGGCCCTTCATGACGCAGGTACTGGCGGTCGTGCTTGCCGAGAAACACACCGGCCGGCTGCGTGAGGCCCGCCTTGCGAATGTCCTCTGCGTTGGCCCAGCGGGCCGAGCCATAGGTCGTGACCAGGCGCGATTGACGCGAGCGCCAGATCGACATGCCGATGGCAACCACCACAGCCAGCAAGCCGCTGGCGCCCGCGATGGCGCCGCCTGTGTCGAAGATGCGGGGCGCGTAGGCATCGAAGAAGAACCACCACTCGAACAGCTTCCACGGGTAGTAGATCGGCGTGCCAAAAACATCGAACCAGGGCGAACCAAGGCGTAGTTGATAGCCAAGGGCTGCTGCTGTCCATTGTGTGGCACACCACACTCCGGCGATCACGATGCCGAATACCACGGCGATCTGACCGAACAGCACGTTCGTTCCTTGCATGACCTCGCCTCCGATTTCTCCTGCGCTGATTCCTCATGGAAAAAGCGGCACAAGGACGTGCCGCAGGCGTCAGGATCGGTGCCGGGTCAGTGCCGGTCAAAGACCGTTTGGGGCAGAAATGTCGAGAAAACAGAAAGAATTAGTGTGATGGCGCGACAAAGAAAAACGCCGCAAGCGCGGGCGCATTGCGGCGTGTCGAACAAAAAAATGAAGGTGATGCGGCGAGCTGCCGACAGTCAGAACTTGGACGGTTCCTTCGGCGGTGTGTAGGGGGTTTCGCCGTCGCCATAGAACCGCTTGCGCGTGGCTTCGGCGACCCTGTTGCACAACACATCACCCAGCTTGGCACGGTCGGTTTTGCATTGCTGCCGCAGTTCCTTGAGCCGTTCGGGGTTGGCCGCCAGTTCTTCCACCGTAGGGATATTTGCCTCCGGGCCGGCGGCCTTCTGTGGCGCTTCGGATTGGCCGCAGGCGGTCAAGACGGCGACCAGCAGAAACGGGATAGCTTTCTTCATGGCGTTGGCTCCTCCGATACATCAGGATAACGGCTCCGCACGGGCCGAGGCGACTCTAGTGATTCGATGGTCTGTACGCGCTCAATAAAGCGCACCAGCACATCAGAAGGATTACCTTCGAGGCGCAGAAGATAGGTCGTTAGCGGTGGCACATGCGATGCCAGCGGCCGTGCGACCACACCCGATTCACGACTGGCAGCGATATGTGCGGCACCGGCAAGCCCGAGCGCGAAGCCTGCCGATACCAGCGCCATCATCAGGTCACACGTAGCAACTCGTTCCGCGATCAATGGCTCCATGTCCGCTCGTCGCAGAATGCGCTCAACATGCTTTGCATGACCTTCGCAAACTTGCGGGTCGCACAGAACCAAGGGATAGCGCAGCAGTTCGTTCAGTGGAATACGCTTGTGAGCCAGTAGCGGATGCCGAGCCGGCACCGCTACCATGAGTGCATCGCTCCAAACAGGCGTAGTGACGATGCCATCGCCCACTTCGTCGGACTGCGCAAAGCCAAGGTCGTACATATCATCATGGAGGCCCTTTATCTGCTGCGATAGCGGCACCTCGAAGAAGCGAATTTCGACCTCGGGTTCTTCCTGTCGGCAAAGAGCGAGCAAAGCAGGAAGGCGTGACGGTGTAATGCCATCAGACAAAGCAACGCGCAACTGCCCATGAAAACCGTTTGCCGCTGCCTTTACGCTGTCGCGTGCTTGTTCCAAGGCGGAGAACACTCGGCGCACATGCTCCAAAAATAGCTTGCCAGCATGAGTCAGCCGCGTGCTGCGTGTTGTGCGTGCGAACAGGGTAACGCCAAGTTCTTCTTCAAGCTCCTTGATGGCCCGGGAAACGGGGGATTGTTCAATATGCAGGCGTTCGGCGGCGCGAGCGAAGTGCAGCTCCTCTGCTACAGCAAGGAAGTATCGAAGATGCCTTATCTCCATAACGCCTCCGGCCCCATCACACAAATCCAGTTTCTACACGGCACATCCCTATGGTTGTGGCGGTTATAGATACACCGGGTAGCGGCGGCACAGGTCCACTACCTGTTCGCGAACCCGATCACGAATCTTCGTCGGTGCATCCCCACCGGCTTCCAGCGCATCCAGCACGTCACACAACCAACCTGCCAGTAGCTCGCACTCGGCCACGCCAAAGCCGCGTGTGGTGACGGCCGGCGTGCCGATACGCAGCCCCGACGTCACGAATGGCGAGCGCGGATCATTGGGCACCGAGTTCTTGTTTGCCGTGATGTAGGCATCGGCCAGTGCGGCATCCGCCTCCTTGCCTGTGTACGGCTTGGCGGACAGGTCGATCAGCATCAAGTGGTTGTCGGTGCCGCCGGAGACGATTCGGTGACCACGCTGCTGGATGACCGCAGCCATCGCGCGCGCATTGGTCACGACCTGCTTCTGGTAGCTCTTGAACTCGGGCGTCAAGGCTTCCTTGAAGGCCACCGCCTTGGCGGCGATCACGTGCATCAGCGGGCCGCCTTGGATGCCAGGGAACACGGCAGAATTGAGCTTCTTGTAGAAGTCCTCGTCCTGCCCCTTGGACAGGATGATGCCGCCGCGCGGGCCACGCAGGGTCTTGTGGGTGGTGCTGGTCACGACATGGGCATGGGGCAGCGGGTTCGGATATTCGCCAGCGGCCACCAGGCCGGCGACGTGGGCCATGTCGACCCAGAAGATCGCGCCCACCTTGTCGGCGATGGCACGCATGCGCGCCCAGTCCTTGTGGCGCGAATACGCGGAAAACCCGCCAATCAGCATCTTGGGCCGGGTTTCCAGCGCGATGCGCTCCATCTCCTCGTAGTCGATCAGGCCGGTCTCGGGGTCAAGCCCATAGGGCACGATCTTGTAGTGTCGGCCCGAGAAGTTCGATGGATTGCCATGGGTCAGGTGGCCGCCCTGCGCCAGGTTCATGCCCATCACCGTGTCGCCGGGATTGGTCAGGGCCAAGTACACGGCGGCGTTGGCTTGGGCGCCGGCATGGGGCTGGACGTTGGCGTAGTCGCAATCGAACAGCGCCTTGACCCGTTCGATCGCCAGGCGCTCGGCCACGTCCACATGCTCGCAGCCACTGTAGTAGCGCTTGCCGGGATAGCCTTCTGCATACTTGTTGGTGAATACCGAGTTCTGGATCGCCATCACCAGCGGGCTGGCGTAGTTCTCCGAAGCGATCAACTCCACATGGTCTTCCTGGCGGCGTTCTTCGTGCTGAACGGCCTGAGCCAGCTCGGGGTCGAAATCGGTGAGGGTCAGCGAAGTGTCGTACATGAAATTCGTCCTAGGTGTTGGAATGCTTGGGGTTTGGGATTGGGTCTTGTTCCGGCACGTCTTTGTCCAGTTCCCGGCGCACATCGCGGATCAGGTCGCTGGCCGCAGCCAGCGCTTGGGCCGCCGGTTTGCCGGCCAGGCTCTCGATCAGCCAGGAGCCGATCACCACGGCGTCGGCGACCTGGGCAACCTCCCGGGCGGTGCTGGCATCGCGGATACCGAACCCGACCCCGACAGGGATGCGCACAAGACGGCGGATGCGGGTCAGCGTGTTGCGCACGCTTGCCATGTCGAGTGTGGTGGCGCCGGTAACGCCCTTGATGGACACGCAATAGACGTAGCCACCGGCCCGCTTGGCGACCTGGCGGATACGCTGCTCGGTGGAGGTCTGCGCAAGCAGGAAGATCAGATCGAGGCCGTGCTGACGTAACTGCGCCGCGAGGTCCGCAGATACTTCGGGCGGGTAATCGACCACCAGCACGCCATCCACTCCGGCTTTGGCTGCGTCCGTGGCGAACGTGCCCGGCTGGCGCAGCAGGTCATAGCGTTCGATGGGGTTGGCATAGCCCATCAGCACCACCGGGGTCTCGGTGTCCGATTCGCGGAAGCGCCGCACCTGGTCGAGCACCTGCGGCAGCCCGATGCCCTGGCGCAGAGCGTGCTCACTGGCCGCCTGGATCGTGGGACCGTCTGCCGATGGATCAGAGAACGGCACGCCCAGTTCGATGACGTCGGCACCGGCCTCGACCAGCACGTGCATCAGCGCCGGGGTGATGTCCACGCCGGGGTAGCCCGCAGTGACATAGGGGATCAACGCCTTGCGCCCCTCTCGCCGCAGATGCCGGAAGGTGGGATCGAGCCGGGTCATGGCTTTCCTCCAGGCGCGTTGGCCTGCGCCATGACCGTCTCCATGTCCTTGTCGCCCCGGCCGGACAGGTTGACCAGCAGGGCCTGCTCCTTGGGCAAGGTGGCCGCCAGCTTGATGGCATGGGCTACGGCGTGACTGGCTTCGAGCGCGGGAATGATGCCTTCCGTGCGGCTCAGTTGATGGAAGGCGTGCAGCGCCTCGTCGTCAGTCGCACCGACGTACTCGGCGCGGCCAATCTCCTTGAGCCAGGCGTGTTCCGGTCCGACGCCGGGGTAGTCCAGCCCGGCGCTGATGCTGTGGGTTTCCTGCACTTGTCCGTTGTCGTCCTGGAGGATGAGCGAGCGGCTACCGTGCAGGACACCGGGACTGCCGCACTGAAGCGATGCAGCATGCCGGCCCGTGTCCAGTCCCAGGCCCGCCGTCTCGACACCGATCAGGCGCACGCTCTCGTGTTCGATGTACGGATGGAAGATGCCGATGGCGTTGCTGCCGCCGCCCACGCAAGCAATCACTGCATCGGGGTGCTCCTTCGCCATGCCCAGGCGCTGGAACAGTGCCAGCATCTGGGTCAGGCACTCCTTGCCGATCACGGTCTGGAAGTCGCGCACCATCGTCGGATACGGGTGCATGCCCGCGACCGATCCGATCAGGTAGAAGGTGTCATCGACGTTGCCGACCCAATCTCGGATCGCGTCGTTCATCGCGTCCTTGAGCGTGCGGCTGCCGGAGGCGACAGGAATCACGGTTGCGCCGAGCAGCGCCATGCGCTGGACATTGGGGCGCTGCCGCTCGATGTCCTCGCTGCCCATGTAGATCACGCATTCCAGGCCGTAGCGCGCGCAGATCGTCGCGGTGGCCACGCCATGCTGGCCCGCGCCGGTCTCGGCGATGATGCGCCGCTTGCCCATGCGCCGCGCCAGCATGGCCTGCCCGATCACGTTGTTGATCTTGTGGGCGCCGGTATGGTTGAGGTCTTCGCGCTTGAGGAAGATGCGGGCACCGCCCGTTTCCTCGCTGAGACGCCGGGCGTAGTAGATCGGCGAGGGGCGGCCGACATAATCGGCCAGTTCTTCCTCGTATTCGGCGATGAACGCCGGATCGTCGCGGTGGCGCTGCCAAGCGGCCACCAGCTCCTCGACTGCTTGCGCCAGGGTCTCGCTGATGAAGCTCCCGCCGAAGCGGCCGAAGAAGCCTTCCGCGTCGGGTTGCTTGTAGGTCGGGGGTGCGGTCACGACGTCAGTTCCTGCTGCGTGGTAATGGGCGTCGGCGCTGCCCCATCCAGGGCACTCACCGACAGGAGCCGGGATACGCGGACCACGATGTCGTCGATCTGGGTTTCGTCGCAAATCAGCGGCGGCAGGAGCCGGATGGTGGTGTCGCGGGTCACGGTGATGAGAAGGCGTTGCTCGGCCAGTGCGCGGCCGACTAGCTCTTTGCAGGGCTGATTCATCTCGATACCGATCATCAGCCCTTGGCCTCGGATCGCAGTGACGTTCGGGTGGCCACTCAATGCCCTGCGCAATCCCGTGAGCAGGCGCGTGCCGAGCACACCGGCGCGCTCGGGCAGCTTGTCGCGGGTCATGAGGTCGAGCACGGTGCAGCCCACCCGGCAGGCCAGCGGGTTGCCGCCGAAGGTCGAGCCGTGCTGCCCTGGAGAAAACAGATCGGCTGCCGCGCCGCGCGCCAGGCAGGCACCGATGGGAAAGCCGTTGCCCAGCGCCTTCGCCACCGTCATCACGTCTGGCGTGATGCCCGCATGCTGGTGACCGAACCAGGCACCCGTGCGGCCCATCCCCGCCTGAATTTCATCAAGCATCAACAGCCAGTCCTGCTGATCGCACAGCGCGCGCAGATCACGCAGGTAGTCGGCGCTGGCAACGCGGATACCGCCTTCGCCCTGCACCGGCTCGATGAGCACCGCCACGATGCCGGGCGCATTGGCCGCCATTTGGCGTACCGCTTCGATGTCGTCGTAAGGCACGCGCAGAAAGCCGGGCAACAGCGGCTCGAAGCCCTGCTGTTTCGCGGGGTTGCCAGTGGCGGACAGCGTTGCGATGGTACGGCCATGAAAGCCGTTCTCCATCACCAAAATCTTCGGCTCGGCAACCTGCTTGCGATGGCCGTGTAGCCTTGCCAGCTTAAGCGCCGCTTCGTTGGCCTCGGCGCCTGAGTTGCAGAAGAAAGCCCTCTGCATGCCCGTCAGCGCACACAGACGCTCTCCCAACCGCTCCTGCCAATCGATGCGAAAGACATTGGACGTATGCAGCAGCATCCCGGCCTGTTCCGCGATGACGGCGGCTATCTCCGGGTGCGCATGCCCCAGGCTCGCCACTGCGACACCGGCAATGGCGTCCAGGTACTCCACGCCTTGTTCGTCCCAAAGTCGCACGCCGCTGCCACGCACGAAGGACACAGGCTGGCGGGCATAGGCCCGCATCAAGTGGGAAGCGATAGGTTGCATGTGGGAGTCCTCAAGGATGATTCAGTGTGGAGGTCATTGGGTGAGAAGGTCATTTCGCGGATGCGAATCCTTCCGTCGTTGTCATGGCTACCGCCCATTGGAGGAAGTAGCAGTTCGGCGCATTGCGCCCGTTCGGTGTGGTGAACAGCCTGCACGACCCGGTGGCATGCCTTGCTGGCGGCAGCCTCCAGACAGTCACCCTTGAGCCAGTGCGCGGTCAGGGTTGCGCAGAACAGATCGCCGGTGCCTTTAGGCGCAGCGTCGATGCGCGGGTGCGTGAGGAGATAGGCATGCGCGCGGGTCACCAAGGCGACCTGCATCTCTCCTGCCGCCCAGGTCTCGGGGGCGGCGCTGGTCACCGCAACCCATTGGGTACGACCGGTCAGTAAGGTCCGAGCAGCGGCCACCACGCCTTCCAGATCGTTGGTCACCATTCCCGTCAGGTGTGCCAGCTCGAACCCGTTGGGGGTCAGTCCATCGGCCAGCGGCAGCAGGTCTTTGCGGTAGGAATCTGCCAGTTGGGGATCGACATAGATGCCGTGGTCGTGGTCCCCGATCACCGGGTCGATGACGATGCGCAGGCCAGCTTGTTGTGGCAGCAGCGCCTGCATCCAGTTCGCCAGGGCCTGTGCCGGATTGCCCAGGTAGCCCACCAGGATTGCGCGCAGGGCGTGCAGGGCGCCGCGTGCCGACAGATCCTGCAAGTAGCCGTCGAACCACTCTATGGGCAATGCCCCACCGTGCATCGTCGGGTAGTGCGGGATATTGCTCAATACCACGGTGGGCACCGCCGCCACTGACAGTCCCAGCGCCTCCAGTGTCGGAATGGCCGCGTTGTTTCCCACCCGGCCATAGACCACCTGTGACTGTACAGAGACGACATTCACAGGAAGGGGACGAATTAGTGCGGGTTGAGCTTTGGTTATGCTGGCCTTATTCATGGCGAGATTCCTTCGGTAGCGTTGATCGACGGCCTACAGAGGCAGCCGATACCGAACGAAATCGTCGGCTTGCACGAATTCGTCGTAGAGGTGGCGTGCCGGGTTGTCGCGCCGCGTCATCCAATACAACGTGGACCAGTTGCGCGCCTTGCCGCAATCAACCAGGTCCTGGATCAACATCCGGCCAAGGCCCCGGCCCCGGTAGGCGGGATCGACGAATAAGTCCTCCAGGTAGCAGACGGCACCCGACACCCATGTGCCTTCATGAAGGACGCTGACGCTGAATCCGGCGAGCCGGCCTTCAACCTCCAAGAGACGCCCAAGCACTGGCGCAGCGGGGTTCAGAATCCGCTGCCAGGTTAGGGAAGTGATTTCCGGGGAGACGCTGGTTTCATAGAAGGCGTTGTAGCCCGCCCAAAGCCGTCGCCAGGCGAGTTCGTCGTCGGGCCGCACGTCGCGAACTAAGGAGGAGGCTGTCTCGACACTCATAAGAGCGTTTCCTTTGAATGGTTGTCGTTAGGCCAGTAGTAGTCGTCTGGCGTGTGGCGGGCGCCGAAAATCGCCTGCCCGACGCGCACGACCGTGGCGCCTTCCTCGATGGCGATCTCGAAGTCCCCGGACATGCCCATCGACAGTTCATCCAGTCCGATGCTGGCGGATGCGCTCTGTCGCAGTCGATCGCGCAGGTTGCGCAGCAGGATGAAGCACTGGCGTACCCGCTCGGCTTCGCTGGAGAACAACGCCAGTGTCATCAGCCCGCGCACACGCAGGGCCGAGAACGCAGGCAGCGCCTGGAGAAAGGCGGGTACGTCCTCCGGACTCAAGCCGTACTTGCTGGCTTCGCCAGAGGTGTTGACCTGCACGAACACATCCAGCGAGCGCCCTTCGATCTGCAAGCGGCGGTCGAGCGCCTCGGCAACCCGCAGGCTGTCCAGCGCCTGGAACTCGCTGGCGAAGCGCGCCACCAGCTTGGCCTTGTTGGTTTGCAGGTGGCCGATGACCGACCATTGCAGGTCGGTCAGGTCCTGCATTGCCTCCCACTTCTGATGGGCTTCCTGCACCTTGTTCTCGCCCAGCGTCCGGCAACCTGCCGCGTAGGCCAGGCGCAGGCTGGTTTCTGGCTTGGTCTTGCTGACTGGCAGCAGGCGTACGGTTGCCAGCTCGCGGCCGGCGCGGTGGCAGGCCAGGTCGATACGCGCCTGCACCGCAGCCAGGTTGTGGCGGAAGTCCTCGACCGTGGTGGCCTCGGGATAGCGGCCGTGCTGGTCGTGCCGGGTTTGGGTGTCGGAAGGCTCGATCATCAGTTTGCCCTCTCGCTGGCGGGCTTCGGGGTGACGGCAGGCTTGGGCGCCGGTTGGGGCAATCGCCCGTTGAGCACGGCGTAGGCCACCAGACCGATCACCAGTCCCCAGAAGGCGCCACCAATGCCAAGCATGTTGATGTTGGCAGCAGCGGCCAGGAAGGTGATGAGCGATGCTTCGCGGGCCTTGGGATCGACCAGCGCACTGGCGAGGCTCCCGCCGATCGTGCCCAGCAGCGCCAGGCCGGCCAGCGTGGTGATGAAGGTCGCCGGGAAGGCCATGAACACGGCGGCGAGCGTGACCCCGAACACCCCGACCAGCACGTAGAAGATGCCTGCGGCGATGCCGGCGATCCAGCGCTTGGACGGGTCTTCGTGAGCTTCTCTCCCCGTAGCGATGGCGGCCGTGATGGCGGCGATGTTGAAGGCGTGTGAGCCGAACGGCGCCATCAGCAGCGATCCCAGCCCTGTGACCGTCACGATGGGGTTGGCGCTGGTCTTGAAGCCGTCGTTGCGCAGCACCAGCATGCCGGGCATGTACTGCCCGGTCAGGGTGATCAGGAACAGCGGCAGGGCTACGCTCAGCAGGGCATTGAGCGAGAACGCGGGCATGGTGAAGACCGGCGTAGCCAGCTCCAGCCTCAACCCGGACAGATCGACGCGCTCCTGGACCAGCAAGAAGGCCAGCCCCAGCACCAGGATGCCCACCACCGCATAGCGCGCGCTGAAACGCTTGAACACCAGGTAGGCCACGATCAGCAACCCTGCGAGCAGTGGATCGACGGTCATGCCGCCAAAGGCGCCGATGCCGAACTGGAGCAGGATGCCGGCCAGCAGCCCGGCGGCCACGCCCGGCGGGATCATGCGGATGACACGCTCGAACCAGCCGGACAACCCGAGCACCACGAACGCGGCGGCCGAAATCAGGTAGGCACCGACAGCTTCCGCGTAGGGTGTGGTCGCCAGCGCCGTGACGAGGAAGGCCGCCGCTGGCGTTGACCAAGCGGTGATGATCGGCTCGCGGGAGATCCAGCTCAGGAAGATCCCCGTCACACCCACGCCAATCGAAATCGACCACACCCACGAAGCTGTCAGCTCCGGGCTCAGGCCGGCCACCTTGGCGGCCTGGAACACCAGGATGAATGTGCCGCCGTAGTTGACGATGACCGAGATCAGGCCAGCTACGACAGGATGGGTGAGGTCGTTCCAACGAACGGGCGAGCGTGAGGGGGCGGATGACATGGCTGACGATGGCTTCTCAAATAGGTGGTTGGGCAGGTTTACGAGATTGATTTATAGCCCTAAAATGGATGGATGTTCCCCGCCACTTTTACCGAGAGATACCGGCCAATTGTTCAAACATGCCCAGCTTGAATCCGTCAAGGCATGGATCAGCGACCCGGCGCATGGGGCCTTGCCTCTGCATGCGCGCATCCAGCGGGGTATCCGCCAACTGATCCTCGACGGTGCGCTAGACGTGGGCAGGCCATTGCCTGCGTCACGTGCCTTGGCCAAGTCGTTGGAGGTCTCCCGCGATACGGTCGAGTCGGCTTACACCCAGTTGCATGCCGAGGGCTTCATCGAGCGACGTGTGGGCAGTGGCAGCTTCGTGTCGGAGCGGACACAGCGTTTGCCTGGGCGAAGCAAGCCTCGGCCCGTGGGGGAGCGCAAGTCCGTCGCAAGACTTAGCCAGCGTGGGAGCGCGATGTTCAGAAACGGCGGTGTTCGAGACTTCCTCGTTCCCCGCCCGTTCGCCCCCGGTGTGCCAGAAACGCGCAGCTTTCCACTCCCAACCTGGGAGCGGCTGGAGCGACAGGTGTTGAAGGAGTACGGCACCTTGGCGCTGTTACATAGCCCACCGCAGGGCATGGAGCCGTTGCGGCGTGCCATCGCCGACTACGTCAATCTCGAACGCGGTGCGCGAGCAACGCCGGAGCGCGTGTTGGTGCTGACCAGTTCGCAGCAGGCCCTGACCCTGTGCGCCACCGTGCTGCTCGATGCCGGTGACCGGATATTCATTGAAGACCCCGTGTACCACGGCGCACGCAAGGCATTCGATGCCGCAGGGCTGCAATGCGTGCCTGTACCGCTTGATGCCGACGGCTTGCGAGTGGAATACCTGACCCAGGCGGCGACCGCTCCGGGTGACCAGCCCAAAGCGGTGTTTCTGACGCCATCACACCAGTTTCCAACAGGGGCGACACTGGCGTTGGACAGACGACTGGCCGCCATTGAGTGGGCGAGGCAACACCAGAGCTGGATCATCGAGGACGACTACGACAGCGAGTTCCACTACGCGGGCAAGCCTACGGCTTGCGTCCAAGGACTCGACCCGCATGAGCGGACGATCTATATCGGCACTTTCACGAAATCGCTCTTTCCGGGCCTCCGTATCGGCTACATGGTGCTGCCGTCATCACTTGTAGCTCCTATGACCGTGGCTCGTACCCTGTTAGACGGCCACAGCGCACCGATTCCACAACTCACTCTGGCGCGCTTCATCGAGGGCGGCCACTACGGGGCTCATGTCCGCACGATGCGGGCCGTGTATGCCGAACGGCGCGACGTGCTGGTCCGGCTGGTCCGCGAGCACCTGGCCGAGTTTGTGGAGCCGCGGATACCTGCGGGGGGCATGCAGATGCCTTGCGTGTTCATCCGGGACATTCCCGAGCACGAGGCCGTGGAGTCAGCACGTCGCGCAGGTATTGACCTGTTGGGCTTGACGGCCCTGCATGCGTCAAGCCGCCACAAAGCCGGATTCCTCATGGGATTTGCCGCCCATGCGCCGCACGAGCTGGAGGTCTCCATCAAGAAATTGGCGAACGTGCTGCGTGCGCTTTCCAACTGAATCCATGAAACATTCAGCGAGACCCAAAGAATGAAATCCTCGTATAGAGGGCTGCTGGCCCAAGTATCCATAGCCCATCTGGTGAGTCACCTCCATATCATGACGGTGCCCGCCTTGTTGCCCTTGCTGCCTGATCATATGCAGGTGAGCTTTGTCGAACTGGGTATCGCGATAGGCGTGTTCGGCATCGTGACCGGGCTTGTCCAGGCGCCGTTCGGGTTTCTGGTGGATCGAGTCGGTGCCAGGAAAATGCTGATGGCGGCACTTTTGTTAGGGTCGGCCAGCTTCGGCTTGCTTGCGGTGTTCCCCAACTATCCATGCCTGCTCGCGGTCATGGTTTTGGCTGGCGTGGCGAATGGTGTTTACCACCCCGCCGATTACTCCCTGCTATCACACGGCATTCCGTCTGAGGTCATGGGCCGTGCATTCTCCATTCATACTTTCGCTGGATTTTTCGGAGCGGCCCTTGCGCCTGTAATCATGGTAAGCGTGGCCCTCGCCGCGTCACCGCGCTGGTCCTTTGCCGCATCGGCCCTGGCAGGAGGATTGGCATGGTGTGCGATGCTCATCAGTTCGCCGCTACCGGCCAGGCAACCTGCTACCAGCACGGGAAAAGCTAGCCCGACTGAACATCGTCCGCTCACCACACCAGTCATGGCCCTGGTAGTGCTGACGCTGCTCTTTACCCTGCTCAGTCTGAGCACCGGGGCCATTGAAAAGTTTTCAGTGTCGGCGCTGGTTCAAGGCTTTGACGTGACGCTGCCGACGGCGAACGTGGCACTGACTGCCTTTCTGTTTGCCAGTGCTTTCGGGGTTCTGGCAGGTGGCGTGCTTGCAGACCGAACCGATAAACACGGGTATGTAGCGGCAGTGGCCTTCGGCTTGGCCGCACTGATGGTCGTGCTGGTAATCAAGACACCACTGCCGCCGGTTCTGCTAGCCGTTGCGTCGGGTATAACAGGTTTCCTGACCGGCGTAGTAGCTCCCTCGCGTGACATGCTGGTCCGGGCTGCTTCCCCAGTAGGTGCCGAGGGCCGAACTTTCGGCATCGTTTCTACCGGTTTCAATGTGGGAGGCATTATCGGTCCGCTCCTGTTTGGATTTCTACTGGACCGTGGACTGCCCGGCGGCGTTCTGTGGGCGGCAGTTGGCTTCATGGTGGCTACCACGGTTGTTGTCCTGCTTCAGGAAAAGCACCAGCGTTTGACGCATATGCCCGCTCATCAGCACGGCTAGATGGCAGCTTGGCTAGTTACCAGATAGCGAGATTTCTAACGTCACTTTGAAATACCGTTTGGAGCATTCCATGTTTACTGGCCTTAGTGCATTTCCCTTGTCCCCATTGCGTGATGGTCGTGTCGATGAAGCCGCATTCGCGCAACTGACCGAACGACTCGCCACGGCAGGCGTTGATTCCATCTGTGCTCTGGGTTCGACCGGGAACTATGCATACCTCGATAGTGCAGAGCGCAAGCGGGTTGCTCGACTCGCCGTGCAGCATGCGGGCAGCGCGCCTGTGATCATCGGCATTAGCGCACTACGTACGCGGGATGTGCTTGAGTTGGCGGAGGATGCTCAAAAGGCGGGCGCGAAGGCGGTTCTTCTGGCACCGATGTCCTATCAGAAACTATCGGTCCAGGAGGTTTTTGGCCTCTATGAAACGGTGACCCATGCCTTGTCCATACCGCTGGCGGTGTATGACAACCCCGGCACCACGCACTTCGAGTTCAGCGATGAACTGCATGGTCGTATCGCCGAACTTCCGAATATTGGTTCGATCAAAATTCCAGCGGTGCCTGCGGACCCTGATGCTGCCACGGCGCGGGTTGAGCGCCTGCGTGTACTGATCCCGTCCCATGTCAGCATCGGAATCAGTGGCGATGCTGCTGCTGCAACCGGCCTGCTCGCGGGTTGTAACGTCTGGTACTCGGTGGTCGGTGGACTGTTTCCCGAGGTCGCATTGGCGATCACCCGCGCCGCGCTGTCGGGCGATACCTCGCAGGCGAATCAGTTGTCGCAGCGACTGGAGCCACTTTGGGCGCTGTTCCGCCAGCATGGCAGCCTGCGCGTGGTGGCGGCCGCAGCGGAACTGCTCGGGCATGCGGCCTCCCCTTGTCTTCCGACTCCCTTGCTGGCCCTGCAAGGAACTGATCGAGAGCGGCTCGCCGTGCTTCTCGGCGAGTTGGAACTTGCTTGACGGAGATTTCATGACCGACCGCAGTGTTTCTCAAAAGCGTGCGCTCTTTCGCGAATTGCACCAATCGGGCTGCTTTGTTCTGCCCAATCCGTGGGACGCTGGCAGTGCCCACATGCTGGCAGGACTTGGCTTTAAGGCACTGGCGACGACTAGCTCCGGTTGCGCATGGTCGCACGCGCATGCGGATGGGCAACTTTCTCGTGATGCTACCTTGGCGCATATGCGCTTCATGGTCGAGGCCACCGATTTGCCCGTCAACGCCGATTTCGAGAGTGGGTTTGCAGATACTACGGACGGGGTGGCCGAGAGTGTGCGTATGGCGGTGGAAACTGGCGTGGCGGGTATTTCCATCGAAGATTCGACGGGTGATCAGCAGGCTCCCCTGCGAACCATAGCGGAGTCGGCTCAACGGATACGTGCAGCACGTACTGCGATCGATGCTGCTGGTGGCGATACCTTGTTGGTCGGGCGTGCGGAGAATTTTATCGCGGGCCGGCCTGACCTCGATGACACCATCCTGCGCCTGAGAGCCTATGCGGACGCCGGAGCGGATTGCTTGTATGCCCCAGGCATCAAGACACGCGAGCAGATCAGCGCGGTGGTTTCAGCAGTTGCGCCCAAGCCCGTCAACGTGCTGATCGGCTGGGCGAGCGACCTGACAGTTCAGGACCTCGCTGACCTCGGTGTGAGGCGTATCAGTGTGGGTGGAGCATTGGCCCGCGCGGCCTGGGGTGGCTTCATGCAAGCGGCACGCGCAATCGCCGAGCAAGGCCGTTTCGACGGGTTTGCTGACGCATACCCTGCCGCAGAACTCAATACGCTATTCAACAAGTCGAGAAGCATATATCGCTGAATCTAGCGGCAGGCTAATTGGCTTAAACGTATGGTCGGCCCAGTGACAAACCGATCTTAGGATATTGCTTCGCAAAGTATGCTGTATGGGTCTTCTCAGGGAGTCAAATGGCTGGTCCTTTCTGACGCCCGATTTCCCACGACACCCCGCCACCGCGCACCGTCGCGGCGAGCTTCTGGCCCAGCCGCTGCTCGATCACGGGTTTCCACGGTACCAGCGAGAAACCCATGCCGTCGTCCAGCATCGCGTAGCGCCCGCTGGCAAGCATGACGCTGCGCCGGTAGATGCCGGCCACGCGCTGCCCATCGGCCACGGGCCGGTGCTCCAGGCCCGTTTCGGCGGCTATGTCCTTCGTGGCCTGCGCCAGTTCCCGGTTGCGCAGCGTGCCCAGCAGGTTGCGCGCCAGGATCACGCGCTGCCCGCGCCGCTCGGCCAGCCCCTGTTCGGCCAGGAAGTCGGCACGTTGCTGCATCGCCTGCTTGGCCTCGCTACCAAAGCCCAGGTCGCCCAGGCCCGAGCCGCCGCCGATCAACTGCTGGTCGAGCCAGGTGGCCCCGATCACGCGGGCCTGTCGCTCGATGGGCAAGTGCGATTTCAGCTCCACAGCCACGCCGCCCAGGCGCTGCGCGTCATGGCGGCGGCCCTGCTCGGGCAGATCGCCAGGCACCTTCCATAGCCCTTCGGCCACGCGCTCCACGATGCCCGCCCGGCGCAGGGCTTCCAGCCTGCGGACGTGGGCCGCCACAACCTCCTGCGGGTCGCGGCCGGGCATGGCCTGGCCCTGCGCGATGGCGAGGTGATGGTCGGTGCGGTACAGGCCATCGCTCGCCAGCGCGGCGATGTTCCTGTCGGCCGCGCGCACGTCGGCCGATCCCTTCACCTCCACCACGGCCCCGGTCGGATAGTTCGCCAGCTCGTCGCGGGCGTTGAGCGCGACGTAGTGC
This sequence comes from Methylobacillus pratensis, assembly GCF_054072455.1. Lineage (NCBI taxonomy): Bacteria > Pseudomonadati > Pseudomonadota > Betaproteobacteria > Nitrosomonadales > Methylophilaceae > Methylobacillus > Methylobacillus pratensis. Next base: position 23,841 of record NZ_JBSUSR010000008.1, read on the forward strand.
GCCTTGCCGTCCACGCCGTCGATGACCAGATAGCCCCGGTCGCGCAGCTCGTCGGCCAGACCTTTCGCGGCCACGCGGCCGAGGATGGTGCGGCCATCATCCCCCGGCTCGAACACCGCCAGCTCGCGCGGCTCGCCGCGCATGGCCCGTTGTATGGTGCGGATGATGTCGCCGCGCTCGCCCAGCGCGCGAAGGGTCTTTTCCGCGTCGGCATGCACGGCCCAGGTGCCCGGCTGCATCTCGTCCGCCAAGCCCAGGCGCTGCAAGCGTTGTAGGCGGCCGATCAGCAGCAGGCGCTGGCGTTGCAATCGCGGCTCGTTGAGCCGTTCGACATGCACCAGGCCATCGTCGCCAACCTCGCGCTTCAAGGTGCGATCCAGGCTTGTCCACCGCTCTTGCTCCACCTCGCGCTGCAAGGTCTGCTGGATCTCCTGCTCGGTGCGCGGCCCCAGCCATTCGGTCGCCAGCTCGGCGGCCCGGTGGCGGAAGCCGTCGGCGATGTAGTCGCCCGCGATGATGAGGTCTTTGCCGGTGTCGTCGCGCCCGCGCACGACGATGTGCGTGTGCGGGTTGTCGGTGTTCCAGTGGTTCACGGCCACCCAATCGAGGCCCGTCCCAAGGTCGGCCTCCATGCGGCCCATGAGGTGCCGCGTGTAGGTGCGCAGGCCTTCCAGCTCCGCGCCGTCCTCGGGCGAGAGAATGAAGCGGAAATGGTGCCGGTCGTCGGCGCAGCGTTCCTTGAAGGCGTCGAGGTCGGCGGCGTCGGTCTGCGGCCCGTAGGCTTGGCCCGGCTCGCCGTCGCGCCCCACGCCATCGCGCTCGATATAGCGAAGGTGCTTGGCGAGTGACTGCGGGCTGGCCCGGTGGTGATTCACCAGCAGCGTCTTGATGGTCACGCGCCGCGACAAGGGCGTCAGTTTCGCCCCGGCGAAGCGCGCTGCCGTGTGGCCGCGCCCGAGGCGCGAGCCGGGGCGCTGGCCGGTGCCTCGCGCCGATGCCGGACGGCGCACCGTGGACTTGCCGCTGCTGGCCTTGCCCGCCTGCTTGAGCACCTTGGAAACGAAGCTCTGCCCCCGGCCCTTGCCCCGGTTCTTCGGCGCGCTGGGGCGCACGCGGAAATCGTCGTCGCGGCGGTCGCTCATGGCTGCGCTCCCTGCAAGCTCTGGCGTGTCCTGTCGTGCGAAGCACGCGGACATGCCTGCATTGGCGCGAGCCTCGCGCCATACGCGGCACGGCGGCGAAGCCGCGCCGTGCCGCGCCACCCCCACGTGCAGACTGGCTTTCGACGCGGCCCAGTGCCGCGTCCTTTTGTCTTGCCTTCCGCCTTTGCCTTCCGCTGTCGCTCCAGGCACCGGCGGCCCGGCGGCGCTGCTGCGTGAGCAGCCAGCGTGCCGGCGAACGCCGCGATGGCCGCAGGCCGGCCGCGTTCGAGGCAAGACGTCTGCACGTTGGACGGCTGCGCAGGATGCTGCGCGACGTGTGGTGCGAATGCACCTGCACGGTAGGCGCAGCGACATGACAGCAGCAGCCGGAACGACATTTTCAATGGCACGATGAGATGCATGGCAACGTGCAGCAAATCGGCAAAGATCATCGCTAGTGCTGCACAGATTGCACGGTTATGATGACCCCGATAAGGGTTATTGAGAATGCCATGCCTATTAGAGTTAGATTGGCCCAGCCATCCGATATCGGAGGAATTTTTCGTGTCAGAACGTCGGTCAATGAAAATGTATTGACGATGGCTGAGTTGTCCGAGATGGGCATCACAGAAGCTACGGTGATGGCGATGATTCAACGTGCGCCTTGCGCCTGGGTAGCGTGCGAGGACATGCAGATCGTCGGCTTTTCGATGATTGATTCCGACCAAGGATCGCTGTTTGCTGCTTTCGTTCTTCCGTCGCACGAAGGTAAAGGAATTGGCAAGAAGCTGGTGCAAGCGGCTGAGGAAGCCTTGTTCTCGAAACACGCATCCGCGTGGCTCGAAACCGCCGGAACAAGTCGCGCCGCAGGCTTCTATCGCCACCTTGGATGGAGCAATCAACAAGACATCGGCGAAGGTGACATACGCCTCGAAAAGCGCCGTCTTTGAGCGCGCCAAACCATGTTGAAGTGAGCGACCAGACGACAAGCCCGATAGCACGATGAGATGCACGGCAACGTGCAGCGAATCGGCGGCCGTCATGGGCGTGCCTCCAGCCAGACCGGATGCGCAACGCCGATCACGGCGGATGCAGGAATCGGCCCGAAGTAGCGGCTGTCGAACGACGCCGGATTGGTCGTGCTCAGCAGGAACAGCTCGCCCTCGGCCAGCGCCCGGCATTGCGGCCAGGCTGGTAGCGGTCGGCCCAGCCTGTCGGCAGGCAGCACGGCGGCCACCGGCACGCCGTTGATGCGCACCTGGTCGTCACGGATGCAGACGTGTTGCGGCGCGACCGCGCCCACACGTTTGAGCAAGGGGATGTGCGACGGCAGGTAGCCACGCTGCGCGGCAAATGCAGCGACATCCTCAGGAAGCTGTGCCAGGACGATGCTGCCAACATGCAGCGAGTCGGCAGGACGGATGCGATACCAGCCGACCGGCACACTGTCGGACGGGTTGTAGATGATGTGCGCCGCAGGCTGCACGAATGATGCCCAGGCCAGCGCAGCCAGGCCGCAGGCGGACAAGACGGCCAGCACCATGCGAGTGCGCAAGCGGAAGCGAGGTTCTGGCCCGTGTCTGTGTGAAGTGGATGCCGTCATTGCAACACTCTCCCGGCCAGCCAGGCGGCATGCCGCTCGACGGTGTAGTCGGGCAGCACGAGGCGAGCAGCAAGCCGGTTGCCCAGCGTGCGCCAGTAGGCGGGCGACACATCAATGGCGGCAATACCCAGCGCTTCGATGGCGTCGATGCGTTCCAGCACGGCGCGCACTTTCCGTTCGCCTTCCACATGCAGCAGCAGGCGCGCGCCCGGCTGCACGCCAGGGATGCGCTGTGCTGCATCCAACGAGGTGCAGGCCTGCATCACCATCAGTTGCCAGCGCACGGTGCCGTAGTCGTTGGCTTGCCAACGCACCCGGCAGAATACGGACGCAGGCAGAAACATGGCGCAGCGCCGCCAGCGGTCGAGCTGGAGCATGCGCACCGGCTCGCCAAAGCGCAGGTAGAGGTTGAAACGCTGGCCGATGTAGGCCAGTGAGACACGGGTCAGAGGCACGTTGTCGGTCTGTCCGGTGTGTCCGTCCTGTACCGAAGATGCAGGCAACGGCGCTGCCGATGCCACGCCCACAATAGGAGTGCTGGCAGGCAAAGCGGATGCGTTCATGGCGTCTTCTCCGGGAACTCCCGCTCCAGCAGGCCGCGCAGCAGATCGGCCACCGTCACGCCTTGCGTGAAAGCCGACACCTTGATGCGCGCGCGCATGGCGGGCGTGATGTCGAGGGTCAGGCGAGCGGTGTAGAGGTCGCCTTTGCCCAGCGCAGTGGCGTCGCCCTGGCGAATCCACGCCTCGGCGTGCGGATTCGCGGGTGGACGCGTGCCGATGCCGACGCGCTTGGCAGCGCGTTTGCTGTTCGGTGGCTGCTTTGCTGTCATGTCGGCCACCGCAGCAGTTCGTCCACCAGGGCGTTGATTTCGCGGGAGGCGGCGCTGTCTCGCGTGCGAGCCGGCCAGCGGCGACGCTGTCGGCGAACACGATGCGCTGGCGCACCTCGCTGCGCAGTGCTGGTAACGGCTGTTCGGCCAATGCCTGCCGTGCTTCGCGCCCAATGACCGTCGTGCTGACGCGCCGGTTGATGACGAAGGCCGCGCGAAGCATTGGCCGGAACACCTGCGCCTCACGGATCAACGCCACCATCTCTGCACTCGCCCATAGGTCATAGGGGCTGGGCTGCACGGGAATCAGCACACAATCGGCCGCCAGCAGCGCGGAGCGCGCCAAGGCGGCAATCCTGGGTGGGCCATCAATGACGACGTGGCCGGCCCGCCTGGCGAGTTCTGGCGCTTCCTGATGCAGCGTTTCGCGGGCCAGGCCCACGGCGCTGAACAGCCGTGGCAAGCCTTGCTGGCTTCTGCGCTGCGTCCAGTCCAGCGATGAACCCTGCGGGTCGGCATCGAGCAAGATCACTTGCTGGCCTCGCAGGGCCAGTTCCCCAGCGATATGAGTAGCGAGTGTCGTCTTGCCGACGCCGCCTTTCTGGTTGAGCAAGGCGAGGATCATGGCGCAGCCCTCCGGCTTGGAAGACCGGGCTGTTTTTTCCTTGCCGAACGAGGTTGTTTTTGGCCTCGATTTTGTCCTTGGTTTTGCTGTCGGATTTGCCGCTGATTTTGTCTTTCGGCAGTTGTCCACCGAAACGGCGCTTCTCTACTAAAAGTTAGAGAATTTAAGTTAGGTAAGTTAGAGGGCTGGGAAACCCAATGCTGGCGCGGCTTTGCAGCCGATTGGCACGCCTGATAGCACGATAGGGACACGCCTGATAGCACGATACCCCGCACGCCTGATAGCACGACACTATTCACAGGCTTTCCCGGAGTTATCCCCGTGCCGTCTGCGGCACGGGCCGGAAAGTCAGCAATTCCGTTCCATCGTCCGGCATGCGCTCGATTCCCAGGACATAGCCAGGCAACGATTGCCGCGCCACCAATGCGCGCAAATCGCACGCGAAATCGTAGGGTTTGGCTGTGCTGCCGGATTTCTGGTGCAAATAGCGAAAATCGAACTGCCAGCCATATTCCTGCTTGCCGCCATGCTTGCGCACCAGGCGATACAGCCAGCGCTCGATACCGCCGGTGAGCCGGAAGTACGTCGGGTCGATGGTCAGCACCAGGGCGGCATCCACCACGCCCGCATAGAACCAGTCCGGCAGGATCAGCTCGATGCCCAGCGGCGTGCCGTGGGCATCGGCCAGTTCCTTCCACTCGTTGATCCACGAGAAGCGATGCAATCGCCTTCCCGTGGTTTCGCGGATGGACGTGGCCACCGTGGTCGATTGCAGGCGATCCAGCGCTGCTTTGAGGCGCTGGTAGTCGCGTGAGCCGGTGCCGCGCCCGATGAAGCGCAGGATCTCGTAGGGTGTGGCACGCATCAGCCGGGATGTGGGCAAACCCGCGTCCTGGGCTTCGACGATCTGGCTGGCAGCCCAGATCAGAATGTCGGCATCCCAGATCGTGGCGATGCCGTGCTCCTGCGTGCCTTCCACGCGGATGGTGATGTTCCCGCTGCGAAAGTCGATCGGCGCTGTGCGCCGCGACTTCGCCAGCGAGAAGAACGGATAGGCCATCAAGTCCTGGGCATCGCGCGGCGCCATGTCGCCCGGCAAGGCGCGGAACAGATCGAGCTGTTCGCGCTCTTGCGGCGGTCGCTGCCGGGATGGCAGCGATGGGCTGGACATGGGGATGGCCACCGGCGATGCGCCAATCAGCGGCGATCACGGTAGTCACCCGCATGGCGCTCGGCATACTTCGGGTCGGACGTGGCATCGAAGCTGCGCGCATCGGCCCAGGCATCCAGGTCGGCTACGGCATACATGACGCGGCGGCCAAACTTGCGGAACTTCGGCCCGCCGCCGATCACGCGCTGTTTTTCCAGCGTGCGCGGCGACAGGCGCAGGTAGTCGGCGGCCTCGTCGTTGGTGAGATAGCGTTGGGGCTGCGCAGGCGCAGCGGCAACAGTGGCGGCAGGCCGCAAGGGAGCAGGACGCATGGTGTGAACCTCCATCGGTCAGGAAAGCCCGGTCACACAGCGCGACCGGATGGAGGCAGTCTCAAGAAATACAGGCCACTTGCTCAGGGTCGTTTTGCAGTGCAGGCAGAACGACCCTGAGCAGGGACATTGATCTGTGCCAGACGGCGATAGCCACCGCCCATCAATGCCTGACCACGCTGCACCAGGCGACGCACACGCGAGCGCAGACCACCATCGGCATGCCAGCCGGTCGCCACAGCGTCGGTGCCGAACAAGCCTTCGGCCACCTCGCGCAAGGATGCACCCGCCAGGGTCGCATCGAGCGCCTGCAGGGTGTGCAGCTCCAACAGCGCAGCCGCTGCTGGACGCTCTCGGGTCGTCACCACAGGTGCGGCCTCCGGTAATCCGGCCAGCGAGTTCAACTGGGCGATCAGCGCGTGGTAGCGGGTGCATGGCACCGCGCAGGCGCGGATGGCATAGGCGTAAGCCGTGCCATCGACCAGGCCGGGCGCGAGCGCGAAGCGCAGGCAGCATCCCGGCCATCGCGCCACCAGCACCAGGCGCTTGCCGTCGTGGATCAGGTGTTTGGTGCCTGGAATGCGCCAGAACTCGAACACCACCGCATCGGGCGGCGGGTCGGCGTCTGGGTAGATCTGAACCACGGCGTCGTGATCAGGAAACCAGGCCGGGTGCGCGTCCCGCGCATCCAGCGCCGGGTCTTCCAGCAGGCGCAGCCCCCAGCGCTGCGCCGCATCTGGCCTGCGACGACGACGCAGCCAGTCGAGCCGGTAATCAGGATTGCGACGCAGGTACTCCCAGGCCAGGGCTGGGCCATCGAGATGCAGCGTGTAAAGATACGCGGCGGTCGGATACCAGTGTTCGTGGTGTTCATCGCTCGGGTCTGCCATGGCGCAACCTCCTGTCGATCAGCAGGAACGTCGCCACGAAATCCGGCTTGCGGGAGCTACAGTTTCACGAGCAAACCGACATCAGAATCGGATTGGGCTGTAACGGATAATGTCAAGACTGATTGGCTCCGGCACGTTGCAAAAATCGTCTGAATGCGACGGCTGCTGCGCCAGGGGAATTGGCGTGCAGCACAAAGCACCGTGCCGCAAACAGAGCCAAGGATCAGGACTGTTTACGTTAGGGTGACACCGCTATGGCGCAAGAGTGCGGATTCAGACCTTTCCGGTCTTCGCTCAGACCGAAATAGTCACAATGTGCACGGTTTGATCGCGCGGTACTGGTGTACGCAAACGGATTCCTTTACCTCGGGTGCTCTTCTGCAACCAGCGTCCCGCTCGGAGATACAGTCTTTCCCACCACATGCGTCTGCCAAGGCGTAAAGCCGTATCGGCGGATTGGCGTAAAACCACGATTGCGGTTCAGTGAGTTCACGCTTTTGCGGAAAGGCGTCAATACGGATTTCCGTAAAAGCACGAAACAGCAGATACGGCTTCCAGGACAGGCTAAACACGCAACGCCACAGGCGCGGCGGATTGGGTTGCATGGACATGAGGCAACCGCCTGCCCCATTGCGCGCTGCTGTAATCAGCAGCACCGCTGCCCCGCCGCGATGTGGGCGGGGCGCTGCGGCGGTTATGCCGCCTGCGGTTTGCTGCGCGACCAGATCAGGTCGTGCGTGCCGTTCTCGCCTTCGATCAGGCGGGCATAGATCGGAGCGGGAAACGAAGGATCATCGAGCGTCACGGACAGGTATTCGCGCCCGGCCTCGCTGGTCTTCTTCCACGCCGCGCCGATGTCGTGACTGGCGGCCTGCAGGCGGAAGTCAGGGGCATTCTCGCTGCTGCCTTTGTCGTTGGGAGCCAGCTTGACCTTGACGTTGAGCGTCAGGGTGCGAAGCGTGCCGGTGTAGCCGTCTTTGTCTGCGGTGAAGGTGCCGATGTTGGCCATGGTGTTTCTCCTTTCGGTTGAACAAGGTTCGCGCCCATCGCGTCCTTGTTGTGATCCGACCGGCGGGGGACGGGCTGGCTGCACCGCTTGCGGTCGCAACGCAGTGAAGAGCCGGGAGACGAAAAGAATTTGCCGCGCGAGGAATGCGCCGAACGCAGTGACAGCGCAGGGGAAATTGTTTTCGTCGGACGGTTGCAGCCATGAAGCCCGAGGCGCAGCCGTGCCACCGCCAGGATTCACGACAAGACAAGGACGCCTTGGGCCGAACCGCTCCGAAAGGAACATGGCCGACTCGACTCCCCGCGTGACGGCTTCACCGGCCTGCGCCCTGACACGGGCAATGACAACGCCCAGCGACAAGGTGAAAGCGCCCCTACCGTAGCTTGCGGCCTGGTGCTTGATGCGTGGCGTGGAAGCTCCATTGCAGGGCCGGGCGGCCACCCTGTCGATTGGGGGTGAACCGTCCTTCGTGACGTACAGGCGACGAACCGCCAGCGTCGAGGACGGCACGCTTTTGGACAACCTGCGGCAGCAAGCCGGGGCGTAGCCCCACAAGTCTCGCCCTTTGCGGCGGGGCGCGACTTCGCAAGCGAAGCGCGCAGCGTCGCAGGCGCGAAGACGTGAGGGATTGAAGCCGGATGGACATGACGCCATTGGCGGCATGGGGCGCAGCCCGAAAGCCCGGCGGCGCATCGCGCCGACACGCCAATAAGACAAGCACTTTCATATGGGTGGAATGCTCTTCCAATCTGGCAATCCTCTCCAAAAGTAGGTAAACTAGGCTACCTACTTTTGGATGGAAAACCAGATGAGCCTTGCTATCTCAAACAGGAAGGAGAGCGCCCACGACCGGCTGCTGAACGCCGCCGCCATCCTGTTCTACAACGATGGCATCGCCGCGACGGGCATCGACGCCATCGTGAAAAAGGCCGGCGTGGCCAAGAAAAGCCTCTACAACAACTTTGCCTCCAAGGCCGAACTGGTCGCGGAATACCTGCAAATCCGGCACGCCGAATGGTTGTCGCTCTACGAGATCCGTGTGCAGCAGGCCAAAGGGCCGGCCGGGCGCGTGCTGTCGGTGTTCGAGGCCTATGCCGACCACGCCGAACATGCCTATGAGCGTGGCTTTCGCGGTTGTGGGTTGCTGAACGCGGCCGCCGAGTTCCCGGCCGGCGACGCCGGCCGCACGGCCGTCCGTGCCCACAAAGAAGAAGTCGAAGCTCTCCTGAACCAGCATCTTGCCGAGCTGATACCGGGCGAGCCGGAGCGCGCCGCGCAGCTTGCCCGGCATCTGGCGTTCCTGCTGGAAGGCGCGATCGTCCGCGCCGGGCTGGAAGGCAACAGCGATTGCGTGATTCAGGCCAAACGCATGGCTGCCTCGATGCTGGAGGCCGTGTGACTGCATCATCGAAAGACCATCTGCTTGGAGTCGCGGGCGTCCTGGTGGCTTCTGTCCTCTGGGGCACGACCGGGGTTTCCGCCACCTTTGCCCCGGAAGTCGGCGCAGCCGCGATTGGCGCGGCGGCAATGGGTGTCGGGGGTCTACTTCAGGCCGCCATCGCCACCAGGGCCATTGCACGCAGCGCAGCCATGCTGCGGCTGCAATGGCGCTGGCTGCTGCTGGGTGCCCTGGCCGTGGCCATCTATCCGCTGGCGTTCTATGGCTCGATGCGCCTGGCCGGGGTGACGGTCGGCACCGTGGTTTCCATCGGCTCCGCGCCGCTGCTGTCTGCGGTCATCGAGATGGTCATGGACGGCCTGCGCGTCAGCATCCGATGGGTCATTGGGGCTGCCCTCGGGCTGGTGGGCATGGCCCTGCTCTGCGTGGCCGAAAGCAGCGGCCATGGCGTGGCGGCTGCCGCGCCCTCGATCACCGCGGGCGTGGCCCTGGGCCTGCTCGCGGGCCTGACCTATGCGCTGTATTCCTGGGCAGCCCGCCGCCTGATGCAGCGCCATATCCCGGCACGGGCCGCCATGGGCGCGGTCTTCGGCATCGGCGGCCTGCTGCTGATGCCGGTGCTGCTCGCCACGGGCGCGCCGTTCCTGGCCTCATGGAACAACGCCGCCGTAGGCATCTACATGGCCCTGGTGCCGATGTTCCTGGGCTATGTGTGTTTCGGTTATGGGCTCGCCCGCATTGCCGCCAGCACGGCCACCACCATCACGCTGCTGGAGCCGGTCGTGGCGGCTGCGCTTGCCGCCGTCATCGTGGGCGAACGCCTGCCCAGCATGGGGTGGGTAGGCGTCGCACTCATCTTCGCCTGTCTGGTGTGCATCACCTTGCCGGTGCGGACACGCCGCCGAACCTGTCCGGTGCCTTCGACAAACCCGACCTAACCGTGCAATGCCGAACAGCAAGGCGTCGCATCTTCATCTTTCAATAATTGGAGTAGCAGCAACCATCATGACGACAATTTCATGGGACGACTTCGCAAAGGTCGAATTGCGCGTAGGGTGCATCATCAAGGTCGAGCCATTTCCCGAAGCACGCAAACCAGCCTACAAGCTGCTGGTGGACTTCGGGCCGGAGATCGGACAGCGCAAGTCCAGCGCGCAAGTGACAGACCTTTACTCGATGGACGAGTTGCTGGGCAAACAGGTGGTTGCCGTCATCAACTTCCCGCCCAAGCAAATCGGCCCGCTGATGTCTGAATGCCTCGTCACTGGCTTCCCTGATGAACAGGGCCGCGTGGCCCTGTGCGTACCCGACAAGGTCGTGCCGTTGGGGGCAAAGCTGTTTTGAGCGTGGCTGCGCCTGAGGGCGCTCTGGCTGCGCTACTGTTATTGCTATCTGAAACCGGGCGCGGCCACCGCCGCGCTCGGATTTTTGACCACCAGCCCCAGGGCGGGACGGCCTGGGGCTGGCGCGAATGGGGGTTATTCCTTCATTTCGACAATCCACCACACGGCACGCGGCAAGGCATGGCCCGTGATGGGGTGAATGTCCGTCAGGTCGGCGCGGGCCGTCCAGCCGCGAGGCGGACGGTAGCCGCGCACGTCGCCATCGCCATGCCAGCGGCGGGCGCGTACCGTGCCGGGGGCATAGGTCGCGCCCATGCGTGGGCGGCTCGTGGGGGTGTGGCTCATGGTCGGCATCCTCGACGGGGATGCGCCCCGGTCGGAACCGGGGCGCTCATCGGTGCAGGGTCACGCGGCCAATGCCTCGGCCGGTTCATCGGTCACGGTGGCGGCCTCCGTGGTGTCGGCTTCCGTTTCCGTCGCCACGTCCTGCGCGGGCTGCTGCGCATCGGCTGCGAAGATGGCGGGCATCCATCCGGTGCCGTCCGCCAGTCGTTCGGCTTCGCTGGCAATGTCGGCCTTCTTCAATTTCGCCAGCCGGGAAACCTGCTCGGGCGCGAAACCTCCCACAGCATCCAGAATTGCAGCCTTCGGAATGTGCTGGAAATAGCCTTCGCTGGTGGGCTTCCACCATGCCGCCATGTCCAGCCCCACAGCCTGCGCCAGTTCTTCCCCCGGTTGATGCGGCGTGGTGCGAGGCGTCACCACATCCACCGTAGCCGCCACGCACACCGCCAGCAGCCGCACCAGTTCATCCTGCGACTTCGCCAGCAGCACGGCGAACAGTTCGGCGTAGTCCTGCGGCAAGCCGTCGCCTGCGACCTGCTGTAATTCGCGCAACGCCACGGCAGCGGGCGAATCCGGTATGTCCGGGGCGATGCCTTCCAGCCGGTCTTGCACTTTCAGGCTCACGCCCAGCGGCAAGTCGTGACTGTAGTAGCTTCCTTGCAAGACGGTCTGCACCATGCCATGCACCAGCGCAGCCAGTGCCACCTGCGGATGCCGTGCCACCTCGATTTGCAGCGCGGCGGTACGGTGGGCGCTCAACCGCTGCGCCAGCTTGTCGGACATGGCGGCGGTCTTGGGCTGCTCGTCGTTTTCGTCTGTGTCGTCGTTCCCGGCTTCGCCATCGCTTCCGAAACCCTGCCGCAGCCGTTCCAAGGTGCGCAGCGCCTTGGCTTCGGCTTCGCGCAGCAAGCCGCGATGTACCATGATCTGGCCTTGCCGGTCGAGCGTGACGATGGCACCGGCTGCGGCTTTGACGTTCGGGCTGTAGTCCAGCAAGGCGTCTTCCAGCGCCTGCAACTGTTCGCCCAGGCGGTCGCCTTCCTCCTGCAAGGCGTCTGCCTTGTCCTCGTCGTCTGCCTCCATCGCAGCATCCACGGCTTCGCCCATGGCCTGCATTTTCTCTTGCAGCTTCTCCATGCGCTGCGCTTCGCGTTTGTTGGGGGTGCGGCGTTCCCGTGGCGCACGGTGGAAGGCTTGCAGGTCGGCATAAGTGGCGCTGGGCGTGGCATCCACCCATGCCCAACCCTCGGCGCGAATGGTGGCGGCATGTTCATCCAGCTTGCTGCGCACCAGCGTTTCCAGCAGCGCAGCGTCGGTCAGATACACCCCGGCATCACCTTCGGCAAACAGGTCACGGCGGATGCCACCGCCTGCGGCTTGGTAGGCATCCATCCCGACGAAGCGCACCAGCGGATGCTGGGCATCTATCTCGCGTTCGGTCAGGCGGTCGCGCAAGGCATGGGGGCTGCGCTGCCATTCCGGCGCGTCGTAGAACGCGGCTTCCTGCGCGGCGTGGTCGTCGGTGATGGCAAGGGCCATCAACTGGTCAAGGCTCACGGCATCGGCACGATAGTCGGCCATCAGACGCGGCGATACGTTGGCGAGTTTCAGACGGCGCTGCACCACCAGCGGCGTGACTGCAAAATCAGCGGCAATGTCTTCGACGGGTCGGCCTTCGGCCACCAGTGCGGCGAAGGCTTCAAACTGGTCTGCCGGGTGCATGGCTTCGCGCTGTACGTTCTCGGTCAGGCTGACGGTGCGGGCGCTGGCATCCTGCACCAGCAGGCAAGGCACCTCCCAATCCTTCGGAATATGGCGCTTCTTCGCCAGCAGCTTCAATGCGGTCAGCCTGCGGCCACCGGCCACCACTTCGTAATGCTCGCCATCGCTGGCAAGAATGACGGTGAGGTTTTGCAGCAGCCCCACGCGGGCGATGCTGGCCGCCAGTGCGTCGATGGACTGGCCTGCGGTCTTGCGCACGTTGCGGCGCGAGGGGCGAAGCTGCGACAGCGGCACCAGCAGCAGGTTCTGCGCCGGGGCGGCAGTTTCCAATGCAGTGGCGATGGCTTGGGTTTCGGTGTCGGTGATAGCGTTCATGGTGATAACTCCTTGCGATGATGGAATGCAGCAGCGAATGACGCGGCAAGGGTTGCTGCCTGCCCCTGCCGCGCAGGGGAATCAGGCTTTCAACTGGCGCATGCCGTCGGCCAGCAGCCACAGGGCGCGATTGAGGCGAATATCGGAATCAATGCCCTGCACCGGGCGGGTCTGCTGGCGGCGTCCGTTGGCGCTGCGCCCATGCAAACCGCCTTTGGTCAGGTTCTCTTGGGTGCGGTTGAACACGCTCCACAAGTCCGGGCGGCGGTCGTCGAAACGGCGCGGCATCAGGATTTGCGATTCGGTGATGGGTGCGGGCTTGTCCGGGTCGTCGTACTTGAGCGACAGCGCGGCGCGGGCGAATACTTCGGCCTCGCCTTCGTCCAGCGTAATGGCCTGCATGGATTCGCGGGATTCCAGCGCACGGTCAAAGCCGTGCAGCACCTGATAGGCACCTTCGATCACTTGCCCAGCCACATCACCCTTGTGCGGCACCCGCACATCGGCCACGGTGTCACCGCACACAAGGCCATTGCTGCACACGAAACGGAACATCCCGGCCAGCATCTGGTAGCTGCTGGTGCCATCGTGCGAGTTCAGCAGGATGATTTCGTTGGCTTCGCCCCGGGCGTTGATCTGACTGGCATGGCGCAGCCGGATCATGTGCTTGGTGTAGTCGCGCCGGTCTTCGTGGCGGGTGCGGGTCTGCGTCACCATGAAGGGCTGAAACCCTTCCTTGCGCAGTTCGGTCAGCACCGTGGCGGTGGGGATATAGGCGTAACGCTGGGAACGGCTTTCGTGCGGCGCTTCGGCAAAGATGGACGGGGCCACGCGGTGAATCTGGTCATCGGACAGAGGGGAATCGCTGCGCAGTACCGGGGAACGGGAAGCAAAACGGGATGCAAGCATTGGTCTTTCTCCTGACAAAAAGGGTTTGCTGTTCAAACCGCACACCGGATTCCTAGATTCGGAAGCCCAGCCTTTCGGCTGTTCGGTGCGGTTGGCACGAGGAACCCGCTTGGACCTGTTGCCACCGTCTTTCCTGAGTTCATCGCCCGCGACGGTCAGAAGCCCACGGACGTGGACCGTCAAGGAGAAAAGCGTCAGGGTGGTGCGGCCCGCAGGCGCAGCCGAGGACACGGCCTGGCGCGCCTTGACGGCACGCGGCCACGGGCTACAGTCGCGAGCAAGGTGATGGAGTCAGGAGAGACGGCTGGACATGGCAACGGCCACCGCGATGTGCAAACCGCACGCAAGCGCAAGCGCGCAGGCCCGGATCTGGAAGCCGGGCCGTAGGCGTCAGGGATGTGGAAGGCTGGCCAATGCCAGTCCCGTCAGGGATGAGCGAACTGCGAACCTGGAGCAGCGTGATCCGTGAAACGGAGACGCGAGGAAGTATTTCGCTTATTATTCATTCTAGAAAAATAGCGCTATGCAACCCAGAAAACACCGAACACCAACCAAAAATATGGCCAGCCTGAAATTGAATTATTGCAGCGAAACCAAACAGGTTCTTGGCTTGCTAAAGTCCATTTCTAAAGGGCGTGAAAGCGATTTCTCTGGCACTGGTCTGATTTTTTACAGCGACTTATCTGAGCTGCCATTTATTCAGATGGGAAATGAAAGCATAAAACCCAATTCCGACATTTTTAACGATTGCGAGATCGACTCAGCAATACGTCAAATATCGAAAACCAAAGACCTTCTTCACGATGGATTTCATTTTATCAACATTGAAACATGGAAGATTACCCATGTCTCACAATTCATTTCCCCCCCCATTCCGCACGATGCCGCACAGCGTTTTCGCGGAACTGGTTCGCGCCTAATGTCCGCATACTTGGCCTCGCTCATCACTGGAATCAAATACACAGGAATTGTTTCTCAGGCGGGAAAAGTGCATTTATTCCATGCAGGCACGGACATCGCTGAAGAAAAATAAACATGGCGAACGTCAATTTATCTATCAAAGACTTCAGAAAAGCTCTGCTGTTTGTCGCTATTACAACCGTCGTAATCGGCAGTCTTGCAGGGCTGATCCGTCACTTTGCATTTGGCGCTAATGGCACACAAGCGTTGATGGTGGGTCTTATGTCTGGTGCTACCTGGGCTGTGGCTGTTTCCATTTGGGCTTTCCGGCGCCCATGGAAAACGGAATGGATCGCCAACTGGACTGGGCGGCCAATTATTCACGGCGTTTGGTTTGGCAGCCTTTTGACTAACTACGGCACAAGTGATGACAAACCCACTGAACCCATACCTATTGCATTTGTAATAAAACAAACATTTTTGGGTTACTCCCTTCTCTCATACACTGAGAATCAGGATAGTCGAACGTTGATTGAGTCACTATTGGTGGACGATCAACACGACACAGCTCACATTCGATACATGTATGAGTTCTATATTCGAAAGCCTAATGAGCGCAAGCTAACAACTGGTGCCGCAGAGCTAAAACTGATCGAAGGTGGAAAGCGCTTGCGTGGGCATTATTTGACGAACTCACCAACGCAAGGACTTGCAGACCTCACGTTGGTTCAGCGGGAATGCAAAGGCATTGACACCTTTGTGGCTGCAAAAAACGCGTATCAAGAAAGATTGCAAGAAAAACAAGAAAAATAAAGCAATTCGCATACTTGGTCTCTGATAAATGAACAATCCCGCGGAGATCTGAAACGAAATTGAATTTCGCCCAGTAACTCTCATGAGTTACGAATGCTGGCATCGAACAAGAAGCCATACTTTTGCGAAATGATGTAGCTCCATTTGTTCGGACAGAATTTTCCAAAGTCATGGGAAATTCGGTGCGTGGCGCACGCAGTGTACGAGTGCAATTGATATGCACCGAAAACTCTCAGACTTAATAGCTGCTATTCCAAAGGAACAAGTGCTGAGCCGAGGCCGGAGCGTGGTACTAATTCGACATATAGCGATTTTCGCCCCACGATAACCGCAAGCATTGGCCGTTTGTCCAGGCGTTTTGCTGATAAGAGACTCCACTCTGATCTATCGAGACCTGAAGGATTAGGATGATCTTCTGGGTGGCTATGCCATTCACCCAGATAGCGGATGGTTCCCTGGCTCGCCATCCATCGCGCCAGAGCAATGGCTTCGTGGCCAAACGGCATCCGCTCGAACAGGTAGTAGAATCGCCTATCCCATGCAGTGGGAACCGTTGCCTGCTCGATAATCATATGGGTTCCATGAACCGAACCAAGTAAGAGTCCGCCAGCCTCGCAGTCGGTATCACTGGCCTGAACATGCTGACAGAAAGTCTCCAACGTGGACTCCGAGAAATGCAGCAGCGTCCGCCTATCGTCGGTTGCCCAGGAACTCATGAATTGCATACAGGACATTCCGGGTTCCGCAACGGATCACAGTCAGGCGTGGCAGATTGCTGGGTACGGTCAATGACCCTCGTTCGTAGCGCGGGGGAATGGACGCCGTTAACCCAGTCAAGCACCATCTCTGCGCCCAGGCTGGCAGCATGCACCGATACCGAGGCAGGAAACGGCACGTATAAGCCTTCACATCCATGCCCTGCCAATATGGCAGGAAGAGGATCAACGGTGGAGCGCAGTTCACCTCTTTTGTCGCTATGCCAAAGACATCGGTAGCAAGCAGCAGATGCGTTCGCTCTCAAAAGTGCGCGGACAGCTGTACCCGGCCCCTCTATCCAGACCGAAAGCATAGGTATTGGTGAATAGTGGCCGCACAGCCAATGCCCGAGGGATTCCTCACCGGTGGCATCTATAAGAAGATCCAGTTCTCCCAGTTGTGCCTGCCTGATATCTACAGGAAGAGAACGAATCTCGGCCCCTGGCGCCAAGCGTTTAAGCTCCTTCGCCATGGCCTCGGCTTTGTTCGACAGCAGGTCCGGAAAACCTAAGCGATGACGCCCGATGTTTTGCGGGAGAAGGCAGTCAAAGTCCACTAACGTGAGTTTTCCACCGCACGTACCCGCCCCCGCCTTGACCAGCATGTCCGACAGATACCCACCGATCGTCCCGCATCCCACGACGACCAGGTTCTTACCTGCGAGTGTCTTGGACGCAGGTATATTCCGCTGGGCAAGGTACCGATCGTCGATTCTGACTACCGAGATGGGTATCACCTTCAATCCATAGGTCGAATCCCTGCGATCTGCGAGCTTGCTCTTTGGAGCCGAACGTTGGCGGTCATAGAGGACCGTAAATCCATATGTCATCAACGGGGATTCGATGACGATCAGAACGCCGTTGGCCTTTTTCCTTTCTCCCTCTTTGATGCGCTCGTGAATCTTGCGCCGGCACCGAGGGTCAAGGGTGCTTTGCCACGCCAAGATATCCCCAACTGTTTCAGGGGGCCAATGGGTGGTCAGAGGACGGGGTTGAGCATCCGTCTTGACCCGATAGGTCAGCACTGTTCTATCGGTGATTTGGTAGCCGAGCGATTTCAGCTTCTCAGCTGTTCGATCTTCGTTGTCGGTGATGAACCATAAAGGATTCCCATTGGCTTGCACGACTATGCAGTTATGTCGCCCTAGTTCTGCCCCCTGCATGTCCACGAAGCAATGCCAGCCATTCCAATAGGCAAAGAACTCTTCTGCAAGATCCTTAACCATCTCCCCGCGCATGATCTGCCCGAACACCATGGCCGCGTGTTGTAGGCATGCCAGTGACTGCCCGATAGGGTCGTAGATGTCTAGGACGACAGTGCCCTTGGCGAGATAGCAAAGCCCGCCATCTGCACCAAGATGAGGAACCGCTGCGGGTAGTTCACTAGGAATCTCCAGCAGCCGGATGCGAGGCAAATCGAAGAACGTGGGATCAAGCTGAACCTCGCACGGATAGCCCTTGCCCAATTGAGGCGGGATCAACAGCCCATGCAGTCTAAACCAGCCGTCATCCGCCTTGCCAGCAAATACGAAGCCTTGCTGCTCGAAGGCCTCGATAACATCTGCAATCACGGCAGCGCTTTTCATCCCGCCTTCGTCCGACCGATAAGTTCGCTCGGACCCGCAGTGGCTGGAGCTGCGGCAATGGTTGCGGCGACAGATACCACCTTGACCCGATCCGGCTCATTAGGAAAACGTGGGCCAAATTCGCCTTGCATCCAAGTGCAGGCCTGTGAAGAACTGCTGGCGTCAATTGCACCGCGAAGCACCTTTTCAAATTCTTCAAACGCCTTTGCCGCCTCTTCGACACCCTCGTTGCTAAGCCGCTCCGTGAGCGACTCGGACTCATCCACGGGGTTGTTCACCCCCGCGCGCAACTGGGCCGGCAGTGCCGCGACAACATCCAGCAACGCGAGGTCGTCACGACGATCTCTCTTCTCAAATAGCGGGGCTGCGGCGGCCATCAACAAGATTGAAGAGGGGCCACCGCTTGACCACCGCCAATCGCGGAATGCCTTCAAGTAACGAACCACGCGGCGGAACTGTTCCCCCTTGGCATCCACTTCACCCAAAAACCACTCCTTCACAGGCCGAGGATCGGAAGGCATCCAATTGCATTCACGATGGGCCAATAGCACCTTGTCGGAGGGAAGAGCCGTCCATGTGTCGCGCTCCGCTCTTTGCACAGCTTCTGATATCGAATCGAAGCCACGCTGTTCCATCGACGCTTTTAGCAGTACAAACTCTTCGTCCGGAATCGCGTACAAAGGAATATCAATGTGCGCATAATCGGCAATGACAATGCGAATGCACGTCGGCTTGTCGGTGACAAGCCTCCACCGCTTAGCCTCTACCAGCGGCCTCAAAGCTTCTTCCGCAGCGGCAAAGAACACCGTCGTTGCTGTACTGGGGCGTTTCGTCTGCGAGACGAAGCTCAACGGCAGATAGCACCCATCATCAACATCCGCCTGCTGCGGGCGTTGGGCGGGAGAATTCAGCGTCTTGTATGCCCACGACCCTTGCGTGAAGAAGCGCGGCTGCGGCACGCCGTCTGTGTATCCGCTCGCTCTCAACACACGAGGGATCCCTGTGCGCAAACAGTCCCTGACGTCCGTGCGCGCGCTTGCGATCCAGGCGCGTTGCTCGGGCGTCAGATCCAGCTCGCCATGCATGCAAGACTCGTCGTTAACAGTGGTAAAGAAAAGCGGGCTCAGGTTCAGCATGCGGCCTCCGGGACATTCTTGTTGGGGCCGTGATAGAAGATGGGGGCGCCGGCCTGGTGCGCTCGAAACGGTTGAAAAAGAGGATCGCCAAGCGCGCGCTGGGCCGCGTGACTACCGCGATCCTTGAGCGTATTCGTGGCACCAATGGAAACCCGATCCAGCGCCTTCACGTCCTTGCTCTGATCCGGCGTTGCCTTGTCGTCGATCTGGAAGTAGTTGTTCCCCAACAACTGCCTCAGCATATAGTCCACGGACGATTCCTGGGCGGAGATCACCAGATCGAAGAGTCCTCCACGCCACTTGCCGAATCCACGGTCAAGGCTAGCGCCGCCACGGACGGTCGCACCAATCGTCATCGTGCCGATGGAGAGAACCCGAATCAGCGCATCCTGTTTCGGCGCCAAGAACGTGTTGACTTCATGCAACCCGAACAGGCCGGGGGCATTACCTACCAGTCCGCCATCCGCGAAGACACCGCGGTCATTGCGCGCCAGCGGAAAGTAGACGGGTGCGGCAGCGGTCGCCAACGCAACATCGACGATCTTCATGCGGTGATCAAATTCAAAGGAAGGGTGGTGAGGTGTCTTGAAAAACTGTCCGCGACCTGTCGAGTAGTTGACTGCTGGTACAAGAACACGATGCTTCAGGTCGCCTACGGTGGTTCCCTGGAAGCGTTCGGTCAGCACTTCCCGCAACCCTGCCGAATCATGTTTTGCAGTCAGCCAGAATCCCAGAAGCCGTCTTGAAAGACTGCGGCAACCAAAGATGCGGCTGCCTTCCTCTTCGAACAGTGCTTTGAGTTCGCTGGCAGGGATTTCCGCTGCCAGTCCCAAAGCCAACATCCCTCCTGCCGATGTGCCACAAATCAGATCAAAGTGGGAAGCGATAGGCCGGCCCAGCACGGCTTCAAGCTCGGCAAGAACCGTGGCCGTATAAAGGCCGCGATAGCCTCCCCCTGACAGGGCGAGCACATGGTAGGTAGGGATGTCAGTCATGACGTCTCAACCTTTCGGGGGAAAGGAGTCGTTGCCGTGGCTATCCTTGTCACGGATACGGCCATCTGGACGATGGATGACGAGTTCGGACTTCTGGTTGCGTGCAATATCCCGCGCTGCATCTATTGCTTGCTGCTGCGTGTCATGCACAGAGGTCGCCCGCTCGTTGCCGGCGCCTTTAACGGCCCAACCGTCTTGATGAGGAACAACATGCTGATTTTTTCCGGCCATGATGGCACTCCTACAATGGAACTATGGAAGTCCCAGCCAGCCGGCTGGGTTGTCAATGGTCGCCCGCTGTAGCACAATACGTTGCTTATGCAGACAACAGGAAGACCAAGCCAATCCAACCCGTAGCAGGCGTAAAATCTGCCTCTGTTGTCTGGCTAGACAACAATGTATCAGAGCATGTGCGCTGGCGCAACACCTGCGCAACATGCGCCTTTAGACTCGACTGAATGTGGGGTTGATGCAACAGAGGGCTACGGCCTTCCCCCGCAACGCAAGGATCAGAACTCATGCCACAAACAGGTTTGGGCGTCGCTATCAAGACGCTACGCGAACGCAGAACCCTTTCCCTGCGTGAAATTGGGCAGCTATCGTCAGTGGACCATGCATACGTCTACCGCCTCGAAACTGGCGAAAAAACAAACCCCTCCCAAGACCTGATTGAAAAGCTATTGAAGGTTCTTAAGCCGACGGAGAGAGATGCTGCACTCGTAACTTGGCTGGTTGACCACGCGGACGCCGACCCGAACCTCGTCGAATTTGTGCTACAAGATTCGTCTATTGGTATCGACGTATTTACGATGGCGGCCGGCGTCAGGCATCGGGGTAACGCAAGGCCTGATCCCGCCACATTGATTACCCGGATCAAAAAGGCCCTTGAGGACGACGACGAGGACGATTGAACATGGACGAATCGGATGTCAGACAGAAAGCACGCGCGTTCATTGCGAAAGTCGATGTTTCTAACATCCGAGAAGACCTGTCTCCCTATGTGACCGCTGCCAATGCCAAGGTCAAGAAAGATGAGCTTGGCGAAGGAGAGTCTGGCTATACCATTACCAAGCCGAACGGGAAGCACATCATCACAGTGAACTCCCTGGAGACGGAGGAACGCCAGCGTTTCACTATTTGCCACGAGATAGCGCATATCGTGCTCGACCTAGAATCGAGTCACGAGGAAGTCCCGTCCTGGTCTTATGCCAAACGGCATCCCAACGAGATCGCCTGCGACACATTCGCCGCTGAACTTCTGATGCCTTATCAGCGATGGCTTTCTGTCGTTCCCAAGGAAGAGCCTTCCTTGGACCTTATCCAGCGCATGGCCGATTTGTTTGGCACTTCATTTCCCGCGGCTGCGTCAAGATTCGCCAGTCTCAGCGATGTGCCGTGTGCCTTCGTCACCATGGAGCGTGGCGCAGTACGGTATGCAGCACGCTCCACGTCTTTGAGACAAGCTGGGGCCTGGATATCACCTAGGTCGGTAATCCCGACTGGCTCAGTGGCTCATCGAGTCAGATCCTCTGGGAACAATACAACTGATACGGGGGAAGTCTCCCAGGACGTATGGTTCGACAACTGGGAAAAGGGCCTGGATCTCTGGGAACTTTCAAGGCACTACGCACGCACTGACACCACTATTTCGTTGCTATGGTTTGACGGCGAAGACCTGCCGGAGATCGAAGTGAACCGCTTCGGCGTGCGAGTGGAAGACGATGGCGGCCTACCAGAATTAACTGGTGAGTTGCCGTGGCCAGGGCGCAGCAAGCGTCGCTAGCTAAGCCTGGCAGCATCACGCTGCAACTGCCCTAGTTTTCGCTGGGCGTATTGTGGGATGCCGGTCTACGTGATTCGAGCAGACGCCGCGTGTTCTCCAGCTCCTTTTGTAGCAGTTCCGCATCCGGCAGCACGGTGCGGTAGTTCGCCGCCATTACCTTGTTCGGCAGACCATCCAGCGCATACCGCGCCAGGGCATGGCCCTTGTCAGCGCACAGGATCAGCCCCACTGGCGGATTCTCGTCCGGGTAGGCCCAATGCTCCTTGGCATAGTTGCAGTACATATGCATCTGTCCGACATCGGCATGGGTCAGGCTGCCCAGCTTCAAGTCAATGATGACCAGGCAGCGCAGCTTGCGATGGAAGAACAGTAGATCCACCCGATACCAGGTCTGGTCGATGCGTAAGCGCCGCTGCCGCCCGACAAAGGTGAAGCCTTCGCCCAACTCCAGCAGGAAGTCTTCCAGCCGCTGGATCAAGGCCGCTTCCAGATCAGATTCCGAATACTCGTCCCTGAGGTCGAGGAACTCCAGCACATACGGGTCTTTGATGGCGTCGTTGGGCGTGACGGCATCCTCGGGCTTGGCCATCGACCCCTTTATCAGCATCGCCGCCTTGTCCTTGGACAAGGCCGTGCGCTCGTAGAACTGGCTTCCGATCTGCCGGTCGAGCTGGCGCACGCTCCAGCCTCCACGCAACGCCTCGGCCTCGTAGAACTGGCGTGCATGGTCATCCTTGACCGACAGTAGCCGAACGTAGGCCGACCACGGCAAGGTGAAGGCTTGGGCCAGTTCGGAGAGGTCAAATTTCCGAGACACTGTCTGGGATTTCTCGGCAGACGACTCATTTCCCAATTTCCCAGACACTGTCTGGGAAATCTCCGGCTGGGGGTATGCGAGGAAGAAACGCCGCATGCTCTCCAGGTTGTTGACGCCAAAGCCGCGACCAAATCGCGCCGTCAGATCGGCGGACAAGCGCTCCATCAACTGCTCGCCGTAACCAGCCCGCCGCCTGCCTTTCTGCTCGGCTTCGACGATCCTGCGGCCAATCTCCCAATAGCTGGCCGTCATCAGCGCATTGACACTGCGCGCCGCCGCCTGGCGCGCCGCATCCAGTAGCTCCACGATGCCGCCGTGGATGCCGACATAGCCAGCCGGTACGGCAGCGGGTTTCCGCGTTGCCTCAGGCGTCTTCCTTGTCATGCTGTCACCTCCACAGAACGGGATGCCCCGGTAATCGCCAGCCGCCGATTTGCCACCAGTTCGGCCGCATCCCGCACCGGCTTGTCCTCGGTATGAACATAGTGCATAAACATCGCCACGGTCTTATGGCCTGTGAGCTTCATGCCCACCTTGGTTGGCACGCCCGAGTTGGCAATATCGGTCGTCGCTCGGTGACGGATGCCATGCGTGCCGACGTGCGGTACACCAGCGGCCTTGAGTACGCGCGTCCAGCCACCGTAGTGTTCGCCATGGGTCAGGTGCCGGGTCGGATCGTTGGGCGATGGAAGGACGTAGGGGCAACCTTCCCGGCGCGGCGCTGTGGACAGCAGCCGATAGGCTTCCTCGCTCATGGGCTTGGAGATGCCGCCGGTCTTGCTGTCAGGCCAGACGACGCGGCGCTTTTCCAGATCAACCCAGTCCCATTCCAACGGGCAGATTTCGGAGCGGCGGGCGGCAAACTCGAATTGCAGGCGGATCGCCAGCGGGATGACGTAGTTCTCCAGTCCTTCGGCTTCCAGTGTTTCCAACTGGCGGAATATCCGCACCAGTTCATCATCCACGATGAGCCGGGTTTCCTTGCCGGGCGGGTACATCGGGACATGGCGGCATGGATTCGTTCCATCAGGGCGTAGCCCCCACACTTCGGCCAGGTTGAACATCTTGCGCAATACGCCGAAGGTGCGGTTGGCCTCGGCCTGCTTGTAGGCCAGCTTCTTCATCAGTGCCGCCACGTCGGGGCGCTTCACATCCTGCACCTTCATCCGGCCCATGATCGGGATGATGCAACGGTCAATCACGCCCTGATAGCCGCGCTGCGTGCTGGGCTTGTTGCGCTGCTTGGAGTAGTCCTCCATGAAGGTGTGGCAGAACTCCTTCATGGTCGGCGCCTTGCGGGCGGCGTTCTTGGCCGCGCTGGGATCTCCACCTTTGCGCACCTCGGCCAGCCACTCCTGTGCCATTGTGCGCGCCTGATCGACGGTCAGTTCCCCGTACTGGCCCAAGGCGGGCTTGCGGCGCTCGCCCGCGTTCGTGCGGTACTGGAGCATGAACACCTTGCGGCCCGCTGGGGTGATCTTGCACAGGAAGCCGGGCACCACGGTATCCCGCAGTTCGATGGCCTTGGCCTGGGGTTGCGCCGCATCGACTGCGGACTTGGTGAGCTTGATTTTCGCCATGATGACTCCTCGGAAAGCCCGGTTTCCAAGAGCCGCATGGGAGCCACGCGAGGGGAAGCCGGGTCAAGTTTCGGAAAGCACCGGCATATGTTGAACTCGCCTAAGTGATTGAAAAACCTGCTGTATCAAACCGTGGCGTAGTCCAGCGAATTGCGGTACTGGAGTCATCGTGAAACAAAAAAACCCGTGGACATCGACAAAATGCGTCCAGCCGTGGCTTCAGGGCTATTGTCCTGCCCCATCGCGCCTTCGATTGCATTCGCGCCCAACTCGGGCTCCAGCACGGCATTGAGTTGCTCTACGGCCGAACGATACAGCAAGGCCAAGCCATCATTGCCCGATTGGATCGAAACCTGCAAGGAGGCTTGCAGGATTTGTCCGTTCAGCACCGCTTTCTGGGACTCGGGCCTGGCCTCGGCAGCTTTCCTAGCCTCGTTCAATGCTTCGTTGGCAGGCGCAGAGGCGGCGGGAGCCGTCGTGCCAGTGATAACGCCATTGCTGGATGCAACCATGGTGCTCTCCTATACTGGTTCTGAGATGGTATTCATCCATATCGGCAGAAAGCGGAGAAAATGAAGTCATCCTTTAGCCAATCGCTCCAATGCAGCATGCTCAGGCACGAAAAAAGGGAGCCAGAGGACTCCCTTTTATTTATCCCGGCCAATGGCCCTTAGGCTACCAAGGTCTGCGGCGCTTCCTGCTTCAGCAGGAATGCTGCCTGCTCCACAGCCACCGCTATACGCTGGCGGATGGCATCGCTAGTCAGCTGGTAATGGGCGAACTCGGTATCCTTGGCATAGATGGCCGTGGGCGTGGTATACACATTGAAAAAGCTCGCCAGGGTTCGCAGTTGGTAGTCCACCACCATGGCATGCTGGTCGCTGCCGCCGGTTGCCGCGAGGATGGCGACCTTGCCGACCAAGGCCTTGGGGTCGAGCAAATCAAAAAAATGCTTCAACAAGCCGGTATAGGAGGCTTTATATACGGGGCTCGCAATCACGAGCAAATCCGCCTCTTGTACTTTCTTGTATATTTCGGTCAATTCGGGAGGGAAATTCCCATAAGACACCGTGCTACCCAAGACTGCTGCAAATTCAGCAATATCGATCACCTCAGCAGGCGCGTGCAATTGATGCGATGCGCTGGCAGCAATCTCTTCCACAAGCGCCCTTGTCCTGGACGGTTGCGACAAACTGCCTGAGATGCCTACTATTTTTGCCATACCAACTCCTACTTCCATTAATTAATTCAACTCATGCCAAGGCATGCATTGAATAAATTCAGCAATAAAAGTGCCAGGGCAAAATGTGATTATAAATCAATTGGGAACAATAAAAACCTCTATTCACTTTAGGGTGAAGTGCTGAATATCCAGCACCAATACAGCAATTTTGCTCCAATATCAGCAGATGGATGGAGA
The DNA here is from genome assembly GCF_054072455.1 of Methylobacillus pratensis. Lineage (NCBI taxonomy): Bacteria > Pseudomonadati > Pseudomonadota > Betaproteobacteria > Nitrosomonadales > Methylophilaceae > Methylobacillus > Methylobacillus pratensis. Next base: position 49,302 of record NZ_JBSUSR010000008.1, read on the forward strand.
TGTGCGGATAATGCAACAGTTTGATCTTAGCCGTGCTTTACCCTTATCCTCAGTCCTCAAGCTATCTTGAATATCTCTACCGCTTTCTTCAAGCGGCCCGCCTGGTCATCCAAGGCGCTCGCAGTAGCCGCTGATTGCTCGACCAGTGCGGAATTCTGCTGCGTTGCATCGTCCATCTGCGTGATGGCGAGCTTCACCTGTGCAATTCCGTTTGCCTGTTCGCTGGAAGCGGCGGCAATCTCCTCGATCAAGGTCGCTATCTGGTTGACCGAGTTCGCGACATCGTGGATAGTATTGCCGGCCGCAGTCACTTTGCGGGTGCCTGTCTCCACCACCTCGCCAGAAGACGCGATCAATGTCTTGATTTCCTTGGCGGCGCTGGCACTACGCTGCGCCAGGGAGCGCACTTCGCTGGCCACCACGGCGAATCCCTTACCCTGTTCGCCAGCGCGAGCTGCTTCCACGGCAGCATTCAAGGCAAGAATATTGGTCTGGAATGCAATGCCGTCGATCAGGCCGGTAATCTCCTCGATCTGCCCGGACTTGCTGCTGATTTCCTGCATGATCTGCACGACCTCGTCCATGGCAGTCTCGCCCTGCCTTGCAACAGTGGCGGCATTATGCACCATGCCGGTGGCGGTCCTGGCGTTGTCCGCGTTGTGCGCGACGGTTTCCGCCAGCTCCTCCATACTGCCCGCTGTTTCTTCGATCGAGCTGGCCTGCTCCTCGGTACGGTGGGAAAGGTCGTTGTTGCCTAATGCGATCTCGCTCGTGCCACCGTTGATCTGCTCAACGCCCTCCCGCACTTGGCGCACCATCTGGGCAAGGCTGTTCTTCATATCAATCAGGTAAGGATAGATCTGCCCTGGGCAGTTCTTGCCGAATGGCTCGATATGGAAGGTCAAGTCTCCATCGGCAATTTTCTGGAAATACTCTTTCACCTGGTCCAGGGGAGTACGTACGAAATGGACAATATAGCGATCCGCCAATATCAACAGCATCAGGCAGACCAGCAGAACGGCCGCTACCGAGACAATAACCAGCTTGCGGTTTTTATGCGCATTGTCCAGTACGGACAACTGCTGTTGATCCAGCAACTCGTTCACTTCCTGGATCGTATTGCCGAAATCACGGCTGGCGCTGACGACGACCTTGATATTGTGCTGCTTGTACTGAGCGACATCGCCTTGCTCAAGCAGCTGTACCAGGCTATTGACCCCTTCGTGCGCGAATGCGGTGTAGTGGTCCTTGAGCTGCTGAAGCAGGGCAGGGTTTGCCAATGACGTGTTCTGCAGGAAAGTATTGAAACTGGCGTCGGCCTGCTCGATCGCAGCCCGTGCAGCCTGGGATTCCGCCTGGCTTGCGTTCTGGTCTCCCGCCTCAAGGTAGTCACCCTGCCTGACCAGCCTTAGCCTGGCCCTGAGCAATTGTTCATTTACCTGGGACAAGGCGCGGGTTTACTGCAGCATAGCATGGCTGGCCTCAAGTTCTTTCCCGGCATTATTGAGTCCCTGTAGCCCGATGGCAGAAAGCGTCAGGATCAAGATGCTGATGAAGATCAGCACAATAATCACCATGCGGTGAACTGTAATATCCCTAAGAAACTGTTTCATATTATTCCTTCGTCAATGAATCCAATGCGGCGCTTGGCATGAAGCCCAGCTGACGGCACTGATGATTGAAATAACGGAAGGAAAAGTAAAAAATTTAAGGAAATATGCAAATTGCAAATTTCATATATTTACAAAATTTGCTGATTTACAGGCTACTTGGCTGAATCTAAACCCGAATTTTTTCCAGCCTGCCTTTAAGCAAATAAGTGCTGACCCTACCCTTGCCTTTGACATCGACCCCGTGGCGGGGCTCAAGGAGGTAATCCTGCTTCAGCAACTCATAAGTAGCAGCGGATATCTGGATTTCATTGGGCAAGCCGGTATGTTCCATGCGGCTGGCGATATTGACCGCATCCCCCCACAAATCGTAGCTAAACCGGGTGTTGCCGATAATGCCGGCCACGACTGCGCCGCTGTTGATCCCAATGCGCATCGCCAACGGCCGGCCGATTTCCGCCGAAACCTCTTGAAGCAAGGCCGGCATTGCCAAGGCCATATCAGCGATGACGCTGGCATGGTCGGCACGGGCGTTGGGTGCCCCCGCTATCACCATGTAGGCATCGCCGATGGTCTTGATTTTCTCGACGCCATACTGGGCTGCGAGCTGGTCGAAGCGGGAAAAAACATGGTTGAGCATATCCACCACTTCAGTAGGCGTCATATCGGCGGAAATCTGGGTGAAGTCCACGATATCCGCGAACAGGATAGTCACTTCATCATGGCTATCCGCAATTCGCGCTCCTTGCGACTCATGCAGGCGTTGCGCTACCGATTCCGGCAATATGCTCCGCAACAATTGCTCAGAACGCGACTTTTCAACCGCCAATGCCTCCAGCACCTTGGCTTTTTGCGATTGGAAATAGCGCATGACGATATAGAGAATGGCCGACACTCCCGCCATATTGATCGCAAAGAACGCGTCCCGGATATCGCTGGGGATAGGCAAGGCATGAACGGAAAACAAGGGGTTCAAGTGCCATGACAGTATCGCGAGCAGCCCGAACAACACGAACCATGGCGTGGACTGCTTCGTACCAAGAATCATCAAGGCCCCCACCGGCGACAGGATTGCCCAGAAAGCGACGCCGCTGGAAGCCTGAAACCCGCCAATGATCCATTGCATGAAGAACGGCATCACCAGCAGCATGACCAACTGGGTAAACGTAAAGGCGTCGAAGCGCTTGAAATGGTAAAACACCAGCAAGCTGCTGTATGAAATGATGATGTAGATGTACGGCACAGCTGCCATCACCGCATACCCCTCCCCCAGGCTGGAAAGGGTGAATATCCAGAATACGCAAGCCAGGCTTTCCGCCAGCACCAGGATGGATAGGATCACGACGCCAAGCACGACCGTCTTGGCTATTTCAGAAGGCTTGTTCCCCAGGAAAGGCTGGATAAGCCGCATGAAATAACGGTCAGCCTGATGCATGATTGCGTTCTCTTTTTTGTTGTAATTCAATTGATTTGAGCAATATATCGCAAGGCCGGCAGTTAATCTATCCCCGCCAACGCCAATCAAAGCACTGGCTGATTGCCGCGGGTTTGGGTTAGAATGGCACCTGGCGGGCCTCCCCGCATTGCAAAGTAGCCAACCTGGTCAGGTCCGGAAGGAAGCAGCCACAACTATTGAAGCAAGTGCCGGGGGTTGGGCTCGCCTCTTAGAGAACCAGACAAGCCTGGCTGCAACAAGGTAGCGCATTCAACCGAGCGGCAGGCACCTGTAACGCATGACACCCAACGAGTTTATACGCCGATGAGCTATCAGGTTCTTGCCCGCAAATGGCGTCCGAAATCCTTTGATGCGCTGGTAGGCCAGGAGCATGTGGTACGTGCGCTCACCAATGCTTTGCAGCAGCAGCGTTTGCACCATGCCTACCTGTTCACCGGCACCCGCGGCGTCGGCAAGACCACCCTCTCGCGCATCCTGGCAAAATCCCTGAATTGCGAACTCGGCATCAGCGCCACCCCTTGCGGCCAATGTGCCGCCTGTGTCGCGATCGACAAAGGCAGCTTCCTCGATTACGTCGAGATGGATGCCGCCTCCAACCGCGGGGTGGAAGACATGACCTCGCTGCTGGAGAAAGCCATTTACGCTCCGACGCAGGGCCGCTACAAAGTGTACATGCTTGACGAAGTGCACCAGCTCACCGGGCATGCGTTCAACGCCATGCTGAAAACGCTGGAAGAGCCGCCGGCCCACGTCAAGTTCATCCTGGCCACCACCGACCCGCAAAAAGTGCCGGTCACCATCCTGTCGCGCTGCCTGCAATTCAACCTGCGCCAGATGTCGAGCAGCGGCATTGCCGAACATCTCCAGCATGTGCTGGGCCAAGAGAATATCGCCTTCGAACCTGTCGCGCTGCAACTGATCGGCCGCTCCGCCAATGGCAGCATGCGCGACGCGTTATCCCTGCTGGACCAGGCGATTGCCTATGGCGGCGACAGCGTCAATGAAAAAGAGGTTCGTGCCATGCTGGGCGCGATTGACCAGGCTTACCTGTTCGACCTGCTCAATGCCCTGTTGGCCCAGGACGGCAATGCCCTGCTGAGCCAGGCCCGCGCCATGGAGCAACGCGCGATTTCCTTTGACGCCGCGCTGAACGACCTTGCCAACCTGCTGCATGAAATTGCCATTGCGCAGGCCGTACCGGACAGTATTGCGCATGACCATCCCGAACGACAGGCCATGCTTGATATCGCTGCGCGCATGAGCGCCGAAGAAATCCAGCTCTATTACCAGATCGCGCTCCTCGCACGGCGCGACCTCGGCCTGGCGCCTGACGAGTTTGCCGGGTTCACCATGGCCTTGCTGCGCATGTTGGCCTTCAACCCGGGAGAACAGAAATCCCCGGCAAAGGCTAAACCGGCCGCTGTAGCACCATCTGCGCCCGCCGAGAACGTGGCACCCCGCGCCAGCGCCGCCCTTGTCGTCAGCCAGCCAGCCACCAAGATAGCCGCGCCGAGCACCATCGCAGCCAGCTCGGAGGCAACGCCTGAACCGGCAGCAGTAAGGCCAGCCCCACAGCCGGCTCCGGCCACCGTACCCGCAACCGCGCCCGATATCGAAGAAGCACCTGTTTCGGCTGTCAGCCGCAGCTTTGACGGCGATTGGCGCGCATTGGTTGACCGCTTGAAGCTCGGCCTGGCCAGAGCGCTTGCACAAAACTGCGAGCTGGCAAGTTTCGATGAAGAACATATCGCCTTCTCAGTGCCGCCAACGCAAAAGCACCTGCTGGGCATGGGCTATGAGGAAAAACTGCAAAGCGCGGTCGAACAGCACTTTGGCCGCAAGATCAAGATGACCTTCGCCCTGGGCGGCAGCGGCAACACGCCGGCCCAGTTGATGAGCCAGGAAAAAGCAGCCTTGCAGGCTCACGCGGAAGACGCGATTCACAACGATGGCTTTGTGCAGGCGCTGATCAAGGATTTCGGCGCCCAGATCATTCCATCCAGCATCAAACCACTTCAATAAATCCGGAGGATAGACACATGATGAAAGGCGGCTTGGGCAACCTCATGAAGCAGGCCCAGCAAATGCAAGAGAACATGAAACGCGCCCAGGAAGAACTGGGCAAGGTTGAAGTGGAAGGCCAGGCAGCCTCGGGCCTGGTCAAGATCACCATGACCTGCCGCCATGAAGTGCGCCGCGTCAGCATTGACGACAGCGTGCTCAGCGATGACAAGGAACTGCTGGAAGACCTGATCGCAACCGCGTTCAATGATGCCGCACGCAAGGCGGAAACCACTTCCCAGGAACGCATGAGCAGCCTTACCGCCGGCCTGCCCATCCCTCCCGGAATGAAGCTGCCATTCTGATTTGCACCTGAACTTGCCCCATCATGCGTAACCCGCCCGCGCTGGAACAACTAGTCGAAGCCTTGCGCTGCCTACCTGGCGTCGGTCCCAAGTCTGCCTTGCGCATGGCCTACTACCTGCTGCAGCGGGATCGCAAGGGCGCCGGGCTGCTTGCCAAGTCGCTGGATCAGGCCCTGCAGGTAGTCAGCCACTGCAGCCTGTGCAACAACTTCAGCGAACAGGAAATCTGCCCGCTTTGCGCCTCCCCTGCGCGCGATCATTCGTTGCTGTGCATCGTGGAAATGCCGAGTGACCTCATGATGCTGGAGCAAACCCAGTCGTATCAAGGCATGTATTTTGTCCTCATGGGCAGGCTATCGCCATTAGATGGCATCGGTCCGCGCGACATCCACCTGGACAAGCTGCTCAAGCGCGCGCAGGATGGCGAAGTGGAAGAAGTCATCCTGGCCACGAACTACACTGTGGAAGGCGAAGCGACTGCGCATTATGTCAGCGAACTGCTGCGTGCCCGCGGCATCAAGGTCAGCCGTATTGCGCGGGGCCTGCCGATGGGCGGAGAAATCGAGCATGTGGATAGCGGCACCCTCGCGCAAGCCATGCTGGAGCGCCGCAACGTACGTTAAAACTGGCTGGGCTCCGCCTCTAGAGTGCGGTTAGCTAGCCGCTGCTGCCAGTCAGCCAAACAGGTTTCTATCTCGGCTACATCGTGCACGGCATAATCCGCGCCCCATTCGAGCGGGCGGTCCGCCTCGTCAAGATACCCATAGAGCGCCACCACGGTAGGCATGCCCGCTGCGACTCCCGCGGCAATGTCGCGCTGCGCATCCCCAATATAAATACAATCGCTTGGCTGTGCGCCGCCCTGCTCGCAAGCCATCCACAACGAGTCGGGATGGGGCTTGGGTCGCGGCGCATCATCTGCGCATACCAGGCAAGCCAGGCGCTGGTCCAGCTTCAGCGCGGCAAGCAGGGGGGCGGAAAAGCGCCTAGGCTTATTGGTCACGACGCCCCAGCGGATTCCGGCCGCTTCAATATTCTGCAACAACGTTTCCATGCCATCGAACAAGATGGGCGTCCGCGTATACACTTCATCATACAGTGCCAGGTATTCGTCGCGCATGGCTGCAAAATTCGCATCCTCAGGCGTGATGTCGAACCCGACACCCAACAGCCCCCGGGAGCCATGGGATGCATAAGGACGGATAATGTCTTGGTCGAGGAAAGGCAGTCCGTGGCGTTTGCGCTGCAAATTGAGCGCGAGCCCGAGATCGGGCGCCGTATCGGCCAAGGTGCCATCAAGGTCGAACAATACAAGGTTTTTCATGGCTACTTGACCGTTTGCAGAATGTAATTGACGGAAATATCGTCGTTCAACTTGTAATGCTTGGTCAACGGGTTGTAGCCCATTCCTTTCGAAGCAATGACGTCGAGGCCAGCGGCACGCGCCCAGCCAGCCAACTCGGAGGGCTTGATGAATTTCTCATATTCATGGGTGCCGCGCGGCAAGAGGTTCAGCACATATTCGGCGCCCAGCACCGCAAAAAGGTAAGCCTTGGGATTGCGGTTGATCGTCGAAAAGAATACCTTGCCTCCAGGTTTGACCAAGCGCGCGCATGCCAGCACCACGGCCGCAGGGTCCGGCACATGCTCCAACATCTCCATGCAGGTCACTACATCAAAGCTCTCTGGCTCCTCTTGCGCCAGATCCTCAACCGAGATCAGGCGATAGTCGACCTTGGCACCGCTTTCGTATTGGTGCAGCTGCGCTACCTTGAGCGCCTTTTCTCCCAGGTCGATACCCGTCACGTCGGCGCCACGCTCGCTCATAGACTCGGACAGGATGCCGCCGCCGCAACCGACATCCAGCACACGCTTGCCTGCCAAGCCTGCATGCTCGTCTATATAGTTGAGGCGCAACGGGTTGATTTCGTGCAATGGCTTGAATTCGCTATTCTTGTCCCACCATTTATGGGCAAGCTCGGCAAATTTCTGCAACTCCGCCTGGTCTACGTTCACGCCAGATACTGATTCAGTTGGGTTTGCCATTCGGTACTGATCTCCTTTAACTCAGCAGGCTCGATATTGGCATACACGCCCGCCTGCCCTTGCAATTTCTGGTACTTCAACTCTCCCGCCACCCATACATGGCTCACGTGCTCACGTCCGGCACTGTACACGAGGTGGGAAATCACATTGAAGCAAGGCTGCAGCTCGATCGCGGCAAGATTGACCGCCACCATGTCCGCATATTTTCCAGGCTCCAACGAGCCTAGATCCGCTTCCTGGCCCAAAGCCTTCGCTGCATTGATCGTCGCCATTGCCAGCGCTTCAGCCGCCGGAACGCTGGCAGCATCCCCGCTTGAGCCCTTAGCCAGCAATGCAGCCAAGCGCATTTCTGCAAACATGTCCTGGCGGTTATTGCTTGCCGCGCCATCTGTGCCTATCGCGACATTCACCCCTGCTTTCAAGAGTGCATGCACAGGAGCAATGCCACTGGCAAGCTTGAGGTTTGATGCTGGGCAATGCGCGATATTGCAGCCATGGGCAGCCAGGGAAGCCATCTCGGCCTCGCTCAAGTGAACCCCGTGCGCAGCCACTAAGTTGGGCCCCAGCAAACCGAGCGCTTCCAATCGCTGTAACGGCCTTACCCCATATTGCTTAATACTGTCTTCAATTTCCGTTTGCGTCTCATGCAGATGCGTATGGATGTTCAATCCCAGCTGCTCAGCATAAGTCAGGATGCTCTCAAAGGTGTTGTCACTGACTGTATAAGGCGCATGTGGTGCCAGGCTGGCGTTCAATAGCTCGTTATCGCGCCAATCGTCCCTTGCCTGCAGGCCTTTCTGCAAATAATCTTCCGCATCATGCGCATAACTGGTGGGAAACTCCATGACCACCAAGCCGATATTCGCACGCATGCCTGACTGGACAGCGGCCCCTGCCACGGCCTGCGGAAAAAAATACATATCATTGAAACAGGTCGTCCCGCCTGCAAGCATTTCGGCACACCCAAGCAAAGTGCCCTGGCGCACGAAACGCTCCGAAACAAACCGTTTCTCCGCAGGCCAGATATGATCTTGCAACCACTGCATCAAAGGCAGATCGTCCGCCAGTCCTCTCATCAGGCTCATTGCTGCGTGGGTATGCAGGTTGATCAAACCGGGTATCAACACATGCTCATCCAGCAACACGGCTTGTGCCAGCGGATAGCGCTCCCTAGCCTGCTCGGTCGGCAGGATATCCAGGATGCGTTGACCCTCGACAATTACGCTGTGATGCTCCAGCACCTTGCCCAAGGGAAGGCCGGGCAAGACCCATCGCGCCTCTAGGGCGTGCAATGCCGATTGCTCAGCGGAAAAGGATTGGGAATTCTGATTCATAATGGCCATATATGAAAAAGCCCCGCTAGGCGGGGCTTTTTCAACGCTTAAGCTAGATTACTCGCTAGCGCGTTGTACTTCAATTTCAACGATCACACGACGGTTAGGCTGCAAGCACTCGATCGCCTTCTTGCCGCGTACGCCAGCGCACTCGGCAACTGGCTCGGACTCGCCCTTACCGACTGCATGCAGGCGGCTCTCTTCAATACCTTGGGAAACCAGGTACTTCTTGACAGTGTTGGCACGACGCTCGGACAGCTTTTGGTTGTAAGCGTCATCACCGATACGGTCAGTATGGCCAGTGATCAGAACCAGCTCGACTTCTGGGTGAGCTTTCATCTTTTCAACAACGTCAGCATTCAGTGCTGCCTTGCCTTCTTCCTTCAGGTTGTCCTTGTCGAAACCGAAGAGAACTTCAGAAGACAATGTCACCTTCTCGAAAGCTGGCTCTGCAGGGCCGACTGGAGCTGGAGCTGGCTCAGGAGCCGGCTCTGGAGCTGGCTCAGGAGCAACTGCAACTGGCTCTGGAGTTGGCTCAACTACTGGAGCTGGCTTAGGAGCGCCAAAACGGAAGATGGCACCAAGATTCAGGTAGGTATTGCTCAGAGTAGTAGTATCACGATCGCCTACAGGACCTGTCTCGCCACGGCTCCATACTTGACGTACGTCAGCTTGCAAACCGAAGGATTCGTTGAACAAGTATTGTGCACCGAAACCAACGTTAGCCATCCAAGAGGTCTTCTTGCCACCCCAGTCGCCACCACCAACAGTTTCAGTGTAGTCGATCTTGTTACGCGCTGCACCCACACCGGCAAGGAGGAAAGGACGGAACTTGTCACGGCTGAAGAAGTACAGTGCGTCAACACCGAACAGAGTCTGCCTATATTTGCCATCGCTGAATTCAGCACGGTTTTCGTCGGCACGGTTGTGGCTCAAGCCGATTTGAACATCCCAGTGCTCGCTGATTTCCTTACCAAACTTCAGGAAACCGCCAACACTTTGGTTTTCAGCCCTAGCATCGCTATCAGCATTCAACACATTAACACCTGGCAATGCATACCAAGCACCGCTGTATGCTACATCGTCAGCACTCGCTACCGATGCCGCAAACGCGAATGCGCTAGCAACTGCAAGACCAATCAGATTTTTTTTCATTCGATTTAACTCCTGATGACTAACGGACGACTTGACTATACTCAATGCATAAAAGCCACGCAATGGGTCTAGTCGAGGAAATCAAGCTAGATCGGCACTTTCAACCGATTTGTTGCAATTATACAACAACACACTTAAGGCAGACACCCTGTCTTTACAGAGTTTTGCAACACGATCGAACCCTACGCACACCGCACCACGCACCCCTATGTACGAAGGTTTCACTTTAATTATATTTTCAATATTTTCAATTTTCAATGACCCAGCGAGACCTGTTTGCATACCTTCGGCTATTTGTAGGAAAACCGCCAGGCTTCCCATATCCAAATGGGCAAGCAAATTGCGGCCATCCTTGTTGGCGGTATCCAGCATTACGCCCCAGAAACCTGCCTCCCGCAACAAAGGCACCAAGGCGAACTGGGGCGCAAGGTCGGCCATCAATACTGCGACCACCGCCAGTTTGCGTTCGGCAATCAAGGGCTGCAAGGCATTGAGGCAGGCGATGTTGTCATGCTCATTGCCAAAAAAGCCTACCTTGATAATGTCGACGCCTGTTTCCGCCATTTGCACGACAGCCTCGCAAATCACCGCAGGCTCCATGGGCAAGTCGCCAGTCGTCGCACTGGTGATCTTTCTGCCATCAACAGCAGCCACCGCCTCAGCGACGACCGACAAGGGCAAGGCTCCGAGCGCGCCTTGTGAAGGGTTTTTCATGTCGATGATGTCCGCTCCTCCTGCCAAGGCCAGCAAAGCCTCTTCTGCGGAAGTCACGCTTACCAGCAGCTTGCTCATGCCTGGTTTTCTCCCGTCATTGCCGCCTTGTGGTTCTCGACCTTGTCGACAAGCCATTGCCAGGCCTCCAGTTCACGCTCGCCAGCCGTCTTTTCAATCGCAATTTTCAAATAATTAATTTCAGCCTCGATCTTTTCCACGGACAGCATATGCAGTCGGCTTACCAGTACCGCCAATTCGATAACGGCAGCTTGCGCGCGGTTGAAGCCGCGAAATGGCGCGTGGATTTCTTCATGCACCACGCGGAAATAGAGTTCGGGGCGCGTCTCATCGTCCTTGATTTCCACCAATTCCAGCTCACGGTGCGTCAACGCGGATACCAATACTACGCCGTTGACCTTGCTGGCCTTAGTAAGCGGCCAATCATGGCGTCCAGTCATACCGCCGGCAAAAGCCCGGACGTCATCGGTGAAATTCAAGACGGCATGTCGCGTCGACAAGAGGTTTTCCAAAGTCACGGAAGGCCTGAATGGCGCAATCAATATCAATCCGTTGCGCTCCCTCACCCCGAAAGGGGCAATATGCGCTTCCCCCGCACTACTGAGCGAGGTCAATATGCTTTCATAAATCATGCTTCAGGCGCTTTCCCTATTCTACGAGGCCCGCAAGTGACCTCCTCAGCAGGCTGTTCGGCTTTGACTTCTTTTTCAACCTTGCGCGGTCCGCAAGTTGCATCTTCATTGCCTTGCTCGGCCCGCTTCTCTCTTTTTTCCTTCAGGGCGGCATCCCGGTGCTCCACCCTGCCGTCCGGATCTTTCGCCAACGTGGCGCAGCCCCATTCCAGCTCCTCGTCCTGGCTATAGCGTTTCTTCAACTGCCAGGCGATCTGCGCGCGCGCCAGTTCCACGCCAAGGTAAAAGGCATGGGAACCATCCTGGTCCACGTTGAGGTAGGGATAGAGCTTGAAAGGGTCGGTATCGCAATGGATGCCATCGCGATTGAAGACATGCATGCCGTCCCGGCTGATGATGATGCGGAAACTCGGGTCCTTGATCTGGGAGGCGAGCTCCTGCACTTCTTCAGGCGTGTAGGTAAAAGGGCGCTTATCGTGCAGCCCCAACAGGCCGTCGCTGTAATCCCTCGGCAGGCGGTTCTCCTCCCGCGCCGCATACATGATGCGGCGTGCGACGTCTGCCTCGGCCACCGCATACACGGCATGGGAACTGACGGAGGTCGCCAGCACGGCATTGACCTTGAGCTCGGTAATGATGCCGAACAGCATCGCATTGATGCCTGTGGTGTCGGCATCGGTCAACTCGGTCAGGTTCCCTACCCCCATCATGATCTCGATGTCTGGATAGCGTTTCCTGAGCCGCTGGTAGCGCACGATGGAATCGGTGAAGCCAAACGGAATGGGGTCCAGGATCGCATCCGCAATGAAGGGATTGCCGCGCTTCAGCATGCCTTCTATGGCGCGGTAAAGCGACCTTTGGTTGGTTGGCGTGGTGGGGATCAGGATGGGCGTGGACGCCACCTCGTCGGCAATCCACAAGGTTTTTTCCGTCAGGCTCAACAAGTAGTCCGCACCCGCTTTGCCGGCCAACAGCAGATCGTCTGTGTTCAACGAGTCCACGCTGACCTTGAAACCTTCCTGTTTCAACGCTTGGATGGAATCCTTGAGGTGAGGGAAAGGTGTGTTGGGCAGGCACCCGAGATCGACCACATCGGCGCCCTGGCGGCGAAACTCCCGCGCACGCGCCACTACGCCATCCACGGTCAATTGTGGCGCTTCGACAATCTCGGCAAAAATCTTGACATCGAATCTGGATAAATCCACTTCGCGCCCTCCCCGGCCAAAAAACTGCGGCAAATCCTTGAGGTCATCAGGCCCGCGTACAACGGGAACGCCGTATTTTTCCACAAGCAGCTCCAAATCGCCCTTGCACAGCCCTGGCACAATAATGCGGTCGGCATCTCCCGCATCGGGTAAGCGCCGCATGATCAGCTGGGGCGTCAACAAGGCAGCAACCGAGACGCCGAGCTGTGCTATGCGATAGCTGAACTCGGTAGGCTGCATGTCTTCAAGCACTTTGTGCAGGCTTTTTTCTGCGAGCTTTCCTGTCAGGAATAGGATGTTTTCAGACATGCGAGCCTAGCCTGAATTGCTGCTTGCAATTGCTGCATATCACTGACCACCGAGGTGTCTTCATAGGTCTGGAGCCTTGCGATATTGTCCAGATCAATACGGCGCGGGAATACCTTGACCATATTCTCCCGGGGCGCCTCCGACTCCACTTCGGGCGCGGTATCGCATGCGAACACGATACTTGGCACACCGCACTTGCCCGCCTGGGCATATACATTGGTCACAAGGGTATCAGAAATTCCATATACCATCTTGGCAATGGTGTTGGAGGTTGCCGGTGCGATGACGACGCTATGGTAACTGCCGTAATAGAACATCTCCACCGGTACCGAACTGGCCGTCTTGTCCTGGAACACCTTGGCGACGCGGTGCTTGAAACCGTACTGCTGGAGCACCTCGGCCGCCGCACGGCTCAGGAATAAATCCACGTCCTCTAGGCCATCTATAATCTCCAGGCACTCCCGCAGGTAATGGCCTGAGCCAGTGATTGCCCAGGCCAGCCTTGGCTTTTCTACCGTTTTCACGCCTGCCTTAAGCTCCGAAAGGATGGCGCAACACAATGGTTTCATCGCGCTCAGGACCTGTGGAGACGATATCCACGGGAACCTCGCACAATGCTTCCAGGCGCTTGAGGTAGTTGCGGGCATTCTGCGGCAGGTCTTCCCAGCGGCTGATGCCGAAGGTGTTCTCGTCCCAGCCCGGCAATGTCTCGTAAACCGGTTGGCAACGTGCTACATCGTCTGCTCCCACCGGCAGCAAATCGACAGGCTTGCCGTCCAGTTCATAACCGGTACAGATATTCAGTTCCTTGATGCCATCCAGCACGTCGAGCTTGGTAATGCACAAACCCGTCAGTCCGTTGATGCGCGCGGAACGGCGCAAGGCGGCCGCATCGAACCAGCCGCAACGGCGCTTGCGCTTGGTCACGGTACCGATCTCACGGCCCTTGTCGGACATCTGGAATCCTGGCGAATCCTCGGTTTCGATGTCGAGCTCGCTTGGGAAAGGACCGCCACCAACACGGGTGGTATAGGCCTTGGTGATACCGAGCACATAATGCAGCATGCTTGGGCCGACGCCGGTGCCAGCCGCAGCCTGGCCCGAGATACAATTGGAGGACGTCACGTACGGATAGGTACCGTGATCGACATCGAGCAATGTGCCTTGCGCGCCCTCGAACAAGAGGTTCTGCCCGGCCTTGTTGGCCTCGTAGAGCGCAGCCGAAATATCCGTTACTAACGGCTGCAGCAAAGGTGCCTTGGACAAGGCGTCGTCCAGTTGCTGTTGATAGTCCACTGCCTCGGTGTTGAGGTATTTGGTCAATACGAAGTTATGGTAGTCCAGCACTTCCCTGAGCTTTTCCGCAAAACGCTCGGGATAGAACAGGTCGTAAACGCGCAAGGCGCGACGGGCGACCTTGTCTTCGTAAGTCGGGCCTATGCCCTTGCCTGTGGTGCCGATCTTGCGGCCAGGTTCGCGCGCAGCCTCGCGCGCCTTATCGAGGCGCACGTGGTAATCCAGGATCAATGGGCAGCCTGGACTGACCTTCAAGCGGTTGCGCACTTCCAGGCCGGCCTTTTCCAGGCCGTCAATCTCGAACAAAAGATGGTTGGCATCGAGTACCACGCCGTTGCCGATATAGCAATTGACGCCTTCGCGCACAATGCCGGAAGGAACCAGGTTGAGCTTGTATTCCTTCTGCGAGGCACCTTGACCGATAACCAGGGTATGGCCCGCGTTGTGGCCGCCCTGAAAACGCACGACACCCTGCGCATGGTCTGTCAACCAGTCTACGATCTTACCTTTACCCTCATCCCCCCACTGGGTACCGATAACAACGACGTTCTTACTCATGAATAGATCCAATAGATAGATTTATAACTCGGGAGCGGCCACTACGACCCACTCTCCATTTTGCTGGACCAGGATGCGATCGCAACCCAGCTCCGCACGATAGGGCTCCTGCCCTGGCAAATCTTGAATGACCACCTGCCCTTGCGCGCGCAAACCCTCTACCGCCAAGGCCAGCGCAGCATCTGCAACATCCGGCGCAAAAATGGCGCCCGCCGCTTCGGCAACAGGCAATGAGCTGACCACGCCGCGCAAGTCCAGGCTGAACCCGGTCGCTGGCCGGGCCCGACCAAAAATAGCGCCGACCTCGTCGTAGCGGCCGCCCCGCGCCAACGGCCCGGCATATCCTTGCGCGTAGGCAGCAAAGACGATGCCGCTATGGTAGTGGTAGCCGCGCAACTCAGCGAGGTCGAAGCATACCTTGACGTCCAAATCGGCCAACCCTGCGCCGACCGCCTTGAGGTCACGCAGCGCCTGCTGGATTCTTGCTGTCTGCGGCAAACGCTTGGCAGCTTGCTCAAGCACGCTGATATCGCCGCTCAGCTCGGTCAGGCTGGACAAGGCTTCCAGGGTATCCGGGTTTAAATCACGTCCCAGCTCGCGTACCGCCGACTGGTCCTTGCTTTGCAAGGCCGCGTACAGCTCCTGCTCCTGTGCTTCGCCAATCCCGGCATTTTCAAGCAAGCTGGCAAAGATGCCGACATGACTGACATCGATATATAAGGTATCCAAACCAACCGCATGCAAAGCCTTGATCATCAGCCTCTGGATTTCGATATCGCTCTCGACGCCTGCATGTCCATAGAGCTCAGCTCCGACGTGCAAGGGCTCGCGGCTGCGCGCGAGGCCGTCTGGCGAGGTGCGCAGGACGCTGCCGGCATAACACAGGCGCGTCACGCCCTGGTTGTTCAGCATATGGGCGTCAATACGGGCCGTTTGCGGCGTAATATCCGCCCGGATGCCCATGAGCTTACCGGTCAATTGATCGACCACCTTGAAGGTGGCGATATCAAGGTCATGGCCGATACCGGTCGTCAGCGATTCCATATATTCCATCATGGGAGGAATCACGTATTGATAACCGTGCACTTTGAACAAGTCTAGCAAGCTGCGGCGCAATTGCTCGACGCGGGCAGCCTCGGCCGGGAGTACATCTTCGATGTATTCAGGAAGTAACCAGTTACGCATTATTTTCTATAAGGTTTAGGGCTAGTGCACCAATAGCACGATCAACAGGCCTGCCAGCATGGATGCCAGTCCGACGAAACGCAACTGCCCATCCTTCATTTCCACCATGCGCTGAAAGGTCTGCCTCCAGGTTTGCGGGGCGATCAAGGGCAATATACCCTCGATCACCAGCACCAAACCAAAGGCAAGCAGCAAGCTGGAAGTCAAGATGGGCGTTCCTGCTTACTTGGCGGCGCTACCCGCGCGGCCGGAGTTACGCATGTATTTGAAGAAATCCGAACCCGGATCAAGCACCATGACGTCGCTCTTGCTCTTGAAGCTATTGCGGTACGCATCGAGGCTACGGTAGAACGCATAGAATTCAGGGTTCTTGCTATACGCCTGGGAATAGACTTCCGCAGCCTTGGCATCGCCCTCACCCTTGATCTTCTGCGCTTCGCTGAAGGCTTCGGCAATGATTACTTCACGCTGCTTGTCCGCATCGGCGCGAATCTTTTCCGCCTCGCCGGCGCCCCTGGAGCGCAGCTCATTGGCAACCCGCTTACGCTCGGCTTCCATACGCTGGTAGACGGATTCGCTCACTTCCTGAGGCAGGTCCACGCGGCGCAAGCGCACGTCCAGCACCTGGATGCCCATCTGGCGTGAATCACGGTCCGCGCGCTGGCGCAGGATTTCCATGATCTTGCTACGCTCGCCGGACACCACTTCATGAATGGTGCGTTTACCGAACTCGGCACGCAGGCCGTCATTGACAGTCTGAGATAAGCGGCGCTCCGCCTGCAGCTCATCGCCCTTCACGGAAACATAGTATTTTGCAGGATCGACAATACGCCATTTGATGAACGAATCCACCAACACGTTCTTCTTTTCGCTGGTCAGGAAGCGATCTGGCTCCACCCAGTTCAAGGTCAGGATACGCTTGTCAAAATAGCGCACGTTATCTACCAATGGCACCTTGAAGTAAAGCCCCGGCTCCTTTTTCACCGATACAATTTCGCCCAGGCGGAACACCAATGCATATTCGCGCTGGTCTACGCTGAAGGCAGACAGGCTCAGCAGCAGCAAGGCTGCAATCAGGCCCAAGAGCACTGTTCCAAGATTTCGCATTATCGGCTCTCCCTGTCTCGGCTACGGAATGAGTCCCGTGAACGCTGGATATTGACGTCAAGCTCGGAAGTGCTGCTCGGCACCACGGGCTGCACGCTGGATGCGGCAGCGGGATTCGCACCGGAAGCTGACAGCAGCTTGTCGAGCGGCAGGTAGAGCAGGCTGTTGTTGCCCCTCTGGTCAACCACGACCTTGCTGACGCTGGACATGATCTGCTCTTGCGCATCGAGGTATAGACGCTGGCGCGTGACTTCAGGAGCACGCTGGTATTGCGCCAACACTTGCTCAAACCGGCTGGCATTACCCTTGGCCTCGTTCTCGACACGCAGCTTGTAACCCGCAGCCTCTTCCAGCAGGCGGGAAGCAGTACCGCGCGCACGCGGAATCACGTCATTGGCGTAGGCGTAGCCTTCATTCTTCTGGCGCTCAAGATCCTGGCCAGCCTTCACAGCATCGTCAAACGCCGCCTGCACCTGCTCTGGCGGCTGCGCGTTCTGCATCGTGACATTGACGATATTCACACCCGTGGAGTAACGGTCCAGGATTTCCTGCATCAATTGCTTGGCCAACACAGCAATTTCCTCGCGCCCTTCGTATAGCGCGAAGTCCATCTTGCTCTTGCCCACGATCTCGCGAATTGCCGTTTCGGCAATGCCACGCACGGACTCTTCTGCAAAGCGGTTGTTGAACAAGGTTTCTTCTACGTTCTTCAGGTTGTACTGCACGGCGAACTGCAGATCGATGATGTTTTCATCGTCCGTCAGCATCAGGGATTCCCTCAGTTCTCGGCCACGGCCGGAGCCGCCCTCGGCAGAGCGGTAGCCCACTTCTATGGTGCGTACCTGCTCCATATTCACCACGGTGACGCTTTCGACTGGGTACGGCAGGTGCCAGCGCGGGCCGGGCATGGTGGTTTCCACATGCTTGCCAAAACGCAACACGACACCGCGGGACCCCTGGTCCACGATATAGAAGCCAGTCGCGAACCAGATAACGGCCACCAGACCCAGTACAGGCAATACCGGGATTGTCCTTGCCTCGGGATTAGGTTCGCCGCCCGTCCCGCCATTCTTGCCGAACAAGCCATTCAGCTTGCGGCTGAACTGCCGGAATACTTCATCCAAATCGGGCGGACCATCGTTGTTACGATTGCCCCAACCGGGATCGTTAGCCATGCATCACTCCGAAAAATCAAAAAATTATGCGTTTAGATAGGATTGCGCCAGCTTTTCCTGCAATCCCTGCTGATGTTCGAGCAAAGCTTGACGCAAGAGGTCAAGCCCTTCCCCTGTCTTGGCAGAAACACGCACTTTCGAGATTCTACCATATTCGTCGCGATCAAGCCCCGGCTGGATTCCAACACGATCAATCTGGTTCAGCACCAATACTTGGGGCACATCCTGGGCGCCGATCTCGGACAGGACAAGATTGACTTGTTCAATCTGCTCATCACGGCTATCGCTGGCCACGTCGACAACATGAAAGAGCAAATCGGCCTGCACCGCCTCTTCCAGCGTCGCACCGAAGGCTTCGACCAACGCATGCGGCAAATGCTTGATGAACCCGACCGTATCCGACATCACGACCGGGCCGCCGTCGGGAATGTAGAGCTTGCGAGAAGTGGTGTCCAGAGTGGCGAACAGCTGGTCGGCCGCATAGACGCCGGACTGGGTCAGCCGGTTGAACAATGTGGACTTGCCAGCATTGGTATAGCCTACTAGGGATACGGACAGGACCTGGGAACGCCGGCGAGCGCGCCGCTGCATGCCGCGCTGCTGCTTCAGCTTGGCAAGCTTTTCGCGCAATTGCTTGACGCGTATGCGCAGCATCCGCCTGTCGAGCTCGAGCTGGGTTTCGCCAGGGCCGCCGCGAACGCCGATACCGCCCTTTTGGCGTTCAAGGTGGGTCCAGCCGCGCACCAAGCGCGTGGACAAATGCTCAAGCTGGGCAAGTTCCACCTGCAGCTTGCCTTCATGGCTTTGCGCGCGCTGGGCAAAAATATCGAGGATTAAACCCGTCCTGTCGATGACGCGAGCCTCAAGCAGCTGCTCAAGATTGCGTTGCTGGGAGGGGCTTAGGTCATGATTGAATACTGCGACCTTGGCATCCACAGCCTTCATCATGGCGAGCAATTCATCCGCCTTGCCGCTGCCGACAAAGAACTTGGGGTCGGGTTTGGGACGGCGGCTTTCCACCGCCCCTGCAATCGACATGCCCGCGCTAATGACGAGCTGCCGCAACTCCTGCAGGCTTTCCTCATATCCAGGATCGCCAAAATCCACGCTTACCAGTACGGAAGCATCTCCACCGACTGGCCGGTCAAACATATGAACAAATACTTAGCAAAAATTAACTCTCGGACGAGGAAGAAGGCCCATGAGGAATAGAAACCGCACGACCTGGCACAATGGTTGAAATAGCGTGCTTGTATACCATCTGGGTGACGGTATTCTTGAGCAGGATGACGTATTGGTCAAAGGAATCCACTTGCCCCTGCAGCTTGATCCCATTGACGAGATAAATCGAAACAGGCACGTGCTCCTTGCGCAACGTGTTCAGAAAGGGGTCTTGTAACATCTGCCCTTTAACGCTCATTTTGATGCTCCTTTACCTTGTAGTTGTATATATAGGGAGTTTTATTCTTAAAGGTAACTTTACGTGAAAAACTTTCCCCAAGCTAGCGCCTGCCACCAATAGCCGGCAATTCCCTGCCTTTCAATTAGTGGGGCCTGCAAGCTGAAAAACAAGTGCCCTGTTGTCAATTCAATCCAGAGACAGCGTCATCAACTTGACACTAGGACTATATAGAAACCAAATTGTTCTACTCTTTACAGGCTTTTTCTATTTGACCGCTATGCCTGCAAGACTGCATACATGCGCGCCAGGCTTTCATCCCTGCCCAGCAACGCCATCACCGCATCGATGCTGGGCGACTGGGCGCCACCGGTCAGCATCACGCGCAACGGCATCGCCACCTTGGGAAACTTGAGCGCATTGCTGGTAACGGCGGCCTCAATCGCCTCATGCAGCTTTTCCTGCGTCCACTCCACCGACTGCAGCTGCTCGAACAAGGCATTCATGACCGGCAGTATTTCGGCAGTCACATGCTTTTCCGATGCGGCTGTATCAATCTCGGGCTTGCGGTAGAAATAGGCAATGCTGCTGGCAAGCTGGTTAAGCGTATTGGCGCGATCGCGGTATAGCGCGATTACCGCCTGCAAGTCCACGTTTGCATTGACGGCAATTTCAGCTTTCGCCAGGCGCTCGGCAATGTCCTCCGCCAAACGCTGCAAGTCTGCCTGCTTGATATAGTGGGCATTGAGCCAATTGAGCTTTTCAGTGTTGAACTGGGCGGCAGAAGGCGTCACATGGTCCAGCCCGAACCACTCGCAGAACTGGGCCATGCTGAAAATCTCGTCATCGCCATGCGACCAGCCAAGGCGCGCCAGGTAATTCAACACGGCCTCCGGCAAATAGCCGTCTTCATGATATTGCATCACGCTCACGGCGCCATGGCGCTTGGACAGCTTCTGGCCGTCATCGCCGAGGATCATGGAAAGATGGGCATATTGCGGGATGAAAGCGCCAAGGGCCTGCAACAGGTTGATCTGGCGCGGCGTGTTGTTGACGTGGTCATCGCCGCGTATCACCTGGGTGATCCCCATATCCCAATCATCGACCACCACGCAGAAATTATAAGTGGGCGTGCCATCCGCCCGCGCAATGATCAAATCGTCCAGCTCCTCATTCGCAATGCTGATCTGCCCTTTGACCAGGTCGTCCCAGACCACGTTGCCCGTGAGCGGATTCTTGAACCGCACGACGGGCGGAATATCCGCCGGCACCGCGGGCAATGCCTTACCGGCCTCCGGCCGCCAGCGTCCATCGTAACGTGGCTTCTTGCCTTCCTGCATCTGCCGTTCGCGCATTTCGTCCAACTCTTCCCGGCTACAATAGCAGTAATACGCGCTGCCTTCATCCAGCAGCTTCTGGATGACCTCCTTGTAGCGGTCCATGCGCTGCATCTGGTAGAACGGGCCTTCATCCCAACTCAGCCCCAACCAGTTCATGCCGTCGAGAATGGCTTGCACGGCCTCCGGCGTCGAGCGCGCCACATCGGTATCCTCGATGCGCAACACAAACTGACCTGCATGCTTGCGGGCATAAGCCCATGAAAACAAGGCGGTACGGGCGCCGCCGATATGCAGGAAACCGGTAGGACTGGGGGCAAAACGGGTACGAACTGTCATGGGGAATCGCAATGGATATAAACGGGGAATTTTAACATGGCGCCAAGGCGACAGCGGAATTCAATCGCTTGAAAAGAGAAAACCGGGACATGCCCGGTTTTCCGTGATTTATAGCGCTTGATATTGCGTCGCTATCTACTTGCCTGCTTTTCAGGCTGATCGTATTGGGCGGTTTTCCACCCTCCGCCCAGGGCCTTGAAAAGATCGACGGTCGCGGTCAATCTTGCCTGGCGGCTTTGGATGAACGCCAATGCGGCATCGTTGTAAACCCGCTGCGAGTCGAGCACATCAAGGTACGCCGAATATCCCGACTTATAGCGGTTTTCAGATACCTGCAATGCCTTCTTCGCTGCATCCTGGCTGATATTCAAGGCGTCTTCGCGCTCGCGGCTCTGGCGGACCGTCACCAAGGCATCGTTCACTTCCTTGAACGCAGTCTGGATAGAGCTTTGGTATGTTGCCAGTGCCTGCTTTTGCCTTGCGGTTGCCTGGTCAACGCGGGCAGACAATTTGCCCGCACTGAAAATAGGCAGGCTCAAACCCAGCCCTGCAGACCAGATACGCGACGGCGCATGCATGATTTCATTCAATGCCGCACTTTCGCCACCATAGGTCGCCGTCAGGCTGATGGTTGGAAACAAGGCTGCCTTGGCAACCCCGATTTGGGCATTTTCAGAGATCAGGGTCTGCTCGGCCTCGCGGATATCGGGACGTGCCTCCAGCAAGCTGGAAGGCAGGTTTGCCGGAGGGATCGGAGGCGCTGGCAACTGGTGAATATCCCCTTCCGGCACCTTTAGCTCAAGGTCTCCCGTCAGCACGGCAAGCTGGTGCTGCACGATTTCGCGTTGGCGCACCAGGTCGGCAATCTGCGCCACCAGGTTGGAGTTGGCTACGTCGGCCTGATGCACGTCAAGAATGGAGGCAACGCCTCCCTCGAGACGCCGCTTGGTCAACGCCAAGCTTTCCTCGCGGCTCTTCAAGCTGTCCCGCGACACGGCAATCTGCGCCTCCAGGCTGCGCAGCAAGAGATAGTTGCTGGCCACCAGTCCGGAAAGTGAAAGGCTGACCGTATCCTTGGCAAAATATGTGCCCAAGGCCTGGGCCCTTGCAGCCTCACGCGCACGGCGCAACCTGCCCCAGAAATCCAACTCAAAGTTGGTTCCCAGCTGCAGGTTGTAATTCTCACGAATCGCAGGCACATAGGATGGCAACGGGAAGGCGCCGGTTTCTGTAACCTTCTGGCGCACGCCGTTTCCGCTCAGGTCAATCTGCGGAAACAAGGCAGCGCCCGCTTCGCGCATGGCGGCATCGGCCTCTTCAATCCTGGCCACCGCCTTGACGATATCCAGGTTATCGGCAAATGCCTTGTCCATCAGCTCGTTCAAGACCGGATCCTGGAATGTTTCCCACCATTTATCCAGATTCAATGCGGCCTGAGTATCCGCCTGCGTAGCTTCAGACGCATTGAAACTGGCTGGCAGCTTCGTATCGGGCCGATGGTAATCCGGCCCTACCATACAGCCGGCCAAAGCCAATGTAACGGCAGCATAAATTATGTTGTGACGTACCATCATGCTGTTTCCTTTTGGTCATCGTGATGCACGCGGCTGCTGGTCTGGCCAGACAACCAGGTAAAAAACATCGGGATAAAGATCGTGGCAACAAAGGTTGCCAGCAGCATGCCGCCGAACACGCCCGTCCCCATGGAGCGGCGTGCGGCAGCACCTGCGCCTGTTGCAATCACCAACGGCACGATACCCAGCACAAACGCCATCGAGGTCATGACAATCGGGCGGAAACGCAAGCGCGCGGCTTCGATGGCAGCCTGTTTGATTGGCAAGCCCTCTTCCAGCTTCTGGCTCGCGAACTCGACGATCAGGATGGCGTTCTTCGCCGCCAGGCCGACCAATGTCACCAGGCCGATCTGGAAGTAGATGTCGTTCGGCATGCCGCGGAACAATACCGCCAACAAGGCGCCCACCAAGGCGAACGGTACCGCCATGATGACCGCGAGCGGCAACGCCCAGGTTTCAAACTGCGCGGCCAGGATCAGGAACACCATGATAATGGCGAAGCTGAACGCAAAGATCGCCGCATTGCCGGTGAGCTTTTCCTGGTAAGCCTGGCTGGTCCAGGCAAGCTGGTAACCGTCAGGCAGGGTATCGTTGGCGATCTGCTCGATCAGCCTGATGGCATCGCCGGAGCTGACGCCATAAGCGCCGCCGCCCATAACCTTGGCAGCCAACAGGCCCTGGTAACGCTCCAACTGCTCGGCACCAATGATTTCCTTCACCTTGCTCAGCGCCGACATCGGGATCATTTCCCCACCGGCGGCCCGCACATACACGCGCCCGATATCCTCAGGCTTCATGCGGTAGGCTGGCTCCGCCTGCAATTGCACGCGATAGGTACGGCCGGAACGATTGAAGTCATTGACATACAAAGTCCCCATCGTGCTTTGCAAGGTGGCGTAAACATCCGCAATCGGCACTCCCAGGGACAAGGCCTTCGCCTCGTCCACCTCGATCGACAGCTGTGGCACCGTCGGACGGAAGAAGGTGTTGATGCCGGACAGGCGCGATTCCTTGCGCAAGGCGTCCATGAAGTTATTCACCACCTCGGAAAGGTGAATCGGGTCGGTATCCTCGCGGCTCTGGATATACATTTCCATGCTGCCGGAACTACCAAGCCCGCGAATGGCAGGCGGGTTGAACGCGATCGCCATGCCGTCCGGCTGCATCATGCCAATGCCAAACAGGCGCTGCACAATCTGCTCGGCAGTGGTGGTACGCTCATCCCAGTCCTTCATCCGCACGAACATGGTCGCGGCACTGGTCTTGTTGCCGCCGCCGATCAGGTCGAAGCCATTGATCACGAACTGGCTGGCCACCGCAGGGTCCTCTGCAATCGCCTTGCGTACGTTTTCCATGGTCCTGCTGGTGCGGGTGAGGCTTGCGCCGTCAGGCATGATGGCCGCAGTCACCACATAACCTTGGTCCTCTGGAGGGACGAAGCTGGTCGGCACGATGCGGAACAGGTAGACCCCGGCCGCGATGATGCCAACAAACACGATCGCCCCGATAATCCGGTGACGCAAGGTCAAGCCGACCACGGAAGTGTAGAAGTTGGTCAGCTTATCGAAGCCGCGGTTGAAAGGCCTGAACAGCTTCGACTCTCCATGAACGTGCTTGAGCAGGATCGCACAGAGCGCCGGCGTCAATGTCAGCGCGACGATACCGGAAATCACCACAGCAACAGCGACCGTCACGGCAAATTGGCGGTACAGTTCGCCCGCGATGCCACCCATGAAAGCCACGGGAATGAACACGGCGCACAATACCAGCACGATGGCCACCACCGCGCTGGATACCTGCTGCATCGACTTGATGGCGGCATTCAACGGGGAAAGCTTTTCCTGGCTCATTAGGCGTTCGATGTTTTCCAGCACCACGATCGCATCATCCACCACGATACCAATCGCCAGCACCATGGCAAAAAGCGTTAGTGTGTTGATCGAGAAGCCGAACAACCACAACCCGGCAAACGTACCGATCAGAGAGATAGGCACCGCGATGATCGGGATCAAGGTAGCGCGCCAGCTCTGCAGGAACACGAACACCACCAGCACTACCAGGATCATGGCCTCGCCCAGCGTATGCACCACCTCGCCTATCGAAGCCTTGACGAAATCGCTGGTGTCATAAGGAATGCGGTAATCCATGTCCTCGGGGAAGCGCTGCTTGAGCTCCTCCATCTTGGCCTTGATCGCCTCGGCGGTATCCAGCGCATTCGCCCCTGTCTGCAGGAACACCGGGATACCTACCCCAGGCTGGCCTTGCAAGGTCGTGCGGATATTGTAATTCTGCGCGCCCAGCTCGATCCGCGCCACATCCTTGAGGTAAAGCACACCGCGCGGACCATTGGCCTTGACGATGATATTGGCAAACTGCTCGGGCTCGATCAAGCGGCCCTTGGCTGTCACGGTATAGACGATCTGCTGGTCATCCGGCGCAGGGTCCTGGCCGATCCGTCCAGCGGCGTATTGCGCATTCTGTGCGGCAATCGCCGCTGCAATATCGCTGGTGGTCACGCCCAATTGCGCCATCTTGTCCGGGCGCAGCCAGATACGCATGGAGTAATCCTGCGTACCGAACACGGTCACATCCCCCACGCCCTTGATACGCTTCAACTCGTCCAGCACATTGAGCGTGGCGTAATTGCTCAGGTAGAGCGGGTCATAGGTTTTCTTCGGCGAAACCAGCATCAATGCCATCAAGATGTCATTCGACCGCTTTTGCACGATCAAGCCGGTCCGGCGTACATCTTCAGGCAACCGCGGCGTGGCAATATTGACACGGTTGCTGACGTTGAAGGTCGCCTGGTCCACATCCGTTCCCGTCTCAAAGGTGACGGTAATGGTCAAGGTGCCGCTGGAGTCAGCGCTGGATTGATAGTAAAGCAGCCCTTCGATGCCGCTCAACTGCTCCTCGATCGGCGCAGCCACGGTCTTGGCAAGGGTTTCGGCGCTGGCCCCTGGATAAGTGGCAGTCACCATGACTGTGGGCGGGGCAATTTGCGGATATTGTGCGATAGGCAACTGGAAGGCGGCGGCCAAGCCTGCAAGCACAATAATGATCGATACGACCGACGCAAAAATCGGCCTCGTAATAAAGAATCTCGTCATGATTGCCCTCTTTTAAGCCAGCTTGCCGCTGGTGTTGGCTGCGGACTTCTGCGGCTCACCTTGGGTCGGCGCACCTTCCTGGGCAGGAGGATGCGGCTGCAAAGGCGCGCCGGGACGAATCTTGATCAGATTGTCGATCACCACCTTTTCGCCAGCATTCAAGCCCTTGAGGATCACCCAGTCACGGCCGCTCCAGTCGCCGGTCACAACAGGGCGCACTGCGGCATGATTGTTTTCATCCACGACATATACAAAACGGCCTTGCTGCGAATTCATCACCGCCACTTGCGGCACCAGGAAGACGCCATCACGCTCCCCTACCACGACCTTGGCGCGAACGAACTGGCCCGGCAGCAGCTTTTTATCCGCATTGGCGAATGTCGCACGCAGTTGCTGCGTGCCCAGGGCCGGATCAATCTGGCTTGCGGCGAAGTTAAGCTTGCCGCCTTCGTCATATTCGGAACCGTCCGGCAATTTCAAGGTGATCTTCTTTACCGTTTTTTCCGTGACGGCGCCGCCAAGCTGTTGAATCTCATTGTCGGAAAGGCTGAAGCGCACCCAGATAGGAGACAGCTGCACCACAGTGGTCAGCAGACTATCGTTGGCAGACACCAGTGCGCCCTCAGAGAACTGGAAGCGGCCGGAAATGCCGCTGACTGGCGCCGTCACCTTGGTATAGGATAGGTTCAGCTCCGCCTCGCGCACGCTGGCCTGGTATTGCAGCAAAGATGCTTTTGCCACGTCGTCGTCGGAGACGGCATTGTCATATTCCCGCTGACTGATCGAATTCGACTCCAACAGCCCTTTTAGCCGATCTGCCTCACGCTTGGTCTGGGCAATCTTGGCTTGGGCCTGGGCCAACTGAGCCTTTGCCTGCTCAAGCGCAATCTGGTATGGCTCGGGATCGATCTGGAACAACACCTGACCTTCCTTGACGGGCGCGCCCTCTTCATACAACCGCTTCAACAGAATGCCGCCAACGCGAGGACGAATCTCCACTTCGCGCGCGCCTTCGGTTTGAGCCACAGCCTCGGCAGAGACAGGCACGCTGGCGGGCTGCAGCTCGACGACACTGACGGGCAAGGCCTGTGGGCCTGCCTGTCCAGCCTGCTGCTCGCCCTTGCTACAGGAGGCCAAGGCAAAAGCCGCCATCATGGCCAGCACGATTTTTTTACTGGAATTCAACCCTCTTGCATTGGTATGAACTGGATTCATCACGCGCACCCTCATATATAACCCCATGTCTTATAAACAAATTACTTGCTTACATTCACTAACGAATGTATATTATATACAATCATGTTTGTATGTAAAACTGTTTTCTCGCTAGGGATATCTTAAAGCACATGGCACGTAAAACTAAGGAAGACGCCGAACTCACCCGCCAGCGTATTATTACCGCTGCGCGCGAAGTATTCGCCAAGCGGGGTGTGAGCCACACCACCATGGAGCATATCGCCACGCATGCACAAGTCACCCGGGGTGCCGTCTACTGGCACTTCGCCAACAAGATCGAGCTGTTTCAAGCCATGCGCGACCAGGCCATGCTGCCCTTCATTGAACAATTGGACGCTGTCGTACTGGATGATCAATCAGAAGACCCCTTGGCATCTATAGAGCAATTCTTTTGCAATACGATTAAAACGCTGGAAACAGACGCATCAACCAGGCAAACCTACGAAATCATGATGGCAAAGTGCGAATATGTCGATGAGTTCAATGAAGTACTGCAACAAGTACTCATCACCTGCCAAAGCTTCATAGACAAAACGCAACTGCTTTACGAAAAAGCCAAACAAAAAGGCCTGATCCATCCCGAACTTGATCCCGCCACATTGGCCATGGATACCCAGCTATTCTTCGGCGGTGTGATGCACATGTGGATCAAGGATAACTCCAATTTAGGCTACCGTTCCCAGGCCATTGATTTCATCAAGCAACACATCCAGTTCCGCAGGATGACGCAAACCGGCCGCTGAATTCACCAACCTTGTAAAGTTCCAGCCATAACGATATGATTGGAAAAGTATTGGGAAAGGTAAATTGTGGATATTCACAGCGGCGAAATCTATGGCAAACAGACGGGCAACAAGTTTGTCATGTATAACGTGCTCAAAGTCGGCAAGAGTTCCATTACCCTGCAGAACATAGACAATCCGCTCAGCCTGTTTGAAACCACGCTGGCAAAGCTGCAAGCATCCGGCTATGTGCGCATCAGCCAGACGCCCTACGTCAACATTCACGCCACCGGCAAGAAGCGCAAATCCATCCGCAACCCCACGCGATGCCCTCATACCCTGGATTTCCTGGAAGAGCGCGCTGATTCGGAGCGCCCAGCCCCGATCATTCCCGATTTATTTCAACAAGCCAATTAAATTTTCATGGAGAATCTGTTGACTTCTCCATAACACAATTCCATAATGATAATGGTTATCATCCTCTTAATGATAAACCTTATGAATGTTGTTAACCATTAATGCTTGCTCATAGAGTATTAGTGGCTTTCTAGACATTATATCGACCACGCCTCCGCGAGGGAGGGTGTCGGATTTCTGACACCGATAAGGCTTTTCTTTAGCCTTATTTTTGGGAGATTTTTGATATGCAAGCTAATTTCAAATTGAAGTCATACATTATTGCCGCTTTCGTTGCCTTTGGTACGTCTGCCCTAACTGCTCATGCAGATGACCCAACAGGCATTCAGGACGCTATTCCTGTTTCAAAAACTTTGGCTGGCAACTCCAAAGACAATGGTTGGTATAATTTTGGAATTGGTCCACAAACCGTTGTAGTAGATGGTGTAACAACATCTCTTCCCGGTAATCCTGGCTATCCTGGCGCAACATCATCCAGTGCTGCATGGCCGAATCCGATTACCTCTCAAGTTAACAATGGCAATGCCGCTTACTTCAATAAGGTAGCAAACAACAATGGTACTGGTGGCCTGAGCAAGTTCAATGCTGACGGCACTCGGAACTCAACTACATGGGGAGGCAGCGGTTTTGGTCCATACCCAGCTGGCGGCTCACTTTACGCGCTTTCTTTCTCCAATAACTACAATGCTAAAGGCGGTACTTTAGCTGTATTTGACCCTACCCCTGTCAATAACTTAGCAAATGTGGTGTTCCAGGTTGAAATCGGTAGTGCCAATGGTTATGATTTTTATCAGCCCAGTCTTGCAGGGACAAGCACATGGGGCGACGCAGCCAATCGCCAGATAGGTGCATTAGAGAATATTGAATACTCCCCTATTCTCAACCTGACATTTGCTGATAATACAACAGCCTCCATTACAGCAAACTGGGCCGAACTGACCGCTCAAGGTTACAATGGCTCGATTGAAATGCCGACAGGCCCTGGCGGCGAACTGGTTGACGAACCTATTTATATCAATTTATATGCCTTCCAGTGGGATCTGAGCAGTTATTCCGACATCACTGCGTTCAATATTACCTTTGATGTGGTTGAGCATTCCCAAACTTATGCTACACGCCTGACTCAAAGCGATGTATTCAACCAGGTTGTTGCTGTTGCAGCTGTTCCTGAGCCAGAAACCTATGCCATGTTGCTGGCAGGTCTTGGCCTGATGGGGTTTGTTGCCCGCCGTCGTAAGAACGCCTAAAAAGCAAGCTATATAGCTTCTTGACCCAAAAACGTGGCAACCATTGTGAGGATGGTGCCACGTTTTTTTATTTACTGTCTCCATCTTCCCACTCGCGTACCAGCCGAATTCATAGCCACCCTCCCAGAATTCTCATTACAACTCACTCCTCCTTAGTACCCCACCACAGAATCACCAGTAGCCAATTAAAATAACTCCGCTATATTGCCAACCCCTCTCTACGTATCAACAGACGTATTATTGAATAAAAGTACAAATGAGAATTATTATTTTTAATGTGGCATAATAAATGTATGGCTGACCTTCTGCTCATAAGAAGCATCGGCTATGAAACGCTTGCAGCATTATCCGCAAGACATTTAGTGAATATCCATCTATTGGAGGGGAATTAACTATGAATTTAATATCACGTGCAACGTGCATCAGTATCGCTCTTGCGTCGCTGTTTGCGGCCGGTCAAGCTGTAGCAGAGGCGACTGCCCCACAAGCCACCGTTACGAGAATAGAAGCTTTCAGCAATAACCATCCCACTACGCTTCATAATATCAATGCAACCGGAGAAGTCGTGGGTACCTATTACTACGGCAACAATACTGTTCAGCGCCATGGTTTTGTGATTTCTGACAATGTCCAGACAGATATCGGCACCCTGGCGGGCGCAACCAGCCATGCCTATGGCATTAACAGCTCAGGCGTTATTACCGGCCAGACCACAACCACCGGTGCCGCCACCCCCACCTCCGGCTTTATCTATAGCAACGGTGCCTTCCAGATCATCCCAACCCTGGGTGGCACCCAGGCGCTTGGCCGCGCAATCAACGATGCTGGACAGGTTGCAGGCTCAAGTACCAACGGCAGAGGTCGCTACAATGCATTTATCTATTCTGATGGCGAAATTACCAACCTTGGAACATTAGGTGGAGACAATGCTCTCCATACTACCTACGCCTACGATATCAACAACAAGGCGCAAATCGTCGGCCAATCGGTAGCTGCTGATGGCAAAAGTTATGCCTATGTCTGGGAAAACGGCCAGATAACCAGCCTGGGCGCCCTGCCTGGTGGTACAGAACGCACGCAAACTGGTGTGTCTGAAGCGCGCGCTATTAATGATGCAGGCCAGATTGCCGGTCGCTCATTGCATGCAGGCAATACTTCCTACCACGCATTTTTTTATGAAGATGGCACCCTTACTGATATTGGCACACTCGGCGGCAACGGCAGCAGCAGCTATGGCATCAATAACCATGGATGGGTTGTCGGAGTTTCAGATATTGACGCTGCTACCAACGCGACCCATGCCTTCTTGTATTCAAAAGAAACTGGCATCCTTGATCTAAATGACTTCCTACCTAAAAACTCCGGCTGGGAATTGCTGCTGGCCCAGGCTATTTCCGACAATGGAAATATTATTGGCTATGGCAGGTATACCGATCCGCTTACCGGTGTCGTGGGGCCCGCCAACACAGCCTTTATCCTCTCAGGATTAGGCTTTACCGCTATTGCAGCCGTTCCTGAACCTTCAACCTATGCCATGCTACTGGGAGGCATGGGCTTATTAGGTTTTGCAGTACGGCGCCGTAGAACTGCATACGCTGCATAAATTGCCGCTCATAATCAGAAGTTAAAACGTGGCGCCTACGAAAATGGCGCCACGTTTTTTTATGACCTCTTTAGGAAAATCAGCTCATTTTTACTCAGGCATTGAATCAGTTAACTCAGTGTGTGGGAGGAGTTGCCCACAAGTCATGTCCATCCGAATTGACGATCTGCACCTCCACCAAGTCGCCCGGCTGTAAGCAATCGGCACCCGAAAGATAAACCACCCCATCAATCTCAGGCGCATCCGCTGCCGTACGACCGATCGCCTGGTCACCATCCACCTCATCAACCAGCACAGTTTCAATGCGCCCAATCTTGCGCTTTTGCTTTTCAGCACTGATGGCCTCCTGCACTTCCATGAATCGCGCCAAGCGCTCCTGCTTCAACGGCTCCGGCACATGATTGCCCAGCGCATTCGCTGCAGCGCCATCCACTGCAGAATAAGCAAAGCACCCTACCCGATCAAGCTGGGCTTCCTGCAGAAATTCCAGCAGGTGTTCAAAATCCTCATCCGTTTCACCGGGAAAGCCGACGATAAAAGTGCTGCGGATAGTGATGTCAGGGCAAATGTCCCGCCAGGCCTTGATACGCACCAAGTTATTCTCGCTACTGGCCGGCCGTTTCATCGCCTTGAGGATGCGCGGACTGGAGTGCTGCAATGGCACGTCAAGATAAGGCAGGATCAGCCCATCCGCCATCAACGGGATGATTTCATCCACATGGGGATAGGGATAGACATAATGCATGCGCAGCCAGGCGCCCAAATCTCCCAGTGCACGCGCCAACTCCGTCATGCGGGTCTTGACCGGACGGCCGTTCCAAAAGCCGGTGCGGTATTTGACATCCACGCTGTAAGCGCTGGTGTCCTGGAAAATCACTAACAATTCGGCGACGCCAGCGTTCACGAGATTTTCCGCTTCTGTCATCACCTCCCCTATCGGGTGGCTTACCAGGTCGCCGCGCATGGACGGAATGATGCAAAAGCTGCATCGATGATTGCATCCCTCTGAAATTTTCAGGTAGGCATAATGCTGCGGTGTCAGGAGTATCCCCTGCGGCGGCACCAAGTCGGTGTACGGGTGTCATGCAGCTTGGGCAAATTGGCATGTACAGCCGTCATGACTTCTTCGAGGGCATGCGGCCCAGTTACCGCAAGCACTCCCGGATGTACAGCCTTGGCCACCTCGCTCTTTGCTCCCAGGCACCCCGTCACGATGACCTTGCCGTTTTCCGCCAATGCTTCGCCAATGGCATCCAGGGACTCTTCCACCGCACGGTCGATAAACCCGCAGGTGTTCACGACCACGAGATCTGCATCGTCATAACTGCCGGAAATAGCATAGCCTTCAGCCCTGAACTGGGTCAGGATACGCTCCGAATCAGAAGATGCCTTGGAGCAACCCAGGGACACGAAACCAACCTTGGGGCTTTGCAAACTCATATATCAACTCAGTAAAAATTAAGCCCGGACGTGCTTTCTTAGATATTGAAGAAACTGCTCAATCAGTGCACCAACTCACCCGCAAGCCATATGGATGACACACCCAAGCCGATGAGGCACACCTGCTGCAGAGTCGCACGCAATTCGGTACGCTTGTGCAAGCCTGGAATCAAATCCGCGACCGCCACATAAATCATGCTGGCGGCAGCCAGGCCGAGAATGGTGGGAATCCAGCCTTGCACCAAGCCAAGCGCGAAATAAGCCCCCACAGCCCCAACCAGGGTCGCCATGCTTGAGACCAGATTGAACAGCAATGCCTGCTGCTTGCTATACCCCGAGTGCAGCAAAATCAGGAAATCACCCACCTCCTGGGGAATCTCGTGGGCAATAATGGCAACTGCGGTGACGAATCCCAGCCGCACATCCGCCAGGAACGCAGCTGCGATCAACACTCCGTCGACGAAATTATGGAAAGTGTCGCCGATCATGATCATCAGGCCGCTACGGCCATGATCATGTCCGTCATGTTGATGCGCGTCAGACGCATGCATCTCGCATGCTTCACCATGGCAATGACGCCACAGCACCAGCTTCTCCAGCATGAAAAACAGCAGGATACCCAGCAGCACGGTGGCGGACATCACCTCAAGGCTGCTTGATATCTGAAATGCATGCGGCAGGATTTCGAGAAATACCGCCCCCAGCAGCGCGCCAATTGCATAACTGATCAACATGGGCACCCAGGCGGCCTTGGCCTTGAGTGCAAAAAATGCCGCAGCGAGCACGCTCAACACCCCGCCGGCGACACTCACCAAAATAATCATGAGCAATATGGACATAAGAATGAATTATAAGGGACACCCTCAATTTTTATGTGCATAGCCTTGCTTTTTTTATAAAACCTATATAATGTTAATGTTAATAATTATTATTTGTAGTTGCAGGTAGATTCCTTAACTCCCCCCTACTAGGAAACTGCCATGACTCCGGATAATCGTCTTGCTCATAAAGAAGGTTATCCATTTGCCCCGACGGTGAGAGTCCGTGGGGTTTTTTGTATGTAGTTG
This sequence comes from Methylobacillus pratensis, assembly GCF_054072455.1. Taxonomy (NCBI): domain Bacteria; kingdom Pseudomonadati; phylum Pseudomonadota; class Betaproteobacteria; order Nitrosomonadales; family Methylophilaceae; genus Methylobacillus; species Methylobacillus pratensis. The sequence continues at coordinate 82,959 of NZ_JBSUSR010000008.1, forward strand.
AGTACTAGCGCCTTCTCGGGGAAGGGACTGTCAGGTGCTCTCAAGCGAGGAATAAATCAATGAAAATGACAACCACATTTGCTGCCTTGGCTTTGGCTGGTAGCGCATTTTTCAGCAGCCATACTTTCGCTGCCGACAATGTTTGGTACGAAAACTATCCATGGGGTGACGTTGCAGATGCTATCGATTATGCCGAATGGAATACATTCGTTGGCAGACGTGATGCAACACCGCAATACGGCAGCAACGGCTACGTCAATGCGCAAGCTGGAGTATTTGTTACCAGCACTGGAAATCTCTATCACTTCACCAACAACGATGCGACTTACAACTTCCAGTTGACCAACATTGGCGCCGTTGGCGATGTTTTTGACGTGTATCTCAAGGTCAAGACCAATGGCTCCACCTTCCTGCCTACAGCCACGCTTGACGGTGTATCAGCGACTAAAGTCACTCAATTCTTTGATGTTGTGGAATTTGAAGGCATGGGTTCTGGCTACGTGGAAGAAGCCTACTGGGTTTGGCAAGATGTCACGATTACCAGTGTAAACCAGGTATTCAACTTCAATGCCATTGCAAAATCCCACGTAGGCCTGGATCAACTGGCCCTTGCTACTGTAGCTGTTGCTGCCGTGCCTGAGCCAAGCGCCTACGGCATGATGGCAATCGGTCTAGGCATCCTGGGCTTCATGGGCAGCCGCTCCCGCCGCAAGAACATCGCCTGATCGTCATAACACTTCCGGCATTCACCGGTACCGGCAACTGGACATAATGTCAGTTGCCGGTTTTTCTCGTCCATGCCTCAGTTCAATGCAGCCCATCATGAAAACCTTCCAAAAACCTGGCTATTTTCGCATCGCCTGCGCAGTCATGCTGTTTTTGCCAGTGTTAACAGGCTTGCCGGCACTAGCTGCCGATCAACAGCAAACCACCCCTGCAGTGGAATCGTCAGAAAATAAATCAACATTCAACGAGGATGAGGGAAAGCCATCCACCGCGCACTCCTCTTCAAAACCCCTCCCTCCTGAAGCCACAGTACTGCCGGAAGTCGGCGTCAGTGCCAGCCGCATTAAGCAGGATGCCGTCACTATCGACAGAACTCAAACCATTACGACCATAGAGGCCAAGGAACTGGAAAGAGCGCAACCAGCCACTATTTTCGAGGCTGTCCAAAATGTGCCCGGTGTAACATTTGAAGGCGGGCCTCGACCAAGCGGCATGTCTTTCAACGTGCGAGGCTTTGCAGATAATGAAGACGTTCAAGTCCGCGTGGACGGCATCCCGAAAAGCTTTGAAAAATACCGGTTTGGCGGCACCTTTGCCGAGCCGGAGCTATTGAAATCCATTGAGGTGCAAAGAGGCCCGCAAATCTCAAGTGGATCAGGCTCCATAGGCGGAACCGTCCTGCTTAGGACAAAAGACGCTGCCGACCTGCTGAAGCCCGGTCAACGCTATGGGGCGCGCCTGAAATTTGGATACGCCAGCAATAACGATGAATTCCAGAAATCCTATCTTGTGTATGCACGCCCTCACGATGCGATTGATATTTTGTATAACCGTGCCTATCGAAATTCCAACGACATTACCCATGCTGACGGCAGCAAGCTTGAAGCGTCCAATGTCGACTCAATATCCCAACTCCTGAAAATCAGTATTTTCCCTACGGATACGCTCGAGCTTTCCACATCAGCCGTATTACTGGAAGAGTCCGGATTGCAACAATACGATGCAATAGGGGCAAATCCCGACTTATTCGGCAACGTGGTTCGCACGATAGAAGACTACAGTATCTCTGAAACCATCCGTTGGAATCCCAACCACCCTTGGATCAATCTCGTCGCTACCGTGGGCAAAGGCCATACAAAAATGGACGACAATTGCTACTATGCGATCAATGTAAAATGCACAAGGAATTTAGGCACGAGATATGATCACTTAAAGTTTAAAAGTACGACGATTGACATTGCCAATACTGCTGCCATTTTCAAGCAAGACACGCTCAGCCTATCATTATTGACCGGATTGCAACACCGTAGCATCAGCAAGGAAATCAGCAGGACCTATTCACAGAACAGCAGCTGCCGTGACCCCCTTCGCGATCCTAACTACTCTTGCAATGACGGATTCTGGGCTGCGAGCGTTTCCGGTAAAAATACCTACTCCGCCTTTTACCTCCAACCAAGACTGCAAATCGACCGGCTGGGCATCATTCCCGGTGTTCGCATCGACTGGTATGAAATGAAAACGCTGGAGCCTCGCGTCAAAAACCACTTGGCAGAAAAAGGCCTGTCCGACAGCATCAGCTTTACCCATAAAACTTACAGCCTTGGCCTGACTTTTGACTTGATTCCCAGGCAGCTGACATTGTTTGGAAACTATGCCCAAGGATTCCGTCCGCCATCCACCAACGAATACTTCTCATATTCGAGTGCAGCTGACTTTCCTTACAATGGCTACGATGGCGGCGAAGGAAACTGCGCCACCCCATCTACCAACTATATCTGCGGAGACGTATACAAACTACAGAAGAGCGAATCACGTGAAATTGGCTTGAGCTATGAAAACCCACGCCTATTCAATAGTGAAGTGCAATTGATTTCAAAACTGACTTATTTCGAGATAGACACTGATCACCTGTTACGCTCATTCAGCATGGATCCAACGACAGGCATTGCAACGCAAGACGGTAAGGAAAAAAGAAAAGGCAATGAGTTCGAAGGGAGTCTGCTATACCGCGACTTCTATGCCCGGGCTTCCTTTTCCAATACCTGGGGCACAGAAATCAACAATGAAGATCAATCGGCAAAACTTTATCGCATTCCCGCAAAAACCTTCAATTTGACCATGGGCACTCAGATACTAAAAAATCTGGGTTTCAATATCAGCTATAGAAAAGTATCTCCCCGCATGGCATATATAGGCACTTCCGGGCTTAATATTCAGGACGGATACGAAATATTCAATGCAGGACTATATTGGATCGCCGCCCCGAATCTTGCTTTTCGCTTGGTTGGTGAAAATATCAAAAACAAGGACTATTACCTAAATGCAAGCGGGGACCTTGGCGGATTCCAAGGCAACCGCGCCGCTGGCCGCAACATCCGCTTTATTACCGAGATAACCTTCTAAATTCAAATGTAAAAATGTGTCGCTACCATTGCATAAACCAATGATAATTGTTATCATTTGTTTTAATGTTGCTATTAGTATGCAAGTATCATTAACAATACTGGAATAGATTTAACCCTATGCTGCCCGCAAAAGCGCCTGTAAAGACCTGCCTAATCAACCTACTAGACGAGTTGGTTGAACATGATGGCTTCGGTAGCCTCAAGGTGGACATACGCCTACTGCGTCGCGGGCAAAAAGAAATCATCATTGATTGCGGCAAACAATACCGCTTTGTCGTAGATTTCCAGCCAGCGCAAGATACTGCAAAGAATAGCCAGTAATTTTTAGATTAGAGTTGATTAATAGAATCAGCTATTAAGGGATTGTTGCTTATAAACAATTTCTTGGTTATCCGACGGTGAGGGTCCGTGGATGTAACTTAGGATGTTGAATGCCAACGCCTTCTCGGGGAAGGGTTAAAGGCATTTCTAACATAAAGGTTTTTGAATTATGTATTCTTCAAAAGGCATTTCCGGAATCTCCCTTGCTCTGTGTATTTTGGCTGCCCCTTCTGCTTACGCCGATGTACATGAAATTTTCCCAGCCACTACCGATGTTTGGGATACTGCAGCGCCATGGGCCGGCCAAGAGCTCTATGATTTTGCTGGGTGGACTTTTATCACAAATACCATAATCAATGGCAGAGTCAGCACACCACGAACCGGCATTTCCGCGCCGGATGATGAAGGCAGCGGGCAAGCTACCCTGATTTCTAATAATAACCACTCGCTGTTCACAGGCGGTGGCTATGGCGGCAACATTTACAGTTGGACAGGCCCAGGCAGCTTTACCGCAACATTGACAGGGACAGGCAGTGTCGGCGATGTATTCGATGTGTATGTCCGCATGTCAACGGTAGGTTTACTACCCACCACTACCATGACGCTTAATGGTGTTGCGGCCACAAGCAGTGTACTTTATTACAATACGCAGGGCTTCATCGCCGACGAACGAGGCATTCTCCAGCCTTCGGCAGAGCAGGAAGTTTACTGGCTCTGGGAAAATGTGAGCAGTGCCGACCTTTATACTTTCGTATGGACCAACACACTGGCGCATGTCAGCCTGGACCAAATTCAACTGGCAACGGTACTTGTCAATCCGACAGTTCCAGTACCTGAGCCCAGCACTTATGCCATGTTAGCTTTAGGCTTGGGCATACTGGCCTATACAGGTCGCCGCTCACGCAAAAGCAAATATAGCAACTAACCTTGCATCAAAAACTGAAGCAAGAAATTGCTAACCCGCGCTCATAGCGGGTTAGCGCTTTTCATATCTATCGGGGTAACAAAATCATGTCTTTTTCCAGCAAAATGGCTGCCATTGCCTTGGCAGCAAGTACTACTTTTGCCACTTCTGCATTTGCAACCAGCAACGTGTGGGATTCCGCGACTCCATGGGATGACGCTCTGGTAGCACAATACGCTGCCTGGGATAACTTTGCATTCGCTATTCACAATGCATCTCCCGAATACGGCACAAATGCCACCCTAACCGAAACCAGCACGCTGTCCTCGGTCACCACCACCAAGAATATTTATAACTATCTTGCTCCCAGCAACTTCATCGCTACCCTGCTTGGAGACGCTACAGTCACAGGCACATTCGACGTATATCTGCGTACAGCCACCACAGGTACATTGTTGAAGACAGAAGCGACTCTGAATGGTGTTGCAGCAACCTTGGTCGAAACTTACATCAACACTGACCGTGGCATTGAACAGGAAGCCTATTGGAAATGGAGCGATGTTTCCGCTTCCGGTATTTATGTTTTCAACTTCGGAGCTGCCGAAACTCATCTGAGCCTAGATCAACTGGCATTGGCCGTAGTGACAGCCGTTCCTGAGCCAAGCACCTACGGCATGCTGGCTATGGGCCTGGGTGTTCTGGGCTTTGCTGCCCGTCGTAGCCGTAAGCAAAGTATCGCTTAACTTACTATTGATGTGATCATAGCTCCCCCACGGGGTAATCAGGCTACAGAACCATTAAAAAGCCTGATTGCCGGGGGATTTTATATCTTGACTATTAAATATGGCCATTTTCTCCACTTCCTCCAGGCTGGCATCTTGCCTATGCCTACTGGCATTGAGCCAGCACCTGTTTGCACAGGAGCAAGAACAGCATAATGCCTTACAGGAGGAGCCTGCTGTAATTGCAGAGGAAGAAAATAACGAAACGCATGATGTCGAAGAAAATGACATCAATGAGAATAAAGCAACAGACTCCGCGCCATCTCAATTGCCTCGCGCGTCCACTCCCCTGCCAGCCGGAACTACCGTGTTGCCTGAAATCGGAGTCAGCGCCGGGAGAATCCGTGACCAGCGCATCAACAAAACCCAATCCATTACCACCGTCACATCGCGTGATCTGGAGAGAACACAAGCAGCGACAATTTTCGAGGCTGTAAGGGATGTTCCTGGCGTTGAAATATCTGGCGGCCCCCGTATTGCTGGGATGTCATTCAACGTCCGTGGTTTTCAGGACAATGCCGATGTCATGATCAAGGTTGACGGCGTACGCAAAAGCTTCGAGAAATATCGTATGGGCGGCACCTTTGTCGACCCGGAACTGCTCAAATCCATTGAAGTACAGCGCGGCCCACAGATTGCCAGCGGCTCGGGCTCGATAGGCGGCACAGTATTGATGGAAACAAAGGATGCTGCAGATTTGCTCCGTCCAGGACAATCAGTTGGAGCCAGGATCAAATTTGGCTATGGCAACAATAATGATGAATACATGCGTTCGTATACAGCCTATGCTCGCCCGCATGAGCGTATTGATATTCTGTACAACTATACCAATCGAAATTCCAACAACTTTATGCTGCCAAAAGGCAGCATTCTCAGTGTTGGAACTGAACCTATCTCCCGTGAACAAGAGCTAAATTTTTCAGAAACATCCTTGGAAACACAACTTGTTAAATTCAGTATTTATCCCACTGACAGTCTGCAATTTACAACGGCATTCATATCATATAAAGATAGTGCGTTAGTGTTATGGGATCAAATCACAACATTGCCTGGCACTTACAATCAAGTATATAGAGACGTTGACGATACAAATTTTACTGAAAATATTAGATTCAACCCAGAAAATATTGACTGGATTGATTTCAAAGTAGTTCTTGGTAAAAGTAAGACCAATGTAATTGACACGATTCCACAGGGATGGAGAGGAAATGTTAATCCATCAGCCGGTAGGCGGTGTGATGGGTTTACTCTTTATAACGCAAATGAAACAATAAATACTACTCCCAGTCTTAATAGTGGCTTTGGCACACAATGCCGCGGAAATAAATATGAAGACTATAGCTTTACTAATACAGCATTAGAGTTTTCTAATAATGCAACGCTCTACAGACATAACGATTTTGGATTAGAGTTATTAGCTGGATTCCAACACAATAAAAATAAGCGTGTGGCCGAAGCATATTTTGATAACCCTGCAGCCACAGCAATTGACTCAATTCCCAGTGGAACACAATCTTTTAATGCAATATATGTACAGCCAAGAGTCGAGTGGGGCAGACTTAGCATCATTCCTGGAGTCCGTTACGATCATTACACAACTGAGGCCGGTGATATTTTGCAAACGCAAATGCGCTTAGATGGTTTAAAAGATGAGATAAAATTTCGTCAGCGTAGTTACAGCTTAGGGATTAACTTCGATTTTATTCCCAATCAATTTTCGTTCTTTGCAAATTATAGTCAAGGCTTCCGCGCACCAATGATGGCACATTACTTTTCAACATCAGGTACTACCTGTAATGAAGACTATATGCCAATCAACCGCCCAGCTGGTATAGCTCCGGTTTGTGGTTCTCTTTATAAACCTCAGCTTTCAGAATCGACTGAAGCAGGATTTAGTTATAGATCCCCTCGTTTTCTGGGGACTGCCGCAGAAGTTGTTTCCAAACTGACTTTTTTCCATATTTTTACAAAAAATACTTTGAGATCCCTGATGGAAACAAGTGATGGTGAAATCCGTCAAGATGGCTGGGAAAGAAGAAACGGTGTGGAAGTAGAGACTGCCGTTGAATTCAAAAAAAACTACGCCAGGATTGGCTATTCACGCAACTCGGGAAAAATGTCAAGTGTTGCATATGATACTAATAGTGTTGGCAACCCTACAAATGCTTATATGTGGGAACATTCAATCACTACAATCCCGGGCAACACCTTGAACATTACATTAGGAACAGGTGCAATAAAGAATATCGATACTTACGTAAGCTACCGTAAAGTCGGAGAGCGTTTGATCGCAGGCGGCCTCAAGCAGGATGGTTATGAAATCTTCAACGCTGGCATACATTACACTATCAGCCAGTATCTAGGCTTACGCCTGATTGGCGAGAACCTAATGAATAAAGCCTACAATTACAACGGTGGTGGCGATTTTGCTGACCAAATGGGCTTGCCTGCAGCGGGGCGCAATATCCGCTTCATTGTTGAAATGACTTATTAATCTCAATCCCCTAGGAGATGCATGATGAACCAATTAGCAATATCAGAACAACAATACCAAGCCTTCCACAATGCCAAGAAGGAACAGAAGCTGCGCAACCGTGAAGCGGCGCAAGCTATCGGCATCAGCGAAGGCCAGGCCATCGCCAATGCAATTGGTCGTGAAACCGTACGCCTCAAGGGGCCGTTCAACGAGATCATTGCTGATGTGCCCAAGCTTGGCCGCGTGATGGCGCTTACCCGCAATGAAAGCACCGTGCATGAGAAAGTCGGCGCCTATGAAAATGTATCGTTCGACCATGTCGGCTTGGTAGTTGGTCCTGATATCGACTTGCGCATTTTCTATTCGCAATGGAAGCATGGCTACGCCGTGACCGAAGAAACCGAAAAAGGCACCCAGCGCAGCCTGCAGTTCTACGACGCTACCGGCACGGCGATCCACAAGATCCACCTCAAGGATTTCAGCAATGTGGATGCCTGGAACGACTTGGTACAAAAATACCGCAGCGACGACCAGACGCCGGGCCAGGAAGTCGAGGCGGCCAAGCCTGCTTCCGCTGAGAAGTCCGACAGTGAAATCGACCAGGAAGGCTTCAAGGCTGCCTGGCTGGCCATGAAAGATACGCACGATTTCTTCATGCTGTTGCGCAAATTCGGCGTTGGCCGTACCCAAGGTTTGCGCTTGGCGCCTAAAGACCATGCATACAAGGTGGATAACAATGCCACCAAGCAAATGCTGGAAGCTGCCGCGGCAGACGGCACCAGCATCATGTGCTTTGTCGGCAATCCGGGCAATATCCAGATCCATACCGGCCCGATCAAGAACGTGAAGGAACTCGGCCCCTGGATCAACGTGCTGGACGAGACGTTCAACCTGCACTTGCGCACCGACCTGATCTTGGAAACCTGGGTTGTCAAAAAGCCGACTGAAGACGGTATCGTGACTTCGCTGGAAGTGTTTAATAAGGATGGCGAAATCATGGCGCAGTTCTTTGGCGAGCGTAAGCCGGGCAAGCCCGAGCTCGAGGCTTGGCGCAACATCGTGGCTCAGCTGCCGACACTGAAATAATCAAAGGAAAGTAATGAAAATCCGCGCCCTGTTGCTTGCTACCGGCTTGATGTTCGGTAGCCATGTTGCTATTGCGGCTGAGAAGCTGCTGACGATAGGTGGTGCCGTGACGGAGATTGTCTATGCCCTGGGCAAGGGCGACGAAGTCATTGCCAATGACATCACCAGCGTCTATCCCCAGGCGGCTGCCGGCAAACCCAAGGTAGGCTATATGCGGACCTTGTCCGCGGAAGGATTGGTGTCTACCGGTGCGACGCTGATCATCGCCGAGGCTGGCGCAGGCCCCCGCAACGTGATCGACCAGGTGCGCAATGCCGGCATCAAGGTGCTGCAGCTGCAGGAAAATTCGCATACCCCACAGCAAGTGGCGGCGGATATCCGTACCATAGGCAAACAGCTCAACGCAAGCAGCACGGAGCAACTCGCCAAGCAATATGAGGCCGCATGGAAAGAGGCGGAAGCCACGCTTGCGAAGCTGCCTGACCATCCCCGCGTCTTGTTTGTCATGAACAATTCCGGGCGCGGCGCCCAGGCGGCCGGCGACGATACTGCAGCATCGGCCGTCATCAAGCTGGTGCATGCCGAGAACGTGATGGCTTCGCAATACAAAGGCTACAGGCCGCTGACCGCCGAAGCGCTGGTGGCAGCCGCGCCCGACGTGATCATCACCACCAACGAGGGCCTCGAAGCCAGCGGCGGTTTGCAGAACTTCCTGAAAACGCCGGGACTCAATATGACGCCCGCAGGCAAGAACAACCGGATTGTCAGCATGGATACGCAATACATTCTCGGATTCACTCCCCGCCTCCCCGCAGCGCTCGTCGAGCTGGGGCAAGCCATTCGCAAGCAATGAACGGAGCGGCACCCTCCTTGCGAATGGCCTTGCCTGCAAGCCGTAGCCTGCAATTACGCAGCCGTGTATTGATCGGTCTGGGCGTGACCCTTTTCATCCTCGTCGTACTGGCGGCAGGCATAGGCGCGGTCAGCATTGCGCCGTTGAACGTCATCAAGCTGCTGACCAGCCCGCCCGGGTCTGCCGCATGGCAATCCATTCCGCAAGAGCACATGCAGCAAGCCATGGTGCTGTGGAATATACGCCTGCCCCGTCTGGCCCTCGGCATACTCACCGGCGCGGCATTGGCGGTATCCGGCGCTGCGATGCAGGCCTTGCTGCGCAACCCGCTGGCAGAGCCCGGCTTGGTAGGCGTTTCGGGTGGAGCGGCCCTGTTTGCAGCGCTTGCCATCGTGCTGGGCGGCGCCTGGATGGCGACATTGCACGATATGATCGGCGAGTTCGCCCTCCCCATCTTCGCTTTTATCGGCAGCCTGATTGCCACTATCCTGATTTTCGTCATTTCAACGCGCCAGGGACGCACCTCGATCGCCCTGATGCTGTTGGCCGGGATTGCCATCAGTTCGCTTTGCGGGGCGCTGATCGGCCTGATGACGTTTATCGCCTCGGACCTGCAGATGCGTTCGCTCAATTTCTGGTCCTTGGGCAGCCTGGGCGCCGCCACCTGGCCGATGGTCACCATGGTGGCCTGCCTGAGCGGCAGTTCCGTCCTCATCCTGCTCAAGCAATCCAGCGCGCTCAATACGCTTGCGCTCGGCGAAGTGCAGGCCAGCCTATTGGGAGTTTCCGTACGCCGCCTCAACCAGGTATGCATCGGCGCGATTGCGCTTGCCGTGGGCGCCGTAGTGTCGGTGACGGGCATCATCGGCTTTATCGGGCTGGTGGCGCCGCACCTAGTACGGCTGGCAATCGGCCCGGACCAGCGCCTGGTCATGCCGGCATCCGCACTGGTAGGCGCCATCCTGGTGCTGCTGTCGGACTTGCTTGCGCGCACGATTGCCGTGCCGACGGAAGTGCCAGTAGGCATCGTCACCGCCCTGCTCGGCGTGCCCTTCTTCCTCGCGCTGCTGTTCCGCATGCGCCGTAAGATCGGTGTATAGGAATATCCATGCTGAAAGTCATCAATACCGGACTCGACATTGGCAGCAAGACATTGCTGCGCGATATCAACTTCACGATTCCCCCGGGGGAGCTGGTGGCGATCTGCGGCCCCAACGGCGCCGGCAAGAGTTCGCTCATCCGCCTGCTGTCCGGGGAATTGAAGCCCAGCCAAGGCGAAGTGCATTGGGACGACAAGCGCCTATCCGAATGGAATTTGCTCAAGCTGGCGCGCCAGCGTGCGCTCATGCAGCAACAGGCTGAAGTGGGCTTTGCCTACACCGCACTGGAAATCATCCTATTGGGGCGTCATCCGCACCATCAAGGTGCAAACCGCCCGCAGGATTACCACATCGCCATGGCGGCCATGCAGGAAGTCGATGCGGCCCATCTGGCCGAACAGGTGTATACCACCCTCTCGGGCGGGGAGCAGGCACGCGTACAGATGGCGCGCGTACTGGCCCAGATATGGGAGCCAGGCGCAGGCCCCAGGCTGCTCCTGCTTGACGAACCCACTGCTGCACTGGATCCGCGCCAGCAGCACCGCATCCTCGAGATCGCCCGCAAATGGGCGGACAAGGGCGATGTCGCAGTAGTCGCCATCGTGCACGACCTCAACCTCGCAGCACAATATGCCGACCGCATTGCCTTGCTGCGCGACGGCAGACTGCAAGCGATTGACCGGGTAGAAGCCATCATGACGCCCGCCATGGTCGAAGCCTGCTTCGATCTGCCCTGCATACTGCTCAACCACCCGGATGGCGGCACGCCCATGATCGCCGCACGCCGGCACCATTCCCAATGGAGGAAGCGAGATGAGCACACTCAAGACCGTTGAAATCAAGGCATTCGTGCCAGCCAAGGATTTCAAGCTTTCCCAGCAGTTCTACCAAGATATCGGCTTCGAGAAGCGTTCTGAAGGCGGCGGCATCGCCTATTTTTGTTATGAACATTGCGCTTTCCTGCTGCAGGATTTCTACGTACAGCCTTACGCAGACAATTTCATGATGCATTTGCTGGTGGAAGATGCGGATGCCTGGCATGAGCGTATCCGGCAGTCCGGCATAGCCGAGAAATACGGCAGTAAAATCTCAGAAGTGACCGACCAGCCATGGCGTATGCGCGATTTTGTCTTCACCGACCCGAGCGGAGTGCTCTGGCGCATCGGCCATAATATCTAGCCAACTCTCCTGGCCTGTTCCTTGCTTGATAAGCAATGTGTGACATTGCAATCTGCAAGAAAGGAATGGTGCCTCATGAAAAGCTTCTGGACATTATGCTGTATCGCCGGCCTCAATCTCCTCAGCACATCGGCCATCGCCGCCTCCGAGCAACAACTGCAAGTCGAGCCGGTGCTGCGCAGCGTCAAGGCCTGGGATGGCAAGAACTACGCCAATTACCCGGGCGGCAAGCCGGAGCTGAGCGTGCTGCGCTTTACCATTCCGCCCAACACTTCCCTGCCATGGCATAGCAATCCCGTGCCCAACGTCGCCTATATACTTTCCGGTGAAATCACCGTGGAAAAGCATGGCACCGGCGAAACATTGCACCTTGGCCCAGGGCAGGCGCTCCCCGAAATGGTGCATGCCGTGCACCGTGGTTATACAGGCAATAGCCCTGCAGTATTGATTGTGTTCTATGCGGGCGGCGAAGGCATTCCGTTACTGGAAGAGCAATAATCAGTCATGCAAGCCCCGGGAGCTTTGTTAGGCGCTAGCGCTATTCCAGCCAGATGAGGCTCGCCATGCGGCCTGTAGCCTGGTCGCGGCGGAAGGAGAAAAAACGCCCGGCATCATGATAAGTGCATAGGCCTCCGCCGTAGGTTTTTGTCACGCCAGCATTTGCCAAACGCTGCCGCCCGAGCTGGAAAATATCGCCCAGCCATTTTCCGTTAGATGCAGGCTTGAAAGCCTGTTCAGCCTTTGCGTCCCGCGCAATGAATGCCGCCCTCACCTCGTCACCTACCTCGAAGGCATCAGGCCCGATGGCTGGGCCCAGCCAGGCCAGCAAGTCGCTGCCAGGCTTGTCCATTTCGGCTACCGTCGCCTCTATCACGCCATCCAGCAGGCTGCGCCAGCCCGCATGCACGGCGGCCACGACGGTGCCAGCCTTATCGCAGATCAGGACGGGCAAGCAGTCCGCCGTCATGACGGCACACACAGTGTGGCGGGTGCGGGCGAAAGCGGCATCGGCGTCCGGCACGCAGCTGGCAGTGCCTGCATCCACCACCGTGATGCCATGCACCTGGTTGAGCCATACCGGCTCTGTGGGCACGTAGCGATTCAGGCGTTGGCGGTTGGCCGCAACGTCCAGCGGAGCATCATCGACATGCATCCCCAGGTTCAGGCTATCGTAAGGGGCCTTGCTGATACCGCCCACACGCGTGGTTTGCAGCGCCTTGACATTGGCCGGTGCAGGCCAGTCGGGAATGATCAGCTCTTGGTCATTCAGCATCCTCGTCCTCCTCGAACCAGTCATCCCCTTCTTCATCGTCATACTCATAGGCGAATTCGTCGTCATCGACGTAGAACGCATCCGCCTCTTCCGGCGGCACGTTCTCGGCGCGGATCGCTTCCAGCAGCACCTTCATGTCGGCGGCAAGCTCGACTTGCCACTCCATCGGTTCGCCGGTCGCCGGATGCTTGAGCCCGAGCCGGATGGCATGCAACGCCTGGCGCTTGAAATCGAGCAATACGCTCCTGAGATTGTCGGAGATATGGCGTAGCGGCAGAATACCGCGTATGCCGTAGACCGGATCGCCGACAATCGGTGCCTTGAGGTGCTGCATGTGCACGCGAATCTGGTGCGTGCGTCCGGTTTCGAGCAGGCAGCGCATATAGGTATGCACGGAAAAACGGTCCAGCACTTCATAATGGGTGACTGCGGGCTTGCCCATGCGGTTCACGGCCATCTTGGTACGGGCGTGCGGATGACGGCCGATAGGCTGGTCTACCTTGCCGTTGCGCCACACCTGCCCCCAGACGATGGTGCGATACTCACGCTTGACGGTGCGCGCCTGCAATTGCCTCACCAGGTTCGTTTGCGCAGCCAGCGTCTTGGCAACGACCAGCAGGCCGCTGGTATCCTTGTCCAATCGGTGCACGATGCCGGCCCTGGGCACATCCTTAAGCTGTGGCGCATGGTAGAGCAAGGCATTGAGCAAGGTGCCGCTCCAGTTGCCTGCCGCGGGGTGCACCACCAGCCCGGCAGGCTTGTTGATCACCAGAATATGCTCGTCCTCGAACACCACGTCCAGGGGGATGTTCTCGGGCTCGAAAGCCAATGCCTCCGGCGCCGCTTGCGGCGTGATTTGCACTTGCTCCCCGCCCCACACCTTGAATTTGGCTGTGGGGGTTTCTTCGGCGATGGTGACCAGCCCATCCTTGATCCAGCCCTGTATGCGCGAACGCGAATGTTCAGGCATCAGGCGTTGCAGCGCCTGGTCCAGGCGCATGCCTCCAAGCTCCTGGGTAATTGTGAGAGTAATAGGCGTTGCGGTGTTGCTCATCGGTTATAATCAATCATTATGCGCTGCGCCAAGGCGGCGGCATTGTGTTAAACGGCACCCACAACCTTAATCATGGATTTTTGTAAATGAAGCATAGTTTAGCGTTAATTGCAGTACTCTGGCTCACAGGCTGCGCGATTTTCGGCTCGCCGACGGAGCTGGATGAAACGAAGGGCTGGCCGGTGCAGCGTATCTATGCCGCTGCAACGGAAAACATGACCACCCGCGACTATGAAAAAGCCATCAAGTATTTCCAGATCCTGGAATCCCGTTATCCGCATGGCCGCTATGCCACCCAGTCACAGCTTGAAGTGATTTACGCGCATTACAAGAAAAACGATCCTGCCGCCACGATGGCTGCGGCAGACCGCTTCATCAAGCTGCACCCCAACCACCCGAATGTGGACTACGCCTACTACATGAAGGGCTTGGCCACCTTCAACGAACGCGGCGTCATCGAGAAACTCACCAAGCAGCAAATCAGCGACCGCGACCCGAAATCGTTGCGCGAATCCTTCCTTGCCCTCAAGGAGCTGGTGAACCGCTTCCCCAACAGCCGCTATGTCAAGGACGCCACCTTGCGCATGAGCTACCTGGTGAATTCACTCGCCCAGCATGAGCTGCACGTCGCCCGCTACTATATGAAGCGCCAGGCCTACGTGGCTGCGGCCAACCGCTGCAAATATGTCATGGAGTTCTACCCCGACACGCCCCATATCGAGGAAGCCTTGGTGATCCTGATCAGCGCCTACGACGCCATGAACATGGACGACCTGCGCGACGACACCAAGCGCGTGCTGGCGCAGAACTACCCCAACAGTCCCATGCTCGGCAACAACGTTCCCAAGGACGAACGCGTCTGGTGGAAGTTCTGGGAAAGCCTGCTGTAGGGCAGCTAACAAAACGCTCCCAGCGTTGTTTCCCTGCCTTGCCGCACTCTGCTTTTACTGCCTGCGGCAAAGCGCCTAGACAAGTCTCTTCGCTAAGTTTTGTCAGGTGCTTTTAATACGTTCACATAAAAACTTGGCCGGGCATTGCCCGGCCAATGATTCGCTAACTCTGTTTCCTAGCAGACGTTCAATCTACTTCTTGGTTGCTGCCGGCTTTCTGACATTCCGTGCATTTGCCACCACGCCAGGCTTTTTCTTCACCTTGCGCCCTTTATCCTCGTTCTTCCGTGCATTCAAGGCGGCACGTTCCGCAGTCTTGCGCCTGCGCATGCTCACGATGCCCTCCCCCTGCTTGCGCTCTTCCGGCTCGGCAAAAGGATTGTTGCCTTGGTTGAACTGCACCCGCAGCGGCGTGCCGGTCAACTGGAACGCCTTGCGGAATATACCGGCAAGGTAACGCCTGTAACTGTCCTTGATGCCATCCACATGGTTGCCGTGGATGACCACGATAGGCGGGTTGCTACCCCCTTGGTGCGCATAACGCAGCTTAGGGCGTATGCCCTTGCTGATCGGCGGCTGGTGCTGCATGGTCGCATCCTCGAGCACGCGGGTCAGTTGCGGGGTTGAAAGCTTGGCCATGGCAGCCTTATAGGCGCCATCGACGGAGCTGAACAGTTCGCCCAAGCCTTTCTTGCGCAATGCGGAAATATAGTGGAACTTGGCAAAATCGAGGAATTGCAGCTTGCGGTCGATCTCGCGCTTGATCCACTCGCGCTTGTCCTCTTCGAGGCCATCCCACTTGTTCACGGCCACCACCAGGGCGCGGCCGCTGTCCAGGATGTAGGCCGACACGTGCGCATCCTGCTCGGTGATCCCTTCCTGCGCATCGACGACGAGAATGGCGACATTCGCCTCCTCGATCGCCTGCATGGTCTTGATCACGGAAAATTTCTCCACCGCCTCGAACACCTTGCCGCGCTTGCGCACGCCTGCCGTGTCGATAATGGTGTAATGCTTGCCGTTGCGCTCGAGGTCCAGGTAGATCGAGTCGCGGGTGGTGCCGGGCTGGTCGAATGCAATGACGCGCTCCTCGCCGAGCAATGCATTGACCAAGGTGGACTTGCCTACATTCGGGCGGCCCACGATCGCCACCTTGGGTACCTGGTTTGCCTTGGCTTCTTCTTCCTCATCCGGCTCAGGGAAGTTTTCCAGGGCCAGCTCTACAAGGTCGCGCACGCCCTCGCCATGGGCCGAGGAAATAGACAAGGGATCGCCCAGGCCAAGTTCGTGGAACTCGGCACTGGCAATCGCGCGCTGCATGCCTTCCGTCTTGTTGACGGCCAATAGGATAGGGCGCTGGCTCTTGCGCAGACGCTCGGCAATCACCTTGTCTTGCGGCGCCAGGCCGTTACGTCCGTCCACCAGGAAAATCACCACGTCAGCCTCATCGATCGCCAGCAATGTCTGGCGCGCCATTTCCTTGAGGATGCCGCTATCCACCAATGGCTCGAAACCGCCGGTATCGACGACCAGGTAGGGTTTGCTTCCGACCACGCCGCGGCCATAGTGCCGGTCGCGCGTCAGCCCCGGCAGGTCTGCCACCAGGGCATCGCGGGTTTTGGTCAGACGGTTGAACAGGGTCGACTTGCCCACATTGGGCCGGCCTACGAGGACGATGGTCGGCAGCATCATTGCGGAACTACTGAAACAGCATACAGGCCGCCCTTGCGGGTCTGGACCAGGAAACCATTGGTGCCGATCGCAACCGGCTGAGGCATGATGGCGCCTTTTTCCGTTTGCAATCTGGCAACGAAATTACCTTCATCCCTGTCCATGAAATGGATATAGCCCTCGACATCGCCCACGGCCACCACGCCGCCCATAGGCAGCGGCGCGCTCAGCAGGCGGTTCTTGAGATCGGGCTGGCGCCAGAAAGTACGACCGCTTGAATAATCAAGCGCAAACACGGCGCCGGACGCATGCGAGACATAGACGCGGGCTTCTTCCGCGCCCAGGCCAGTATAGCTCGAAATATCACGGTTCCAGGTGACCCGGCCGGTGGTACGCTCGACGGCCGCCACCCGGCCTTGATAGGCCACTGCGTATACTAGCGGGCCATCCACGACCGGCAGGCTGGTAATGTCGGCAATACGCTCCAGCTCGGTCGTCCCCTTGGGCAGGGCTACCGAGGCTTCCCACAACGTCTTGCCATCATCGGCCCGCAATGCGACAAGCTTGCCGCCCGCAAAACCCGCATAGACAGCGCCATCGGCGATGGTCACACCCGCACTGCTGCGCAGGGTCAAAGTAGGTGTGGCACGCTCGTACACCCATTTGCGCGCACCGTCCTTGGCGTTCAGGCCAAATATCCGGCTATCGCCGCAACGCACCACCACCACGCCGTTATCCACTTGCGGAGCGCTCAAGACCTCGCTGCTGACCTTGGACTTCCACAACAGCTTGCCGTCGAGGTCATATGCCAATACATAGCCCTTGGGCGTCCCGACCAACACCAATTGGTTACCCACGCCGACACCACCCGTCAAGGGTTCCCCGGCATTGATCTTCCAGACCTGCTTGCCGCTGATGGCATCAAACCTGGCAATTTCGCCATTGCCGCTTGCGGCATAGACAGCGCCTTCAGACGATGCCGGAATAAAATCCGCCAGGCCCGACTCACCCAGTTTGGCAGACCAGACTATCCTCGGCTTCAAGGTGGGCTTGAAATCGACCAGCTCTGCTGGCGGATCCGCCTGGTCACGCCCGAACATGCGTTCGGATATATCGGTCTTGAGGTCGGTAATCGTAGTGCAACCGCCCAATACCAGGGTAGCGGCGACCAGCAATGAAATTGAACGCAAACTTAGCTCCACTTATTAAGCTTTAATCACTTAGCTGCCGAGTGCTTCCAGCTTGTGCTCGGTATATTTGTAGTAGTCGCCTTGCATATCCAGCTTGGCAAGCGCATCCTTGTAAGCGGCCTTGGCATCGTCGGTCTTGCCTTGCGCCACGAGTACATCGCCCTTCAGGTCGGCAAACAATCCGGCATAGCCTTCGTCATGCTTTTCAGACAAAGTCTTCAGCGCCTCGTCGTAGGCTTTTTCCTCGTACTGGATCGAAGCCAGCTGCAGCAATGCAATCGCCCGCACCGCATCTTCCTTGGCATTCTTCGCAGCCCATGTCAACTGGGACTTGGCGCTTTCGAGGTCCTGCTCCTGGTAGTTGAGCTTGGCCACGGCCACGGCTGCGCGGCCCGCGTATGGCGTAGAGGAGTATTTATCGATCAGCTCGGCAGACAGCGCGCGGATCTTGGCGGCATCCTTGATATCGGTATTGGCCATGTTCTGGTATTGCACGGAAGCAGCCGCGGATTGCTGGTGCTGGTAGTACTTCCAGCCTTCATAGCCGCCAAAGCCGACCAGGGCGATTGCCGCCACGCCGGCCACGAGATTGCCATTGCGCTTCCACCAGCTCTTGAGTGCATCCAGCTGATCCTGTTCTTCCAAATCGTATGCCATGCTCTTTCCTAAAATTACGCAGCCAAGGACTTGCGTCCAGGGATAGAATTCAACAAATTACGGGTATAGTCCTGGGTCGGCGAATCGTAAATACTCTCCACCTTCCCCTGTTCCACGATGCGCCCCTTGTACATAACGGCGACATCATCCGCGATATGACGCACCACGCGCAGGTCATGGCTGATGAAGATATAGCTCAGCTCCATTTCCTGCTGCAGGCTTTGCAACAACAACAAAATCTGCGCCTGGATCGATACATCCAGCGCAGAAACCGGCTCATCGCACACCACGACCTTGGGCTGCAGCACGAGCGCCCGGGCAATCCCGATACGCTGGCGCTGGCCGCCGGAAAACTGGTGGGGATATTTATTCATGTCGGCAGCACTCAGCCCTACCCGCTCCAGCATCTGCACGACCTTGTCCTGCTGCTCTTGTGGTGTGCCGATTTCGTGAATCACCAGCCCTTCCGCCACAATGTCGCGCACTTTCATGCGCGGGTTGAGCGAGGCGAACGGGTCTTGGAAAATCATCTGCAAGTGCCGGCGTTCACGCCGCAAGGCGTTGCCCGAGAATCCTGCCAGGTTATTGCCCTGAAAAATAACTTCGCCGCTGTCCAGGGGCTGCAATTGTAACAGACAACGCGCCAAAGTGGATTTGCCGCTGCCGGACTCACCCACGACCGCCAGCGTGTTGCCAGTACGCAATGAAATGCTGACGTCATCCAGCGCCTTGACCTTGGTGCTGCCAAAACCGAAACGCCCGCTACGCTGGGTATAGGTTTTGTTGAGTCCGCGGGCAAGCAGGATATATTGGTCCGGTGCGGTGCTCATCAGGCGGCTCCTGCCTGCAACCAGGCATAATCGATAGGTTTGAGCGGCTTCTTGCCGTCGGCATCGGGCACGCAGTCAAGCAAGGCGCGGGTATAGGGGTGTTGCGGATTTTGCAGCACTGTCTGCACCGGCCCTGATTCCACGATCTCGCCGCGGAACATGACCACGACGTTGTCCGCAATATCGGCCACCACGCCGAAATCGTGCGTGATGAACAGCATACCCATGTGCATGCGCGTCTTGAGGTCGTCCAGCAACTTGAGGATTTGCGCCTGCACCGTCACATCGAGTGCAGTCGTCGGTTCATCGGCAATCAGCATGGCAGGCTCGCACGCAATGCTCATGGCGATCATGACGCGTTGGCGCTGGCCGCCGGACAATTCGTCCGGATAACTGCCGGCGCGTTCGGGCGGGATACCCACCTGCTGCAACAAGCCGGCAACGCGCGCCTTGAGGGCTGCGCCACTCAGCTTGAGGTGCTGCGCCAGGCTTTCGCCTATCTGGTAGCCGACAGTCAAGACGGGATTGAGCGAAGTCATGGGCTCCTGGAAAATCATGCCGATTTCCCTGCCGCGGATTTTCTGCAGCTGGGCATGACTGGACTGCGCAATATCGCGGCCCTTGAAATGGATGCTGCCGCTGTTCAACTGCAATTGATCCGAGAGCAAGCCCATGACGGCCAACGCCGTCAGGCTTTTACCGCTTCCGGACTCGCCCACGATGCAAGTGGTCTTGCCGGCTTCCAGCGCAAAGGAAACATGTTTGACCAGCAAACGCTCGGGCTCGGCCCTGGGAGCAATGGTCAGATTTTCAATGCGCAGCAGTTCGGTCATGTATGCAATGCCTCTATGGCCTGGGACAGGGACATTCTGCGTTGCTCGCCACTTTCGCGCAATGGTTTCAGGCAAACCTCGCCGGCGGCGACCTCATCGTCGCCCAGAATCAAGGCGTAAGGGGCGCCACTCTGGTCGGCTTTCTTCATTTGCGACTTGAAACTGCCGCCCCCCGCATGCAGGTTCACGTTCAAGCCGCTGTCCCGCAAGGCTTCCGCAATAGGCAAGGCAGCCTTGCCCGCCGCATCGCCGACATTCACTAGGTAGACATCGGGGCTGTGAACCACTTCAATGCCGCACTCCTGCATCAGCAGGAACACGCGCTCCAGGCCGATACCGAAGCCGCACGCCGGGGTTTCCTTGCCACCCAGGCTCTGCACCAGGGTGTCGTAGCGGCCGCCGCCAGCAATGGTGCCTTGGCTGCCCAGCTTGTCCGTAACCCATTCGAACACGGTACGGTTGTAGTAATCCAGGCCGCGCACCAAGCGGGTATTCAATAGCCACTTGACGCCGAGCTGCTCGAGCCGGCTGGTGACCCCGTCGAAATGCGCACGGCTTTCCTCGCCGAGGCTATCCAGCAATTTAGGAGCGGCTTCGATCATGGCCTGCATCGCCGGGTTCTTGCTGTCGAGTATGCGCAAAGGATTGGCATGCAGGCGCCGCTTGGCGTCATCATCCAGGATGTCCGCATGCTGCTCGAAATAACGGATCAGCACCTGGCGATATTCGGCTCGTTCCGATGCATCGCCAATGGTGTTCAGTTGCAGCTCGACCGCGTCCGCCACGCCGAGTTCGCGCCAAAGCCTTGCCAGCATGGCAATCTGCTCGGCATCGACATCCGGCCCAGTATAGCCGAACGCTTCGGCGCCGATCTGGTGAAACTGGCGCTGGCGGCCCTTCTGCACGTTCTCATGCCGGAACATCGGCCCAATGTACCATAGGCGCTGCGGCCCATTGTAAGTCAGGCTGTGCTCGACCACGGCACGCACGCATCCGGCCGTGCCCTCGGGACGCAAGGTCAGGCGGTCGCCGTTGAGCTTGTCCTCCCAGGAATACATTTCCTTTTCGACGATATCGGTGTGCTCGCCTACGCCGCGGATGAAAAGCTCGGTCGGCTCGACGATAGGCAGGCGGATATTGCGGTAGCCGTACTGCGCCAGGACGCGCCTGGCACCGTCTTCCAGCCGCTGCCAAAGCGCGGTATCCGCTGGCAGGATGTCGTAGAAACCCTTGATGCTTTGAAACTTATCGGACATAGATGCTTGATTCAGTGTTATTTTCTAGATTGCCTTGAGCGGGATAGTTTTCAGGCCCTTGCCCGTATCCTGATGACGCAAGCGCCCGCCCTCGGCATAGTTGACGCGCACGTATTCTTCCACGATCACCTTGAAGTCGTCGGCGATGCCCTCGCCCTTGAGGGTCACGGTTTTCTCGCCATCGACGTAGACGGGAGCGACAGGCACCTCCCCCGTTCCCGGCAGGCTGATGCCGATGTTTGCGAGCTTGGATTCGCCGGGGCCGTTGACAACGCAGCCCATCACGGCCACGCTCATGTTCTCCACTCCGGGATACTGGCTGCGCCAGACCGGCATTTGGTCACGCAGGTAGCGCTGGATTTTCTGCGCCAGCTCCTGGAAAAACGTGGAAGTCGTTCGCCCGCATCCGGGGCAAGCCGTTACCAAAGGAGTAAATGAGCGTATGCCCATGGTTTGCAGGATCTCTTGCGCCACCACCACTTCTTTGGTGCGTGGCTCGCCCGGTTCCGGCGTCAGTGAAACACGGATGGTGTCGCCGATACCTTCCTGCAACAGCACCGACAAGGCGGCAGTAGACGCCACAATCCCCTTGGAGCCCATGCCGGCCTCGGTCAGCCCAAGGTGCAATGGATAATCGCAGCGGCTGCCCAGGTCGCGGTATACCTTGATCAGGTCCTGCACGGCGCTCACCTTGCAGGAAATGATGATACGGTCGCTGGGCAAGCCGAGCTCTTCCGCTTCGGCTGCATTCTCCAGCGCTGACTGGATCAGCATCTCGCGCATCAAGGCATCCGCCGTCAACGGGGCGGCACGCTTTGAGTTTTCATCCATCATGCGCGCCATCTTGGCCTGGTCCAGGCTGCCCCAGTTGACGCCGATGCGCACGGGCTTGTTGTAGTCAATCGCCGCCTTGATCATGGCGGAAAACTGCTCGTCGCGCTTGGAGCCCTTGCCCACGTTGCCCGGGTTGATGCGGTATTTCGCCAACGCTTCCGCGCAATCGGGATACTGCGCCAGCAAGCGGTGGCCATTGAAGTGGAAATCGCCCACCAATGGAACGCTGCAGCCCATATCGTCAAGCTGGCGCCGGATGGTGCCCACTTGCGCGGCGGCCTCCGGCGAGTTCACGGTAATGCGCACGACCTCCGAGCCCGCGCGCCAGAGCTCATGCACCTGCTGCACCGTGGCTGCGGCATCAGCGGTATCGGTATTGGTCATGGACTGCACCACCACCGGGGCACTGCTGCCCACCGGGACATGGCCGATCATCACGGTCTTGGTGGCGCGCCGGCTGAGAGTCTGATAATCCAAGCTCTACTCCAGTGTCAGACGGGCCACGTTGACCTTGGTATATGGCCCAAGGTCAACCGGGTTGTTGTTGTATTCAAGCTTGGTGCCGGTGATATTGCCGATCACGATCCTGAACGGCGGCCTGCCAGCAATGACTTCCTCACTGTTGGCGGCCAAGGTCTTGTTCACGATTTGCTTGCCGCTACCATCCGCAATGCTGATCCAAGTCGCTTCATTGACTGAAAACTTGAGGCGTGCCTCCCCTGCGGCTGGCTGAGCTTGGGCATTCTCACTCGCTGCTGTCTGCGGAGCCGGAGTAGGCGGGGTTGTAGGAGCCGATGATTCTGCCTGGGATTGTGCCCCAGTAGACGGCGCGGGCACAGGTTGCAGCGGCGCTGCAGGCGCTTCTGGCGAGGTTGGCGGTACAGGATCAGGCACGGCAAGGTTTTCCACTACACGCTCGTCAGAAGCTACGTCCTCGTTACCCAGCATGTCGGCAACAGGCGCTTCTGGCAATCCGGCGCTGGGATCGTGCTTCTGGAAAAAGTCGACGTAGAGCACCCAGCCCGCCAGTAACACGACAAGCAGTATCCCAAACCAGACATAGGGCCGCCATGACATGCCGGCTTCCCCGGAAATCACGATATTCGCCGAGGGAATACTGATCGCCTGGCTATCCTGCACGGGCACATATTGGCTGTAAACGCGCAACAGAGGAGCCGCGTCGATATTGACCAGGCGAGCGTAGTTGCGAATGAAGCCCCGCGTGATCACAGCTTCAGGCAGCGCAGCGAAGTCGTCATTTTCCAGTGCATGGACCTGACGGAGGCTGAGACGCAGGCGGGTGGCGATATCCTCCGCCCCCAGAGCGAGGTTTTCCCGCGCGGCGACCAAGGCTGGCCCGATACGGTCGATATAGGATGGCGCTGCTTGTAATTCCTGTTCAGGAGAATTTTGCTCGCTCATTATTACTGTCCTGACAATAATTGTTTTGTCTGCTCGGAGTTGGGGAACTTCCTCCTCAGCTGCAAGGCATAGCTGGCTTCGCTGTCACGGTCCCTGGCTTTACGCGCGAGCTTGATGCCCAACCAAAGCATATCGGCGGTGGGACTATTGCTCTCCAATGCCGGATTCAAGTAATTGCGCGCAGCTTCATATTCTCCCCGGCTGTGGGCAATTACCGCCAATTGATAGCCAGCCTGGAATAGTTGCGGCTGTAGTTGCAAGGCATGCTGCAAATAAAGCTCGGCCTGCTTGATATCATTCTTGCGCAATAGGCAGGTGCCGGCGTTCATGTAGGCCACGCCTGGCGTGACGTAGAGCGGGTTCTTTACCGCTTCGGTAAACTGGGTAATGGATTCGTCGATACGGTTGCGCGCGCAGAGAAAGCTGCCGTAGTTATTGCGGGTTTCCGAGCTTTTCGGATCAAGCTGCAACGCCTTGCGGAATGCCGTGTCGGCCTTCTCGTCTTCCCGCAGGGTGCCGTAAACCAGGCCCAGCCCGTTGTACGCAGGGGCATAGAAAGGATTGATCTGCGCGGCAAGCTCGAACTCCTCCAGTGCTACCGCAATCTGGTTCTGGGCATAATAACCCGCACCCAGCTCGGTATGCACACGGGCACGCTCGCGGCTTGCCTCGTTATCCTGCTTGGTTTCAGTGGCAGCACATGCAACAAGCAGCAACCCGGCGGCCATCACCAGGCATTTCCTCACGCAATGGCCTCCACCTTGATGCGGCGCAACGAGCGCTTGGTCTTGTCGTGCACCTTGCCGGCCAGCTGGCCGCAGGCTGCGTCGATATCCTCGCCGCGCGTCTTGCGTGTCGTGACAATATAGCCCGCCTGCATGAGGATATCGCGGAAGCGGCGGATATTGTCCGGCTTGGAAGTGCCGTAGCCGCTATTGGGGAATGGATTGAACGGGATCAGGTTGAACTTGCATGGCACGTCCTTGACGATATCCAGCAACTGCTTGGCATGCTCGACCGTATCGTTGACGCCATCCAACATCACATATTCGAAGGTGACGAAATCGCGCGGCGCTTTTTCCAGGTAGCGCTGGCAAGCCGCCATCAGCTGTGCAATCGGGTATTTGCGGTTGATCGGCACGATCTCGTCACGCAATGCGTCATTGGGAGCATGCAGGGAAACGGCCAGCGCCACGGGGCATTCATCACGCAACCTGTCCATCGCCGGCACCATGCCCGAGGTGGACAAGGTCACGCGGCGGCGACTCAAGCCGTAGGCCGAGTCGTCCAGCATGATGTTCATGGCCGTCACTACATTGTCGAAATTGGCAAGCGGCTCGCCCATGCCCATCATCACCACATTGCTGATGATGCGTTCCCCCTTGGGATCGCGCCCAAGCGCCTTGTTTGCCACCCATAGCTGCCCGATGATCTCGGATACGCTGAGGTTGCGGTTGAAACCCTGGCGTCCTGTCGAGCAGAACGTGCAATCCAGCGCACACCCGACCTGCGAGGAAACGCACAACGTGCCGCGCTCGTCCTCGGGGATGAACACGGTTTCAACGCCATTGCCTGCGCCTACGTCAATCAACCACTTGCGCGTACCGTCTTCCGATATTTGCTCGAGATGAACTGACGGAGGCGTAATCACGGCCTCCTTGGCGAGCTTTTCACGCAACGCCTTGGCAATATCGGTCATATCCCCGAACTCGTTCACGCCAAAATGATGCATCCAGCGCATCATCTGTTTGGCGCGAAACGGCTTCTCGCCAATACTCTGGAAGTATTCAGCGAGCGCTGCCTGGTTGAGATTGAGGAGATTGACCGTCATGCGCTATACCTTAGCGGCTGTAAACGTTGGATTGTGCGAAGAAATATGCAATTTCGTTCGCAGCGTTTTCCAGGGAGTCGGAACCGTGCACGGCGTTGGCGTCGATGCTGTCGGCAAAGTCGGCGCGGATAGTGCCAGCATCGGCCTTCTTCGGGTCGGTAGCGCCCATCAGCACACGGTGCTTGAGCACGGCATTTTCGCCTTCCAGCACTTGCACAACGACAGGGCCGGAGATCATGAACTTGACCAGATCGTTAAAGAAAGGACGCTCTTTGTGAACAGCGTAGAAACCCTCAGCATCAGCCTGAGACAGTTGCACCAGCTTGGAAGCGATGATCTTGAGGCCGGCATCTTCAAAACGGGTGTAGATCTTGCCGATCACGTTCTTGGCAACTGCATCGGGTTTGATAATGGATAGGGTACGTTCAACAGCCATGATGACTCCAAAGATAATTATTTGATGAAAACAACTTACGGAAAGACCGATAAAATAACATTTTAGCGGCTTAAAATAAAGCTGGGGCACAATATTTGCCGCGTATTTAACTGCCAAAACCAGGCACTTACACTATCTAGTATCGGCATGCATGGTGACAGATTCGCGACACTCATGTTTGCAAAGAGAATAATCGACGTTCTTACAAAAAACCCGCCATTGGCGGGCCTGGTCAAACCTGCTGCAGACTACGCTGCCTGCGCGCCTCGTATAGGCAGATGCCGCTGGCCACCGAGACGTTCAGGCTCTCTACCGATCCGAACATCGGGATGCTGATCAAACTGTCGCAGGTTTCCTGGGTCAGCCTGCGCAAACCTGCACCCTCCGCCCCCAGCACCAATGCCAAAGGGCCCGACAAGTCAGTAGATGGCAGGTCCGTATTGGCTTCTGCGGCAGCCCCGACAATAAACACCCCGGCCTCCTGGAGTTCGCGTAACGTACGCGCTAGGTTAGTCACTGCGATGAACGGCACCGTTTCCGCCGCACCGCAAGCCACCTTGCGCACTGTGGCATTCAAGCCTGCCGCACGGTCCTTGGGCGCAATCACCGCATGCACGCCCATCGCATCGGCAACCCGCAGGCAGGCGCCGAGGTTATGCGGGTCTTCCACTCCGTCCAGCACCAGGAAGAATGGCGGCTCCTTGAGGTCGGATTCCAGGATGTCGTGGATATCCTTGTAGGGGATTGGGGTATCCACCACGCGGGCGATCACGCCCTGATGGCGGGCATTACCGCCGGCCATGCCGTCAAGCCGGGCTCGCTCGACCTGCATGATGCGCACATTGGCCTGTTCCGCCATATGCAGCAAATCCTTCATCCGCGCATCCACCCTGTCCTTGTCGATCAGGATTTCCTGAATGCTCGCCCCATGCTGGCGTAAACGGCTTAATACGGCATGAAAACCGAACAAAATACGTACATCACTCATTCAATCAACTAGCTTTCTTCTTGGTTGTCACTTTGGCGAGGGATTGTCCGCTGCTTGCGCGAGGCGGTTTCGTCCTTGCCTTTTTCACCGCCGGCTTTGCAGCGGCCCTACGCGCCTTGGGCTTGCTCACCACATCCTGCACCAATGCCTCGATCAGCGGCTCTATCACCTTGGCAGCGGCAGGCTGGCGGCGTCTGATCTTTTCCGCCACAGGTTCCGCCGTTGCCTTGACTGCCTCAACAGCCGCAGCCGGCTTGCCACGGCGGCGCCTGGGCGATGCTTCGGGAGCGGATGATGCCTGTATTTGGTCCTCCCTGGCAACTAGTCCGAAGTCCACACGGCTGGTTTCAAGGTCCACGCGGTTCACCTTGACGCGCAGCCTGTCCCCCAAACGGAAGCGGACGCCAGTCCTCTCCCCAAGCATTTCATGCCTGACTTTGTCGTAGTTGAAGTAATCGTTCCCCAACTCGGTGACATGAAGCAGGCCTTCCACATAAACGCCATCCAAGGCCACGAACAGGCCGAAGCTGGTGACCCCAGCCACGGTGCCGTCGAATTCCTCGCCAATCTTGTCCTGCATGTAATAGCACTTGAGCCAGGCCTCGACATCCCGGGTCGCATCATCGGCGCGTCGCTCGGTCATGGAGCAATGCTTGCCCAGCTCCTGCCAGTCTCCAGCCTTGTAGGTTTCACCATTCAGCGCCGCCTTGATGGCGCGATGGATGAGCAAGTCAGGATAACGGCGAATTGGCGAGGTAAAGTGCGCATAGGCCTCATATGCCAAACCGAAATGGCCGATATTGTCGGGGCTATACACCGCCTGCTGCATGGAGCGCAGCAATACGGTTTGCAACAGCTGCTCATCGGGGCGCCCCTTGATCTGCGCCAGCAATTTGCCATAGTCCTTGGCATGCGGGGTGTCACCGCCGCCCAGGGTAAAGCCGAACTCGCCCATGAAGGTACGCAAGGCTTCCAGCTTTTCCTCGGTCGGTCCGTCATGGATACGATACAAGGCAGGATGCTCCTGCTTGCCAAGGAAATCCGCGGCACAGACATTGGCAGCCAGCATACACTCCTCGATCAGGCGGTGCGCCTCATTGCGCGAAGTAGCCTCGATGCGCTCGATCTTGCCGTTGTCGTTGAACACCATCAGGGTTTCATTGCTTTCGAACTCAATCGCCCCACGCTTCTCGCGCGCCGCCAGCATGACCTTGTACAACTTATATAAATGCTGCACATGAGGCACCAGCCAGTCATATTCGCGCGCAACCTCGCCCTCCGGGTTGCTGATCATGTCGAAGACCTTGGTGTACGTCATCCGCGCCTTGGAGCGCATCACGGAAGGATAGAACTTGTATTGCTTGATGCGCCCGGTATTGCTGACCTGCATATCGCAGATCATGCACAACCGGTCCACATCGGGGTTGAGCGAGCAAAGCCCGTTCGACAAGGCCTCAGGCAGCATGGGGATCACACGGCGCGGGAAATAGACGGAATTGCCGCGCTCATACGCATCCTTATCGAGACCGTCGCCCGGCTTGACATAGAAACTGACATCCGCAATCGCCACCACCAGGCGCCAGCCTGTCCCTTGGGGCTCACAGTAGACTGCATCATCGAAGTCGCGTGCGGTTTCCCCGTCTATCGTGACCAAGGGCAATTCGCGCAAGTCGATGCGCCCTTTCCAGTCCGCCGCGCGCACCTGCTTGGGATACTTCTGCGCCTGCTTGAGCGCAGCCTCGGAAAACTCATATGGCAGGTGATGCTTGCGCAGGGCAATCTCGATTTCCATGCCCGAGTCGGCATAATTACCGAGCACCTCGATCACCTTGCCCACCGGCTTGGCATGCGGCGACGGCTGCTCCGTCAGCTCCACCGTCACCACCTGTCCGTCCTTCGCCCCCATGTCGAGATGGTAAGGAATCAGGATATCCTGGTTTACACGCTTATCTTCTGCCGCGACGATGGTCACCCCGTGGCTGCTGATCACACGCCCCACCAGGGTCTTGGTCGAACGCTCCAACACCTCGACAATCCGGCCCTCCGGCCTTCCCCGCCTGTCCGTCCCGGCGGGACGCACCATTACGCGGTCGCCATGCATCACCTGCCCCATCTCGCGTGGAGAAAGGAATAAGTCGTCGCCCCCGCCATCGGGAATGAAGAAGCCAAACCCGTCAGGATGCCCCTGCACCCTGCCGGCCAAAAGATTCACCTTCCCAGTGATACACAAGGCACCCTTGCGATTCTGGATAATCTGCCCATCGCGCTCCATCGCCCCCAAGCGGCGCGCAAAAATTTCCTGTTCGGATTTCTTGATGCCGACTAACTGATAGAGCTGTTCCACGGTGACAGGAACGCCCTGCTCCTCCATCACGGATAAGATAAATTCCCGACTGGGCAAGGGGTTGGCATATTTCGCCAGCTCCCGCTCGGCATAAGGATCGTTAGCCCTAGCCCCTTTGGACTTACGCTGGGGAGCGGCTTTTTTCACATTTGTTTTTTTAATCTGCTTTTTTTTCGTTGACAAAGTATAGCTTTCCTATAAAATGCGCGGCTCATCGATATTCGATGCCCAGATGGCGGAATTGGTAGACGCGCTAGGTTCAGGTCCTAGTGGTGGAAACACTGTGGAGGTTCGAGTCCTCTTCTGGGCACCATCCCGATGTAGCAGATAACCAGCGATTTGAAGGCTTCCGGCCCGAAAATGCTGGTTTTTTTGTATCCGCATAACCCCGCATAGTTCCGATTGATTTCTCATTAAAGTAGATTACACTGTGACCACTTTCGTACCAAAGAGTGTACCAAGTGGCGACCTTTCAAAAACGTGGCTCTTCCTGGCGAGCCATCATCCGCCGTAAAGGTGAACGTGTATCCAAGTCCTTTACCACCAAGGCGGAAGCCATTGCCTGGGCAGCAGCCCAGGAAGCAGACATAGTAGCAGGAAAAAACGGCGCCATCCCAAATAAAACCTTCGGGGATCTGCTGGACCGGTACGCGGAAACTGTCAGCCCCACCAAGCGCGGGGAACGCTGGGAGCAGATCCGCATCGCGTTATTCAAGACACTGCCCTTTGCCGCGGTACACCTCAGGGAGTTGAACGCGAGCCACTTTGCCGCCTGGCGCGATCAGCGCATGAAGGAGGTCTCCGCCGGCTCTGTGCGCCGCGAATGGAATCTGCTCAGCAATGCCTGCACGGTCGCGGTGAAGGAATGGAAGTGGCTCGGCCATCATCCATTGAAGGAAATCAAGAAACCCAAAGCGCCACCGCCCCGCGACGTGATCTTGAGCGACGACGTGATCGAGCGCATGCTGCACAGTTTCGGCTATTTCCACGACGAAGCCCCTACCACGGCCACGGCCAGAACCGGCGCCATCATGCTGTTCGCCATTGAAACCGGCATGCGACTCAAGGAAATGACGCGCCTGACCTGGCCGATGGTCGATATCGAGGACAGGATCTGCCACGTCAGCCACGATTCCAAAACGGGCAAACGCCAGGTGCCACTCTCCAGCGAGGCAATCAGGATTCTAAAGCAGCTGGAAGGCATCAAGGCGGAGAAGGATAACCGGGTGTTCCAGGTGACTGAGAACACGGTGGATGCACTCTTCCGGCGCACCCGGGAGAAGGCCATGCTGGGGGGCTTTACCTTCCACGATACCAAGCACACAGCCTGCACCAGGCTTGCCAAGAAGTTGACTGTTTTCGAACTGGCACGTATGGTCGGTACGCGCGATCTCAAGACGCTGATGATTTACTACAATGAGTCGGCAAGCAATATCGCCAAGAAGCTCGATTAATTACCCAATTTCTGCAATTCCAAGTTCATGACAGATCTACCCCATAAATGTAAAACCATCGCCATTACCTTAGGCTTACTGCTATCACTGCACTCGCACGCCGACACGATTACCGGCAAGGTCGTCAGCGTAGCCGACGGGGACACGATCACAGTGCTATCCGGTACGACATCCCACAAGATTAGGCTCATGGGCATAGATGCGCCCGAAAAGAAGCAAGCATATGGCAACAAGTCCAAGGATTACCTTGCCCAGGCCATCGCCGGCAAGCAGGTCACGGTGGACTACAACAAGCGCGATCGCTACCAGCGCATCATCGGCAAGGTGATCTACCAGGGCCAGGATATCAACCTTCGGCAGGTGCAGTTGGGGATGGCCTGGCACTATAAGCAGTACGAGCGTGAGCAGGATGTCGAGGATCGCTCACGGTATGCCCAGGCGGAGTACCTGGCGCAGCGCGACAAGCTAGGGCTATGGGCAGAGAAAGCTGTACCGCCTTGGGAGTTTCGGAAGGCCAGGAAGGCATCGAAGCAATGATTTGCAATTGATTGCAACTAACAGCCCTCTAAGTTACAAAGGTTGTAACTTTCACGCAACAAAGACCTTTTAAGCTACAAGATCCTTGGTCCGCATTTACCAATAGGTAAATATAAGCATTGCTAATGTATTCACCTATCTATTAAACTTTGAACGGTTGTTGACGATATTGGTCAATACATTAAGATAAATAACAATGTCGCATCAAGTAGCGATGGAACAATAATATGATAGGTTTGGGTTTTAACGGGGCGAGGTTTCTTGAAGTTGCTATCAGAGCAATAGGGGCTTGGGCTACACTGATTGGAGCTTTATATGCAACAACAGTTTTCCTTGAGTTCAAAGACTGGGCAGCAACTTGGGCTTATACAGCAGCTACATTTTTTTCGCTTCTTTACCTATTCATGTTCATTTGTGTAACACGGCAAGCGGTACTCGAAACACGAATTAATGATATGGCCAAAGCTAAATCTGACCTTGAAGCTTTTGTGTTAAAGAATAGACAATCCAGCAGAAAAAAAGGTGGCAAGAATGGATAATAATATTATTTTCCTGAATGTTGCTGTTTTAGCGGTGGGCTTATTCGTGGCTTATGGCATGTATATTCGTGTCATGAGAATGAAGGCTTTCTTTTATTTATATTCCGTCAGAGACTCTTTGGTTTTGCTCGTGGCAAAAGGTGTTCTTGATGAGGATAATAAGTTATTTACCCATTACTATACTCGCGTTAATTCTGTTTTAAGAGAGCGTCCAAAAACTGGCATTCAAGATATTCTCGAGAGTTTGTTTTCTCAATATAAGAAATCTCCACAAGACTTTAGCAATATGCTAGCAAGGGCACGGACTCAGTCTCAAGAGTTATTAGCTTCCGCCCAAGAGCAAGACGAGGAAGTAAAGGTTGTAATTGAGAACTACTATTACGGTATTAAATTCTTGATGCTCTCTCACAGCAGCTTGTTGAAGCTATTTTATGTACTCTCAAAGCATGTTGTTCGGATATTGCCATCCGCGATCACTTCATGGGGTCTTAAAAAACTGCCTAAGTCCTTAAATCATGGATTTGAAGTTGTTCAAATGGTTGATCATTGTCATCGATGATCTTTAGCAAAACCCGCTCCGGCGGGTTTTTTATCGCCTGCTACTTCAGGTACATACACTTCACTATGTGAAATATCATAGTTAACTGTACGTTCGTACAATAAAATCCGCTCACCATGAGCACCTGCACTTTACTCGGTTTCGCCGCCCTTTCTCCTCCCCCTCTTGCTATCCCGATCGCCATCAAGGTTCGCGCCGGGCAATCGCATTTCCCAAGCCCGGCCCAGGACTATGAACAACGGTCGCTCGATCTCAACGAGAAGTTGATCACCAATCCGCCGGCCACGTTTGTTTTCCAGGTGGAAGGTGATTCAATGATCGGCGCCGGCATCTACCCCGGTAGCGTGTTACTGGTCGACCGGTCCCTGAAACCGAAGTCAGGCAGCATTGTGATTGCCGATGTTGATGGGGAATGGATGGTCAAGCGGCTGCATCGTCGCGGCAATTGGGTACGGCTGCTATCGGAGAATCCGGCACACCCCCCTATCACACTGTCCGAAGGCCAGGAGCTGGTTGTGTTTGGGGTCGTGACATATGTTATCCATAAGCCCGAATAGTAAGATTTATGCGCTGGCGGACGTCAATTCGATGTATGCCAGCTGCGAGCAGGTGTTCCGCCCGGACCTGCGCGGCAAGCCGGTCGTGGTCCTCAGCAACAATGATGGCTGCGTGATCGCGCAGAGCAAGGAAGCCAAGGCACTGCTTGAGCTATGGATGTGCCGGCCGTGGTTTGAGATCGAGGAGGAGTCCAGGAAGCTGGGCGTGGTGCATTTCAGCAGCAACTATGAGCTGTATGCCAACATGTCCAATAGGTTCAGCACGACCTTGCGGCAGTTCGCACCCCGGGTGGAGGTGTACAGCATTGACGAATGTTTTCTGGATCTCGACGGCGTGCGTGCCGATTTCAATAAGCTGGGTCGGGAGATCAAGGACACGGTGCTGCAATGGACCGGACTAGGTATTGGTGTCGGCTTTGGTCATACGAAGACATTGGCAAAGCTCGCCAATCATTGCGCCAAGCGCGTAGAAGGTTTTGATGGAGTGTGCGACCTGACATCTATGAGCCAGGCCGAACTGCAACGCATTATGGAAGGCTTGCCGGTCAGCAAGGTATGGGGCGTGGGCTCTCGCCTGGAAAGGCGACTAGCCAGGCTGGGCGTAGAAAACGTGTGGCGGCTGCGCAATGCAGACCCCAAGCGTATCAGGGATGAGTTCGGCGTGGTCCTGGAACGCACGGTCAAGGAATTGAACGGCGAACCGTGGATCGAGTTTGAAGAGGAGCTGCCCGAGGCCAAGCAGGTGATGTCGTCCAGGTCGTTCGGCCAGCGCGTCACAACGCTGCAGGATCTGCAGGAGGCGATAGCCTTCCATGCCGGCAATGCGGCGGCCAGGATGCGCAAGAAGGGACTGTATGCCGGGGCGATCTACGTGACCATTGCCAACAGCATTCACGACAAGGCCGAGTTCTATGAAGGCGGCGAGATCGTCATGCTGCCCTCGCCCACGAATTGCAGCGGCCAGCTGACAAAGGCGGCACTATGGATACTCAAGCGCATTTACCGGCCAGGCGTGTATTACATGCGCGCCTCGGTGATGCTGTCGGAGCTGGTCCCGGCCGGCGGGCATCAGCGCGAGCTGTTTGGCTACTCTGCCGAGGATACCAAGTCCATCAAGCTCATGGCCGCGATGGATGAAATCAACCGGAAATATGCAAGAGGCACCGTCAAGCTTGCCGCCGAGGGAATCACACCAAACTGGACAATGAGGCGGGCTTTTAAGAGCCCGAACTATACGACCGATTGGGAAGAGCTGCCTAAAGCTAGATGATTATTGTCGTTCTAAATAAAACAATAGCTTATGCGCTCTGACAATGATAAAAAATTCGCAAAAAATTTCCCCTTAAAAATCCTGCATATAACTCAAAAAAACAATATCTAGCGTTTTTGAGTGTACACAAGCACATTTTATTGCGCTATAGTCCTTCCAACTGAAGAGCTTACGAGCTGCCTTAGAGCCAGGAACTGTGCCAGATAATTCCATAAGGAGGTATATATGGAAAATGTTTGGATACATCTGAAGGACCTCATCTCCAACATGGATAAAGATGAGTGGATAGAAATTGCAAAGATGTTATGCAATTGCATGAAATGGTACTTAGAAGTAAAAGCGGAAAGGAAACGCCTTGCCCAAAAGCAAAGCGCCTCCGATCCTAGCGGTCAGATGTAAAGCGATCTAATTCTTCAACATCTGGCACAACTCAAAAGCCTAATCGGATTCCGAGTCCTTTTAGGCTTCTTTTTTGCAAGCTCTCTTCCTAAAAGATATCTTGCATGAAGTTATCTTAACAAAGATACAAATTAATTTGTCATCTTTTTCTTGTTATTTCTGCTGTTTCTCATGTTAATACATTTCCTGGTGGTTTTAATACTACTACCGATGCTTCTTTTCGTGATGATTTTGATGTTGCTATTGGCGACAATATTGAAGCTCATCTGCAACGCCCCGGAGAAGCCTCACAAGCAGCGATCCAATCAGCCATCAATCCATTGTAATAAGCCGTCGTTATGGCGCAGGCTTCCTCATCGCTTTGTCCAAGAGGTGCTGGCTCGGTGTCTGGCCAGCTTTCGGGTAAGCCTTGGAGGGATATGGAAATGCCGGGCACTCTGCCGTCACCACTACCGGCTTGGGTGGAGTTGCGCAGGCCGGCAATAGGCAGGCCAGCAGCAGGCTGACGTGTTTGAGTTTGGTTCGCATAGTAGGCCTTGATCCTTTCAATGGTGTCGGTAATCGCTAGCGCAGATTCCTCTCGACGCTCGATGTCGTCCCGTTCCAGGGCGGCATTTTCCAGCAGTCTTTCCTTGGTTTCTTCCTGGATGCTTTGAGTCAGCTTCGCCAGCGCGCCTATGGCGGCGTTTCTTTCTGCTTTTAACCCGGTATATGCCACTGCAAAATAAAATGCGGCCACGAGGCACAGTGTGATTTGCCAGTGTTCAAGAGCGAGTTTCAGCAGGGCTGCCAGCCTTCCACCGACCATCTTGAGCACCATCAATAGCCAGGTCACGCTACCACCCCGCCCGCTTTCTGGTACTGCGCCAGCAGAGTATCCAGCTTGTGTTCATGTTGGCCGTAGCCTGCTCCCGGCAAGCTCGCCCAGCGGCTGCGGCACTTTCGGGTAGCCTCAGCAATGCGCCCTGCCTCGATGTCGCCCAACGCCTTGCACTCGCGTATTAGCTGAATGGCAACCTTGTCCTGGTTCTCTGGGGTGAAGCCCCCAACCAGCCCCAGTTCACGCCGGTAGTGATCCCAGTATCGAGACAGGATTTGGTAGCGGCCTGCCGCGGTGGACTTGATCTTGAGCGCCGGCAGGTCTACCACCTTGCGCGGATGATCGGCATAGCCATCCATCAATGCGCCGCCGACAATAACGTCATAGCCGCGATCGCGTGTACGCTGCCTTGGATGGTCCGTACCCTCGCTATAAGCGATCATGTCCAGGAAGGCTTTAAGGTTAGGATGCATAGTTTCTCTCATAGCGATAACCCAGCCGATGAAGCGAGCGAGGCAGGATGAACAAGGCCAGGGCACCCAGCAGCACCAGGTGCTCCAGCCCCAAGATGTGGTGCCAGGCCTTGTACCCGACCACAACGGCGGCAGTGATGGCGGCCAGGTATTTAAGCTTGTGCCAGATGCATGAATACCCTGCCCGCATGCTGGCAATGGCGGAGATGCTTTCCAGGACGATATAAACCACAAGCAGGGCCGAGGCCATGGAGGTGACGATACTCATAAGGGATCTCCGATTCTGTCGACACGTGCTGACAGCACCCCGAACAGGCGCTTGCGAAACACGATCAGCACAAAGGCCAGCACGGCAGAAAGCCCGCGCTGGGGATACTCCCCGAGATTGAAATAATGAGTGACCAGCGGCAGCAGCAGGCCTGCAGCCACGGTGCCGCCCAGGATCATCCAGGCGGCTTTTTTATAGGTAACCGGATCAGAAAACGCGACCGCAAAACAGGATCCGATAAAGGCAGCCAGAACGGTCGGCATCGGCACGTCAAAAACAAATGAAATAATTGTCGAGACCAAGGCCACAACCCCAGCAAAGAATCCGTCAACGTGCGCGTGCATATCCCTCTCCGGGTGATGATGAAATGCTTGAATGAAATCTTAAAGAGCGCGGCGTCTCAAAATCAGGGGAGTTTGAGACAATAAAAAAGCCACCCGAAGGTGGCTGCTGAGAACATTCAAACCAAAACTGGAGCGAACATCTCGGCCCATCTAATTTGGCCTATTGGTCCAGCATGGATGTTGTCTGCGTAGTAACCAGTATCCAGCGCTCTGAAAGCTCTAGATACTGTATGTTGCCAGAAGTCAATCAACGGTAAGTTGAGGCCTTGGGCTACATCCCGGAAAACTGCAATGTATGAATCCTGCACCGCAGTACTAACGATGCTCGCATCATACGGCGGACCTGAAACCATCACTACATCAGTTAAACCACCCCGCCCCCAGTGATGCACCAGGGCTTCGAGGTTTGACCTGTAAGTGGCTAGACTCACTCCTTGAGATATGTCATTGCCCGTGAAGCATATGAACACTACATCCAGGTCATATGCGTCGCGCAGCGCTGTTGAAAACGGCGATAAGGCAGCGCCAGTTTCCAGAAAATTGGCCGTGGCCGCGCCGCAAACCCCAAGGTTCATCAAATTAATCGCTGGGACCTGAGTATTCTCAGTAATGATGCTCATAAACATGGCATCCCCGGAAACCCAGGAGACAGTCACCGGGGTTGTGATAGGAGCACCCAAAGTGAAAGATGGGGAAGATATCACTGATGCATTTCCGCCGTTGTTTATTGTTGCCGATCCTGAACCCGCCGATACATTCGCGTTAGATGCAAACGCGTTGTTGTGATGAATCACAGTAACTCTGTCGTATGATTTGGCCGGTTGGAAGATCAAGGAACCTGCCGCAGCATTAAATCTCCACGGGCGACCGCCGAGCGTATTTTGTGGTCCTCCGGTAATTGTGCCGCTGAAAGCCACACGGGAATCATGTTCCGGATAATCTACAAAGGCCTTTCCCGATGGATATCCTCCGCTTGCATCGCGCCATCCGCCCGAAGGGGTTAAGCTTCCCCAGTTAGAGGGAACACCATTGGCATCAAGAATGCTACTTAAGCGGGAGAACCATGCCGATGCGGCGGCATTTCCCGCACGGCCTTGACCTGTTGCGCCTTCGCCTCGTACAGCCGACCCTCCGATCACTCCCCATCGACTACCAACAAGCCCTCCGGCAGCATCTGAAATCGAAGCCCGCAAGCGAGAGGTGTTAGTGGTTTTAAAATTCACTATATTGGGCGCGATGATCATACCATCCGGCCCCAACAACTCAGTGTTGCCGGTAGTGGTGTTGATGACGACCTGCGCAGCACCCTTCACCGCTTCGACGGGCAGCCGTTCCTCATCAGGGAGATCCGCAAGCTTGTCACGCAAGCTTTCCGGGGTTTCATCGCCAGCAGGACCACGTACATCCGTTGCCTGGGATGCCAACGCCACGTAACCTTCAGGCCCGACGTACATGCCAGTAGCTGGCTTTTCGCCAGTACCACCAACCCAGTCTACAACCTGCTTCACGCGGCGCTCGCCATCCTCAACAATCGCTTCTATCGCTGTCCAGGCATCTGCGCCAGGGAGGCCGGCGCCAGGGTCGCCCTTCACATTAGTGGCATCTGCCGGATCTTCAACCAAGCCATCGGGGCCGACATATAAACCGACTTCAGGCTTGTTGCCACTGCCGCCGGTCCAATCCACCACTTGCTGCACAACACGGCCTGCCACGGTCACCAGGGCAGGAACAGGCGTCCAGCCGCCAATGCCGAAATCGCCGCCTGTTTTCAGGCTTTCACCAGTGCTCAATACAATGATCATGTTGTCACCGTTTCAATCAGGTTCACTTGGATGCGGTCGGTGTACTTCACCTGACCGCCCAAGGAGATTTTGAAATCCATCACCAAGCCGTTCTCGACCGGCCAGGCTGCCGTGTCTGTCGGCAGGAATGCTACGACGCCCCGCACGGCATCAATCACTTCTACCTCGAAATCGTGCACCAGGACTTGTCGCAAGGTTCTCAGCTGGCATCTGATCTCGAAGCCAGTGATGTCCATTGGCGAGTGGTCGTCATTCTGGAAAGATGCCCGGAATCCGTAGGTTTCCCCTTGTCGGACCTTGAGCATGGGCGGGTTATGGCGGTCCATGCGCGCTCCTGAAAATAAAAAAGCCACCAGAGGGTGGCTAGAGATGATGAGCTCAACTAACTTTCGATGGTGTCAGGCTGCAGCAGCGCCTGTTTTCGACCAGGGGCCAGCAGTTCAGCAGCAATAAGCGCATCAATCCCAGCCTCCGTTCTCGGATCTTCCAAATCGATAAAGCTTGCGGCCAGCAAACGGTCGTACCACAGTTTAATTACTGGGGATGTCAATGTCGCGGTTACCACTGCAAGCTGCTCTGTCTCTGTGAAACGGTCAAGATATTCAAGGCTAGTGAATCTAGTCTTGCTCAACTCTTGCTCATCAAGTGGCAATGAAGAATTCAAGTGCTCGGCAATTTCAGACTCACTCATGGCGACCATATCTTCAGTGATTAGACTTTCTTGCCCATCATCGAATGCATAAACCTCGCCATTCAGTTTATAAAAATTCATGTTAAATTCCCCTCAAACCAGGAAGTGACAGACGTGAAACCGGAAGTTTGATATGTAGCACCCGGAGGTATCACACAAAAAATAACGGTTGACAGGGCGCCGGAAGATGAAGTGCCGGAACGTACAACATTTAATCCATTCACCATCAGATAGCCAGTCGTGCTAGCGGGAGCAACAACAAGGGCGCTTACGAAACGAAAACTTTGCGCAGAATTTGTATAAATGGTATTTACAGCACGGCTCGCAGTCACATCTCCCCATGTAAAAGAAAAGATGTTTTTAAGCCCGCCTGCCGATACAGCACTGTTTCCCGTTAAAGACTTCACCTCTCCAGCAGTGGCCAGCCTAACCAAACCCTTGACGGTCTCACTAGCATCGGGCGCGATATTCTCACCAATAATGCCCAGCAGAGCCGTAAGAATCTGCGTGTTGTCTTCCGGGTCAAGTTCCGCCCCCGTATACTCCACGATGCCTGCCAACTCTTCCTGCCAGCTATTGAATAGGCGGGCCGCGAGTTCGGTAGCATTGATGCCCGCAGTCTTGTTGCTATCTCTGAATCCAGTTTTTCCAGGACCATTGAGATCCGGCACGCTGTTCGGCGTATCAATTCTTCGCATTTATTCGTCCCCTACATAGGCAAAAATGACATTGGTGTGGGCAGGCTTCAGCCTGTTGATGCGGCATTCAATCGCTTCATCCCCAAAACTCTGCAATGGAACGTCGCAAGGCCCGTCGCACACCGCCTCGAAATAGCCGCCATCGGATGGCAAATTCAATTGCCAGGTAAAAATATCCGCCTCGGACCACAAGGCGTAATCACACGGATCCTCGCAGGTCATGGGTCTGAACTCGTCGATCGTAGCGCCCTGGTAGCCCATGCTGGCAGCCAACTCCAGGAAATATTGCCTGCTCTGCCCGCCGCGCATCGTGATCTTGGCGGCCAGGGCAGCCCGGCGCTGGTCTACCGTTTGGCCTTCATCTGTCACACATGGATCCGGCAACCCCGCGACCCGCTCCCAATCGGCAAGTAGTTCATAGGTGGTGCGCGGGTCGGCTTCGTTCAGCAGGTCAATGACGCGCAGA
The DNA here is from genome assembly GCF_054072455.1 of Methylobacillus pratensis. Lineage (NCBI taxonomy): Bacteria > Pseudomonadati > Pseudomonadota > Betaproteobacteria > Nitrosomonadales > Methylophilaceae > Methylobacillus > Methylobacillus pratensis. The sequence goes on from NZ_JBSUSR010000008.1 coordinate 123,177, forward strand.
TTGATGCGCGCCAGCTCGTCGGCAAAGTTCGCCAGCTGCTCGAACAACACCGTGTCCACCTCGCGCGGCCAGGCCGGCCCCTTGGGCAACAGGGCCAGCAGCTGCTGGAGGTTTTCTTGCGCGCTTACAGCCATGTGATCGTTCCCATGGTGAGGATCTGGCCTGTTCCGGTGGTGACGTCAGCCGACGGATCTACAAGCACGTGATCGGTTTCGCCCGGCGCCAAGGATATCGCCTCGTTGATGTGACTGAGCAGGAGTCCACCTCCAGGCACAGCCTCGCGGCGTATCAGGTCTTCCAGCTCGGCCTGCACGGCATCGCGCACTGCCGACGTATTCGGCGTGACCGACATCTCGAAATCAAGCTGCACCGGGATTGGCGCAGCAACAAAGCATTCCTTCACAGTCACCGGCCGGCGTTCATCGATGTAGGCCTGCACGGTCGCTACCTCGCCGGCATCGGGGATCGGGTCATCGTCGTCATCGCGCATGAAACGGATGGTGACCGTCCCAGGTCCAAGTTCTTGCGGATATACCCATGCCCTGGTCACGCCGGGCACTTCCAGCGCCCAGGTGATGTAATCGTTGGCAGAGCCGCCATGCGGCGGTTCCTGTATGCGGTTGATCAATCGCGCGCGCAGGCTGGCATCGTCCTCCTGGTCGGCCCCGCCGCTGAGGCCGCCTGTTGCCACGGTGGCGGCGCCGGCAATGCCCGGGATGGTCTCGGTCAAGGTTAGCGTTTCACCCACGGCAAGGTTGCCCAGGCTGCCCCGGTCCGCTGGGTTGCGCCCTAGCACGGCACGAACGGCCACGAGCGCATTGCCCGTAACTACAGTGGCATCCGTCTCGACGCTGTATTCAACGCCGGCACCGGAAACGAACACCTTACCGGCCTCGATGACAGTACCATCCGTCCCGGTCACAATCACGTTGCCGCTGGCAGCAGCTGCCGGAATGCGCGGCTGGGTGAGCCACAATGTTGCCCAGCGGTCGAGGTAATCGGATTCGGCAGTATCATAGATCACCTGGGCGGAGATGAAGTCCAAGTGCCCATGCAGCTCATGGGATGCCCCGGCGATTTCCCGGGCGTACACCTCGGCATCGCTCCGCCGCAATTGCTCCGTGGTCAGGCGGCTCTTGATGCCGGCCAGAACACGGTTGACCAGGTCTTTTAGGCTGGGTCGGTTAAACGGCACGGATGATCTCCCACGCTTGGTCAAAGGCCAGTTCGATCACCGTGCCTTCCACCCTGTAAATCGTACATACCAGCGCCAGGCCTTCGCGGCCGTAGCGCTCTGCTGTCACTTCCACCTTGCTCGCCACGCCGTCGTCCAGCAGCCATTGCAGTGCCTCGCGGCCATACTGCCGGGCGCGGATGAAGGTTTCAGGGAGAATCTTTTCTCGGCTCAACAGCCACAAGCGGCTGCCGATCCTGTCGTTCACCACCGGCGGCTCGGCAACATCGCCCCACCACCCCATGCGCTCGCCGTCCGCCTTGTCGTCGGCATTGGCCCGGCGCCAGGTGAACAGGCTGATGATCACGGCGCGGATCAGCTGCTGTTCCTGCGGCAATGCCGTGCTTTCCACCCCGTTCACTTTCAGGATGTAGTCGATATCGATCATGGGATCTCGGGAGGATGAATTGGGTTGGATGTCCCGGGCGCTGCGCCCTGGGTGTAGGTGTTCTTGCGGTCCGGCAACCACTCTTCGCCATGGCCATTGCACTCGATGATCAAGCGCTCGTTGCCGTGGATCCGCACATTGCGGCCGCGCAATTCCACGTCGAGGTGCGATTCGATCTTGATGCCGTCCCGCGTCAGGTGCACCACTTGCCCCTGGTCGTCGTACATCGCCACCTCGCCGGGCTTTGCCTCGGTGAGACGGAAGCGCTTGTCGCCCACGCAGATCACCACGCCATGCGAGCGGTCCCCACAGAAAAACAGCCCGACACCCTCAGCCCCGGCAAGCGGGCTGCTGGTAAAGCCATAGGCTTCGAACTGTTCAATGTCGGTCTTGCCCTCGCCTGCCAGCGCGCCAATCTGCACGCGTTGGGTCTTGAGGGCGCTGTTGACTGCCGTGATGGTCACGCGGGTGATCATGTTGGTGATGCGGCGCTTGATCGGGGCAAGCATACGGTCAATCAAGCGTTCCATACATCACCCCGTCTTTACCGGAAATTCCACCAAGTGGGCGTCTTTCAGCCAATCGGCATCATTGCCGCCCTTGCCCTTCTTTTTCTTACGGGCCTCGGGGCTGGGGATGTACCCGGCCAAGGGCCCCAGCTTGAGGGTGGTTGTCGTACCGCCCGCGCCCTTGCGATACACCACCTCGACAATCAGGCGGTCGTCGTCAAAGCCGATCACCGGGTCCACGACGCGCACCAACTGGTTCGGCAGCCATAAAGCAGTGTCGGCCTGCCGCCAGCCTTGCACGGTATAAACCACTTCCTGCGCCTTGGCCTGGCGGTTCAACGCTTCGTACTGCACCCGGTCCGCACAGGTTTGGGTGTCGACCTGCCCCGATTGCGTAAGGATCAGCTTGCGGTAGCGCCCGAGGGAGTTATCGCTGATGCGCGCATTGGACGTGGTGCTCAGCTGCGCATCGTCTTCATCGCTGCCAGCCTGCTGGCCCTTGCATTCGTAATAGGTGAATACATCCTTATAATCCAGGCCGATATCCGCCTGCAGGATGTTCTCACCCATCCTCAACGCGGTAGTCGCCTTGCCTCCGCTACCCGGCTCGATCAGCACCACATTGCCCTCGCCGTCGTCGGTAGAGAGCAATTGGCGTAGTGAGAGCAGGCGGCCGATGGATTCAAACACCGTTTCGCCTGGCTGTATCTGGTGGTCCTGGATGGCAGCGCCCGTGTCCACCTGGGCCGTCACCGATACGCCGTAAGGCTTGGCAAGGTCCGCCAGGATGCTTTCCACCTTGCGGCGGCGCCATTGCCCGGCACCGAACTCGGCAGAGCAATCCACCAGGTCCCCGGTCTTACTGCGGCCGGATACGCCCACGCTCACCTGCTCGCTGTCGTAGCTGATCGGCGTGGCGTCGATGTAGCCAGTCAGCAGCTTGTTGCTGCCGATCCACAGCTCGCACAAGTCGCCTGGCCTTACCAGGCGTTCCAGCCCGGTGGACTTCGGCCATTGGCGGGTGATCTCAAGCTTGAAGTCGCGTGCCTGGCGCTCTATGCCCGCCGCAATCTCGATCTCCGTCCACCCTGAAAACTCATAGCCCCCAACCTTCAGCGTTACGTCATCGTCATTCATGAGGCCAGCACCTTCAGCGGCTCTGTCGGCACAAAGCCAGGGTTGCGGATCCGATTGCGGGCGATGATCTCGCCCTCCCGGTCCACGGATTCATAGAGGTCATACGCCAGCACCAGGCCGGGCTGCACCTGCACCGGCACAATCTCGCGCAGCCGCACCGATTCCTGCATGCGCGTGCTCATGTCGGTATGGATCTTGGCGCGCAGGTCAGCCAGCGCCACATAGATATCGTCATTGGCCTGCAGCATTTCATCATCGATCGCGGCCAGGGTCTCGTTGCGCAGCTGCTCGGCATCGTCGTACACCGGCAACGGCATCACCGCCGTCATGCCGCCCACCTGGGTAATGATCGCAGCGCGCATCAAGTCGTTGATCGCATCGCGGTTGTCGAGGATCTGCGTGCGAATCGGCGTTGTACTGCCAGACCGCGTTTCGCGCTGGAACAAGCCCAGGGCGCGCAACGTGGTCAATGCGCGGTTCAGGTTGATCGCATCGGAAATGCTGTAGCCCGTCACCATGTTGTTGGACGTGGTGATCACGGCTCCCACCTTGGAGAAGATGCCGAACAAGCGCCGGCCCATTTCCACCGGGTTGTTCACCATGTCGCCGAACACACCCTCAAGCGACCCGATTGGGTTATTGAGCACGCCGCCCACCTTGCCCACCGCGCCCTCAATCTCGCTCACCGCCCCTTCGGCAGCGGCAATGGCGTCTTCCACCCCGTAGGCCGGCAGGCCATCGACATCGAACACCTCGCTGAACTGCTCAATGGCAGTTTCTTCCAGCACCTCAACGGCGGATATCGTCTGCCGGCTGGTCGCGATGCGGGCGGTAGGGAATGTCACCTCCCCCGCCTGCACGAAGCTGATATCGAAGCGGCACATGCCGCCCTCGGCGTTGGAGTGCACCAGGCGGTAAGTCTCTACCGCCATCTGCAGGCTATGCGTCCAGGGCAATACCAGGTCGCCCGCTCCCTTCGCTTCCAGCGCCTCAAGCAACGCATCCCGCGCCGCCATGTATTCCGGCCCGATCACATAGGCTGAGACATTCTTGGTGCGCGCCTTGAGCCCGGTATCCTCGAAGTAAGGCGTATCACGGAACGGGTACTCGTGCAGCTGCCCACGACGGCCGCCCGACATCTCCTCGCTCTCGACATGGAACGCAACACCCCTGAAGGATGCCGCTAACAACTCATCCTGCCAGGCCATGGGTTACCTCTCGATTAAAACGGTGTGACGAATGGGCGGTATCCCACCTCGGGATTGAACGACATGCCCGACTGGTTAGTGCTGCCGGGCGATACCCGCATGCCCTGGGGCGCATTCTCGAACTTCACCACCATCTCGCCGTTCACCTGGGCGCGGTTCATGTCCTTCACCCGGGGGCTGAGCGCCGGCCGATTGCCGGATTCATCCTGTGCAGACGTCTGCACACTCATGTTGGCGCCGGCGGACTGCACGCCCCGGATTTTGTCGAACAATGAGCTGAAGAAATTGAAGACCCCACCCCAAGCCTTGAGGATCAAGTTGATCGGGTTCCAGCTGAATATTTCAAGAAGGAAATCCCACCAATCCTGAACCACCAACTTGAGGCCATTCCAAAGGTTTTCCCAAAAACCTTTCAATGGGTCCCATTGCTTGATGATCTTGTAGGCAGCCCACGCGATCAAAGCCAAGGTTCCAACAATAAGCAACATCACAGGATTAGTTAGCAGTAGGGTTTTGGTTGCCTTATCCCAGGTGAAGATCAAACCGAATATCACTTTACTTAAAGTTCCAACCGCAAAAATAATCTGAAATATGGAAGCCACCGGCCCTGCCAGCATTATTAAACCAACCGCTATCAACACGGTTTTCAAACCACCCATGGCGTTGATGAAATCTCTTATGCTTGCCACGCCAGATTTAAAGCCCTGCCACATTGCGGCCCAATCTATTTCACTAGCCCATCTCATAACCTGGTCAACGATCTCACCAAGATTTCTGGATATCTCGTCTGCCAATCGGGTCAATGTGCCGTCCGCTTCCCAAGCGGCAAATCGGTCAATTACGACCTGTAGGTTGCCTTTCAGTTTTTCAAACAACCCGCGCTCGCCAATCCAACGTGCAAAGTTAAGGACATAGCCCTTAATCATTGCCAACTGTCCATCCCAGCTGCTGGAAAGTTTCTCCATCGCCCCGCCATAACGGCGATTCCAAATGCCTGTAACAACCGCTTCGATCTGAGCGCGGTTATTGGCCTTGGCCTTTTCCACCATCATCTTGCCGTTTTCGTTCCAGCTATAAGCGATGGTGTCACCCGTCTTCTTTGCAGTAATGCCAAAGGACTTTAGGCTTTCACTCTCACCCACCATGGCGCTGGACAATGCCCCAACAACATCCATAATGTTCTTACCCATGCCGGCTGCCGCATCCCCCACCGATCGCAAGCTGCCATTGGTCGGATCAATCCCATACGCGCGCAACTGCACATACGCTTCGGTCACTTCGTCCAGGTCATACGGTGTTTCATTCGAAAATTTATCTATCCACTGGATCGATTTTCGGGCCGTTTCCGCACTTCCCTCTATAGTGGAGAGGATGGATTCGAACTTCTCGAACTTGGAGTTTTCCCCCACAATCGTGCGCAGCGCGCCGAAGATGCCGCCAGTAAGGGCTGCACCACCAATACCAAGCTTGGTAAGCAAATCGCCGCCGGCTACACGGATATCACCTAAAGCTTTTTTGGTGATCTTGATATTTTTTTGAATACCTTTGAGACTTGGCGATAGTTTATCTACCGCACTGATGATGGCTTTCAGCTGGAACTTATCTGCCATAATCCTTCTCCTGCTTTTCCGCGATGCGGTTTGTTTGCTCAATAAACAACGAAAGCCGCGATAGCGGCTTTGCGAGTAGTACATCCGGGTCTATCTGCCAGGCATAACCCAGGTCAAACACCAGCTCTAGGAACTGGCTTCTGCTTCGGTCGGCGTCTCCTGGTCCGGCTCCGATTCCCCGAAAAAACCCATGATCATCCCGCTCAATAGGGAAAGGTCGCCAGGGCTCACCTGCTTCGCGCTTTCCTTGGGGATGGCCGCCAATTTTGAGATGTATTGATAAACGACATTTGTGCGTATCTCAATGCCGGTGTCTCCGTTGGCTTTAGTAATCACCAGGTAGGGAAACCCAAACTTCTCAATATCATCGCCGGTCGGCTCGCGCAGGGTCAGTTCCGTGACTTCCTCGCCGTGGGCCTTGATTGGCTTCTTGAGTTTAAAAATTTCGCCGCTCATTATTGATACTCTCCATCGCCTTCGAACCGCAGCTCGACGGTGCCGTCATCGTTTGCAACATCGCTCTCATCCACCAGATATGCGCCTGAGAGCACGTAGGTCTTGCCATTCGCCAATTCCGCCGTGATGGTCATATCCTCACCCTCGGTCACCTTTTCGACCGGGAAATCGGCATCGAAGGCGAAGGCGCCGGATATGTACCCGGCACGCAGCGTTTCCTTGTAGCCTGCCACCTTCGTCTGGCCTAGCACGCTCTCGCGCACCTTGGTGTTCAGCGGGACTTGCAGCGAGCCGGTGCATTCCAGCTGCTCGCCGTCGATCTTGAAATACACCACCCCGGCAATACGTTTTGCAGCCATGGGATTCTCCAAATAAAAAAGCCCGCGCTAGGCGGGCTTGTGTTGATGAAAAACTCTACGCCGCGTACTGCAAGCGGAACTGCGCCAGCACCGCAAACACACGCAGCTGGTTGACCAGGTCTGGCGGGAACAGCACGTCGAGCCGGTTCGGATCGTTGGCATTGCGCTCCACGATCAGGTTGTCGGCAAACAGCCTGTAATTCTCTACCAGGCCTTCCAGCTCCATAGCCTTGTATTCAGCAAGGAACTCGGCCCGTGCCACCTTGGGCGTAATGATCGCCTGGCCGCTGCCGAAGGTCGTGCCGTCGTTTGCCAGCTTGTGGCGCGGGTATTTTTGCGTGATGCGGTAACGCATGCGGCGGATGATCACCGCCAGTTGGTGCATGGTCTCGCTGTCCAGGTAGCTCGGGTCGGCCTGGCCCCACTTGTTTTTCTGGTAAGTGGTGATGGCCCGCTCGATCAGCACATTGCCGCCAGCGTCGACGATGCTGGTTGCAATTCCCGAGTTCAGCAGGGTTTCGCGCTCGGTCTTGATAAAGCGCTGGCTGGCCGGTGCAGGCAGGATGCCATGCAGCACGCCCGTCTGTGTCGGCCTGGCAGGGTCTGCCTTGATGAACACCGCATTGCGCGCGCCGTAGGCTGCCGCATATTCCCAGCTGGGGTTCGGCACGCCTGGCTCGAAGCCTGCAATGGAGTGGTGTTGGTCGTTGCGCAGAACCCCGAAATTCTGCAGGTTCACAAAGCTGTCACGCTTCGCCGTGTACACATGGCCGTAGATCTGCTTGGTGTAGCTCCAGCGCCCGGCATCATCGTTCATCAGGCTCTTGAACTCATCCAGTGTGCCAGTATCGGCATATGGGTGGATGATGAAGTCAAACTCCTCATCGCCCAGCGCCGCAATCGCCGCATCGAAGTCCGGCACGCCGGTGCCGCCTGTCGGCTGCACCAGGGTAACCACAAGGCCCGTCGGCGTGGTTTCGCCACCGGCGCTGCCACGGTAATTGAGCTGCAGGCGGATGTCGTTGCCCAACAGCCCCTTGTGGCGAGCGGTGACGGTGACCACCGCAGCCGCAGCTGCCGCAGTCACAGGCAGGCTGGCATCCGCGTTGATAGCCGCAGCCAGTGCGGTCGCCAGGTCGGCCGGCGTTTCGGAGACTGCTACCGGCACTTGCAGGCGGTCCCCGCCGATATAAAGATTGAGCGTACCGGCCTCGGAAGACGAGCCAGAGAACGTCACCGTGCCGGCTGCTGCCACCCCGGCGGCAGGGTCTGCCACAGGCAGGCACCACACTTCGCCGGCCAGGTCGTTAAGCCGCACAATCTCGTGCATGCTGGTTAGCATGGCGCCGAGGCCGAAGAGTCCGCGCGCTTCGTCGGTGCGGCTTACCAGCACCGGCACATCGGCAGGCGCAGTGCCTGCGGCGAGCTTTTGCCCGACCAGCAGAATGCGCTGGTTCTGGGTAAAGTAGCCCGCCTGGCTATTGTCCACCTCGGCATAGAACAGGGGGGATCGGATATTCTGAGGAATGGTGTTGAACGAGACGGTCATTTGGTAGCCCCTTTGGTCTTGCTGGTTGTTTCTTCACCTTCAGCCTTCACGGTTACATCGCCATCCGCGACACGGCGCAGCCAATAGGTGTCTTTCTGCACCTGGCGCCCCTCTTTGGGCAAATAGTCGCCCTTCACCGGATCAGGCACCTGCCTGCCGGAAACTGGTATTACATGCATGTTCATGTCTCCTGGGTTTGTGGGATGACGAGCTCGGCGTGTACTTCAATGCGGCCATCCGGGCCTATGCTCACGAGGTTGGGATCGTAGGGATCAATACAGTCCATCTCGATACCCATACTTAAAAACGCTGGCAGCGCGGCATTGTGCACAGCTTGCCAGGTGTCCTCTTCAAGAATCACCGTCTGGGCGCTGAACTCGAATTGGTAGTACAAGTGCGCGCGGTTGACGTGGAGCACGGTGCCGCCTTCGTACTCAATACGGGTATGTTCCTCATCAGGCTCCCAGGTCAGCAACGCCCGGAACAGCTCTTTGCGGATCCGGTTGACCGCCTGGGCCACCGCGTGTTGTCCCCGCCCGTCCTGCTTGTTGTTGAACACCACCACGACGGCAAACATATCGCGAATGATCTGCCGGTATCCGTTCTGGCTTTGTTGCTCCAGCACTTCGTCATCCATCGGAATGACGTAGCCGCTGGGGAAATCCATGCTTTGCTCTTCCTGCAGCGCAGCAAACTCTGCCGCCCCTGCAAACCGCCGGTTGGGCGCCTCACCAAAGCTCGGGCAACGCTCTTTCAGGGCGATGATGATATTGGTCAGGTCCATGTCACTTCCTTGGGATCAGTGCGTCTTGCAAGGCGCTCGAGATGGTGGACTGGGTTCTGAATCTTTCTATGCGCAGCGCCTCGACCATGTAGTTGCTGCGAGGCTTTAGATTGTTTTTTTCGCTACCGTAATGCAGGAAAGCCGGGTAGAAATCCTTGCCCATGGCTGTGATCTTTTCCGGTGCGATGCGGACCAGGAAGCCAGGCCTGGAGACTTTCACCTTGATAGAGCGCATTAACGCGCCGGTGCTACGGCTTGGAGCCTGCCCAGGCCGCGACACGCCACCGCGCCGTGAGACCAGTTTCCGGGATTGGCGCTGGACATTCCGGCCAACTAGACGCATAGCCTTGCGGATCTTGACCTTGTCGAAGTCGATCCGGGCATAGCCCTCCCACTTCACATTGACTTCGGCCCAGCTGCCCTCTCTAGCCATCGCATAACTCCTTTAGCAGCTCTGTCTGAATCAAGAGGTGATGCCGTTCGGATTTCAGTTCGTCCGAGCGTTTCACACGGTACCTGTACCATGCATCGCCATCTCGGCATTCAATGACGTGATCGCCGCCAATGCCATGACGTGTCAGGCCAATACTGGCATCCATCCGCACCTTGAAACTGTGCGTTACTGATTCCGCGATTTGGATGGCCCCAAAGAACAACGCATTACCCACCGGCACCATTTCCGCCCATACTTCAGCCACCAGGCAATAATGCTCATGAACCCCGCCGCCCATGGTAGGCTGCCCTTCCCGCTTCTTGATGCGGATGCGCTCACGCAATGCACCGGCTCCCATCACACGCCCATCCATGAGCGGTATGGTTGCAACAGGTGCTGTACTCCAAGCGGCATTTCTGCAACGCCTGTTGGCGCCGTCGCTTCGCGGTTCGCGTAAAAGTGGCCGACATAAAGCAGGATGGCATGCCTTACCGGGGAAGGAATCACGCCGTAGTTGCCAACCTTCATCACGATCTTGACCGCGTCGAATACCGGCGAGAGCTGTGGTAGTAAGGCATCATTGAATACAAGCTGCTCCGGCGTAACAAAGCTATTGAGCCTATACGCGTCCGGGTCCAATACACCAACCTGCCCCTCCGGGTCCGAGTAGCTCACCGAAACCACCTCAGTGACGGGCGAAACGCGCAATTCATAAGGATTGCGGGGCCACATGCACAAAGCCATTTCAATGGTCTGTTCAACAACGAACCAACCCAGGAAACCCTCACATGACGCTCTAGCGACGGAGATCAGGTCAAGGATGTATTTATCCTCTTCCGACCCATCTACCCTCAAGTGAAGCTTGGCTTCCTCAAGCGTGACCGGCTCGGCCGCTGGCGGCGTGATAACACGGTATTGCATCAATCAGCCTTGGTTGAGTTGGAGTCTGTCTGGGTTTTGTTCTGCGCAACCGGCGCTTTCTTGTTCTGCGAAGTAGGTGCAGATTTCACTTCGGAAACCTTTACCAAACCATGCTTTTCGAGATCCCGCGCGGTCGACTCGGCAATGTCCAGATCATCACCGCGGCGGACATTGAGCGAGTCATGGGTAAAACTTTCCAACGCTACTGCTTTAACCATTTTGTTCTCCTATAAAGGCCATCTGCAATTTACGCAGATGGCCCCGTTAGCTGTTAAGGGGCTGGTGTGATGTCGCCCTTCACGAATGCTTCAGGGCGATACACAGCAAGGGCCAGACGCTCTTCAGCACGAATGGTGATCATGTTTTTCACAAAATCATCCTCGTTCTGAGTTGCGATAACGACATTGGCCTGCTCGCGATCGAACACTTGCGCACCCACCTGGAAAGCACCCACCAGGAAGGTATCGACTGTCATGGCCTGGGTTGCCACCACCGGACGGCCCCACAATCCCGGAGCAGCAAGGCTTTGTGGATTCGCAAAAATGTAAGCGCCGTTGTCGTCCTTGGTCAGCTCGATGGCCGCCCAATCGGACGGATGCAGGACGATGCCTGTGGCTGGGAATTCTGCAAGCTCGGCTTGCAGCAAGGCCAGCCGCAGTACGTCAATGCGGGTCGGATCCGCCACGACGATAGGGGCAGCATATGCTGTTGCCTGGGTATAGATGCCGTTCAGGTTATTGCCGACGCCGCTACCCTTTAGTAATTGGTTTTCTTCAACAAGGGCCAAGCCGTAACGCAAGCGGCCGTCGATATAGGATTGCAATTGCGCGAAATCATCCAGTATCTGCTTGGAAGCTTTCACGAAATGGGCCAGGGTGATGACATTGGCATTCACTAAGTCAAACGTGATATCCGACTCTGCCTTTTTAACGCCTTCAGCCTGGGGAGCTGCGCTATTGGTGAATCCGGTTTCCTTCAGGTACTGGATGGCATTGGATTCAGTTCGGCCAGGCGTGATCAGGTCGCGCACCGTCAAACGGCGCTGGGCCAAACTCACGATACCGGGCAAGCGGTCAGGGGCAACACCGTCGCCCGCGCTGGCAGGCAAACTTGTGATGGCCTTGATCGGGAAGCTGACGCTGGAATTGCGCGGATCTCCCTTTGCCAGGTATTCCTTGAATTGCTCGGATTTGATGAATTGTTGCCCAACCGTTTCTTCGGCCTCATCGCTGCCGCCGGCAGTCTGCTTGTCCAGCTTTTGCTCGGCTTCCTGCAGGCGGGCCTGCAATTCGCCCTGCTTGACCAGCAGTTCGTCGACCTTTGTTTTGGTCTCGGCAGATAGATCGCCGGCTTTCTTGGCCTCGGCCAGGGCCTTCTCGCCCTGGGTCTTGATATCGTCGCCAATGCGTTTCAGCTCTTTCTGAACGGCTTCGATTGTGGCTTCTGGAGGTGCATCCCACAGCAGCATGCCGGTTCGCGTCATGTAGGCAAGGGAGACGTCGCCCAAGTATTGTTTTACGGCTGGCGCCAGCATCAGCAACAACGCTGGGACCAACACCAGGGTGAGTAAGATTGCAGTCATTTTCACGATTGTTTTCCTCAATAAAAAAGCCCGCATAAGCGGGCTTGTGTGGAGACAGGGTTATTTACAGTGGCAGCTCGAACCCTTTAAGGGCCTGCAGCAATTCGCTGGATTTGCTGTCAGCCTCGCGCTGACCAAGCAATTTGCTCAAGCCATTGCCAGCGATAGCCTTGGCTTGAGAATTTGAGAACCCTGCCTCACACAGGAAATCCTCGAATTCACGCAATGTCGGCAACTGCCCTTCGGCAAGCCGGGTTTTCACCGCATCAATCAGCGCTTCTTCATTGGCTGGGAAGGTGACAATGCTGATTTCGACCAGGTCTAGCTTTTGCAGCGTGCGGATCCGGTCTTTTTCATTCCAGGAATCTTCCAGGACGTAATACCCAATGGATAGCCCCTTGACCACCCGGCGCTTCATGAGCGCATATGCTTCCTTCGCCCTCGGGATTTCATCCTTGAGCAGGAAGCCTTGAACCTTCAGGCCATGGTCATCTTCTGCAAGATCGTCGTAGCCGCCAATCGGCTCGCTTCCCCAGTGCTGCCACAGGGCAGGCAGCGGGTCGCCGGTGGATTTGATCTTTTCAAGGCTTTCCTTGAACGCACCCGGCGCCACGATTTCACGGTAGGAATCCAGCACGCCGAACACCGAACCGTAGCCTGTAAAGGTTCCATCATCGTTTACCGAATCAGCCTTGAATCCGATCTGTTTGCGCTTGAGTTGCAAGCCTGCGTCTTTACTTCTCATCATTCATCCTCGCCCGAATTGTTGTTGAGGAAATTGCGCAGCGCCTCGGCGGCTGCCTGGTCCTTGATGTTGAGCCCCAACATATCGATCGGCAGTAAATTGGATTGCACCGTCAATACGGAAGCGTTGCCACCCATGGCCGGCAGGTTTTCCTTGCGCCTGCAATCGTCGCGGGTGTAAATACCGTTCTGCGTCATGCTGGAATAGAAAGCAGCTCTTGCGGCGCTGTCACCCCTAAGCAAGCCCTCTATCGCAAACTCAGCGGAAAGGTTCCGCTTTTCAATCGGGTTGAACAGGTCCTTCTTGATCGATTGTTCAATCCTCACAGCCCAGGGCCGAAGGGTGAACGTCAGGAACGCGATCATCATTTGCTCAATGCCTGTGCCCCACTGGGTAGTGCCTTGCTTGTGCCCTACCAGCGAAGGGTCCACGCGGAACCATCGGCAGATTTCTTCCACATTGAAACTACGCGAAGACAGCAATTCAGCATCCTGCGGGTTCATGGAAAGTTGCTGGAACCCCACACCCTTTTCCATCACCATCACGCCGCCAGATGCAGACACTTGAGCCACGTGTTCGCGCACCTGCTGGCGCTGCTCTTTGGTCAGCACAGCATCCATCAGCACCAGTCCTGGCGACCTCATGGCGTTCTTGAAGGTATCGGCACTCGCTTCATCTGCCGACATCGCAGCCCCGAAGACATTCGCCCCAACCTGAACCGGTGTTAGACCATTGACGCCGTCAACCGTGAAGGCTGGCGTATGCCACATATTGGCGGCAGAAATTATCCGCGCCTTGCCTGTTTTCGGATCGGTATAACGGTATTCATAATCACCGTCCGCCAGCAGCCTTCTGGTGACTAGGTTGGGCATCAGGAATACAAGCGACGTGATGGTATTGCCGCTCATTTTCTTTTCCACGTATGTCCGGCCCCATAACAGCAAGCTGGCAATGAAGGCTTGCCAGAAAACAGCGGCGGTCATATCTGCATTGGGCTGCGTGTGCAACAGATAATAGAGCTGATGGTTTTTGACAGGCTCTTTTGAGCCGTCGTCCAACACCTTGTCCACACTGACGGGCAGCGTGGAGAGTGTCTCCGAAATCAGGCGGACGCAAGACCACACAGCACTCAGTTGCAGGGCCGCATTTACCGACACCGCCTTGCCGCTGAAATTATTGCTTCCGAGCCAGCGGCCCCAAAACTCCCCGTCCGTGAGCCGAATAGTGCCTGGATCAACACCAATGATTCCCTTGACGCTGAGCCCCTTTCCGATCACCTTCCATAGTGAATCAGCCACGTGCCAACCCTCGGAAAATAATCGCAGCAATCAGGTAGAAATGAATTGCAGCCACCATGAAAGCCCAGCCAGTACCAGCCAGAAGATACATCCCGGCGATACTCAGTGCCGAAGCCATTACAAACCCTGACACAGCCATAACGGCGGGAGAAAGTAGGTTTTTCATCAGGATCAGCTCACAATGATTGGATCACTCAAGAAGTCATCCAGGTTTTCTGTTGTTTCAGCATGGGATGCGCAACCAGTTGCCATGATCCCAGCCACAATACCGTCGACGCGACCGCTTGCCCTTTCCTTGGCAACTTTTCTGTTGCCGGCGGGATCCGTCATCACGATTGCGTTCGCCGCACACCAGGTCATGACAGGGTTTCCATCGTGCCGCATTTCCCTGGAGAGCAGCTGCCGCTCGAACTCATCAACAGCCGGCCCCATGTCCTTATAGCCCTGACCAAATGGCTCCAGTGGCGCAATGGATAATCCCTCGCCATCAATAAAGCCTTTCAAGTCCTCGATGCGCCAGCGGTCAAACGCAATTTTTTGCACGTCGTACAGGCCGCAAAGCTCGGCCAGCTTGTGTGCGATCTCGAGCTTGTTCACCGCCCTTCCCGGCAGGGCAATCAGATGGCCGGCATCGCGCCAGGCAATATACGGCACCCGATCGCGGTCGGCCTTTTCGTGTAGACCATCGCCTGGCAGCCAGAACCATGGCTTGAGGCGCCATACGGGATCTTCCGGTATGGGCTCGAATTTCAGCACCAAGGATGTCAAATCCTGGGTGCTGGACAGATCCAACCCGCCCCAGCATCGCCTGTTTAGTAGCAAGGCTTCGTCAAATTCATCATCAGGCGCGCAACCGAACCAGACATCAGAACCAATCCAGGGCGACTCTGCCTCCCCCCACTGGCAGAAGTTAAGGCGCCGCACCACCGATTCCTTGCTCGGCATCCCTCGCGCCTGGGTCACCTGCTCGCGCAGGTACTTCAGCCCAGGCAATCCGTCATCAAGGCTTGGGTTGACTTTGGGCCAGCAAGACTCATCGGCAAATGGGTCGTCGCCTTCATCAAGCGCACACACGTAGCCGAAAAAGCTATCGTCGGCGATGACACCGGCTGCAACCTTGCATGCGTAATCGTGATAGTCCCAGCATACGGTCCGCTTGTCGGTACCGCTATTCGTGATCATCACAATCAGCGCTTGCTGCCGGGACTTCGTACCGGCGCGCAACATTTCCACCACGGCGTTGTTTTTATGCTCGTGGATTTCGTCCAGCAGTCCAATGTGCGGCCTGGGGCCTGATTGACCATCATCCGCAGAGATCGGACGGAAGAAACTGCCTTTGTCCAGGTACGCCAAGTTCCAGACGTTTTCCCCCACACCCGACTTGCGCAGCCGCGCAGAAAGCTGGGGCGACTGGTCGACCATGGCAACCGCATCGCGGAACAGAATCATGGCCTGGTCCTTCTTGGTGGCGCCGGCATAGATTTCCGCCCGAGCTTCACCGTCCGCCGTCAAACCATACAATCCAATGCCTGCCGCCAGCGGGCTTTTTCCGCTCCCTTTCCCTGTTTCGATGTAGGCCATGCGAAAGCGGCGCAAACCATCAGGATCAACCCAGCCCATCAACGAGCCGAGCGCGAATGCCTGCCAGCCAAGCACCTCGTAAGGCTTACCTTCGAACTGGCCGCCGTTCAACCGCAAAACATCCCGGAAATACCCGATCACCCTATCGACCTTTTCGAGGTCGAAAAAAAAGCCCCGGTCAGGGGCTTCTTTCAGGTCGCGCATGTGGCGCTTGCAAGCGTCCCTCACATGCGGGCCAGCGACTATCTTTCCGGCAATGACATCACGCGCATAGGTCGTGACCGGATCACGAGAAGTAATCCGTACCTGTCTTGCCTTCCGAGTTGCCAAACAGATCACCTTGCGGGTTGACTGAAATTCTTGTTCTTGCGGCCGGGCTCATGCCAAATTGTTGAAACATCGCCATAGCCTGCTTGAAAGACATCGATTGCACGATCAGCCAAGGGTTGACGTGCTCGCCGTACTCGACCAGCTTTCCCTCTTCATCTTCCTTGTGCTTCGCCTTCACCATCTCGTCGCCGGTGCGCATAGCCGCATAACGGTACTGCGCAATTGCCATGCAACCCATGGCAAGTGGCTGAACATCCACCAAGGTCACCAGGTGCGCGTTCCGCAGATGCGGGATGACTTCATCCCACACCGCTTTGGCTGACTTGGGCAACCAGTCCGGCGCGGTCAAATCCGTGAGGTATTGCGGATCCGGCTCTTGCTTGTTGAGGGATCGCTTGCCCTTATTGCCCTCGATGATCTTCAGGTTGGTAGGTTTTGCTGGTCTTCCCATTGCTTATGTCCTTTACCCCCACCCCCATTGGATTTTGCGGGGCTGCGAAAAGAGGTAGGCAAGCGGTCTAGAGCGGGTAGCCCTTGAAGTTTTTACCCTCCCCTCCCTCATGTCCGGCGCCAGTGATGGCCCGGATCGTCAGGGATGCCCGAGAGGTCACACCCGATCTGCTTGCCCGACTTCTCCAGGCGTTGCTTGTGAATGTTGTGGCATTCATCACAAAGGCTTTGCCAATTGTCCTTGTCCCAGAACAACTCCATATCGCCTCGATGTGGTTTGATATGGTCAACCACAGTCGCTTGCTTCACCTGCCCGCGCTTGAGATGGTCCGCGCAGAGAGGATGGTGCTTCAAAAACCCTTCCCTGGCTTTTTGCCACTTGTAGCCATAGCCGCGCTTGGCAGATGAAGTTCGCCTATCCATCGATTTACCCTCTGGACTGATGACTGTCCTCATGCAGCTGAGATGGCACACCACAACCGCACAGCCACCAGACCAGAAAATAAAAAGGCCCGGAATGAACCGGGCCTCAGGAGGAGCGATGCTGGCAAAGCATCTAGGCTGTAAGCAGACAACAAAAAACCCGACCAGCGGAGGCTAGATCGGGTTGTTCGGTCGCACTGATTAACAGCTTGCCTGAATCATGCCAACTTATTCGCACATCTGTCAAGCGATTGCACGTAAAATATTTTTTGGTTTCCTCAGCTTGGGGATTGTTTTGAGCGTCATTCCAGCAGCCAAATCATTCATGAACCCAAGCACCACCTTATGTGCCTGATTAATTCGGCGGTAATAGGTATCCTTCTTGCATCCACAAAAAATTAATTTTTGGTCCAGTGAGGTCGTATGCAAATAACAAGCCACAACCGCATCATACAAAACCTCATCTAACGCCATCACACACTGCTCCATCTCGTACGCCTGGCTATCCATCTCGGGAGTCCAGAACCCGGCGGGCGTAGGCGCCACCTTCAGGAACGCCACCTTACGCGGGTAACCCACCCCGCCCTGGTCGCGCCTGATTCGCCAATCCGCCCACACCTTCAACCGTCCCGCCACGTAAGTATCAAACATCGCCCTCTCCAAAACTCAACAAAAACCCTGCCAGGCAGGAATAAAACTCATGCCGCATCCAGCCGCCACGCTCGCCACTGGGCCCAGACATCCTCCGATGCGCCCGCCGCCCGCAGCACCTGCTGCTGGAACTCTGTCGATTCGGTTCGACGGCGGTCGGTGATCGTGCCGTTGACCAAGCGCAGTTCGTAGGCTTTCGCGGCGATCTTGTCCGGGTCCAGCCACCAAGGCGGGCTGTTGGAGTGGGATGGCTGCCGGCAAACCAAGCCCTGGTCCCGCTGGGTCTGGATCACCTTGACGAGGTAGGCCCACGGAATGGCCTCGCCGGGTTTTTTCTGCCGGGCGATGCTGGCGCAATCCGCCGCTTCCCGAATCGTGAATCCCTGCTCAACCAGCTCGCGCAGTGCCGAGTTGCCGCTGGAGACTTGAACCCACGCTCGCTGCAGCACATCGACCACAGCTTCCACCTGATCGGCAGGTGGCGGGGTGGACTCACTCGCACTCTCGCGCGCTGAGAGATGATGGTTCTTGATGGTTAATGATGGTTCGGGTGACACAGCTATGTCACCCTTTTGCGTCACCGGTGTCACCCTTTCTACCTCCGGTGTCACCCTTTTGTCAGAGTTATCCACAGGATTAAAGGGTGACAAATTGTCACCCTTTATCCAGGCGGGGGAAATCCTATATTCAGAGGTCTTCCCCCTGCCGCCTGTGTTTTCCCAAACCGGTATCAACCACCCGATTTCAACCATCTTGCGCAGGTAGCGCTGCACTGTGCGCTCGCTCTGGCGCGTCTTTTCCGCCAACGTCTTGACGCTGGGATAGATATTCTCGCCCTCGTCATCCGCATGATCGGCAATCGCCAGCGCAAGCAGCATTTCGCCATCCCCATTGGGGTAGCGTTTGAAGACTTGGGCCATCATCAGGACGCTCATGCGGCCTCCAGTTGCGCTATCAATTCATCCACCTGTTGAATGCGTTTTCCGATCCAGCGCATATTCGGTACTGCCATGGAATTGCCGATGGCTTTGTATCTGGGGCCGTCAGGACAATCAATTGCGGGCTTGCCACGCCAAGGGATCAGCGTGTAATCGTCCGGCATTCCCTGTAATCGCTCGCACTCACGAGGGATAAGCCTTCTCACCCTCATGCCGATCACTGCACCGTTGTGCCGCCTGGAACCATTGTTGCTGTCCAGGGTGGCATGCACATCATCAGTACGAACACCGCTCTGGCTCGACTGAAAGGCGATTGCCGGTGGATGCGCACTTGCAGCTAAGGGGTGGCAAGGATCACCAGGTTGAGGATTGCTTCCATTATCTGGGCTCGTGATCTGCGTTGTATCGAACGGGAAGTGGACCAGCGGCGTGCCACGTCCTGTCCCATCTTCACTGGCATCGAAACCTTCGGCGCGAAGGGCGTGAGTAATGAAGGTCTCGCTTTCAAAGTCCACTTTATATCCACTGCCAGGATGAGCAAGTAGAGACGGAGCAACGTTTATTTGACCGCTTGTCCTGTTGCCTCCGAAAGCGACGATAAGGTGACTATGGCCGTGGTTGGAATCCTGACCACTGCAACCTTGCAGTCGCCCAAAGCTCGCATCCAAAGTCGGCACCAGGCCGCCATCCAGGTCGAAATCAGTTCCCAGGCCGCCGCCTGTAGCGTCCCGGCTGGGAATGGTTGGAGCAACAGGGACGATCAACTCATCCTTGCTGTCCTCGCTTCTTGCTCCGTGACCTTTGCTACCGTTTGCAACGCCTGCTCTAACCGTCGCGGCAATGTTTTCCCCCGGTTTCCTGCGCGGCGCAGGATGCCCCGACATGCTGTGGCGCTCAAAAAGAACCGCGGCGGCACGTCTCCAGTCTCCAATATATCCGACAACGAACACACGGCGGCGTCGCTGGGGTACTCCGAAGTATTGAGCGTCAAGCACCCGCCAGGCGACTCCATAGGCGTTTTTATAGCCTGGGACAATTCCGCTGTTTTTCCAGCCACCTGCAGGCGGGTGGATTTCTTGCCCAGTGATGAGTCCCAAAAAGCTTGCAAAGTCTTTTCCCTTTTCGCTTGAAAGGACACCGGGGACGTTCTCCCATACCAGCCAAGTGGGGCGATATTTTGCAGCAATGGCACCGTAAGTAAGCATGAGGTTGCCACGTGGGTCAGCCAATCCTTTTCGGAGTCCGGCGACACTGAATGATTGGCAAGGGGTTCCTCCGACGAGAATATCGATAACTGCATCAGGCCACTCCTGGTATTTGGTCATGTCGCCCCAATTCGGGACATCGGGATAATGGTGAGCCAGCAGCGCGCAAGGGAAAGCCTCTATTTCGCTGAATGCGACAGGCTTCCAGCCAAGGGGATGCCAAGCTAGCGTGGCAGCCTCGATGCCGGAACAGACTGATAAATACTTCATTCTCCGCAACCCCGTCCAATCGCTCCACGGTCATTGCTGGCCGTGAAATCTTCCCAATGCACCCACCCTTGCTCAGGGCAATGAAAACCCCATTCGCGGTAGCGCGGGCCGGTGACGAACAGCGTCCAGCATGGACCGTCCGTCAGTTCCACCCGGTGCGCAATCTTGCCGCTCAGGCGCAGGTAGCAATGCCCCACCTCCCGCACGTGGCGCTCATGGATGCCGCGGGCCTGGATCAAATGCTCGGTGTAGCGGCCCTGGAGCAGGATGCTCATGTTCATCCAGGGATGGTCGTGCAGTGCGCGGTCGTCGTCGCTGCGCATGAACTTGTGCAGGTAGACATTGAAAAACCGGTTCCGTGGGATCACGTACCAGCGCAGCAGGTAGGGATCGTCCCGGCCGCCGATGACCACATCCGGCATACGCGATTCCGCAATGCGCATGAGCCGGGATTGAATAAATTGGAATAGACTCATGCCCTACCCCTTTAACTTATGCACGGTGAGATTGCCCTTGACCATCTTCATGCCGGTCTGCGTAGGTGAGGAGAGGAGCGGTACGCTGTCATTGTCGGGGAAAAAAGCCGCCGCGCCACCGCCATTGGCGCGGATGTACTCCACCTCCACCTTGGCGCTGTTGATCATGACCTGGGATAGCTCCCCGATCACCTTCGCTTTTTCCAGGTCGATCGTGCCGTCTTTCAGGCCCTGTATCGTCGCGAAAATGCTTTCCCGCAATTGACGGATATCGCTCATTTCTGCTTGCTCCTCTCGTTGATCTTTCGGGTCAACTGCCCGCGCAATAACATCGCGTGGGCAATCTCCGCCGGGTAGTTGTGCACACTGTTGCGCTGCATGTTTTCTCGGCGTGATACCAGCTCCAGGTTCGCGCAACTGAAATTGCCGCGATTGCCGTCCCGGAAAATCACCAAATGCCCTGGCGGGATGGTGGCGCCGTGCAGCAGCTCCCATACAATCGAATGCACCGCCCGCCAACGGGTGTGGAAAGGCATACTGTCGTGGATCTTGCGCTGGCAGATACCATCCTTCGTGATGCGCTCAGAACCCACCGGCACCCACAGCGCAGCCGCCTTGCCGCCCCGATGGCCCTTCTTGAACCGCGTAGTGACGCCGCCGATCTGCAATCCCTTCATGCCCGCATTCCAGGGGATATTCGCAGGCATGATCCGCCCGCTGCCCTCGCTGGTGAAAAATGCCGTACTGCGCTTGAGGCTGAGCGCGTAGGCGCGGTTCCGAATTGAGCTACGGGTTCTCCCCTCAAACACCCGCTCAAGGTCGCCGATGGCGACATCCGGGTAAAGCTGCCGCAACAAATCATCCTCATCGGTTGTCCAGTGCGTCACCCCTTCACCCTCCGCAATGCGTCAGCTGCGCTTTTGTGGGTGGAGTTCACTGCAGGAAAAGGCTGCCTGGCAGCACCGGACCGGGGACTTTCACCCAGCGGCTCTAGTGGGTTGACACCAGGAGAAACAGCGGTGAATCTCGCCGTGGTAACGCGGAATTCCAGCTCGCCAAAAGCCCGCTGCATATCGCGCATGAAATCCAACGCGGCTTGTTCATCGGGCGTCATACCTTTTCTCCCCTCATATCCCAGCACAGGCGGACCTCCGCCTCGGTTTCCGCCAGCGGCCCAGTAGCGCCGCAGCTATTGCACTGCAACATGCACCACTCGGGCTTGGTGTCTGTTTTGGGAAAGCGCACAACGGCCAAATCCACGCCGCAACAGAACGGGCATGGCCGCAAGCCGGTGACACTCCTGAAATCCAGATGACCACTCATCGGAACACCGCCCTTCTCAACTCATCCATGCGGGATTGATGCTCCGCCTGCTTTTCATCCAGGATCGGCTGCATCAGCTGCTCCACAATCCCGGCCTCGGTAAAACCGTGCTGCTCCGCCAGTTCGTGCAGACGCTTGCGGCGCGTCTTGAGATCAAACCCAGCCAACCACAATGCCTTATTGCGCAACCTGAACGCACGCACATGCGCTTCGTGTAAGCCGGGGATCATGGTTAATCCTTCACCATCAAGTGAATACGGTTGGAAAGCGCCACAATCTCCTGTCGAAGCTCAACCCCTTTGCGCTTGATGCGCTTCCATTCCGCCTTGGTAATTTCCCGGTCCGCATAAGCCTCACGAAACTCCTGGCAGTAATTGCCCAGCTTCTCGCCGACAACCATAAAGTGATCCATCAGGGGCAACTCATGCTCATCACCCGGCACCAACGCCTGAACCAGCAAGAAGCCATGCTTGTGGGCGAAATACTCCGCGATCCTGGTCGTGCCGGTGAGGTCGTCCAGGGCATCCAACTCGTGCGCCGTGAGGTGGTGCGTCGTGTTATTCGGGTTGAGCTTGTGCATCAGCACTGTGGGGTTTTTATCCATCCGCGCGGCAAGCGCAGGCACCCCGCCCGGGTAATCGTGCGCCAAGTGATACACTGTGTCTCGCAGGCACAAATCGTTAGGCATAAATCACCTCACAGGAAAAAATATGGCGAGCAAACTTGATCGGGAACTTCAGAGAAAAATCCTCGAGGAACTTGATTGCATCTTCCCCAAGCGCAGCGAAGAAATGCTCAATAATCAACAGTCCGAAGAAGAGCAAGATCAAGTCATTGCAAACCTTCTGTATCTTGAACAGCACGGTTTGGTTAAATCCGGCATTGAATGGGTTGGCTATGGCAATGAGCATTACCGCTGGGATGGCGCGGAAATAACTGCCCAGGGCCATGACTTCATGGCTGGCGACGGTGGCCTCAGCGCAATACTCGGCGTCGTTACCGTGCGGCTGCACGATGACACCATCCGCCAGATGATCGAAGCAAAGATTAGTCAATCTGAGCTAGCCCCCGCTGATAAGAAGAAATGGACTGATGGGCTTCGATCGCTGCCGGCCGACTCCATAAAACACCTGACAATGGAACTACTAACGAAGGGGCTGGAGAAAGCGCCGGATATACTCCAACTACTGCAAAGGTATATAACTTCTTAGCAAGCATCATTTCCCACCGTGGCTCACCTCTGTGTGTGATCAGCTCACACCGGAGGTAGCCAACGCACTCCCCCGCCCCATTCTCATCAAGCGGGTTCGCCAAAGCGATGTAGCACTCAGGCCATGGCTCAGGCAGGTAAAGGCAGATATCCGTGCTCAACGGAAATTTGCGGTTTCCGTGAATACTCATCGCATGCAATCGAGTTGACTCATCCATATGTCACCCCGCGCGTGAAATTGACGTAGCACACAGCCACAAGGCTGCCTACCATGCATAAAAAACGCGACAAGGCCAGGGGAATAGCCCTGTCGCGATCCACCAACTTGAGGAAAGAAGTCATATATGCCTCCCATTGATACGCATTGCTTCAGGCAGACCGTCAGCCGGGTGTGGATACAGGTCAGGTCGAAGTTGATGTGGGGTGACTTGCCAATTCACCACATGGCAGGCTGAGATGACATATTCACCAGGTATTCCTAGAGCCGTGGAATTAAGCCATTTCCAGACATGAGCCTGAGCCAATTTTGCCCCAGGCTGAATCTTGTTGATTTTGTCAGCAAGTAACGCTTGCGACTCAGCAAGTCCCACCAACTTTTTTAAATAGGATCGATTAGACATGATGGAGAATTATAACCACAGTTATATTTGTGTCAATAACCATGGTTATTTGACCTGGCATAACCTCGGTTATATCGTCGGAGCCATGAAATTCAATGAGCGCCTTGTTGCTTCCCGCAAGTACGCTGGTTTAACCCAGCAGCAATTAGTTGATCGCCTACCTAAAAAGGACGATGACAAACCTCTAATGAGTCAGGCCAATCTAGCAAAGATGGAAAAAAATCCTGAAACTCAGGGATCCATGTATACAGCCCTGATAGCTGATATATGCGGCGTGAATGCGGTCTGGCTGACAACCGGTGAAGGTGAGATGCTGCCCAGCAACGCTTACGCGCGGACTACAGAACAAGCCAGAGTTCTACTTGCGATGGAAAACATGCCAAAACCACAACAAGAAGCCATGGTGAAAATTAGCGATTCACTTATTGAACAGGCCAGTGACACAATTGGCTCAACCGCCACCAAGCAATAACGTCATACAATTACAAATACAGCTGGCTTTTAAATTCACATTCAGGGAGGAATGATGAGTAGACACGTTGAAGCTTTTAGAAGCAAGCACCTTCAGGCTGAAGAGGAAATAGTTGCTTTCACGGAAGGTTATATTGGCAAGATGATGGGAAGCGGCAAGGATGCCCAGCAAAACGGCTCTATCATCATCACTAATAAAAGAGCTGCATTCTATCGAAAGGGGTTTTTTGGCGAAGTTATTGAAACGATCCCTCTCAAAAGTATAACTTCAGTAGAGCGCAAGTCTTTTATGGGGCATCGGACACTACGTTTACACACTTCTCACGACGATCTTGAATTCAAATTCTTTGATAAAAATGCCGAAGTAAAATTAAATGATGCTATTGAGGCTGGAAGACAAAATTCCCAATCCCAATCACTACCAGCAGATTCAGACCCATTGGAAAAAATAGCCAAACTTGCGGAGTTGAGAGATAAAGGCATCCTGACAGAAGCGGAGTTTCAGGGGAAAAAACAACAACTATTAGAGGGGGTCTAACCCCAGATTCAATTCCAGGGAGGACGAATGATTCGGCTTTTAACACTATTTTTGCTGACAAGTTTAATCACACTGACCTCATGCTCACAAAATGAGACTATTCACTCCCAGCAACAAGCATTCTTCGAGACCGTTGAAAATATTAGGGCCGAATACAAACTTGCCCTAGAATCCAGCAACTCGGAATATATTAAAAAAATTGAGGCAAAGGCTACACTGGCTCTTAAAGGCCCCCAAGATTTTGAGGATTGGAAAGCAATAGTTGTAGGTGTTGATGCAAATAGAACTGATAACGATGGCAATGAGATATATGAAATCGAGGCAGAGGCTAGGAAAATTACCTTCTACCTTGGAATCAGTAAAAATAGCATTTCCCCTGAGCTAATTCAAAATTTTCACAAGGGTGATCAGGTGCTGTTTTCTGGAAGGGCGAACCGCGAAAGATCAATTACCATATCAGGTGCCATAAGAAATCCAGAATATTTTGTATTAACTAAATCTATTACTTCACTTAAAAACTCCAACAAAAAAGTAATTCCTGATGATCAAATTGTCGATATTGACCAAACAAAAGAGCAAGTAACACGAGCTCAGGAAATAAGAGATAAAGTAGTCGACTATCTCAAGAGCGACAAAGAGCCCTCAATCAAAGATGCTCACTGGTTTAACCCCACTCACCTTGTGGTAGCAATCATCGACAAAGGTGGATCATATGACGGCTGGGCTGGATCGGTATGTTTAATGGCAGGCCGGCAAGGGTTAATAACCCGCGGCACTCGCATTGAAATAATAGATTACAAATCAATGCTACAAGAAAAATTTAAGAGCCTTGGTAGCCATTATTGCCAATTGGATGGCTCACCACCAATCGAAGTTGATTTCACCAAGGGGAATAATAATGGCTGAACAACCTTTTAGAATTCCTGTTACACCCCCAGCACCCGATAGAGGAAACCAAGCACCCGTTCGGCCTCGGTAAATTTAACCGCAAGCCATGCGAATATGCCGATTAATGGGGTAAGCGTTATGGCAACCTGGGCCCTATTCAGCCTGTTGCTTTTCCCAAGGTTTATTTTTACGGCCAATTTGATTGAGGCCTGGAGGCGCAGCAATTCTCCGTCGCGAATAGCATCATGAGGCCAGCCAGGTAAGATCAGATTGTCTGGCTCATTGTAAACCGCTGGAAAATCTTCAAATTTTAAACAGCGCAATAACAAGTATGCCGCTATCGAGAACATATAAATGCTGACTGCCATCGCGGCCGCCAATACCTCAGCTGAATCAGTTCCCATCCTAACAGCAGTAAATCCTAGGCTCGCACCACCGCCCGCCATCAGCATATTCACAGTAAATTGAGCCTCTTTCGCTATTAACCTGGCGTTTTCCGCGCGCCCTTTCAGGTTATTGATGGCATGGCTCTCAATCCAATCAAACATGTTTTTATCCATTCTATCTCCGGTTTCAATAGTGCCAGCGTGGTAAGGCTTACTAGTTTTCATCATAAATCCTTTCCAAATCCGTTTAAGTGAGTTTTTTATTGCCTTTCGGCCATGCGCCCAGATTGAGCGTGGAGAAATAATACCATAAATTATAACCATGGTTATTGACACACTGATAACCATGGTTATATTATCCATTCCAACGACCTTAATTGGAACAGTTGGGAAATGGGCAACCTCATCATCATCGAAACACCGCTAGCCGAAGCCACCATGCTGGACATCCTCCAGCAGGCCAACGCGCGGCACCTGCATTTGATCACCAACCAGCATGGTGATATTCGCCTCTGCTCCATGATCCCTAGCCGCTGGAAACCCCACCGCATCAACATCAAACCACAAGGAGCAGCAGCATGAACACCGCAACCGAAGCAGCAGAAGCGCCACGTATCCCCCAGCCAGAGCTGGCGGAGGGGGAAACCTACATCGGCAGCATCATCACCAAGACAGAGCGCTACCACCTCATCCTGCTTCCAGGCGATAACGACCCAGAAAACCAGGACGACCAACTCGCCTGGGCAAAAAGCCTGAATGGCGACCTACCCAACCGTCTTGAATCCGCAATGCTCTACCGCGAAGCCAAAGACCAGTTCGAAAATGATTGGTACTGGACCAACGAAATCGCCGCCGAGGATCCTGACTATGCCTGGTACCAGTGCTTCGGCAATGGCCACCAGGACTGGCTCAGCCGCAGCAACAAGCTCAGGGCTCGGGCCGTCCGCAGAATCAGTTTTTAATCATTTATCAATTTAGGAGCTTGGCTATGGACCAGGACGAACAAAAGCACCTCGACGCTGCCACCCGATTTGAGCGGGAAGTGTACGACGCGACGGTCATGGCGCTGCGCAATGGTGTTCGCGCCAGCATCATCATCGACAACCTGCACCATCACGCCAAGGTTGTGCAGTCGGCATGCGAGCTTCACAGGAACGTCACCGGCAACGAGATGCTGTACCCATGAAAACCAACCTCAAGGTTGCAGCAGGCTTTCTGCTGGTATTCATTGCCCTGGCCTGGGCCAACGGCATTATTCAAACCCTTGCAAGGAGCGCGTCATGATCCTGCGTTTACTCACCTTCTTGAGCATCAAGTCAGGGCGCAAGCTGCCATGGCGATTGGCCTGGCGGAAGTCGGCAAAGCTCACCACCTTTGGCGTAGACCTGTTTTACACCTGCATGCTGATCTGCATCTTGATCGCCACGCTTGCATTAAATGCCTGCGCCAGCCTTGAACCCATCCCGCCAAGCGATCCGCCTACCAAGGATGACCTGGACGCAGCCCGTGTCATGCGTGAAATGAACGGGTTTCACAGCGGCAGGATTGAACAGTAACCAATCATTGGAAAGGAAACCCCCATGAGCATCACCCTAGCAGACATCAAGCACAGGCAGGACGAAATTGCCTGCATGATCGCCAAGTTCGAGACACAGGAGTCCACCTCCATCCTGATTGAAGGTGTGACGATCATGCTTGCCCACGGCGAGCGCTACGGCGGCGCAATCTTGAAGGAGGATGGCACGGTAGACCACCACGTCATCCTGCTGCCTGGCGATAACGATCGCGACACCCACGAAAACCAAACCAAATGGGCGGCCAGCATTGGCGGCGTGCTGCCCAGCCGCCGCGAACAATCCCTGCTTTTCGCCAACCTAAAAGACGAATTCCAACGCGAGGTCTATTGGTCCGGTGAAGATTACGCCGAGGATCCTTACTATGCCTGGTACCAGAGCTTCGGCAATGGCAGCCAGGGCTGGTACTACCGCAGCTACGAGTTGCGCGCTCGGGCCGTCCGCAGATTAGTTATTTAATGATTTATTGATTTCAGCATGGCTATCCATACCGAATTGCCGATCTACAAGGTCACCTACCAGCTGCTGGAATTGGTCGCCAAGCTCGCCAAGAACATGCCCCGGGATTACAAGCAATCCCTGGGTGGCAAGCTGCGCGACGAATGCCTGGAAATGAGCGTGCTGGTGTTTCGCGCCAATGTCGCAGAGCAGAAATCCCAGCACCTCTTGAAACTGATCGAGCATCAGCAGGTGGCGGAATTGCTCTTGAGGCTGGTTTGCGACCTTCGCTTGATTTCCCACGAGCAGTGGGCAAAGGCGGTCGAGTTGACGACCAGCATCGGCAAGCAGGCGAATGGATGGCGACGCAAAGCCGCGAACAGGCCTGCTTCATGATGGTCAAGGCCATGATGACCGTGCTTATTTTTAATCTGGTTGCACCGCTGGCCCACAAGGCCACCGCCATGCGCACCAAGGGAACCGCCGGGAGAATCCAGCGCAGGCCCTGCGCAGTTTCCCGCTTGATCGGCCCAAGCCTTCTCGCGGGCGACGTAGATAGTGCAATGAACCGCCGAGGATCCTGACTATGCCTGGTACCAGAACTTCAACAATGGCAACCAGAACTGGAACAACCGCAACAACAAGTTGCGCGCTCGGGCCGTCCGCAGATTGGAGCGTGGCGCCGCCCGCTGACTTCACCTTCACCGAGTTGGTGCAAGCCTATTTCGATTGCCGCAGGAACAAGCGCAATTCGCCCACCGCCCTGGCATTTGAGCAGGCGCTGGAATACAACCTGCGCCAACTCTATGATGAGCTTCAGGAAGGCCGCTACCAACCCGGCCAGTCGATCTGCTTCGTCATCACCAGGCCGAAGCCGCGCGAAGTGTGGGCCGCCGATTTCCGCGACCGCATCGTGCATCACCTGCTATACAACAAAATTTCGGGCCGTTTTCACTCCGCCTTTATTCCGGATAGTTGCGCCTGCATTCCAGGCCGCGGCACGCTCTACGGCGCCCAGCGCCTGGAAGCCAAGATCAGGAGCGTTACACAGAATTGGAGCCGGCCAGCGTTTTACCTCAAGATGGACCTGGCAAACTTCTTTGTCTCGATCAACAAGCATAAAGTGTTCGAGCTACTTGCCGGCAAGATCCACGAGCCATGGTGGCTATGGCTAGCCCATACCATCCTGTTCTACAACCCGCGCTTGAATGTCGAGTACCGCGGCAATCCGGACAAGGTCGCCCTGGTGCCTGCCCATAAACAGCTGGCGCTGCAGCCAAACAGCCACGGGCTGCCAATCGGCAACCTGTCGTCACAATTCTTTGCCAATGTCCTGCTCAACCAGCTGGACCAATACTGCAAACACAAGCTGCAGGCGCCGCATTACATCCGCTACGTCGACGACTTCATCCTGCTGCACGAATCAGCCCAATGGCTGAATGGCGCAAAGGAATACATCGAGGCTTGGCTACCCCATACCCTAGATCTGCACGTCAATCCCAAGAAAACCATCATCCAGCCCATCGACCGCGGCGTGGATTTCGTCGGCCAAGTCATCAAGCCATGGCGCCGCACCACCCGCCGCCGCAACCTCAAGGCAGCGCTGGCGCGCACCACCGCATCAGCAACGCAATACGAAACAGCCAATAGCTACTTTGGCCTGCTAGGCCAAGGCAGCAAAAGCCACAAAGATCGCGCCGCCCTGGCAAGACGCATGATGAAGATAGGGTATTGCGTAAATGGGAAATTAACGAAGGTTTATCGCAAACAAATACCTACTGATATCAGGACAAACGCCCAATTTCATGTGCCTTCTGGGAGGCCGCAACATATATGTGGTCATAACGTAAATCGCGGGGCCAGCCATAACCAACATCATCATTTTTCAGTTCAAAAAGAGGAAGGTCAGGAGTGTATTCAGGCTGATTTCTCAGCTGCATGTTGAGAATTAGTAAAAACTCATTTGGCGACAAAGGAATAGACATGATTGAACGTCCAATTATATTTAGCGCACCCATGGTACAGGCCATCCTTGCGGGCAACAAGTCCCAGACTAGGCGCGTCATCAAAGCTAATTTTCACGAGATAGCAGAACGTGACGATGGCAAGCCGTGGCCATGGCGAGAAAACTTAGACCTAGCCGAAGACTATTGGTACCCATGCCCTTACGGAAAAATTGGCGATCACCTATGGGTGCGTGAGACATTCCAAGGGCCTATGCTAGATGAAGAGCAAAGAGAGCAATTCCGCCAGGATGGAAGTGAGGCATTCCAGAAACCTGAATTTTGCGCTTACCGAGCCACAGACACCCTGGATGCTATTGATGATGATCGTAATGAGCTTGGCTGGAAGCCATCAATCCACATGCCCCGCTGGGCCAGCCGCATTCAGCTTGAGATAACCGATATCCGGGTAGAGCGTTTGCAGGATTGCAGCGAAGAGGATGCAAAGGCTGAGGGGGCTGATTGCCTAGTTTGGAGCGGCATCCCAGGCACTGCTGCCGACCTTATAGACTGGCCATTGAGGGAGGTTGGCAACCCCTACCGTAATGGATACGCCCTGTTATGGGAGGCGATCAATGGTGATGGCACCTGGAAAGCAAACCCATGGGTATGGGTAATCGAGTTCAAGCGCGTCTATAGGCACAACAATGCAACCTGAATTGATGACAGCTGATGAGGTAGCCGCCCTCCTGAGGGTTGATGCCAGGACTGTGAATGAGCGGTATGCCTACCGAAAAGACTTCCCTAAGCACATCAAGATTGGGGCAAGGAAACTATGGGATCGGGCTGATTTAATGAAGTATATCTCGGATCTAAAAAATAAATGCCGGTAGCCAAATTTGCACCACTATGGCTACAGCGCCTTATAGATCAGGGTGTACGCTTCCTCTTCTGGGCACCAAATGATTTATCAAAAGATGCACCGTTGCTGAACTTCGCGCGGTGCTTTTTTGTTTCTATATCTAAAATATTGCCTTCCACCACTTCCCTAGACCAAAACTGTAAATTCGTAACAGGCATTGTCCCACTAAAGCGGTTACAGGTCTAAGACAATTCCACCATTTTGCCGTTTTATGGGCTAGCAAAAATTTTTCTGGCAGTTAGGCAGTAGCATGTCACCTCCAGGCAATCAAACACCTATCGCATTTTGACCTCCTGCTCAGCAATAAATCGCAAGCAACTTTCATCAGTCGGAATCATCCGACACAAGCTCGGCAATTCTGCTGATAGTCGAGCATGAGCAACCTCCCCTACTATTGGTACCATGCCTGGAATTGATCATTCAATTCCTATGCTATTGAAAAAAATGCCGTGTATTCGGATAGATGATTATTTGCAATTCTTAAATGATAAAAAAATCATGATATCGCGTGCCACAGGTTCACCAATGGGAGAATAGCCATGGATAAGCTTCTAGAAACTTTACTGAGAATAGAAAATGGGGAAACCACATTAAAACCTATAGATCAACAAGATATGGTTAGATTCCAGGTCGAGGTTGTCTGTTTGCAATATGCCCATAAGCAAGGCCTCATCAAGCAGCCTTGGTTTGTTACCAGCACATCTCGCGAACATCCTTGGCAAATTGAAAAGGTATCCATGTTGAAATTGACGGACGTGGGGCGCAGGTTCCTAAAAATACAAACACTCAAAACCAAGATTGTGGCATCGCATCGAATCTAAGCCTTATAGAAAAACTTCTTCCCTATCTACCTACGCATCAAAAAACTACGCTATAATCCGTTCCCTTCGTAGATGCTTGGCTAAGCTTCAGCGCTATCGAAATGGTAAGCGAAAGTGGCGGAATTGGTAGACGCACTGGATTTAGGTTCCAGCGCCGCGAGGCGTGAGAGTTCGAGTCTCTCCTTTCGCACCAATGACTTATGCATTTGTAGTTTGGCTTCAAACTACAACATCTGGTCATTTGTGTAGCAGGTTCTAAAGTTATTTCCCTAACTAACCGCCCTAGAGACTCAGCAACGTTTTTGCTGAGTCAAACTATCCCTGACTTAGTATCGTTTCTTAACTTTCTCCGAAAATGCTCTTAAAACGAGCATTGCCACACTGACTTTTATCAAGAATTAAGTTTTTGCAAACTTCATCAGCTGCTCAACAATCATTGGTTCTTTTTCCAGCACCTCAACCACATTATCCACCAAACCCGAAAACTCGGGATCATTACGCAATTCGTCACCAAATTGCCAAGCCAAAATGTTCTCAACGAACAAGGTAACAGCTTTATGGCTGCGTTTAGGATCATCGCCGCTGATCCCTTTAATCTGCGTAACGACCTTATGCTTGATGGCATCAGCATTGGGCTTGCCCGGCTGAGTTGCCTTGGGCTGGCTCTGGCCTGCTTTGCTAAGAGTCTGGAAGTGGCCTTTATTGAGCGACTCGGCCGCTACCTTTCGACGGATGAGTTCGGCAATGCCATCCAATGGAGATAGAGGATCCATGAATCTGTTGCTTGAACCTTAGTTGGGCTTGTCTTCGTTATTGTATGCCGAAAGCCAGGCATGACCACCCGCAGGCTCTGCATTTTCAATTTCTGGCACTGCTTCCTGCTGGTTATCCGGCAAGGACAGCAACACGTTCTGCATATCACGGGTGAGGTCCGGGCTGAAGTCGTTGACTGCAATGCCTTGTTCAAGCGCGGCCTTCGCCTTCTCATTCTCCCCCGCTGCCAGGTGCTCTAAGCCAGTCTTAAATAGGTGAAGCGCGTGTTGAGCCGGCAATTCATCCAGTTTTTGCCAGCTTTGCTTGGCTTCCGTGACCTTACCCAGGGTCATCTGCAACAGGCCGAGTTGGAATGAGGCAGTGTAGAGTTGGGGATCAAGCGTGACGGCACGCGCCATTTCGAGCTCTGCCTTATCGTAAAGGCCGATCTGCGCAAACTCTGCACCGAGGATGTAGGCCAGTTTGCCATCGTCCGGAAAACGATCTACCCCTTCCTTGAGGTAAGAGATGGCCGCCCCATGTTCACCTTTTCGGATGGATTCAATGGCGAGATGGAGCAGTTCGTCTTGTGCCAGGTTGGTAAATTGATTCATTGTGGCCTCCTGATGTGAGTGTCTTTGGTCATGGTTTATATGCGGTTACTGATGTCGTGCTAGTACTCGGTGCGCAATAGCTTGAGTTCGTCATAATGTTCATATAGCCGTTGCAATGCGCGATGATGCAATTGTGAAATGCGCCCTTTGCTGAGGTTGAGCTTTTCTGCAATGTGGTCGAAACGCATTTGCTGGTAGTAATGCAGGCGGATGATTTTTTCTTCCTGCTCCGGCAGCGTTCCCACCAGCGCGTCCACGACGCGCATAAGGTCCTGCAGCTCACGGCTTTTATAAACGCCTGATTGCTGTACCTCCTCCCCTGCCTGGTACATGCCGGAATCTTCCAGCATGTAGCCGATTGCCACGCCCAGCGCGATATCGACCAGGCGCATGAATGGGTCGTCTCCTGGCGGCTGCGCGGTCGTCGCTTCATGCAGCAACGATTGCATCCGCTCTTCCTTGAGACGGGCGCTGGCCGTGATTTGCTGCTGTTTTTCGTTGTGCTTTTCTATGCCGTTCAAGATGGCGCCCTTAATCCTGTAGCTTGCATAGGTCTTGAAGCTGGCGCCCTGGCCCGGGTCGTAACGGTCTACCGATTCGATCAGGCCGATCAAGGCATATTGCTTATACTCTTCAAACTCGACTTCGTCGACTTGGCGGTTGCTATATAGTTTGGCAGCCAGGATGTTGGCAAAACCCTCGTAGCGATTGATCAACCGCTCCCGCACCTTTATCGAGCGGTGAAGGAGAAACTCCTTCCACTCCATGAGTTCATGCTCTTCCTGATATGCCGGGAGCCCCATTGCATCCCTGTCAATAGAAACTGCTCATCAGGGACTTCACCACTAGGTTCCAGCCATCGATGAGGATGAACATCAGCACTTTCAACGGCAGGGAAATGGTCATGGGCGGCACCATCATCATCCCCAGCGAGGTCAGCACGCTGGCAATGATAAGGTCAATCAGCAGGAAAGGCAGGAAGATCATGAACCCCACTTGGAATGCAGCCCTCAATTCGCTTAGCATGAAGGCCGGAATCAGTTGCAACAGCCCGATATCTTCCGCGGTTTCAGGCTGCGTAGCGCCAGACAGGTCCATCATGAGTGCAAGATCGGCTTCGCGCGTTTGCCGGATCATGAAATCCTGGATCGGATGCACGGCGGCATCCACGGCCTTGTCCAGGGTTATCTGGTGTTGCTGGAATGGCAGCCAGGCCTGTTGGTTGACTTCTTTCCAGACTGGCTGCATGGAAAACAGGGTCAGGAAGATGGCAATGCTGATCAATGCGGCGTTCGGCGGCGTATCCTGCATGCCGATTGCATGCCGCAACATAGAAAGCACGACGATGATGCGCAGGAAGGAGGTTGTGGCAATCAGCAATGCAGGTATCAGGCTCAAGGCCGTGAGCAGCACCAGGATACGAATGGCAGAAGAGAGGTCCGTACCTTGTGCAGAAGCCTGCGAGCCTTGATTGAGGAAATCCGCAATCGCTGCGGACTCCTGCGCGGCAAAAGCAAGCGACGGCAGCAATAGCAATACTGGGATGGCAATGTATTTGGCTAAGACAGCCAATGCTGACAGCAATGCTTTAAACACCGGGGCCGCCCTCTTCTGCAGCCTTACCCTCGGATTCGGCAAGGGTGACCAGCCTGTCGCCCGTCTGGCCCACCAGTACCTTCCGGTTGTCGAATTCAACCACATACAAATGGCTGCGATGATTGAGCCTGACTTTATCGAGAATTTTCAGCTCTTCTGAAGTGCGGCCCAATAGTTGCAGTGCCGCCTTGGGATTTTTACGCTTCAGGTAATAAGCAGCGCCCCACGCCACCAAGAGGAAGCCAATGATTATCCACCCCACCCTTGAACCATGGGTTTGCAAAGGGCTATCAGTGGTCTTGAAGGGAATCGGCTTGGTAGGCGCGGCTCGCTCTTCAGCACCTGCAGCCATCCCGGCATGCATGAAGCCGATATTGGCCAGCAAGCATGCCATGACGAGAAAACGCTTCATTTGGATGCTGCGACCGCTGGCGCAGCCAGGATGTCATCGATCTTGATGCCGAAATTCTCTTCAATCACGACAAGGCTGCCGGTAGCGATCGGGCTGCCATCCAGCCTGACGACCAAAGGCGCATTGTGCAATTGATCCAGGCTGAAGGTTGAGCCTTTCTCCAATGCGAAGAGTTCGTCGACGGTCAATTCCGCAGATCCAACCACCACCTCGACCGTGACCTTCAGGCCGGCAATGATGGAAAAATTGCCATCCAGCAATTTGTTGCCGGTTTTTGCCACTTCCTGCAATGGCTTTAAATTGACTGCTTTGGCTGAAGGGATATCTTGTTCGGCCTGCATTTCAGCCGCTTGTTGTTTACTCATGCTACTTTCCTACTTTTTCTAGAAATTGAATTGCCTTATGGCCTCCCTGCAGGCCCAGATAAGCCTTGGCGACAGCTTGCTTGCCATTGCCGCCAGTCAAGGACCTCACCAAGAGAGCCTCCGTGCTTTTTGCCGAGAGACGAATCACATCCCCGACTTCGATGCCGGACAAGTCCTGCACGGTAATTTCCGCCTGCCCTGCCAGTACCTCAAGATGCGCAACATATCGCCCCAGGGTTTGCCCGCGTTGTACAAGCGCTTGCGTACGGGAAGGTCTCGTTAGTTTGAATGCGCCCAATGCTGCGGCAACCGCGCCGCCGATCAGCAACTCCTGCTGGCCCAAGGTACCTGATATTTGCAAATGCACTACGCCGCTGCCATACCCTGTACGCAACTGGCTTTTTTCTCCCTGGTATTGCTGCGCCAGCTCATGGGAAGACAAGGGCTGGATACGCCTGAACAAATCCAGCACAGCCTCCTGCTGCACGGCACTCGTCAATGGACTTGGTTTTGAAGAGAGGCCACCACTTTGCTTCAGCATGGCAGAAACCAGCTCCCGGCCTCGACTCTCTGCAAGGTTCCATGCCACCCAGGACTCGGGTGCATTGCCCACGATCAACCATCCATCACCTGGTTCGATGGTGCTGGCGCTATCGACGTCATATGAGAGCCTGGCATCCTCGCCCAGCCAAGCCTTGCTCCACTCACTGAAAACTGTTTCCAGGGTTTCCTCAACTGCAGCCCGCCCTGATGCAGCAATCAACCGGAACGTTAACGCAACAGACATTATCTGCGCCCCCTGATCTCGCCAAGCTGCTGGATCATCTCGTTTGCCGCGGTAATTACCTGGGATGAGGCTTGGTAACCGCGCTGCACCACGATCAACTCGCTGAACTGTTGCGCCAGGTCGACATTGGACAACTCCACGCCATTGGTGCGGAGCCTGCCGAGAGAACCCTCGCCTGGAGCCCCCAACGTACGCTGACTGTTTGCAGTGGTGACGAACCTGTTGCTTCCTTCGGCCTGCAATGAATCAGGGTTGGTAAAGAATGCAAGCCCGAGTTGGTCTGCCTTCATCGACTTGCCGTTCGAATAGCCGAGCGTAATGAACCCGTCGCTATCAAGGGTGGTGGTGGTCAGATATCCGGCGGGGCTGCCGTTTTGCGATTGCAGCCTCATGGAGGAAGCGCTGCTGGAGAAGAAATTGGTTCCCGATGCATCGAGGGTGACAAACGTGGTCATGGCGCCATTGCCGGGATTGTAGGTGAACGTGTGGCGGTCATAGCCAGGGTTGGGCACGCCGCTCCCCTGATAACGGAAGGCGCCGGTTGTGACCTCGGTCGCCCCCTCCATCAACCTGAACGTCCACTCTCCCGGCTCATTTGCCGTGTTGTTGGTCAACGTCAATGTCAGCGTATGGGCAGCGCCGAGGGAATCGTAAATCGTGATGTTCGATACATCATACGTGGTCGAGCTACTCGACAAGGAGTCTGTAAAAGTCAGGTTGGTAGTGGCGACAGGCGCTGAGCTACGCTTGCCGGCAATATTGATCTCGGACAACGCTCCGTTGTTGAAACCAAGCACCCTGGCGCCGCTTTCCCGGGAAATCAGGTAGCCACTGTCGTCGAAGGTAAATTGACCGGAGCGCGTATAGGATAATTTGCCGTCCTGCTGCAGGATAAAGAAACCATTGCCATCAATGGCGGCATCCAGGCTGTTTCCCGTCTGCCTGAAATCCCCCTGGGTAAACTTGGAATAGCTGGCGCCCGCCTTCACCCCGCTGCCTTGGGAATAAGGCAGGCCTTGTGAGTTTGCGCCGCCGTATTGGGTGCGGTAGAACAGATCGAGAAACTCCAGCTCTGAGCTCTTGAATCCCACGGTGTTCAAGTTCGCGACGTTGTTGCTGATATTGGAGAGACCCTTGGAGAAACTGGTCAATCCGCTCATGCCGATATAAATGGAATCCAACATGATGCCTCCTACCTGACCACGTTGACTTGCGACAACCGAATGCCGGTCAGCAACTCGCCCTCGCTGGTACGAATCGTCAGGCTGGGCTGCCCTTCAGAAAACGCCAGCGATGTCACGGTACCGACTGTGGCATTGGCGGCCGTCTGGATTTCCACTGTCTTGCCGATCAGCCCGATCGACTGGGTTGCCGCCTGGATCGTCAGCAATGTATCGATGCGATCGTTCATTTCCGAAGTCTGGGCGAGCGAGGTGAACTGCGCCATCTGGGCAATGAACTGCTGGTTATCCAAGGGCTTCAACGGGTCTTGGTATTGCAACTGGGTCAGCAGGATGCGCAAGAACTCTTCCTGGCCCAGCGTCGACTGCTGTACTGCAGTCGTTTGTTGTTCTGCGGTCGTGCCGCCAATAAAATCCACTGCCATTTTTTACTCCCCAATCTTTGGATTGTTTGCTGACAACGCTTTGGCAAATACCTGCTTGCCGTTAAGCATCACCTTGACCAGATTCGCACCGAGCAATCCCATCTGTCCGCGGATTTCACCCAGCACATCGTTGAGTCTGGAAGCTTGCTCTTTTCCCAGCCGGGCATCGCGTATCCACACCTCGACACCCTGCCCTCCCTGCAGTATCGCAATATTGCGCAACGCCCATTCATTCAGTAGCCGCGTAGCCTCCGTGAAAGGCATTGCAGTTCGTTGCATATTGCCGTTGCTTGCTGAAACAACCTGATCGCTGAATGAATATGAAACGGCAGCTATATTCAATGCCGGCACCAACTCCTTCACACCTGCGAAACTGGAGATAGAAGCAGGATGATCGGCCAATGCCGTCATGTGCTCGGCAGATTGCGGAACAGGCTTGCCAACGCCATGCCCTGCCATGAAGCCAGCGATTTTTTGCGGCTTTCCCGTAGCTTCTGAGGGCATTGTCATTGCAGCAATCTCGGTACTCTGTACGCCAGCCTGCATCACCTGCGTTTTCTGCAACGCCTCATACAAGCCGGACTGTTCCATCACGCGCAACCATGCCTGTTGATGGAGAACATTATTGCTTGAAGCAAATTGCCTGGCGTTACTCCCGTCATTGCCGTACGACTGCTCAATATATGACATGATCAATCAGCCCCCGCCATGTAGCGCAACATCTGCTCATCATCGGCCAATACAAACATTTTGC
This sequence comes from Methylobacillus pratensis, assembly GCF_054072455.1. Lineage (NCBI taxonomy): Bacteria > Pseudomonadati > Pseudomonadota > Betaproteobacteria > Nitrosomonadales > Methylophilaceae > Methylobacillus > Methylobacillus pratensis. Next base: position 161,735 of record NZ_JBSUSR010000008.1, read on the forward strand.
GTCGCTCCTCCCGCGATAGTGACGCTTGCTGGCGCTCCGCCAGCAACTCCAGCGACTTCACCTCGATATAGGACTGCTTGAGGGTTTCCTTCGCCAAATCCTGCTGCTGCTGGACATTTTCCAACGCCTGCCTTGCCTCTTCCGCCACTTGGTGCAACTGCACGACATAACGCCGGCGATCCATCATCTCGGTTGCAGAGGAATATTGGCGGTTCTCGAGCAGCAGTATTTGGGCAGCATAGTCCTGGTAATCCTTCAACGCGGCATCATGCTGTTGCCGGACGCTCGCATGCAGCATATCGAGCTGACGCATATCTTGCCTGAGCGCATTCAGATGTTCTGTCTTGATGGCAATCAAGCGCTGGATCTTGTCAATTTCCATGATGCTTTAGCGGCCTATTCCCACTTGCTCGGCAATCACTGCCAACTGCCTGAATTGCTGTGTCCTGGGCTGAATGGCATCGACGTCCTGAGCCAAGAATTTTTCCATCAATGGATACAAGAGGATGGCCTGGTCCAGCTCTGCGTTGGAACCTGTCTTGTAGGCGCCGATCTCAATCATATCCTGGTGGCGGGCATATACGCTCATCAGGCGCAACAGCTTACGGATCAGCTGACGCTCGGCATCGCTCCAGAGTTCGGATGACAGGCGGCTGATGCTGGCCAGTAGATCTATTGCCGGGTAATGCCCGTGGTTCGCAAGTTCGCGCGACAACACGATATGCCCATCCAGGATAGCCCGCATGTTGTCGGAAACAGGCTCATGCAGGTCATCCCCTTCCACCAACACGGTATATATGCCCGTAATCGAGCCCTTGTTCGTAAAATTGCCCGCACGCTCCAGCAGCTTGGGCAATGCTGCAAAGGCGGACGGCGTATATCCGCGCGCCGTTGCGGGCTCGCCTGCCGCCAGGCCGATTTCGCGGTGGGCCATGGCAAACCTCGTGACCGAGTCCATGATCAACAGCACTTGTTTTGATTGCGCGCAAAAGTATTCTGCAATGGCAGTGGCCGTATGCGCGGCCAGCTCCCTCACCAGGGCAGGCTGGTCGGAAGTGGCGACCACCACGATCGAACGGGTCAGGGTTTCGCTATCCAGTGTGTGATCGAGGAAATCCCGCACTTCGCGGCCGCGCTCGCCAATCAGCGCTATCACGTTGACTTCTGCCGTCGAATGTTTTGCAATCATGCCCAGCAGGGTAGTTTTACCTACGCCGCTCCCCGCAAAGATGCCGACCCGCTGCCCTTTGCCCAGTGGCAGGAAAGTATCAATCGCCTGGATGCCGGTTTCCAGCACCTCAATGATAGGTGCCCTATCCAATGGATTGTGGGCGGCACCTCGCAGCGGCACGGTATCGGTAAGGTATAGGGGGTTGGAATCGAGCGGCTTTCCGAACGGATCGATGACACGGCCCATGAGGCCATTGCCTACCTTGACAGTCGCTGCATTGCCCAAAGCCAATACCTCGCTGTCCAGACTGATGCCTTTCGTCTCTCCATAGGGCATCAGCAGGGTCGTTTTACCGCGCAGTCCCACCACCTCCGCAATGCACGGGGCAGAACGGCGTGCCGGATTCTGTATCCGGCATAAATCCCCAATAAAGCCCCGGACGCCCGACGCCTCAATCACCAGGCTGCTGACTTTCGTCACGCGTCCAGTAGACACGCAAAAGTCCTGATGATGCAGGCGTTCGAGGTAATTGCCCCATGCTTGGCTAATGGCGTTCATCCAGCCTCGCCATTTCCGTGAGCGTCTGCGCCAGCTGGGTCAGCTGCGTCTCGATGCGCGCATCGATCAAGCCGTCATGCAGCTTGACGATGCAGCCGCCCAATACGACTTCACTGCTGGGTTCGAGCTTGATTGACGACAATAGCGCATCCTCCTGCAACAACCCGGAGGACTTGATGGCCTGGAAATCACGCTCGGATATCTGCAAGCATGCAACTTCGCCCTCCTGCAACCCGCGCATCAGGTGCTCCAATACTTCCTTGCATTTGTCCTGCGAGCTGAGTTTCTCGCCGATGATTTTGCAGACGGCCTCAAAAATAATCGATGCAATCAATCCATGCTGCTTGCCCACAACCTCACTGAGTGAGGCATTGCCAGCATCAAGCAATGCGCCCAAGGCTTTCAGACCGGCAGCGAACTCATCCTGAGCCAAGGCCTTGCCTTCTTCATATCCTTTCCTGAACCCCTCCTGCCGCGCATCCTCCCCAAGCTCCGCCAGCTTCTCTGGAGAAATGGCACGCAACTCTACTGGCGCCCCCGCAAGTTCAACCGCATGTTGTGACTGCCGATGCGCCTCTCCAACCAACTCCTGGGCCGCGTCCCCAGACACTGCTGCAGGAATCGCGACGGTTGACGAGCTCAATACATTTTCGGCTTCCTGGGGAGCCAAAGGAGGTTGTTCTATGCTTTGCGGTGATGCGGGCTCAAACGGAGAAACCAGCTCCGCCACCTCAGTCAAGCGCGGCGATTTGACTACTGCGCCCATGGCAGAAACCTTTTCCATTCGGAGCCATTTGCCTGCAAAGATTGCTGTGTGCTGACCAGGGAAGGCTGTTCAAACAGCAGCTCCTGGCTTCGTAATTGTTCAGCAACAGCCTTGAGCAAGGCACGTTGTACTGCCTGAGTAGGCTGAACAGCCTTGGTATCGGGCGAGAGACCCATCTCGCGCCGGCGCTCCTGCCAATCGCCCTTCCATGTCCATGGATACATTGCCAGCAGGTGGTGCATCAATACCGCTGGCTCGCCGTCAAATACGATATCGATTTGAGATAGCGTGGCGCGGTTGATCACCTGGATATCCGCCGCATCAGCTTCTAACTCTGCTTGCGTTTTCGCCACCGGCTGGGAGTAAATCTGTTCAATATCCTCAGGCTCGAGTTGAATACCCAGCTCGCTCAACTCATTGAGCAACGCCTGGAGCTCGATACGCTCCTCTTGCGGCAATTGGCCCAGCAGCCACGCCCTGTCTTCCTCATGCAGGGTATGCAGCTTCAGGACCAGCCTGCGGGAAGCATCCATCGGACCCGCCATATCAAGGCTGCCTTGCATGATTGACCCATTCATTCAGCTCGGCCAATAGCTGCGACCTCTGGGCGGCGGTCAACCTGGATTTCTGTGGTTTTCTGGATTGCATCAAGGCAATCCCCGCCAGCAGTATCACCACCAACCCGGCTATCCATTGCCAAACCTTGATGGAACTAATCGCGCCAGCCGCAACTTCCTGCTTCTGTAAAGCCTCTTGCCCAGCCCATTCTTCGGCATCACTTCCGCCGACGTTATTTGTGCTTTCAGGGAGTGCTTGCGCCTGCATCATGTCGACACCGTACACCACCACGCCATCGCCCCTGCTGGCATCAATGCCTGCCACCATGGAGATCATCTCTTTCAGTTTCGCCAGTTTGACCTTGTCTTCGGTTTCCGGCACCAGTACACCGACATTCAACCGCGCAACGTTACCGGGGGCGGACAGTACCTGCTCCACCCGCTTGCTGTTGAGATATTCGACCTCCGTCTGCGTCGAATTGGGCATCCACCTGTTGGCTCTTTCCTGCGTCTGGATATTGTTGACGCTATCCCATTGCTCTTCGCCCTGAATGCTTTCCTTGCGCCTGACAATGGCACCGACCTCTTGCCCCGAGGTTTCTGGCAAAGGCACCACGTCCTCTCGCGTCACCTTGACCTGGTCGTAATTCAATGCGACATCCACGCTCACGATGGCCTTACCCGGTCCGAAGACGCGGTCAACGACATTCACGACCTTGCGCGCCATGTAGTCTTCAAGCTGCTTCTTGATATCGAGGCGTTCGTGCAGGGCAGCCTCGGCCTGAGGCCCTACTAGCTGTTTCGTCACGGCAACACCGTGGTGGTCAACGACCGTCACCTCCGCCGGCGTGATCTCCGCAACGGAGGCCGCCACCAGGCGCTGTATTCCAAACACCTGCTCTGGCGAGAGCATATTGCCGTCCTTGAGATGTATGCTGACCGAGGCTTTGGGTTTTGAATTCTGACGGCGGAACAGTCCGGATTCGGGCAATACCAGATGCACCCTGGCCGCCTTGACCTCGTCAAACGCCATGATGGTTCTTGCCAGCTCGCCCTGCAATGCACGTTGGTAATTCACCTTCTGCGCAAATTCAGTCATGCCGAATTCGGAGTTGTTGAATATCTCGAACCCGACCGAGCCATTGAGGTTGAGCCCCTTGCCCATCAACTTCAACCTGGTCTTGTAAACCTCACTCGCCTCAACCAGAATGGTGGCGCCGTCATCTGCGAGCTGATACGGCACTTTCAACCGGTCGAGTTCGGTCACCATCGCAGACGCATCCTGGCCATTCAAGTCAGAAAACAATACCTGGTAGTCTTCCTTGAACGACCAATAGGTGCCGCCCGCCAACAATCCAACCACTGCGAGCAACCCGAGCAATACGACAAAACGCTTTGCCAATGAAGACTGCTGCCATTGATTTTTCAACTGATCCAGCAAAATAAACCTCGACTCACTTATATCTGCATCCGCAGAACTTCTTGATAGCCTTCAAGCAACTTATTACGCACCTGGGCCAACAACTGGAATGACAACTTGGCATCTTCCAATGCCAACATCACATGATGAATATTGCCGGACTTGCCGGCGGCAAAATCCTGCAAGCTTGCTTCGGCGTGCAGCATTTTCTGGTTGACCTGGTTGAACTCGGCCAACAACTGCGTAGAGAACGCTTGCTGGCTGCCGCTGCCTGGCATGACTGAGGACAAACCAGCCTGCTCCAGCGAAGAGATGGATGAAATACTTTCGATTGCCACCTTATGTTCCCCTTCCGATGTCCAGAGCCTTCAGCGCCATGGATTTTGCCGCATTCATCGCCACCACGTTGGCTTCATATGTCCTGACCGCCGTCATCAAGTTGACCATCTCGCTGACATTGTCGATGGCAGGATAGGCGACAAACCCTTTGGTATTGGCATCAGGATGACCGGGCTCATAGACCAACCTTGGCGCGGCGTAGGTTTGCTGCACATGCGCGGACGGAATCTGCAGCATGGAGTGCCCGGCATTCGCCAATGATTGGGAAAACACCGGCGCCGTCGTACTCACGACACGCAAGGGACGAAACGGCCCGCCGTAAGACGCGCGCGAAGTATGCACGTTGGCAAGATTCATCGCCGCGACGTCCAGGCGGGTCCGCTCCACGTCCATCCCTGCCGCGCTGATCGTGGATGAGTGACTAAAATCCATTAACGCCTCCCGTCATTGGTTGCCAGGGCGATCGTGCTCATGTACTTATCCAGCCCGCTGATCAATGCCTGGTATTGCAAGGTATTCTGGTTGAGCAATACGGTATTCATGTCCAACCGCATGGCGCTGGATGCCGGGTTCGTAACCGCCTCGTGCCCGACATTAGGCGTGATGACGGATACGGCAACTGCAGGATTACTTCTCGCAGCGGCAACCACGCTCGCCAGCTGATCTTCAAACCCGACCTTGATGGGCCGATACCCTGCCGTATTGATATTGGCAATATTGCTGGCAATGGCCTCGTGCCTGAGCGACAGGCCATCCAGCGCCATCCCGATGACGCTGGAGGTCAGGCCTCCGATTCCCAAATCCATACTTCCCCCCTTGAATGATCAATCATGACTCATGTACTAAAAACTGCAGTAAATCATTGCAATATCAAATCTGCATGCAGTGCGCCAGCCGTCTTGATCCCCTGCAAGATGGCAATGATGTCACGCGTGCTGACCTTGATTTTGTTCAACGCGACCACCAGGTCCCCCACGCTGCTTGCGTCCGGTAATTCCACCATCCCACCCTGATCTTCGTTCACATTGATCTGCGTATTAGGAACAACCTGTGTGCGGATGTTAGGCCCTGCGCGCCCGATGATCTGCGGCTGCGAAACGAAATAATTCGTCAGCACCGACACCTTCAAATCGCCGTGGGCGACAGTGACTTTGGATATCTTGACGTCCCCTCCCGCGATGATGGTGCCGGTACGCTCATTGATGACCACTCTGGCACGCTGGTCCGGCTTCACCTCAATCGTTTCAAGCGCGGACATGAAGGCGGATGGGTTGGCTAGCTGCCCTGGAGGAATGGCAACCCTGACGGCGCTGGAGTCCCTCACCGAAGCCAGCGTTTGCTTGAACGTCAGGTTGATGGCCTTGGCGACTCGCTCTATCGTGGTGTAATCCGGGCTTTCCAGCACGAAATCCATCGTGCCGTCATCACGCAATGGCGAGGAAAAAATATCCTGCTCCGCCTGGGCGCCGCCGGGGATCACCCCGCCTGTGGCATGGTTCTTCTGGGCGATGTTGCCGTTTTGATCATACCGGTAACCGCCCACGGAAATGGCTCCCTGGGCCAGCGCATAGACCTTGCCGTCCGGGCCCTTCAATGGCGCCAGCAGCAGCGTTCCGCCCACCAGGCTTCTTGCATCGCCCAATGACGTCACGATGACATCCACCTTGTCTCCTTGATGGGTGATCGGTGGAAGCTGGGCCATCAGGCTCACGATGGCGACATTTCGGCTATTGATCTGGTCCGTGGTCAACATGACATCAAAGTTTGACATGAAGTTGGCGAGCGACTGCCGGGTTGCGCGGCTACGCGGGGAATCCCCAGTGCCAGCCAAACCTGTCACGATCCCGAACCCGACCAGGTGGTTCTCGCGCCATCCCTCAAACTTTCCCAGCTCTTTCAGCCGGATCGTGTCCGGCACCGCAGCACCGACACCGGCAGACAGTGATAGCAGCAATATGCCGACAGCAAACTTCTTGAGACCGAGCAACGCCATTACAGCAACCCCAATAAAGAAATCAACCTCGAAAGCCAGCCCTTGTGCTGGCTTTCCGCCAGCACACCGTCGCCAACATAAGTCAGCTTGGCTTCGGCAATACGGTTGGAAAGCACAGTATTCTGCTCATCGATATCGCGCGGCCTGACGCGGCCTTCAAGGTTGATCGACTGCTTCTCGCCATTGATTTCGATCAGCTGCTCGCCCTTGATCTTTAAGTCGCCGGTATTGTCGATCGCAGTCACGGTCACGGAAATTTGCGCCAGCAACCTGCCCGTGCGCGCAATGCGCCCTCCCCCGTCAAAACTCTCGTTTATCCCCAGGGAATAATTCTTCTGGCTGTTAGGCGACAGAAAACGGATTCCAGTGTCGTTTCCCTTGTCCGTGCTGGTTCCCGAGGTCGCAGAAGCGCTGGAGTTCTCGACGACAAGCACCGTGAGGATATCCCCCACCCGGTACGCCCGTCTGTCCGAAGTCAAGGCGCGGTAGGTTTCCGGTTTATATAAGCTCTCCGCAGCCGCCTGGGACATCACCCCGAGCAACAGGGCCGTCATGATTATTGCTTTCTTCATCACTCTTTCACCATCACGATGCCAGGCTCCACCACCTGCGCCAGAAATAACTCGGGGCCATCCAAACGCTTGACCATCAGCGTTTCACCGACTTTTGCATCACGCTCGGCCTGCCCTTCTGTTTCAATGTTGATACTGCCTTGATGCATGAGCACTTTGACGATCTGGTGCTTGCTCACCCCGACTTGGTGCAATAGTTCCACTGGCTCGCGCTTATCCAGCGCTAGCGGGCTGGGTTGACCTTGAAGTGATTCCAGCCTATTCACGGGGCGCAACGGAGACAAAGCAAACTGTAACTGACACCTTGCCACCCATTGATCATCCACATAGATATCCAGCGGCAACTCCATCCTGTTGCCGGTCATTCTGAACTCTTGAGTCGCCGGCAATTGGCTCACCTTTCCTGCAGGCACATCGATGTCCACACTTCTTGACGTCAGCCGATACTCAACCGGATATTCGTATTTCGAGCCAACCTCGTCCTGCAGCCACTGCCTTGCTTGGGCTATCCCGCTATCCAGTGAGATTTTGCGTTTCTTGGCGACAATCTCGACATGCGATGCGCCTCCCCATGCAACCTTGCCACGCCACCAGGAAAATCGCTTGACCAAGGCAGCTTCAATATCTTCACGCGCCAGACGTTGCGAAGCCACCATGCTTTCCAGCTTCAGGCGCAAGCCTTCAATGTCGCGCTTGCCTGGATCGGCGGCAACCACATTGGCGATTTCTTGAACTGCCACTTCAGGCCGTTCCACGGTGGCCTGGCGTCGCAATTCAATATACACCTCGTCAGCGGCCATCAACGGTGACGTCGCCAGTGATACGAGGATGACGGAAACGAATCGCAGCATCAGCGCCTCAGGTTGTTGCTGATCGACAGCATTTCGTCAGAGGCTTGAATGATCTTGGCATTCAGTTCGTATGCACGTTGCGCCAACACCAGATTGACCATTTCCTCGGCCAGCTTGACGTTGGAGGACTCCAAGTATCCTTGCGCCAGGCTGCCCAGACCATCCTCTCCCGGACGGCCGACCAAAGGCAGCCCCGCCTTGTCCGATGCCAGGTACAGCCCTTCGCCCAACGGCTGCAGCGCCTCAGGATTGGCAAACGCGGCCAGTTCCAGCTGCCCCACTTCGCTCCAGTCGCTGCTGGTTGACGTCTTGACCGACACCTTGCCTTGCGTATCGATCACGATATCCGTCATATCAGCAGGCACCTGTATTTGCTGCTTGAGCTCATAGCCTTGCGCGGTTCCCAGCAAGCCATCCGCATTCACCTTGAAAGACCCGCTGCGCGTATAGGCGGAAGAACCGTCGGGCAATATCACCTCGAAAAACCCATTGCCGCGGATCGCGACATCCAGCGGGTTTTCCGTGGACTTCGGGTCGCCTTGCGTAAACGATTTGGCATTGGCGCTCACCAAGGTGCCCATGCCGAGAATCACCGCATCGGGTGCCTGATTGGCCGTACTCCACACAGAGCCTGCGGCCTGGTAGAACGCATCCTCGAAGGAAATCCGGTTTTTCTTGAAGCCAGTCGTATTGACGTTGGCGAGGTTATTGGCGATGGCATCGACATGGAGCTGCTGTGCCTGCATCCCTGTCGCGCCTATATATAAAGAATCAATCATTCCATTCCCCGAGAATTAAAATTGCCCAAGATTGCGCAGTGTCTTGTCGTTCATTTCATCGTATGCCTGGAGCACCCGCTGGCTGCTTTCAAAATGTCTGAAGGTTTCCATCATGCGGACCATTTCCATGGTTGAATCGACATTCGAGCTTTCCAGTTGCCCCTGGGCAAGACGCGGCTGCGAAACAAGGTGCGGAATCGCATTCGTCTCGCTGATCGCCAAACCGCCACCGATATTGGTCAATGGCTGGCCAGCATCGAAACTCACGATCTTCAACTGCGCCACCTGCTTGCCATCCTCAAAAATCTTGCCGGTACGGTCTATGGTTGGATTAGGCGACATCAGCACAATCTCGCCGGAAGTGCCCATGACGGCATCCCCTCTCTGCGTCATCAGCCTGCCGAACTCATCCAGCCTGAAATTCCCTTGCCTGCTATACGCCAGCCCATTCGCCGTCTGGATTTCAAAATATCCCTCCCCCAGCAAGGCGATATCCAATGCGCCGCCTGTCTGCTTCGCAACGCCGGCACGCTGGTCCGTCATGGACCTCAGCAATGGCGCCAAGGTCGCTGTTGCATCGGGGGCCGTCACCGGCGCCAGGCTTGCATCCATTTGCCCCGAGACCACGAGGTACTCGCGCTTGAACCCAGTGGTCAGCGCATTGGCAGCATTGTTGGCGACCACGCTCATGCGCTGCAGATCATGCTGCATGCTCAAGGCTGTCAAACTCACCGGATCAATCATGTTTCATTCCATCCTTCAATTTCGCTTCTATCGAATACACATGCACCAACAGCAATGCCACCAATTGATAAAGATCTGCCGATATTTCCCCATCCATCGGCAGGCGGAACAATCCGCTCGCCAGAGCCTCGTTCTCCACCACCCGGTGAGCAGGCCTCTGCCGCTCAAACTCCGAAATCACTTGCTCAGCCTGTTCGCCTGTAGCCTTGAGGATCACCCTTGGCAAGCCCTTGCCCGGCTCATATGCAATACCAACCGCTTTCTTGGGCACTGCTATATCACCATACGGAGACTATCCTGCGCCAACACATGCTCAACTATCTGCCTGGCAGGCTGATGCATCACAGCATCAAGCTGGTTTTCCATATGCCCCAGGCTCCAGCCCGCCTCTTTCAGGTTGTCTTTCAACGCGTCCACATGACCATCCAGCATCTCGACCATCTGCGACGATTGTGCCGCTATCTGCAAACTCACATGCTGGTTGACGATGCGTGCATCCAGGGCGACCAGTCCAAACTCCGTCTGCAGGTTGAATTGAATCCGGCGGCTGCTTACCTCTTCATGAGAGGAGGAATCCTGTTGGTCAAACAATGCCAGGTCGAACTCGCGCAACTGTCCATCAATCATCACCGGCAGGGCATGTAGCCGGTGAAGGACATTGGCACCCGTCTGCGTATTGAAAATGCTGAATAAAGCGGGTTGGTCCCTTTGGTCAGCCCCTTCGCCCCCCGTCTCGGCGGATAATCCAAACTTGTCATCGTCACGGCCTGCGCCGCGCAACGATACCTGCTGCTGCCAATGCTGAATGAAGAAATTCTGTAGCGTATCGATCACCTGTGAATCCGAGACCACTTGCTCAGGCGGTTCCACGCCTAGTGCGGCAAACGACAACTCGGGCAACTCATCCGATGGTTCAACAGATGCCAAAGGCAAATCAGCTTGCAGCTTCTTGAGCACCATCTCGACCGCTTGCCGGGATACAGGCAAGCCCAGCTTGGCGAGGAAAATCCCGGCCTGGATTGCATTGTCGGGGGCGGTAAACTTGGCGGCGATTTCCTGGATTGCCAGTCGCTGGACACTATTCAGGCTTGCCTTGGCCTGCTCCAGCACATCATGGACTGGCTGCCCCATCCCGCCCTGCTCCCTGGCATGAGGCTGCTGCTCCGCGCGGCCTGATAACAAGCGGATCGACACGGAGTTTTCCGATACGCCCACTACCTTGCCTTGCAGCACATCGCCCACGGACAAGGGAATGGCGGAATCGACGATACGTTCCTGTCCGGCAAAACTGACGCCGTAACGGCCTTCGGAATACTGCCGGAGAATGCGCCCCTTGATGATCTGCCCGTTGGTAAGGGATTGCAGCCATTGTTCCTTTTCGGCAGCATGAATCGTCTGCGTCGCGGTATTGAACTCGCGATTGCCTATGCCGACAGGATTTAGGGGCAATGTCTTCACAGCTTGACCACCCCGAAAGAATGTAAGCGTATGGTGGTAGGCACCTCGCCCATCGAAACGACGGCAAGATGGGGCAGCACACGCTCGGTGATGCTGCGCAGGTGCCGCCTGAGCTCAGGTGCGCACAGCAGGACGGGGGAAAAATTGCTTTTCAGCATTTCCTCCACCTGCGACGCGAGCTTGCCCATCACCTGCTCGGTAAACCTGGGGTCCAGCACCAGTCGCGTGGCTTCATCCGTCCGATGGATCGCATCCGCAATCTTTTGCTCAATGAGCGGGTCCAGGGTCAACACCGACAATTCTGGGCGATTACCCGCCAAGGATTGGCAAATCGCGGGGCCAAGCCGGTTGCGCACGATTTCCGTCAAGACTTCTGCCTGCTTGGTCTGCCGCCCTGCATCCGCCAATACCTCAAAAATCGCCTCGAGGTTACGGATGGAAACCTTCTCTTTCAGCAGGTTTTGCAACACTTTCTGGATTTCGACCTGGGACAGGACTGCAGGAACCAGTTCTTCCACCAGGCCGGCGTTCTGTTCCCGAACCCGCTCGACCAGCAAGCCGGTTTCAGAACGCGTCAGCAAATTCGCAGCGTTGCGCCTGAGCAGCTCGGTCAGGTGTGTGACGAACACCGTCAGCGGATCGACTATCGTAAAGCCTTTGCTGCGCGCAGCGGCTTTTTGTTCATGCGGAATCCATACGGCAGGCAAGCCATAGGTCGGGTCCTTAGTTTCCACGCCATCCAGCTGCTTGATGTTGCCCGACGGATGTATCGCCAACACGCGGTCGGGCACCAACTCCGCCTCGCCCGCATTCACCCCGAAAATCGCCACCTGGTAGACGAGCGGGTTCAACCTTTTATCATCCCGGATTTTGAGTTTGGGCATGATGAAGCCGGCTTCCAGGGCATACTGCTTACGAAACGCGGCAATCCTATCGACCAGCCCGGCATCGTCTGCATTGACCAAGTCGATCAAGCCCTGCCCCACCTTCACCTCGACAGGATCGACGGTGAGCAGCTCTTCCAGGGTTTCTTCTTCAGCGTCTTCAACCGCATCGGCCTTCTGGTCTTTCTGCGCATGGCTGTTTTTCACGAAATAGGCAACCACGCCAAATGTGCACACAATGACCAGTAAAGGCAGGATAGGCATGCCCGGCAATAAGCCAATGCCGAACAAGGCAGCCATCACGAGCAGCAATACCTTGGGGTAAGCGGAAATCTGGGCGGCAACTTCGCTGCTCAAGCGATTATCCGTACCAGACCTCGTCACGATGATCCCGGTGCCCACTGCGATCACCAATGCAGGCACCTGCGTCACAATACCGTCGCCAATCGTGAGCAAGGTAAAGGTTTGCGCCGCCTCGCCCCAGCTCATTCCCATCTGCATCACACCGACGGCAAGCCCGCCCAGGATATTGATGAGCATAATGATGATGCCGGCAATCGCATCCCCCTTCACGAACTTGCTGGCACCGTCCATGGCGCCGTAGAAATTGGCTTCCTTCTCAATATTCTTGCGCCGCCGCTGCGCTTCCGCCTGGTCGATGAACCCCATGTTGAGGTCGGCATCGATACTCATCTGCTGGCCTGGCATGCTATCCAAGGTAAAGCGCGCAGCTACTTCAGCCACGCGCTGGGCGCCATTGGTCACCACCACATACTGCACCACCACCAGGATCAGGAACACGACCAGGCCGATTACATAATTGTTCTGCACGACAAACGAGCCGATTGCCCCGATCACCTTGCCCGCATCGCCATTGCTCAAGATCAGCCTTGTAGCGGCAATATTCAGGGATAGCCGGAACAAGGTTGCGATTAGTAGCATGGGAGGAAAGGTGGAGAAATCCACCGGCTTGGTGACATAGAATGTCAGCAACAAGATCAGCAAGGCGAAACTCAGGTTCGCCAGCAGCAGGAAATCGAGCAATCGCGAGGAAATAGGCGTAAACAGCACCACCAGGATGCCCAGCACCCCTACGATCATCAACACATCGGAATGATTGCCGAACACCCGGCGCAAGGCATTCATCAGACAGACCTCCGCGCAGGCAACCGCACGCCACGGATCGAATATGCCCAGAAGAGAATTTTGGCGACAATTCCAAAATATTCTGCCGGCACGGCCTGCTCCAGTTGCACCTTGTGGAACAAGGCCCTGGCCAGCGGACGGTTTTCCACCAGGGGTACCTTGTGCTTGCGCGCCAGGGATTTCATCCTGCTCGCCAGGAAGCCGGCCCCCTTGGCAATCACCAGTGGGGCATCGATAACATCGCGGTTATATTGAATAGCAATCGCGAGATGGGTCGGATTGGTGATCAGCACATCCGCATCCTTCACCCGGCTCAGGCTTTTTGCCCGTTTCACCGCTTCCCGTTGCAGCTCGCGCAGCCTCGACTTGAGACGCGGATCGCCTTCGCGGCGCTTATGCTCATCCTTGATATCGCGCCGGCTCATCCGCATGCGCTTTGCAAAATCCCAGCGGCTGAACACCAAATCGATCAATGCGACAAAGGTCAACACCAGGAACATGTAAAACAGCATCCTGGTCATTTCCGGAATGAGAAAGCGCCCTGTTGCCACCGGGGATACATGGAACGCCATCAGCAAATGGGAAATGGAAGACCCCAGCACCAGGTAAAGCACACTTCCCAGCAACAGGAACTTGAGCACCGTCTTGACGGACTCGATCAACAGCCGCATTGAGAACATCCGCTTGAAACCGGCAACGGGATTAATGCGGTTCCAATCCGGCTTCAATGGGAAGAACGAGAAGACAGGTCCGATCTGTAGGAAGTTGGCCAAGGCGCCGAAACACATCACCGACAAGAACAACGGTGCCAATATCAGCAAAGCCCGTTGCACGCTACTCGTGACATACTCGATCAGCTCATTGAGCTCAAACGAGGCATGATGCGAATGGGAAAGTATCTGGCTTGCCAGGTTCATCTCCGCATCCAACATTTTTCCGCCCCAGATATACAAGGCAAGCAACCCGGCACCAAGAATCACCCATGAATTGACGTCCAGGCTTTTGGGCACCGAGCCTTTCTTGCGCGCCTCTTCCAGCTTGAAAGGCGTGGCCGCTTCGTTCCGGTCTTGATCTTGCTCAGCCATGTCTAACCCAACACCTTGTTCCAGACATTGAAGATCGATTCAAACACCGACCGCACCAACCCGCCGGAAAATGGCACGGCAATGGCAAGCACCACCCATCCCACCAAAACCTTCAACCCCAGGGACATCACAAACACATTCATCTGCGGCATGGTGCGAGACATGAATGCCATCCCCATATCCACCAGGAACAGGCACAACACCACAGGCGCCACAATGGCAAAGCCGAATACGAAACACGATCCGAAATAGGCGATCAGCAACCCTATATCCAGTTTGGCAATGCCAGCCCCAATGGGGAACGCCGTGAAAGACAACTGCAATACCTTGAGCATGGCCAAGTGGCCGTCCACCAGGAAGAACACCAATACCGCCAACATGGTAAGCAGGCTGCCAATCAAGGGAGCATTATTGCGTGTAGCAAGGTCGACCAGGCTCGCAATTCCATAGCCAGACTGGAAATCCAGCAAGCGTCCGCCGAAATGAAACGCGCCAAAGCCGGCAAACAAGGCGGCGGCCATGGCGGCCCCTATCAGCAATTCCGAAAGCATTGCCGATATCAGCCACTCGGGATTGAAACCGGACATCGAAGGTATATTGACTGTAGACGCCAGTCCGGCAGCCAACCCTACTATCAAAATGATCTTGGCCCTGGCAGGTACAGGTACGCTCCCGAACACCGGCGCTGAAATGAATAGAACGCTCAGCCGTGTGGACACAAGCAGCACGCCGAAAATCCAGGTAAAAAACACTGCGCCAGTCATCTAGAAATAACCCGGAATATCCGTGATGACGGAAGAGGAATAATTGACCAGCAGCTTGAGCATCCAGGGACCGAATATCTGGAGCACCAACACTACCGTAATGATTTTGGGAATAAAGGAAAGTGACATTTCCTGGATCTGGGTCACCACTTGGAACACGCTGACTACAATGCCCACCACCATCACGATCAACAGCAAAGGCGCAATCAACATCAAGCCGGTCCACAACATATGTGAGACCAATTGCAGTGCCACATCCCCAGTCACGCAGAACTCCCCGATATAACAATAATGTTCGAACTTAACTATTATGTATTTTTATTATTTAACAAAATTGTTAAATAATATTTATTAATTTGATAATAATTCCTATCTCTGGTTAATCGTAGAAGAAAAATGCTAAAAATACAACTTATTTTTTAACAAATTTTTACATCCGTTATTCTCTTTATGTTTAGAGCTTGGCCAGGAGCCAAACCATTGGCATCCGCAATCAGGAACCACATCGCCGCATCACCCCAGACGTTGCGGGCAATGCTTTGCAGGGTGTCTCCATTGTGCACGGGGTACGCAGTAGCCGTGAACCCAGAATAGGTCGGGCTGAGCGGTTCGTAGTTCTGGTCGAAGTCCGCACTACTGGTGGCGCCATTCAAACAATCAAAGGGACAGACTCGATTGATCAATCAGGATTAAAGGTGTCAGACTGGCAATGTGTGCCTCTACATGAGAGATAGAATATTGATAGGACATATGTATTGTACGATCAATCGAGTCCGACCCCGTTGATTTTGGGGATATTACCGTTACTTACGCTCAACACCATTAATATTATCTATGACAAAACCTGCAATACAACTTCTTCCTCTCGTGATTAACTTATCGCTTACACGCAAACTGAGTTGATCTAACATTTCATTCTTTAAAACAAAAGAGGTTTCATTATTATTTATGTCAACCACATACAATTTACTTAAGTTCCTAAAGGTTTTTGCATAAGGTTCTACTCTTATCAATTTATATTCATGTATTGCAAACTCTGAGGCTAGGAAATCAGAAGCAATTGGAGTTGCAAGTGACAATCCCCTACCAACTAGTATGGGAAAAATAAGACTAGATACTACAAAAGCCAACTTCCTCCCCGTTGAAAGTCTCTGAAAAAAAGACTTAGTCTCATTCTTTTCAAATCTATGCTGGAATATCACAAAACATATATATATTAAAAATAAGACTCCATAACTTACAATCATTTCCGTTAAATACTTATCTTGATAGATAAAAGAAATTGAAACAGATATTGGAATAATCCAGCATGAAATTCCAAATACCACTAAAAATAATTTAAATAGTTTAGGCATTAAATGCTCTCATTTTAAAGCGGAAAATTATCTATTTTGCACATACTCTTTACCATTAAACTTTAAAATCCCATTTGTATATGTAGACTGCACATAATCAGAGCCACCATTAAATTCGTACTCCCAAAGAAAAATACCTCCGCCTATAATGCCACCTGCAATTGCTCCATACGGCCCTGCCCAAGATAATGATATAGCACCAACTGAAACCGACGCTCCCAATCCAACCGTGCCATAAGTCGCACTTGCCGTACTTCCCAAGAAGGTCTCAAACTTTGAAATAAAAGGGGTCACGAAATCAAAGGGGTCTGACCCCTTTGATTTGGGTGAACGGGCCATCAGTGCCTTCTTCTTTCATGATGCGGCTATCGGCGTCGTAGGTGGTGGTGCGAATGTAGCCCTGCACGCCGCTGCCGTTGTAGGTGGTGAAGATGGTAATTTTTTCAAGATAATTAAAGAGAACTAGCCTTAATTATATGAGAAACTCCAATAATTTTATTTTACATTCCCACGCGTTCTATATAAAAAAAATGCCCACAATATAATGATGATTTCCATACCAAATGACCAATACAGTATGAAGTTTAGCCACCAAGGTTGAAATAAAATGGGAACAGTGAACATTGCATAAGATTTATCTACAAATGGCGCCAACCACCAGATATCGCCAACAATACTTCAAGTATCATATGCAACATGCCATGCCGCCTAGAAAGAAAACCAATACAAGAAATGGATATCTTTTATTTACTGAAAGGACTATCCAAAAGGCTGATGCTATTACTCCCAAAAACCAAATTATTGGCCAATGCATGAAGTATTGATGGTGATGGATTTGCCTGTGATCGATCAGGTAAAAATAGGAAAGATCAAAATCTGGAGCGATCGAACCAATGATGCTTGCAATTATGATTGCACGAACAGATGCAGGGATGTGCTCTATCCGGTTAGATATCATAGTTGCCATGATATATCCTGCAGGTGCATGTGCAATAAACATGAATTACATCCTAATGCAGGTACTTCTCAACCTTTAGCCAACACTCTTTTTCATTATCCCACCGACCTGAAGCAAGCAAATCGCTTTTATTCATTTGATACAATTCTTTTGCATTCTTGTTTTTATAAGTATCACTCAGTGCAGCTTCAGCAGCTTTATTGGCAGTTAATTTAACATTCACTCTAGATCCAGCCTGAAGAAGAACTAGTGTCTTGGAACAATTTAAAATAAGTAACGCATCAATAAGGGGAGGAACGATATTTTTCTTTTTTGGATTGACATCTACACCATAAGAAATTAATAGTTTCAATGCATCACTATTGTTAGAGTATATAGATGATGTAATAAGATATCCTAGATCACTAGAATATAAATTAGGGGAGATCCCAGCTTTTAAAGATTTATCGAGTAGTTGAATATCACCTAACCTAACAGATTTAAACAAAGCAACTTTTTCCGCCGGAGACAAACTATCATTTTCCAAGTGCCTTTCACATCCACTTAGTATAGTTAACATAACTACCACTATAAAATATCTTATTTCTTTTATCATCATTTTTTATAGTATATAAATAATCTATTCCACTCTTTTTAATTGAATTTACGGGA
The DNA here is from genome assembly GCF_054072455.1 of Methylobacillus pratensis. Classification (NCBI taxonomy): domain Bacteria; kingdom Pseudomonadati; phylum Pseudomonadota; class Betaproteobacteria; order Nitrosomonadales; family Methylophilaceae; genus Methylobacillus; species Methylobacillus pratensis. The sequence continues at coordinate 179,786 of NZ_JBSUSR010000008.1, forward strand.
GATAACCACTTAAAATTATCTAAATTTTCTTTTGTCCAAAATGCCATTTCGTTTTTAATGGCTAATAAAGGTATTTTTCCTTATTTTATATTAGATTCCAATTGTTTTCCCGCCGATCGAACTATTGATTCTTGGCTTGTATTATATACCTAAGTTGAAGCCACTGGATTACTACTAAGATGCAATCAAAAGGGTCAGACTCGATTGATAAATCAGAATAAAGGTATCAGACTGGAAATGTGTGCCTCTGCATGAGAGATAGAATATTGATAGGACATATGCATCGTACGATCACTCGAGTCTGACCCCTTTGATTTGCATGCGGCGCACTGCAAGCGAGTACGCCCTACGAGCTTATCTAGAACTAGTATCTTTCGCTGATCTCATTCCCAATGTTGTAATCTCAGAACAATCCTTATATAAAGTACTGTCCCAATCAATACTTTCTGTACAAAAACGAATTAAAGCACGCGTTGCATTTTCAAGTTCGATTAGTGATGGATTGTTAATCAACAATGTTCTATAGTCATTTAGATTATTAATCAAATACCATTCTAAACTTTCTTTCTCAACTTTTTTTGATGTTATTTTTTTCAAGAGAATATCAACAGATTGTATTAGTTTTTCCATCGTTTACTATCTCTTATCTCGGTAAAAAAACTTCACGGAAATTATAATTACTTAAAGATCCAGTTAAAAACAATTGATTACCTCCTCCTGTTAAACCTGGTCCAAAATTTGGCTGAGAAGCAGCACGACCTGTAAAGACAACACTACCCTCTGGCAAACTAACTTCAGCAACTCGAGTGGCTGAGTTTCTCATCAAAGCAAGATTTTGTATCCTATCTGTCTGATTAGTAATCATGTCTGTAGTCACATACCGTCCACGTATCGCAGCTTTAGTATCATCAAAATAACGATAGGCTGTAATTTCCGATGATAAAGTTTTAATCCTAAACGTCTCTAAATCAAAGGAGCGAATAATTTGATTACGAGATTGAAGTGAAGCATTAGCCTCTCGAAGTAAATTACGAGCTTGTCGAATATTAGCTGCCGCTGCATTACGCTCTATTGTATGCATCAACGCCTCTGCAGCATTTTTCACCCCGGCAACCCCGCCAACCACACCGGTAATCTCAAGTCCAGCCTGTGCAGTGCCAAATAGAATGGCAGTTGCGCCAAGTCCAATCTTAGCCTCCGAAGCGCGCTGCATCGCTTGCAAGCCATTGCTGATTTTATTGGCATAGGGACTGAGTTTGTTCGTGATGCTTTGTGCCCCTTGCGTTCTTAAATCATATCCCAATCCATTATTGATCCTATTTTGTACTACAACCGCAGCATCTACCGAATCAAACATTGCATAAGGGATAGAGACTAAACCTCCTACAATACGCAATCAAAGGGGTCAGACTGAGGTACCCCTTTGATTCGATACTACAGGTCGCGCAATCCATTTGATAGCTCTGCATAGCCATTAAGTAAGTCACCGGACACGACCCCCCATGAATCAAGTGCACGGGCTAGATTCATGGGGGGAAGTTGCTCTTCTGAATCTACTTGTGGTCGGAGTTTTTCTAGAAATTTGATTGCTGACTGTTGTGCAGCTAGAGTCCACCCATTTTGTATATCTTCTGTTGTTAGCGGCAATTGTGTTCTGGCGAGCAATACGTCAATCTCCACAATCAACTGGTCTCTTGTTTTTTTCATTAATTAATATCCCTTTCCTGTACCAAAGTAAAATTTGTCGAGATCAATAATGAGGGTTTGCTTAATACCGTTTCCACCATTTTTTACTGCCCCCTCTAATACAATACTTCGGCTAGTCGAGGAAACCCTTTGAACCAACGTCGCATTATTGTTGAACTCGGGAAGAAGATATAATCCTTTTACGGCTTCATCTGGGGTAGAAAACTGGGCCTTAGTCAAAAAGTTGCCTTTACTATTTGCAACATCCGTATATCTAGACCAATCTTCACCAGAGCGAATGAGTCGCGCATTAATTGGGCCATCGAACGAATCGAGATAGTCTTTGGCACGTGCGGCGGAAAAACCATTCTTTATTAGAAAGGCTTCTGCGCGCTCAGATGAAATAACCGCAGATGTACGTAACCCAGTCGGGTTAATACTATTTGCTGTTCCTCGCACCCTGCCCACCACAGCCACGCCAGCAAGTCCTAGAATTGTAGCACCGCCACTACCGATCTCATCGGCATTGCCATGATATAGCCCATGTGCCAAGTCTCTTGGCCCACGTACCGTCCCAATGGCAGTCTCTTTTGCCAGGGTGCCAAGGTAGCCGAGCCCTTCGGTCTGGAAGCCTTTGACCAAGCTGTTCTCTGGATAGAACTGGCCACTGATCACTGAACGCTGTTGTCCTGTCAGGTAGGCTTTCCCATCACCGATGAGTGTCATGGCACCACTGACAGGAGCAGTGATGCCTTGCAGCAGGTTACGTCCGATATTTACAGCACCGGTGTAGCGTGGATGGTCCAGCTTGAAGGCCTCATAACTCGGCAGGGTGCTAACTGTAGTGTTGGATAGATTCAGGTTGATAGCGGTTTGGTTGACCAATTCTGTTACAGCGTCGTAGCGAGAAGCTGTTACTGCATTGGTAGGCAATGGTTCGCGTTGCTCATAGATTGGAGTATCTGTTAATGCGCTAGCCGTCGCAGACCAATAACTTTCAGGCCGCTGGCTTGGGGCTTGTGCAACAGGCGTTACCTTTCCTCCATCCTTGGGATCATTGTACCCAGCCCACGCACCCACCCCTGCACCAACGGCGCTCACGGCCACGTTGGCCCAGCTCATCTTGCCTTTGCCATCCAGGCCGATTTGCGTGAGTTGGCTTGCTACACTGGAGGCAGCGCCCTGTGAAACGGCGGTGATGAAGCTGCCGGTCTGGCTCAATGAGGTGGTTTTTACACCATTGCTGTTGGTGGTGGTCGTGCTCAGTCCTGCACCGACTTTGCTGCCTATATAGGCGCCAGCGGTTGCGCCGACTGCAGAAGCCGCCACACTGGCCCAACTAAAGCCTTTCTGTGCCCCTGTGATGTTGCCCACGGCTTGACCAACGACGTTGGTGATCATGGCATCAGCCGCAATCTTGCCATAGCTGATGGTGGTGCCTGCCGCGCCAGCACTGCCCCCAATGCCCAAACCTTGGGTAATGCCGGCCGTGATGGCCGCGGTGGCAAAGCTTCTGAAGTCGAATCCTTTCTGTACGCCAAGCAGGTTGCCAGTGAGTTGTCCGGCCAGGTTGCCGAGCATGACGCCACCAATCCCGCCGGTCATGGCGCTCACTGCCACTGCGACCACCATGACAATAATGCCGCCCATCCCCCCGCACTTGCCCTTTTTCTTCTTGACATAAGGCACTGGTGCCGTCGGCAAGGTTGGGCTGGTATCCCCAATGGCTTCCCCTGCACTGTAGGGACGGAAGGTGGAGCTAT
>NZ_JBSUSR010000009.1:0-22850 GCF_054072455.1 Methylobacillus pratensis
AGGCGGGATAAAGTAAGTACGCCGGTATCTGCAAACAGATAGTCCAGTTCATTTGGCTACCATGAAAAAACACCCTCAGGATAATAGTCCTGAGGGTGTTTTCATATTAGGCACGCTGTTACGCAAGATGTAACAACAAGATAAGCTTTAGTTAAATAATGACATACGCTTCAGGATATTGTCCTTGTCAATGAACTGATGCTTGAGCGCTGCTGCAATATGCAGGCCGATCAAGGTAATCAGTATTGCGGCAGAGAACTCATGCGCCGCCACAAAGAAATCCCGCAGTCCGGCGTTGTCCAAGCCAGGCAGTACCGGGACGGAAAACCAGTGCAGGCCGTATTTGCTATACAGCGTTGTCAACAGCCCGGTCGCGGGCATCAACACCATCATGAGATACAGCAAATGATGGGTGCCGTGGGCCACTATTTTTTCCCAGCGCTTCATCGAGTCGGGCAAGGCTGGCGGCCGGTGCATCAGCCGCCAATACAACCTGAGGCCGACCAGCAGAAGCACGGTGAAACCGATCGATTTGTGCAAGTTGAAATAAAAGGTGCGGGGGGTGGCAGCCTCGGCAAGTTGCAAGGTATAAGCACCCAAATCGAAGAGATCAATACTCATGACCTTTTCCCCGCTGCGGGGAAGCTCGTTCATATACCAACCAAGCGCAAACAGGAAAAGTATGGCGATCGCAATCAGCCAATGCAGCGTGATTGCCACCTTGGTATACCTGTTGGGGTTATTCATGGTCATTCCAACCTAAACAGCCCCGGCACTTGCCAAGTAGTGGCAGATGCCGGGGCCAGGGTCAATCAACAATGGCTAATGGACGAATACGCCCCATGGAGTATCCCCAACCGGGATTTCCTTCAGCGCCTTGTCCGCGACGGTGTCGACGACGGTCACGGAGTTGGATTTACCATTGGCGACATACAGCTTCTTGCCATCCGGAGTCAGGGCCATGTTCCATGGACGCTTGCCGACCGGGATGGTGGCTGTCACTTTGTTGGTGGCGGTATCGATCACGGACAGGGTGCCATCGCCGCCATTGGAGATATAGACTTTCTTGCCGTTAGGCAGCACCTGAACGCCATTGGAGCGTTGTCCCACTGGAATCGTCGCAATCACTTCGTGCTTGCTGGTATCGAAAACGGATACGTTGCCTGCTGCCTCATTGGCGACATAGGCGCGCGAACTGTCCGGCAGGAAGCCGATGCCGCGCGGACGCTCGCCAACTTCGACCAGTTTGATGGAAGCGCGCTTGGCAATATCGACGACATCGACATACTTGGCTTCTTCAGCGCTGACATACATCCATTTGCCATCGGGGCTGAATTCGGCATGTTCAGGGTTCTTGCCCTGCATCTGCACGATGTAGCTTACCTTGTGGGTGCTGGTGTCGATCACGGCCACGCTGTTGTCTTCCTCGTTGGCCGCAGAAATCCATTTGCCGTCATGCGAGATGCCGACGCCTTCCGGCGATTCCTCGAGCTTGATCTTGTCAGTCACTTTCTTGGTCTTGAGGTCGATAACCAGCAGGGAGTTTTGCTTCTGGTCGCTCACGAAAATGTATTTGCCGTCCTTGGTGATGGCGGCACCGCGAGGCTTCTTGCCCGCATCGAAGGTATCCACAACCTTGTCGGTCTGGGTATCAATTACTGAAATCGTCCCCGATTTCTCATTGGTGGAATAGGCAAAAGGCGCCGCGAGCAAGGAGCTCGAGAACGCCAGCGCAGCCGCAGCCGTCATGAGCTTTATCTCAAAATTGCATTGCATAATACATTCTCCAATAGTATTTAAAATATTGTTTTTGTCGTTTACACGCATTGTTTCAGACGCCGCGATACTTCTCAAGTTCAATTAGGGTGTTTACAGAATTGTATATCGCCATTTACCATGCAATTTTTGTAGTTTCCTCATTATGGCCCGTCGACTCATCCATTACCTCACGCTCCTGTTGTGCATCGCCAGCACCCTATGGATACTGCCTGCGCACAGCGCGCCAGCGGCACTGCCCATGCAACAAGTAGCCCCGGGGGTCTATATGCACCAAGGCGCCCACCTCGATCTGGATGAAGGGTACCAAGGGGATATCAGCAATATCGGCTTCGTCATCGGGGCAAAAGGGGTGGCCGTCATCGACACTGGCGGCAGCAAGCAGGTGGGCAAAGCCCTTCTCGCCTCCATTCGCCAGGTTACCGACCTGCCCATTTTGTATGTGATCAATACGCATATCCATCCTGATCATATTTTTGGCAATGCGGCCTTCAAGCATGAACATCCTGTCTTTATCGGCCATGCCAAACTGGCCAATGCCATGGCCTTGCGCAGCGATGCCTATTTGCGCCAAGGCCATGACCTCCTCGGGGCAGGGTTCTCGGGCAGCGAGATCGTCCCGCCGACCCAATTGGTGGAGTCCACCCAGGAGCTTGACCTCGGCGAGAGAAAACTGCTGCTGACGGCCTATCCCAATGCCCATACCAACACCGACCTCACGGTGCTGGATGAACAAACCGGCACGTTATGGACGGGCGACCTGCTCTTCATCGAGCGCACCCCTTCCATCGACGGCGATATCAAGGGATGGCTTTCCGCCATCGCCAAGCTGCAGCAGCTCCAAGGCGTCAAGCATGCAATACCTGGCCACGGCCCGGCCACCCAGGACTTCCAAGGCGCATTGGGCAATCAGGCCCGCTATCTCAACCTTTTGCTGCATGATGTGCGAGAAGCCATCAAGCAAGGCCGCAGTATGGAGCAGGCGATGGATAGTGCCGCGAGCGGCGAGGCTGCCCATTGGCAGTTGTTCAATGTGGTCAATCGGCGCAATGTCAATCTGATTTATCCTGTGCTTGAATGGGAATAATTCCAAAAAGACAACCATGGCCGGTCTATAATCAGTAATGCCCTTCTTTGATAACGTACAGTAATTCATCGACTACCTTGGTTGCGATCGCCCACTCAGCCCCTGCACCGGCAAACCAGCACAGCATCGGCTGGGCCATCGTGGCGTCGATGGCGTTCCATGTCATGCTGTTGATGCAATTGCCCGTGCTGGATTTTACTGCTCCAGAAACACCCGAGCCGACCACCCTCCAGGTTGAACTGGCGCCGCAACCCAGCCCCGCCCAATCCGCTGCGTTGCCCGAACCTGAAACCATTACGCCTGTGGAGCCAGTCAAACAGCCGGAGCCGGAACCTGTCCCTGTCGTTCCCAAGCCAGCGCCTAAGCCTGTGCCGCCTCCGCCAAAACCTGCGCCCAAGCCACCGGAGCCGCCTCGCATGGCGGATAAGCCTACCCAGCATGAAACCGTGGAAACTCCCGCGCCAGCCGCCGTTCCCGATGTCATGACGGCTCCGCCCAGGGAAGCCCCGACGCCGGCCCCGGTCGCACCCGTAGCGCCTCCTGCGCCAGAACCGGCCCCGCCGCCGCAACCGACCGGGCCAAGCCAGCAGGATATAGATGCCGCACGAAGCTTGTACGGCAGCCTGCTTTCACGCGCCATCGCCAAGTACAAGCAATACCCGCGGATTGCCCAAATGCGGGGATGGGAAGGCGAAGTACTGTTGGAGGTGCATTGCGACGAGACTGGCCATGTGCTTTCGACCCAGGTGAAGAAATCCAGCGGCCATAACGTATTGGATGAACAAGCCATCGCCATGGTGAAAAAAGCGTCCCCATTGCCGCAACCGCCCGAAATATTGCGCAACAGCAAGCACCTGGTCATTCTGGTTCCTGTTCCCTTCACACTGGAATCGTCATGAGCAACCAGCCACAGGCAAAATCGCTCCGGGATGTCTTGCTGATCCATGAGTTGACGTTCTTCCTGCTGGTCATCCTCGCGGGAACCGCCGGCGTGATCGGCATGCGCATTTGGGACCAGTCCTCGCAGGAATCGCAACGCATCCATCTCATGGTGCAGGAAATCCAGCAAACACGCGGCGACTTGTACCGGCAGATGAAGGAGTTGTTCGACCTGCACTTCTTGAAAGACCCGCAAGCGCAAGAGGAGTACAACGTCTATACCCTCTCGATCGACGCGCATTTCCGCAAGCTGTTGGAACTCACGGCCGACAGCCAGGAAAGATCGGCCATCATGGAGTTGAACGCCAGTTATCAGGACTTGATCCAGGAAACGCAGCATATCTTCGCCCTGGTGGAGGACTACAACAACGCCGAGCTGGAGAAGGTGCTGAACACCCATCTGGAATCCAGCATCTTCCATCATTACGAAATTATCTCCGCCCGCGCGGAACGCCTGCTGCTTTTAAAACATAGTGAGCTCTCCGCGCGGCTGGAGGACGTCAAACACACCGCATTCACCCTGCTGATCATCCCGATCGGACTGGCATTGCTGCTGCTGGTGTTCTCCCACATATTCCTCAAGCGGGCCATCGTGCGCCCCATTCGCAACGTGTTGCACGCCACCAGCGAAATCAGCGCCGGCAATCTGGATCACAAGGCGCCGGAAGAGGGTGTTGCCGAACTGGCTGCGTTGTCGTCCGCCATCAACAGCATGGCGCACGAGCTGAACCGCAGCCAGGAAGCCTTGGTACGCTCGGAGAAGCAGGCCGCCCTTGGCCTGCTGGTGCCCATGCTCGCACACAACATCCGCAACCCGCTGGCCAGTATCCGCGCCACGGCGCAAGTGGCGGACAGCGCGCATCTCGACCAGGAAACTCGCGATTCCCTCACCGCCATCATCAGCACCGTGGATCGCCTGGACCGCTGGACCCGCGCACTGTTGGCATACCTGCACCCGTTGAAGCCGCATGCCAGCGCCACCACGCTACGCCAAATCCTGCAAGGCGCCCTCGCCCCGTTGCAGCAGAAAATCCAGGAAAAGCAGATATCGGTACAACTGCCTGACTGGCAGGATATGAACGACCGCATGTTCACCGACGAGAACCTGCTGGAGCAGGCGCTCTACAACCTGCTGCTGAACGCCGTGGAAGCATCCCCTCAATCCAGCGACATCGCCATTCATTGTGATATCGCCGATGACAGCCTGCATATCACGATCAGCGACCAGGGTCCGGGCATGCCATTCACCCCGGACCCCCATGCGGCCAGCCCAGGCCCCACCACCAAGCGCTTCGGTACCGGGCTGGGGATTCCCTTTGCATTCAAGGTGATGGAAGCGCTATCGGGTCACATCCACTTCAACCACCGGGTAAAGGGCGGCACCACGACGGAAATCATCCTGCCGCGCGACTATCAGCCCTCATGAAACTAATGTGGACAACACACCATAAGCCGCTTGCCATATCCGGAGTTTTTATCAACAATGGGAGCGTCTAGAGCTTACTGTCTACTATGTTGAATCAAGCAATTCCAGATTTTGAACTCCCTTCCACCAGCGGAAAAACTTTCAAGCTTTCCGACTATATCGGCAAAAAACTGATCATTTACTTCTACCCCAAGGACAACACCCCCGGCTGTACCAACCAAGGCAAGGATCTGCGCGACCTCTACGAGGCATTCCAGGCCAGCAATACAGAAATCGTCGGCATTTCGCGGGACGGCCTCAAGTCTCACGAGAACTTCAAGGCCAAATTCAATTTCCCGTTTGAGTTGCTATCAGATACGGAAGAAAAAGCCTGTACGTTGTTCGACGTAATTAAGATGAAGAAACTTTATGGTAAAGAAGTACGTGGCATAGAACGCAGCACCTTCGTCATCGATGAACAGGGCATCCTGGTCCATGAGTGGCGGAAAGTGAAAGTGGACGGCCACGCACAGCAAGTGCTCGAATTCATTCAATCCCTTTAAAAGGCTGCCAGATGATCAGAAAGCGCACAGCAAGCACCAAACTGTTTGTACTTGACACCAACGTGCTCATGCACGATCCGTCAAGCCTGTTCCGCTTCGAGGAACATGATATCTACCTCCCCATGGTCACGCTGGAAGAGCTGGACAACAACAAGAAGGGGATGACAGAGGTCGCACGCAATGCGCGCCAGGCAAGCCGGAACCTGGAAGAAATCGTGGGCAGCAACCTGGCGGACCTGGAAAAAGGCTGTCCGCTCTCCATCAATGGCAACAAGCACGTCAGCGGCAAGCTGTTCCTGCAGACGGAGGCGGTGACAACTGAACTGCCCATGCTGGCCGGCAGCAAGGCTGACAACCAGATATTGAGCGTGGTGCTCAGCCTGCAGACATCGCAGCCGAGCCGGGAAGTGGTGCTCGTCAGCAAGGATATCAATATCCGCATCAAGGCCCGCGCGATTGGCGTGGCTGCCGAGGATTACTTCAATGACAAGGTGCTGGAAGACACCGACCTGCTCTACAGCGGCATGAAGGAGCTCCCGGCGGACTTCTGGGACAAGCACAGCAAGGCCATGGAATCCTGGCAGGATGCAGGCAGGATGTTCTACCGCATCACCGGGCCGCTCTGCAAGAGCTTCTTGATCAACGAGTTCGTCTATTACGAATACGAGAAGCCTTTTCACGCGATCGTACGCTCGATCGAAGGCAACACGGCCGTGCTGGAAGTGGTCAAGGACTATACCCAGTCCAAGCACAACATCTGGGGCATCACGGCCCGCAACCGCGAGCAGAACTTCGCGCTCAACCTGCTGATGGACCCGGAAGTGGATTTCGTCACGCTGCTGGGACAGGCGGGTACCGGCAAAACCCTGCTGACGCTGGCCTCCGCATTGACCCAGACGCTGGACAAAAAGATTTACAGCGAAATCATCATGACCCGCGTCACCGTCCCGGTCGGTGAGGATATCGGCTTCCTGCCCGGCACGGAAGAGGAAAAAATGGCACCGTGGATGGGGGCGTTGGAAGACAACCTCGACGTACTCAACAAGTCCGACGAGGACGCAGGGGAGTGGGGCCGTGCGGCAACCCAGGACCTGATCCGCACCCGCATCAAGGTAAAATCATTGAACTTCATGCGCGGGCGCACTTTCCTACACAAGTTCCTCATCATCGATGAAGCACAGAATCTGACGCCAAAACAGATGAAAACTCTCATTACGCGTGCAGGACCCGGGACGAAAGTCGTTTGTTTAGGTAATATTGCGCAAATTGATACGCCCTACCTCACTGAAGGCAGCTCCGGCCTGACCTATGTGGTCGATCGTTTCAAGGGCTGGGAGCACAACGGGCACGTTACCCTGGTTCGCGGCGAGCGATCCAGGCTGGCAGATTTTGCAGCAGACATATTGTAATAATCGGCCACTACAATGACTCAATCTGGCATAGCCAGTCATAATGACAGGATAAATGCACCCTCTTACCGGGGCGCAATAAAGCAGCGATGAACTGGGGTTTTTATATCATACTGCTGGCGCAATTCTTATCCGCGCTGGCTGACAATGCATTGCTGTTCACCGCAATTGCGCTCCTGAGAGACATGGAGGCCCCTAGCTGGCACGACCCATTGCTGCAATGGTTCTTCGTCATCTCCTACATCATCCTCGCCCCTTTTGTCGGCGCCTTCGCCGACGCTTTCCCCAAGGGCCGGGTGATGTTCGTCTCCAATGCCATCAAGTTCATCGGCAGTACGGCGATGGTGCTGGGCGTTCCGCCTTTATATGCCTACGGCATTGTCGGCATCGGCGCCGCGGCATACTCGCCGGCAAAATACGGCATCCTGACCGAGTATCTGCCGCCCTCCATGCTGGTCAAGGCGAATGGCTGGATGGAAGGCTCCACCGTCATGGCCATCGTGCTCGGCACCGTCATCGGCGCGATCCTGCCCAGCATCAATATCCAGGTCGCCATGATCGTGATCACGGTGCTGTATCTTTCCGCAGCCATATTCAATATCTATATCCCCAAGGTGCCGGTGGATCATAAACCGCCGAAGAAAACCCCGACGTTTCTGGTCAAGGATTTCTGGATCGCAACCAAGACATTATGGAAAGATGCGCAAGGCCAGGTCTCCCTGGCCGTCACCACCCTGTTCTGGGGCGTTGCAGCGACATTGCGTTTCGTCGTGCTGGCATGGGCCGGTTTCGCCTTGAATTTCAGCCAGGAGCAATCCACCTATCTCATGGTCGTGGTCGCGATCGGCATTGCCATCGGCTCCATTGCTGCCGCGCGCATGGTCAAGTTGGAAAATTCCGCACGCGTTATTCCGGTTGGCATTGCGGTAGGTTTGCTGGTGATTGGCATGACGTTTGTCACCAACTGGATTGTTGCCTGCATCCTGCTGCTCATGATCGGTGCCTTGAGCGGTTATCTCGTCGTGCCCTTGAACGCCCTGCTGCAGCATCGCGGCCATTTGCTCATTGGCGCAGGCCATTCGATCGCCGTGCAGAACTTCAATGAGAACCTGGGCATCGCCGCCCTGATCAGCCTCTACACCCTGATGATCAAGGCAGACATCCACATCAATTTCATTATTGTGGTGTTCGGCCTGTTCGTCAGCGTGAGCATGGGGGCAATATACAAGCTCTATCAAGCGCAGCATTTAGGAAAGCAGAAATAGCCTTTACGCTTGATAGGATCAATAAAAAAGCCCGGATTCTTGTCCGGGCTTTTTTATTTGTTGCTGACTTTCACCAGTGCATTAATGCAGCTTGACCCTGGCCTCGGTCCTGCGCGTGATCATGCGCGCGAGTATCTGCAGCACCACGGCGAAGAAGCCGTGCAGCGCCATCAAGTGCAATTGATACAAGGACTGATACATCAGACGAGCAAATAGGCCCTCGATATACATGCTGCCGCCCGCAATCGCGCCCATCAGGCTGCCTACGGTGGAGTAGCGCCCAAGGTTGACCAGCGAACCGTAGTCCCGGTAGGTGTATTCAGGCAGGTTGTCCTTGCCTGCCACTCGCGCTTTGACTGTCTTCACCAGCATGGAAGCCTGCTGGTGAGCAGACTGGGCTCGCGGAGGCACGTTCTCGTCATGGCCAGGCCACGGACAAGCCGCGCAGTCGCCGAACGCAAAGACATTTTCATCCAGCGTGGTCTGCAGCGTACGCTTGACCACCAGCTGGTTGATGCGGTTCACTTCCAGACCATCCAGCTCGCGGAGGAAATCCGGCGCCTTGATGCCTGCGGCCCACACCACCAGCGCTGAAGGGATGAAACGGCCGCTGTGGGTATAGACGCCTTTATTCGTCACTTCGGTGACCCGTTCGCCCGCATAGACATGCACACGCAGCTTGCGCAGCTCGACATCCACCGCCATGGACAGCTTGGGCGGCAGTGCCGGCAACACGCGGTCACTCGCTTCAATGATGGAAATCTTGATATCGCGGTCAGGGTTGATCTTGTCCAGGCCGAATGCAGCCAGTTCGCGGGTAGTATTGTGCAGTTCGGCAGCAAGCTCGACGCCCGTGGCGCCGGCGCCGACGATCACCACTTCCAACTGACCAGCCTGTACCGGCTCGGCCTGGGTTTGCGCGCGGATCAAGGCGTTGGTCAGCTGTTTATGGAAACGCTCGGCCTGGTTTTGCGTATCCAGCGCAATGGAGTGCTCGCGCGCGCCAGAGATGCCAAAGTCATTCGTCGTACTGCCGACCGCGATAATCAAGGTGTCATACTTGAATACGCGCCGGGGAATGACTTCCACGCCTTCATCGTAATAAGGCGCGACATGCACCTCCTTCTTGGCCCGATCCAGGCCATCCATGCGACCGAGCCGGAAGTGAAAGTGGTGCCAGTGCGCCTGGGCAATGTATTCAAGCTCATGCTTGTCCGGGTTCATGCTGCCTGCGGCAATTTCATGCAGCAACGGCTTCCAGACGTGGGTACGGGTGCAATCGATCAGGGTGATATGCGCTTTCTTCTTGCGTCCCAGACTTCTGCCCAGGCGCGTGGCAAGCTCCAGCCCGCCCGCACCGCCACCGACGATCACGACGCGGTGCAAATCCGAATTTGTTTGCGTTTCCAATTGCATAACTTCACTTTCCAGGACTAATCAATATAAATCCGTACATCTCAATGGCAAGCATAGCGTTGCTATATACAACCGCCCGTCAATGACCATGGCAGCGGGCTTGCGCAAAAAGGAATGTTTTGATTTTACCTCTAAAGGCCGGGCTTCGCGCATAAAAAAACGGTCATCGCGTAAACAATGACCGTCTTTTCTTTAGTGAGGGATGAACAACCGCTGCTTTAGACCCAGCGTCATCCTACGCTATTTATTTTTGTGGCTGTTCGTTCAACCATGGCTTGTCGCCGCCACCCTTATATTGGCTGCGCAGGAAACCGACGATCTTCAGGATTTCATCGGTTGAAACCAGGTCAGGGTTGCCAGACACTTGCTTGTGCCAAGTTGCCATACCGCCATTGGAACCGCCTGCAATGGTTTCAAACATACCCTTGTCGGTAATGTGCTTGTTATATTGCCAACGATCGTCGGTAATCGAAACCGCTACTTGGCCATCGCCATTCGGGCCATGGCAGGTGGTGCAGGAATACAGGCCGAACTTCTTCTTGCCTTGCTTTGCCTTCTCTGGATCAGCAGCATAGATCTTGGTGTATGGATTGACACATGTTTCCAGGAACTCCTTGGCTTCAGGGGTATCATCATCAGCCACCTTGATATTCAGAGGGCTATTATCCTTGGTGGACACCAGGTTGCAGGCAGCACTCGCCTGCATTGGCACCGCCAGTCCCGCCAGCGCCAGCACAGAGGCTGCCAAGGTTGCTTTGATCACTCCATGATTCAACATACTTTCTCCTTGCTTTTTGAACATTAAACTTCGACTACTTTATTAAGAACTAACGAGTCTGCACTTCAATTAACGAGTCAGACTATGAATAGTTGACCCAGTTCATGAAAAATACTATTCAAACTTGGGAATAACATCACCCTTATTTTTGGATTTTTTCTCGATGTCATCACCCTCGACCACTGGAACGTGAGGAATGCCGTACTCATCAAGGATCTTGATGATGTCGTCGTGACGGCGGTCCAGCACTTCCTGCAACATGGCCAGGCGCTCCTTGTCGCGCTTGCGCACGCCTAGGGAAATATTCCAGTACTCCTTGCCATGGATGTTTTCTTGTTCATATTCAGGGGCAGGCACCACGACCAGTGGAATAGACGCCTTCTTGGCGTAATAGCCGGCAATTGGACCCCAGAGGATGGCGACATCAATTTCGCCCTTGACCAGGTCGTCAATCACAAAACTGGGCGGCAAATTCAGGTCGCGCTGGATACGGTACGGACGGGAGTTGCCAAGCAAGCCCTTGTCGTTGAGCGGCCGGGAGGGCGGCGTCTGCCCTACCACGCCAATAATGCCTTTATGCAGGTCTGGGGAATCCCAGTCCTTGATGTCATATCCGCTATCCTTGCGGTAAACGAATACGTAACCTGAACGGTAATAAGGCTTGGAAGTCGCCATCATGTCGTTACCGGCAACCGTGCCGATAATCACATCACAGCGACGCGCATTCAATGTATTGCGGATGAACCCCATGCGGTCATACCAGAATTGGTAGGTCAGGGTCTTGCCAAGATCCTTGGCGATCAGCTCGGCAATCTTGTTCTCGAAACCTTCTTGCTTGCCGTTTGAGTAGGGTAAGTTGTCATAGTCCGCGCAGACCTTCAATTCATGGGGATTGTCTTCACGCACCGGGAGACCACCACGGCCTACCTCGGAATCAACTTCCAATGTATTGGTGGCACCGCCTGCCATGACAGCTTGGCTTACGCCAGACAGCACAAGTACCAATGAAATCTTCTTCAGCGTTTTTAACATTACCTACTTCCTTCTGCGTTGATAAGCCTGCTAACTAATTGCCTATCAAAGATAAAAAGCACCCCGTCCTAAGACAGGGTGCTTGGGAGCAACTAACCTAATGTCAGCTTTGAATCTTCTGCATTAATCAGACGATTACAGGCTGAACACGTTCAGTGCACCGCCGCCAGGAGCAGCGTTGTACTTGGTCAGTTCTTTGTAACCACCAGCAGCGCCGAGCGCATCGGTGTCGTTGTCAAGGCCAAGGTTCATCGCAACGCCAGCCCAACCGCCGATACCGGACAGCACGCCAACGTATTGCTTACCCTTGTGGGTGTAGGTGAAAGCATTACCGATCACGCCAGAACCAACTTGGAACTTCCAGAGCTCCTTACCGGATTGTGCGTCAACAGCCTTGAACCAACGGTCCAGAGTGCCGTAGAACACCAGGTCGGAAGCAGTTGTCAGAACACCACCCCAAGCAGAGAACTTCTCCTTGTTGTACCACTTGCTCTTGTTGGTCATTGGGTCATAAGCAGCGAAGCCGCCCATGACGCCGTCAGGACCAGCAAACATGGTCAAAGTAGCACCAACCCATGGTTGACCGGCGATGTACTTGGACTCAACTGGCTCGTATGTCATACAAACGTGGTTGAGTGGAGAGTAAACCAGGCCGGTACGTGGAGAGTAAGCAGCAGGCTGTTGGTCCTTTGTACCCAGCGCGGCAGGGCAGATACCCTTGGCGTTGTAGTCTTGGTGAGTAGAGTACTTACCATCCTTCTGAGGAACACCGCTCTTCAGATCAACACCAGTAGCCCAGTTGACGAACGGGTGTACTTTTTCCGCTGCAATGATGCTGCCGGTATGTGCGTCAAAGGTGTAAGCGAAACCGTTGCGGTCATGGTGCCAAGCGTAAGTCTTGCCGCCCTTGTCGAACAGGATCACTTCGTTGATGCCGTCATAGTCCCACTCGTCGTGAGGCGTCATTTGATAGCCCCACTTGGCGATACCGGTATCCAGATCGCGAGCGAAAATAGTCATGGACCACTTGTTGTCGCCAGGACGTACATCTGGGTTCCAAACGGATGGGTTACCAGTACCGTAGTAAACCAGGTTTGTACGTTGGTCATATGGCCACCAGCCCCATGTGGAACCGCCACCGTGCTGCCAACCATCCTTAACGGCCTGTGGCTTCAGCCAGGTCTTAACGCCCAGGTCCTTTTCAGGGAACTTCAGCTTTTCCTTAGGCAGAGCCTTGAAGGAACCGCCTTCCTTGTTACCGCCGTTCACGTCTTCATATACGGACAGTGAGCTGTAGTGAGGATTATCCTTGTTGAAATCCTTGCCGATCAGCACTTCGCTGTCAGGACCAGTGCTGTATGCCTTCCATACCAGTGCGCCATCCTTCAGGCTGTAAGCAGCCAGGAAGCAGCGAACACCGAACTCAGCGCCGGAGCAACCTGTCAGGACCTTGTCCTTGATGACGTGAGGAGCGTTGGTGTTGGTAGCGCCAACCTTAGGATCGTTTACCTTAACGTCCCAAACCTTGGCACCAGTCTTCGCATCCAGGGCAACCAATACGCCGTCATTCTGTTGCAGGAAGATCTTGCCATCGCCGAAACCCAAACCGCGGCTGACGTTATCGCAGCAGAGAACAGCTTGCACGGAAGGATCTTGCTTAGGGAAGTAAGCCCAGACGATCTTTTGATTGTCGTTCAGATCAAGCGCGTAAACGTTGTTAGGGAATGCTGTATGCACATACATCATGTTGCCAACAACAACAGGAGAGCCTTCGTGACCACGGTTTACACCGGTAGCGAATTGCCAAGCTGCCTTAACGTTCTTGACGTTGCTCTTGTTGATTTGGTTCAGAGTGCTGTAACCCTGGTTGTTATGTTGACCGCGTGGATGTGCCCAGTTGTTGGGGTCCTTCATTGCGGCTTCTTGGTCAGCAGCTGCAGATGCAACCATAGGCAAAGCCATAGCCATGCCAAATGCCACACCAAGCGCCAGCTTGATTTTGCTCATCTCCATTTTTATAAATCTCCATAGTGATACTACTAAGGGTTTAACAAGACCCAGCCCCACATATACCACCTCCCATTTATAATTACGGGTTGTTGCAGCATCGTTGAGACTTTGCCTTTTACTCACTTTGAAGCGAGTAGACTGCATCTTAGTGCAGGAAAAAATGTTTTGCAATACTTCATTTACATTTTACTTACAATTAAATAATTCCTAAACTTGGCGAGACAATTTCCCATATACAGAAAAATAATCTCCCTTATAGATGAGACCCTCATTCATGAACCACGCGCTTTTCCCGGACATTCAACCTTATCAGCAGGGCATGCTGGCCGTTTCAAACCTGCATTCCATTTATTATGAGCAATCAGGCAACCCAGCCGGTCAGCCGGTGGTATTCCTGCACGGCGGCCCTGGCAGCGGCTGTAATCCGGGCCAGCGCCGTTATTTCGACCCAGCCCATTACCGCATCATCCTGCTGGATCAACGCGGTTGCGGGCGCAGCACCCCGCAAGGAGAGGTTGAGGAGAATACGATCGACCACTTGGTGGCCGACCTGGACGCACTACGCCAGCACCTGGCCATCGATCGCTGGATGGTGTTTGGCGGCTCCTGGGGCAGCACGCTTGCACTGAACTATGCGTTGGCATATCCGCAACATGTCACCGGCCTCATCCTCCGCGGCATTTTCCTGAGCCGCCAAAGCGAGCTGGACTGGTTCCTGCACGATGTACAGCACTTTTTCCCGGAAGCCTGGCAGCAATTGCTATCCTACTTGCCAACCGCTGAACAGCATGACCCCTTAAGCGCATATGCAAAGCGCGTGTTTGCAGATGACGCCGCTGTGAATGAGCCAGCAGCAATACGCTGGAATGCCTTCGAATCCAGCATCATGACCTTACTGCCCATCGCCACCACCAGCGAGCCAGGCATCAACGGCAAAGTCGAGCTGGCACGCGCCCGGGTGCAAATCCATTACATCAAGAACCAGTGCTTTGTGGGAGGACGTGATTTATTGGCAGAGGCAGCCGCCAAGCTGCAACAGATTCCGACCGTCATCGTGCAAGGTCGCTACGACATGGTATGCCCGCCATTGACCGCGCACGAGCTCTACAACGCCATGCCGCATGCGGAATTCCACATGATTCCCGATGCCGGACATTCAGGCATGGAAGCCGGCACCAGGAGCGCCCTGATTGCCGCGACAGAGAAATTCAAGCAAGCTCTAGGCTGAGCAAGGTAACAGGAGCGGTTCTTTGGCATTCAACATTTCCAAGGTCAAACACCTGAGCGGCCATCCGGCGTTGCACAAGTCGCGCCGCGCCTACGCGCGCCACCGCTACAGCACGCCGTTCTTCGTCTTGCGTGAAACACTGGGCAGCTTCCAGGTCCACAACGGGTTCGGCATTTCCGCATCGCTGTCGTTTTATGCCATGTTTGCCCTGATTCCGCTGATCGTGCTCATGTTTTTCCTGCTGAGCCATTTGGTGGTGTCGTCCAACTATGCCACCGTCAAACTGGCGATCATCGTCAGCAACCTGGTGCCCAACCTCAGCAACCGCATCATGGTGGAAGTCTATAACGCCTCGCAGCACAAGGCGGCCTGGGGCGTTTTCGGCTTCATCGCCATGTTCTGGCTGGCGGTCCCGCTGGCTGGCGCCTTGCGATCAGCCTTCTACACCATTGCCAGCGTCCAGGAAAAGCCTTCGTTCCTGCGGCGCCAGATCAAGGATATCCTGGGCGTGCTTGGCATATTGTTGATGTTCTTCCTGTTTACCATCCTTGGGCTGGGGATAGAAAAAGTGATCAACATCCTGGAGCCGCACACCGCCCACTCCAAATACATCAACTCGGCCACTTCCATCGCACTCACCACATTATTGACGGCGATTTTCTACCGCGTTTATTTTCCGGTGCGCCTGCGCCTGTCCCATATCATGATCGGCGCTGTGGTGACAGCGATGTTATGGCTCGCCATGCGTCCGGCCTTCAGCCTGTTCTTGTCTATAAATCCCGCTTATGGCGCGGTATTTGGCGGCATGAAGAACCTGTTCATCTCGATTGCCTGGCTTTACTACACTTTTGTGGTATTCATGCTCGGCACCACGCTGATCTCCACGCTGCGCAAAAAAGACGTGCTATTGCTGCGGGGACTGTTCGATCAGATGCCGGAAGACAAGGCGACTTACTTGGACGAGTTAATGGAGCGCTATGGCAAGACATTCCAGCGCGGCGACTATATATTTAAAGTCAATGATCAATGCCACGACCTTTACTACCTTGTCTCAGGCCAGATCAAGCTTATGCTGGGAGAGAAAGTACTGCGCGAACTCGACAGCGGCGATTATTTTGGCGAAATGGCCTTCCTTACCCAAACCCCCAGGGTTGCAGACGCCATCGTGGTTTCCAAAGAAGCCAGGGTCGTGGTAGTCAATTCGGAGAATATCGAAACGCTGCTGCAAGGCGAGCCGCAAATCACCATGAACTTCCTACGCCAGATAGCGACGCGCCTGCAGCACAGCCATATAAACGGCTCGGCTTAGGCCGCTCTAGCTATCCGCCCACATCCGCAATAGATTGTGATAGACGCCGGTCAGGCGAATCACCTCGGGATCCTTGCCGCCGCGCTCGGCCCCAATCGCCTGGATGCTGCTGTCCAGCTGGAACAGCAGTGTACGCTGCGCATCGTCGCGGATCATGCTCTGCATCCAGAAAAACGATGACACCCGGGCTCCGCGCGTGACAGGCGTCACGTAATGCAAACTGCTGGAAGGGTAAAGCACCATATGCCCTGCTGGCAGTTTCACCTCCTGGGTGCCGAACGTATCCTCAATCGTCAGCACCCCACCGTCATAATCCTCGGGCTCAGAGAAGAACAAAGTCGCGGAAAGGTCGCTGCGAATACGGAAATTAGTGCCGCGCAACTGGCGGATCGCATTATCCACGTGCGTCCCGAAGGCCTGCCCGCCTGCATAGCGATTAAACAGAGGCGGAAATACCTTGAGCGGCAAGGCGGCAGAAATGAACAACGGGCTCTGCCCCAATGCATCCTGAATCAAATCGCCAACCTGCCGCGCGACTTGGGAACCCTCCGGCAATTGCATATTGTTCTTGGCCAATGCGGATTGACTGCCTGAAGTGACATTGCCATCCACCCATTCCGCCGCATCCATCAATTGCCGACACTGCGCCACCTGCTCCTTGCTCAATACTGCTGGAATTTCAATCAACATTTTATTTACCCATCAAACCAACAAGCAAAAACCCTATAGAGAGTTTAACTCTCTATAGGGCTAGAGTAAGAGATATATTGAACTAAACCTATATCATATTAGAACTTAAAGTTCAGCGAGAGGAAGGCAAACCTCCCCGCCGCAACCGTAGCCAAGCCACCGTGGGAGGCACCCGAATTACTGAAGTAGCGCTTGTCCGTCAGATTCTGTACGTTCAACTGCAAACTGACTCGCTCATCAAACTTGTAGGCAGCCATCGCATCCAGTCGCAAATAAGACGGCACTTTCAGCGTATTCTGCACGTTGACGTAGACGTCGTCTAAGTAGAAAGCTCCACCCCCGACAGTCAACTGTGGCAATAACTGATAAGTTGTCCAGAAGCTCGCATTATGCCTTGCAACTGTTGGCATTTGATTGCCCTTGTTGGTGGGTACATTACCTACTTTGACCTGTTCGCTATCCATATAGGTATAGCCTGCAAACACATTCCACTGGTCAGTGATGCGGCCCGCAGCGCCAAACTCTACCCCTTTAACCTTGGTTTCACCGACATTGTCGAGAAGCCCGGTCGCGGCATTGGTGAGCCTGGTATCCGTACGCTTGGTGTGAAAGATTGCAGCATTCAATGCTAAACCATCCAGCACATCCCACTTGGTACCGACTTCAAAGCTCTTGACACGCTCGGGATCAAGATCCTGAGTGTTGAGGGCGACCTCTGAACTGTTATCAGGCCCCGTCACACCATTGCTAATACCGACAGGAACGGAGGATGTTGCATAAGTCGCGTAGATATTGCCATTAGGTTGCAGCTTGTAAACCACCCCCAACTGGTAGTTGAAGATACCGTCGTCCGACTTTACCGCGACTTCCGGCGATGTTGGCGTGGCCGACAGGATATTCGTATGACGCTGCGACTCGAATTTGTCATAGCGGATGCCTGCATTCAACAACCATTTTTCGTTGAACTCAATGGAGTCGAACGCATAAATCGACTTGCTGAGGGTAGCACTTCGATTATTTTCCTTGTCGTCAGGGAAGACCACATCCGCCACACCAGCAGGAGCCCTATTGTCTGGATCATAGGCATTCACAAGCGGATTGACGCCTGTGACATTGACGTTGCGGTATTGATATGTCACATCGCGAGCGACTTGTACCCCTGCATTCATCTTGTGTTTAACCGAGCCAGTGGTAAACGCAAATGATAAATCCGTCATGTTGGCAATCGTCGTTGTTTCGACATTGCGCGCATGATTTGTGCGGGTAAGAAACGGGAAATTCGCCGCTGCCCCACCAGGAGAAGTCATCACATATTTATTTTCGGATACACCGTACCGGCTGATGTTTCTCAACACCACATCATTGCTGAAGGCATGCTTCAGCTCCAAGGTGCCTATATCCGCTCTTGTTTTCTGGTAGTCGCGATTGGTATAGCCAAAAAAGTTATCCTTGCTTACATGGATGGGTTCGCCATTTAAGAATGGGAAGCCTCGATCTGGCATGTCATCCGTTTGCATGTGATACCAACTCACGGTAGCAGTGGTAGGCCCAGTCAAACCCAAGGTCAGCGAAGGCATGAAGCCCCAGCGCTTCACATCCACATTATCACGCCCTGGCGTATCCGCATCATGCACCATGCCAACCAGGCGAATGGCAGCTTCATCCCGTAGCATGTAATTGCCATCAAACGTCGCACGGCGGTAGCTATCAGTACCGATACCGATGGTACCGGATGTAAAGTTGTCCGCCTTGGCTTTCTTGGTGATGATATTGATGCTACCCCCGGCAGACCCTTGTCCGTCAAATGCACCTCCAGGCCCTTTGATCACTTCCACACGCTCGATTGCAAATACTTCGCGGTTTTGCGTTGCCAAATCCCGGAAACCATCGACAAATATGGAGGATTGCGCATCATACCCACGTATAAATGGGCGATCGGACATAGCGCCACCCGAACCGCCCTCACCAACCCCGAATGTAATGCCAGGCGTTGTACGCAAGGCATCCTGCAATGTGAGAGAACCACTATCCTTGATCACATCCTCAGTAATCACACTGATTGTTTTGGGGGTGTCTTGCAGCGAAGATGTAAATTTCTGATTCGCAGACCGTTCTACCTTGTATTTATTTTCCTTATGTACCTGAACAGTCGTTTCAGGCAAGGTCGTTACCTCTTCGTCCGCAGCCATTGCAACCACCGGCGTGGCAAACAACAACGCCACTGCAGTAGCGACTGGCTTGATTGCCAACTCAATGTTCTGATTAAGATTTTTTTGCACAGTTTCCCTTTCATTTTCCTGACAAACATTTGGGAAACGGAATATAAATAATAAACATTCACATTTCAACACACATACTGAGGGGGAACTGTAACGCTGAATTTTCTTTACATTGCCCGAGAAATGAAAATACCCCATAGAAGAAACTCTATGGGGTATTGATTTTGCTGGAAAAAATTTAGAACTTGAAGTTTAGCGACAGGAATCCCACACGGCCGGGAGCAACCAATGCGAAATGACGGAAATATGTACCACTGAAATAGCGCTTATCTGTCAGGTTTTGAATATTCAACTGCACATCAATTTTGTCGTTGATCTTATAGTTGGCCATAGCATCCCAACGAACATATGAAGGAATGTATGCATTATTGGCGGGATCAGCATAAACCTTATCCATATAAAACGCACCGCCCCCCACGGTCAAGTTGGGCAATACATCATAAGTGGTCCAGACACTGGCGCTATTTTTAGCAACACCAGCCAATTGCTTACCTTTGGATGCCGCAGAACCAACCTGGTTGGAATCAGCGTCTGTTCCTGCCTTGGTTTGTTCCGCGTCAAGATATGTATAGCCAGCAAAGACTTTCCATTGGTTAGTGATCTTGCCGGCTGCTCCGAACTCAACCCCTTTTACTACAGCCTCACCTCTGTTGGTAATATCACCCGCAAGACTACCAACACGCGCATTGGTTTTTTCAGTATGGAATACAGCAGCAGTCAATGCCAAATCTTCCAGCACATTCCATTTTGTCCCAAGCTCTAATGTACGACTACGCTCTGGAGACAAGTCTTGAGTATCCGCATTCAAACCACCGCCAGCATAACCAAACTCACCGTTGGCAAGGCCAACTGGCGAAGATGATGTTGCCCATGTAGCATAAATATTTCCATTTGCCGCCACACGATATACAGCACCCAACTGATAGTTGTAGAAGCTCTTGTCATTTTCGAACTCGCTGGTCACTACTCCAGTATTTGCATTCTGGTTCTTGATTTGATTCCGATAGCTGTCATAACGCAGCCCTGCATTCAACAACCACTTGTCGGATAATTCCATGCTGTCAAAAATATAGGCTGACTTGTTGAGTGTCTCAGCCTCATAACTCGCGAACCTATTGCGAATAACGGGGTTATACGGAACATCATTAACCGGATCATAAGCATTTGTTCCAGTATTGCTTGCACCGCCCAAAATACCGCCACCACTATACGCACGGTTGCTTGTTTCTTCTTTACTGATTTCAATACCAGCATTCACTTGGTGCTTAACAGAACCAGTGTCGAACTTGATAGAAATATCGGTCAAATTTGCCAGTGTTTCTGTCTCGGAACCGCGGTTACGGTTATCATTTCTATTAACAATACCTGTATCCGGAAAAAACGCTCCCCCCGTGGCCATTGGCCTAGTCAGGAAATATCGATTAGATGTCTTTCCATAACGGAATGTATTACGCACTGTAACGTTTTCACTAAAGGCATGCTGGAGCTTGATTGTTCCAATATCTGCAGAAGTTTTATGAAAATCCCGGCCATTTATCCCGTACCAGTTATCCTTGCTTACGCTGATTGGACGACCAGAAGGAATACCCCCACGCTGCTCGTATGGCAATCCCCAATCTGGCACATCATCAGTCTCGAGGTGATACCAACTGGCAGTTAATTGAGTTGGCCCTTCAAGCCCCAATGTAATTGATGGCATGAAACCCCAGCGCTTCACATCCACATTGTCACGCCCGGGGGTATCAGCATCATGCACCATACCAACTAAGCGAACCGCAGCATTATCACCCAGCATGTAGTTGCCATCGAATGTTGCACGACGGTATCGATCTGTGCCAATACCTACGGAGCCAGAAGTAAAATTACCAGCTCTAGCTTGCTTAGTTACGATATTGATGCTGCCACCTGCAGAGCCACGACCATCAAATGCACCACTTGGCCCCTTGATAACTTCCAATTGCTCAATAGCAAAAATTTCACGTTGCTGCGAACCAATATCTCGCAAGCCATCTACATAAATGGAATTGAACACATCAAAACCGCGAATGAATGGACGGTCACCAACAGAAATACCGCCTTCACCTGCACCAAAAGTGATACCTGGTGTAGTACGCAATGCATCTTGGAATGTCAGAGAACCACTATCCTTAATCAACTCCTCAGTAATGATCGAAACTGATTTTGGTGTATCAATCAGCGGTGCAGTGAATTTTTGATTGGCAGATTTTTCCGCTTTATAACCAGTGCTTTTTTTGGCCTCAACTTGTAACTCTGGTAATGATCCACCTTCCTCTGCCGCGATTACAGAGCCAGTGAATGCCAAAGCCATAGCCGCCACAAGCGGCTTTAACGCCTGATCATTATGTGTGTTTTGCACAATATCCCCTTTACAACTATTTACAAAAATTAACAAAGATGGAATATAAATAAGAAATATTCTCAATACAAGTAGAATTTATATTTTGTTGTAAATTTGCAACATAATAACCATATGAAAATTATGGAAATTTCATTAAAATATTATGCTTTAATGCATTCTTACTTAATTGTAGAATTCTGCTTAACCTGTTAATTTGCTTGTATTTTTACAGGCACATCGATTGAGAGTTTGCCGTGTCGCATATTGTTGTCGCTGCTTTATATAAGTTTGTTAGCCTGCCTGATTACCAGGAAATTCAACCAGCCTTGCTGGCCTTGTGTAACACCCAAAGCATCAAAGGCACCCTGCTGTTAGCGGAAGAAGGAATCAACGGAACCGTGGCTGGCAGCCGCGAAGCCATTGATGCCTTGCTGGCCTACCTGTGTCAGGATCCGCGATTGACGGATATCGACCATAAAGAGTCTTTCACCGATGAAATGCCGTTCTATCGCATGAAAGTGCGCTTGAAAAAGGAAATTGTGACTTTGGGGGTACCGGGCATCGACCCCAACAAGAAAGTAGGGACTTACGTTAAGCCCGAAGACTGGAATGCCTTGATTTCCGACCCGGATGTCATCGTGGTTGATACGCGCAATGATTATGAATATGGTATTGGCACATTCAAGGGCGCCATTGACCCTGCCACTAACACATTCCGCGAGTTTCCCGACTATGTTCGCAACAATCTTGACCCGGCAAAAAACAAGAAAGTCGCCATGTTCTGTACAGGCGGCATTCGTTGCGAGAAAGCCAGTTCATATATGCTGGAACAAGGATTTGAAGAGGTATACCACTTGCAGGGCGGCATTCTGAAGTACCTGGAAACCGTTCCGCAAGAAGAAAGTCTATGGGAGGGTGAATGCTTTGTATTCGACCAGCGAGTCGCTGTAAAACACGGCTTGGAGGTAGGACACTACGATCAATGCTTTGCATGCCGCCATCCCATTTCTACCGAAGATATGGCATCACCGAAATATGTAAAAGGCATTTCCTGTCCCCGCTGCTACGACAAACTGTCAGCTGAAAAGCGCGCTAGCATTGAAGAAAGGCAAAAGCAGATTGAGATTGCCCGCCAGCGCGGGGAAGAACACATTGGCGACAATGCGCGCAAATACTCGGCGATTCACAAACAATCAAAAATTAAAAAAACACCCCCAGAAGCCTAGCTCTAGGGGTGACTCCTAGGCATCTGCAAATGCCTGGGAAGGGTGCGATGTTGCGTAATATAAGGCTTAGTTCACACCG
>NZ_JBSUSR010000010.1:0-7506 GCF_054072455.1 Methylobacillus pratensis
GTAATGTGGTCATCGGTCTCGATATTGTCGTTCTTGCCGCGCACGATCTCACGCACGATGTTATTGAGCCCGTCGTATTCCAGATCGGTCCGCGGGTTGACGTAGGTGTTCTGGTAGTCCACAAACCCCGGATTGATCTGGCTGGTCCTGCGCCCAAGATTGTCGTAGACCCAGCTGGTGATGGCGCCCGTCGCATCGGTTTTCTTCGTGACGTGATTGAGGCCATCGTATTCGTAGGTCGTGGTGGCATGGTCAGGCGTGGCAGCCTGAGTCACGATCCCAGTCGTGGTGTCAATCGTCCCCGCCTGCACATTGAGCCGGCTTTCCGTCTTGACCCGATTGAGCGCATCGTACGTGCGCTCGGTGATGCGGTTGTCCGCATTCCCGTCCAGGGTCGCCGCCTTGGCCTGGATCGCCGCCAGCGTGGTACTGTCATTGACGTCAAGCGGAGAGGTCCCGCTCTCCAGGCTCTGCGCATACTGCGTTTCTTTCGTCACATTGCCGAACGCATCCCGCACCCAGGTGGTGAGATAGCCCAAGGCATCGACCTTGGCCACTTGCTCACCGGCAGTGTTGTAGTAATAACGGGTGATATTGTCATTGGCGTCAACGCTCTTGATGAGGTTGCCATTGGCGTCGTAGGCCTTCCGAGTTTCAATCGATGAGAGGCTAATGACATAGCTACCGTCATATTGCCCAGTCGTGATGTTGTCGATCTTGCTGCCAGTCTCGCGTCCCACCTTGTCATAGGTGAAGTGGACGGTTCTGTCCTGGGTGGCATCCAGCAGCACGTACACGGTGTTGCTGTTCGCTGCCGGTGCGGTGGTCAGCAGTACGGGAATGACGCCGACCGCGATCTGGGCAGTGCCACTGGTCTTGACCGCATTGGCATAGCGGATCTCGCTGATCCGGTTGCCGGTCTTGTCATAGCTGTAGCGGGTGTAGCTGCCATCCGCGGCGATGGTGCCGGTACGCTGGTTGTTCAGGTCGTAGGTGTGCCAGGTGACGTTGCCGTTGGCATCGGTCTCCTTCACGAGGTTGCCGCGGGCATCGTAGGCCTGGCGCTTGGTCGGGATGACGGAGACGGTGCTGTCGGTGACCGGGTTGTAGCTCTGGAAGGGTTCGCCCGCTTCGCTCAGCAGGCGGTTGTGCTTGTCGTAGGTGTAGGTGGTGATGCGTTGTTCAGCGAGCCCTTGGGCCTCGGTCTTGGTCACGAGGTTGCCCGCCGCATCGTAGGCATAGGTGTTGACCACAGGCAGCGAGGTGCCGTTCGGCTGCTTCGAGGTGACCGGCAGGGTTTCGCTCACCTTGCGGTTGAGTTTGTCGTAGGCGTAGCTGGTGGTGGCGCCATTCCTCGCGGTCGCGGTCTTGACGTTGCCGAAGGCGTCATAGGTGTAGCTGTCATTATAGTAATCACTACTACCTATTCCTCCCCACCAGGTGGTGGTCGCGGTGACCTGGCCCAGACGGTTGTAAGCTGAACCTTGTAGCTGGTCGTTGGCTGAGTAGGTGACGTTGGGGGTAACCGTGGTACTAAGAGCACCGGTATAGCGATTAGCCAGCCTGGCGACTTGGGTCTGCTGTCCAAAGGCATTGTAACTATAAGTGGTGACCGCTCCATCCGGGTTGATCTGCAAGGTGACCCGGCCCAGCTTGTCGGTATAGAAGTAGCCGGCGTTACCATTAGCATCAATCAGTTTGACGATGTCGCCGAAGGCGTTGTAGTCGGTGCTGATGGTATTGCCCAGGGCATCGATAGCCCGGGTCTTGCGGCCCAGGAGGTCGAATTGCTGCTGGGTCAGGCGCTGGTCGGCAGTGCCATAGGCTTCGAAGATGCGCAGCTGGTTGCCCAGGGCGTCGTGCTCGTAATGGGTGGTGATGGCCTCCGCCGTGCCATCAGCGCGTGTCTCGTCCGTCAGGCGACCGGCATTGTCGTAAACATAACGGGTGGTGACCGCCGCACTGGTGCCAAAGGCCACGGTCTTGGTGATCAGGTTGCCGGTTTCGTCATAGGTGTGACGGGTGGTCTCTCCCTGGGCGTTGATGCTGTCCTTGAGACGGCCAGCGCCATCATAGCTGTATTGGGTGGTGCGATCCTCGGTGGCGTTGCGACGCACGTAGACGCCACTGGTCGGTGCGGTGGCGTCGGCAGCGATGACGCTAGGACGGCCAGGATAGACCGCCAGGCTGCCTTCCAGTTTGTTGGCGTAACGGATTTCCTGGATGACACGACCATTGCCGTCATAGATGAACTGGGTGACGTTGCGCTCGGCATCCCAACGGAAGATGGGACGGTGTGCGGCATCATAGGCCATCTGGGTGAGCTGATCCTGGGCAGAAGCCAGGACGTAAGGGCCATTGGCGGGGACGCTGCTGACGATCGGTGGCGCAACGTTCGCCGTCAGGCCAGCACGGCGCTCGACCGGGTTGGCATAACGCGTGGTCTGGTAAAGCCCCCCATTCGCTGTGTAGAGGTAGGCCGTGACATAACCTTCCGCATCAATGGTTAAGGTGGCACGGTTCAAGGCATCGTAGACGGTCTGTTCCACCCGGTCTTGCAGGGAGTTCAGCAAGACATAGGCACCGGTGCCCGTCCCACTCGCCAGCAATTCAATCCTCGCATTGGCGGCTAAGGTCCCCTGCATTTTATTGGCATACTGGGTACGCTTGACGACGTTGCCTGCCGTGTCGTACTCGTTGCGCGTGACGTAGCCATTGGCATCCACAGTGAAGATGAGGCGGTTGTCTCGGTCGTAGACGGATTGGGTGACACGGTCATTCGCACTGGTGATCAGTCGTGCTGTCACCGTGGTCGGAGGTATACCCACTGCTAGGTCAGTCAGGTCGATCGCGGTCGCATGCTGAGTGACCTTGACCAGGTTGCCGGTGGCGTCATAGGCATTGGTTGTAACATACCCCATGGCATCTACAGTGTGGATGACACGGTTATTACCATCATAGGTATAGCGCGTGACGTTGCCCGCGGCATCGGTCTTGCTCAGCACATAGCCAGTGCCACTATAAGTATAGGTAGTCTTGAGCGCTAGGCCGTCCGCATCGATGACCTCTTGGGTACGGCGACCCAGTTTGTCGTAAAGGTAAACAGTCTTGGTCGCCGATGGGGTGCCATAGCCTTCGGTAACGATCTGAGTCTTGCCTCGTGCGTCGTAGCTAAAACGGGTTTCCAGACTAAGGCCAGCCGGGTTGTCGTCGGCACCGCTGACCCAGTTGGGGCCGCGCTTGGGATCAACGACGATGGACGTGACCTGGCCTTTGGCGTCAAAGTCAGTGCGGGTCCAGGTACCAGTAGCATCCTGTTCCCAGGTCTTGCGGCCTTGGGCATCGTAGCGATAGGTGGTGGTGAGGTTGAGGTTGCCAGCGCCTGGATTGATGACCTGGGTGAGGACGCGATTGGCGGCATCATAGGTGTACTGGGTATTGGTGCCACGACCATCCTGGGTCATGACGAGACGACCGGCCTTGTCGTAGGTATTGGTATTGGTGGCAATCGGGTCGATGGTCTTGAGCAATCGACCATCGGCATCATAAGCATAGGTCGTGGTGTTGCCGCGGCCATCCTGGATGCTGACGGTCTCGCCAAAGCCGTTGGTGGTGGTCGTGACCTGGACGCCTTCCGCCGTGGTCATGACCATGGTGCGCGCCGCGCTATTGTAGGTGTAGGTGGTCGTCTGGCCGCGTCCGTCCACCTTGGTCAGCACGCGGTCGTGCGCATCATAGGTGGTCCGGCTCGTGATGTTGGTGCCGTCGATGAAGGTGATCTGGCGGCCCAGGCGGTCGTAGTCGTACTTGGTGGTGTTGTTGCGGGCATCCGTGACCTGGGTCACGCGCCCAAACGCATCCAGAATACGGGTAGTGTTCAAACCGAGTTCATTGGAGTTGCTCTTGAGCACGCCACGGCGATCATAGGTATAGGAAGCCCAGGTTGTCGTGCTGCTATTGATCCTGGTGACCTCAGTCCTCAATTCGCCAAAGGCGTTGTAGTCCAGAGGATTGGTATTGCCCAAGGCATCGGTATGGGAGATGGCACGGCCTGACTTGTCATAGCCGGTCTTGAGTTCGCTATATCCTCCTGCAAGACTGCTCACCGCCGTGCCCAGGCTGCTGGTCTTGCCACCCATCAGGGTACCCAGCACCGCCGTTGCAATCCGGCTGTTGTAGCGCCGCTCGGCGACGATCTCGTCAAAGGCGTTGTAGCGGTATTCGGTGACTTCGCCCAGGGCGTTGATGCTGTGCGTCAGGCGACCGTCGTTGTCGTAGTAGTGACGCGTGCGCAAGCCGCTGGCATTGGTGCCGTTCGGGGTGATGGTGGCAATCCGCTGGCCCGCCGCATCATACTCATAGCGAATGCCGTAGGTGTTCCAGATATTGTCGATCTGGGCCTGGGTGGGGGTACCGCTCAATGCCAACAGCGCCTTGCTGCCTTCGCCATTGAGTTCGGCAATCAATCTTCCTTGCAGGTCGTAACGCTGGGATTGGGTGCGATCCGAGGGAGGGAAGTTGGCAAAGTCCAGTGCTATGGTCGATAGCAAATTACCCACATTGTCACGGGTATAAACCGTCATGAGCCCTTGCATTGCGTGTTGGCTCAAGGTTTTTTCTTGTGTAGATTGCAAGCGATTGTTTGCATCATACACAGTAGCAGTGACCAAATCTTCCGGATGAGCAGCAGGCCTAGTCTGTTCTAACGTATTGCCCACGGCATAGGTCACTTTGCTGGCATATCGAATCCGACCCCGAGTATTACCTGCGAGATCATATGCATACTCGGTGAGATAGCTCTCCGCATCCACTTCTCCCACCAGTTGCCCCTGGGCATTGTAGAGCCGATGGGTGGCCTGGTCCTTGGTGGCATTGGCGGCCGGACGCAGTTGGGTCAGCGTGCCCGTGACCCATTGCGCAGACGGACTCTGGGTGGCATAACGGATGGTCTGGGTCTGGCGGCCCGCCTGGTCGTAGCGGTACTCGGTGAGGTAGCCTTCACCATCGAGGACGCCGACCAGCAGGCCATCATTGTCGTACAGGCGACGCGTCACGCGATCGTTGGCGCTATCAGCCACAGGCACGGTATTGGCATTGTTGGCCTGGATCTCGAGGCCGTTGTTGAGATCGGTGATCAGGGCGTCTTGTTGAGCCTGGGTCAGTAACTTGGTGTATTGCGTCGTGGTGAGTAAGCGGCTGGCGCCATCGTAGGTGTAGGCGGTCACGGCACCCGTGCCATCGATTTCCTTGGCCAAGCGCCCGGCCTGGTCGTAGAGGCGATGCGTAATGCGGTCATTGGCGTGCGCCGCGGGTTTGACACCCTCCAGGGTCAAGGTGGTGGCATTGGCAAGCGAGGCGGTGACGAGGTTGGCGTAGCGCCTGGTGGCAATCAGCTGGCCGTTGGGGTTGTAGATGAATTCGGTGAGGGATTGCTCGCCATCGATTTCGCCCACTTTGCGGCCCGCGGTATCGTAGAGGGTGTAGGTGCTCCTCCCGATCGGGTCGGTGACCTGGCGCAACTGACCCAAGTTGTCATAGGCGTAGGTGGTGGTGCCCAGGGCGGTGTTGGTATTGCCGTTCTTTTGCGCCGTGCTGATAAGGCGGCCAGCCTGGTCGTAGGTGTGGATGGTCTGCAGGCCGTTGGCGAGCTGGATGGTCACCTGGCGCGATGCATCGTTGTACACGGTGGTGGTGGTGCTGCCCAGCGCATCGGTCTGGCTCACCAGGCGGTTCGCGCCATCGTAGGCATAGCTGGTCAGGTAGGTGCTGCCGGTCTCGGTGCCGCGGCCATCGATGACCTGGCGCAGGTTACCGGCCTGGTCGTAGGTGTAGTAGGTGGTGGCTTTGCTCGCGTCGTTGACGCCGTTGCCTGCATTGTCGACGCTGCCGTAGAGGCTGCGGCTCTTGAGCGCGCCGCGTGCGTCGTAGGTGTAGTCGATACGCTGGCTCTGAGCCTTGTTCACGCCTGAGAGCCAGGCGGCGAGGTTGGCTTCGGTCTGGGTACCCGTCGCGGTGTAGGTGTTCGCCGCGTATTGGATCTGGCTGGTCTGCTGGCCGAAGCCGTCATAGCGGTATTCGGTCACGCGGCCTTCGGCACTGATGATGAAGCGCAGGTGGTGTTTGTTGTCCGCGCTGTAGATGTAGCGGGTGGTCTGGGGGACGCTGGCGGTGGCAGGTCCCGTCCCGTCCGGGTCGGCCACCGCATAGCGGGTTTCAGTCAGAAGTTGGTTCTGGTTGCTATAAGTGCGCTCAATAACGTTGCCTGCCGTATCCTGCTCACGAATGCGGTTGCCATTGGCGTCGTACAGGTAGTCGGTAGCGTTACCGCGCGCATCGATGACGCGCATGACGTCGCCGTTGGCATTGTAGGTGTAAGTGTACGCACCATCCGGGGAGTGCAACGCAAATAATTGGCCCTTGGTGTCGTACTCCATGGCATAGGTGGTTTCGCCATTGGCATTGCGGACGATCATGAAGCCTGCGCCAGCGATATAAGTAAATTCAGTGCTGTTGCCCAGGCCGTCAGCGACGGTCTTGACCTTGCCATCCGCATGGTAGGTGAAGCTGACGGTGGTACCGTTGCCGCTGCCCGCCACACCGCCATTGGTGATGCTGGCAATGCGGTTGCTAGTCCCGTCGTAGGTGTAGCTGGTGATGTAGACGTTGCCGTCGGTAATGTTGCTGTCTTCGGGGCTCAGGTCGGTGATGACGGTCTTGAGGCGCCCCTGGCTGTCGTATTCATAGCGGGTGCGGGTGCTGAGGGTGTTGCTGCCACTCACGATTTCGATGCGCTGCAGTTGGGTCCCCACATACACGAGCCGGGTGGTCTCGCCATTGGCATCCGCGACTTCGGTGATGAGGCCGTTGGCGTAGGTGTAGGTCAAGGCATTGCCATCGGGGTCGGCGATGGTCTTGATGCGCCAGGTGCTGCCGGACGCTTCGTAGGTTTCCGTCACCCGGTTGTCGCCGTCTTGCCAGGTCCAGGTGTTGTTGCTGTAGGTCAGGGTGTCGTAGCTGCCACCGCCGTCGGTGTTGCGGTATTGGCCGGAGGCAGCATGGTAGGTATAGATTAGCTGGGCGCCGTCAGCTCCGGTGCGGGTGATGGTGCTGCCCACGGCATTCAAGGTGCCAGTGAGACCGGAGAGCTGGCGGTAGAGGGAGAGC
Source organism: Methylobacillus pratensis (assembly GCF_054072455.1). Lineage (NCBI taxonomy): Bacteria > Pseudomonadati > Pseudomonadota > Betaproteobacteria > Nitrosomonadales > Methylophilaceae > Methylobacillus > Methylobacillus pratensis. The sequence continues at coordinate 7,165 of NZ_JBSUSR010000010.1, forward strand.
TGCCAGTTGTCTGAGTTGTCGAAGTCGAAGGCACCCTGGCTGTTGTAGGTGCGCAGGATGCCGATGTCAGGGCCCCGGCCAATCAGGAGTTCGTCTTGCCGCTGCAGGATGAGGTTGCCGGTCTTGGCGTTGATGTAGGCCGCATCGCCAACACCACCAATGTTCAAGTGCAGTTGCCCGCCAGACCCCAGTACGTTGGCCGAGCTCCCAGTTAACCCCAGGCCATTCCCCGTGACAATCGATACCATCCCTGCTCTCCATCCTTGTGAGTCAGGGCAAGACGGCCTTGCCCCTTATACACAAGAGGTCCTCAAGCATTCGTTTCAGTTTAGGGGAAAGAGG
>NZ_JBSUSR010000011.1:0-5480 GCF_054072455.1 Methylobacillus pratensis
TCGCTGAATTCGAAACGAATTGGCGGCGAGTAAAAAGAAGTAACCTGCTCTTTAACAAAACGAACAACCGATAAGTGTGGGTGCTTGTAGGTGAGTGCAAAAGATACATAGTTAAATATGTATCCGAAACTCAACACACAAGTGCTTAACACTTAAATGAAATCTGTAACTTTTTAAGTTACACCTAAGATTCATTTGAGATTAAGCCAAGCGATATACCGACCTCGAAAGAGGTCACAAAGTAATAGTCGGAATTAAACTGAAGAGTTTGATCCTGGCTCAGATTGAACGCTGGCGGCATGCTTTACACATGCAAGTCGAACGGCAGCATGGAGTGCTTGCACTCTGATGGCGAGTGGCGAACGGGTGAGTAATATATCGGAACGTGTCCAATAATGGGGGATAACTAGTCGAAAGATTAGCTAATACCGCATACGCCCTGAGGGGGAAAGTGGGGGATCTTCGGACCTCACGTTAATGGAGCGGCCGATATCTGATTAGCTAGTTGGTGGGGTAAAAGCCTACCAAGGCGACGATCAGTAGCTGGTCTGAGAGGATGATCAGCCACACTGGGACTGAGACACGGCCCAGACTCCTACGGGAGGCAGCAGTGGGGAATTTTGGACAATGGGCGCAAGCCTGATCCAGCCATGCCGCGTGAGTGAAGAAGGCCTTCGGGTTGTAAAGCTCTTTCGCAAGGAAAGAAAACTTACATATGAATAATATGTGAGGTTGACGGTACCTTGATAAGAAGCACCGGCTAACTACGTGCCAGCAGCCGCGGTAATACGTAGGGTGCGAGCGTTAATCGGAATTACTGGGCGTAAAGCGAGCGCAGGCGGTTTTGCAAGTCAGATGTGAAAGCCCCGGGCTCAACCTGGGAACTGCGTTTGAAACTGCAAGGCTAGAGTATAGGAGAGGGAGGTAGAATTCCACGTGTAGCAGTGAAATGCGTAGAGATGTGGAGGAATACCAATGGCGAAGGCAGCCTCCTGGCCTAATACTGACGCTCATGCTCGAAAGCGTGGGGAGCAAACAGGATTAGATACCCTGGTAGTCCACGCCCTAAACGATGTCAACTAGTTGTTGGTGGAGTAAAATCCATTAGTAACGCAGCTAACGCGTGAAGTTGACCGCCTGGGGAGTACGGTCGCAAGATTAAAACTCAAAGGAATTGACGGGGGCCCGCACAAGCGGTGGATTATGTGGATTAATTCGATGCAACGCGAAAAACCTTACCTGGCCTTGACATGCCACTAACGAAGCAGAGATGCATTAGGTGCTCGAAAGAGAAAGTGGACACAGGTGCTGCATGGCTGTCGTCAGCTCGTGTCGTGAGATGTTGGGTTAAGTCCCGCAACGAGCGCAACCCTTGCCAATAATTGCCATCATTCAGTTGGGCACTTTATTGGGACTGCCGGTGACAAACCGGAGGAAGGTGGGGATGACGTCAAGTCCTCATGGCCCTTATGGCCAGGGCTTCACACGTAATACAATGGTCGGTACAGAGGGTTGCCAACCCGCGAGGGGGAGCTAATCTCAGAAAGCCGATCGTAGTCCGGATTGCAGTCTGCAACTCGACTGCATGAAGTCGGAATCGCTAGTAATCGCGGATCAGCATGTCGCGGTGAATACGTTCCCGGGCCTTGTACACACCGCCCGTCACACCATGGGAGTGGGTTTCACCAGAAGTAGGTAGCCTAACCGCAAGGAGGGCGCTTACCACGGTGGGATTCATGACTGGGGTGAAGTCGTAACAAGGTAGCCGTATCGGAAGGTGCGGCTGGATCACCTCCTTTCTAGAGTATGCCTTGCTTGCAAGCATTCACACTTATCGGTTGTTTAAAGAGCGCAACAAAGATTGGCCTTATGGGTCTGTAGCTCAGCTGGTTAGAGCACCGTCTTGATAAGGCGGGGGTCGTTGGTTCGAGCCCAACCAGACCCACCAGATTACTGTGAAGTAATGGGGGATTAGCTCAGCTGGGAGAGCACCTGCTTTGCAAGCAGGGGGTCGTCGGTTCGATCCCGTCATCCTCCACCAACTCTTTGTTGAAAAGTTAGACATAAGCGTAGCGTGCTGCCTTTATGTCTGGCTTTTACAAGCTAGATTGATCTTTAACAAAATGGAAGAAGTAAAGAGAATGAAGTAGGACTTTGTGATGAGGTCTGAAACATTCAATGGGTAATTTGATTGCAGAAATCAAAAACATTGAACAGCGTTGTTTTTTTTAACGTGGTTCGATAGTGCTTTAGAAGCAGCCTATAACGGACTGACTACTACTCGTCAGTCGCGTTCTTGAATTTAAAAGGGTTCAGGATTCAACGTTATAGGGTCAAGCGAATAAGTGCATGTGGTGGATGCCTTGGCGATTACAGGCGATGAAGGACGTGGTAGCCTGCGTAAAGTCTCGGGGAGCTGGCAAACAAGCTTTGATCCGGGAATGTCCGAATGGGGAAACCCACCCGCAAGGGTAACCCCCTCTGAATATATAGGAGGGCGGTGGCGAACCGAGTGAACTGAAACATCTAAGTAGCTCGAGGAAAAGAAATCAACCGAGATTCCGGAAGTAGTGGCGAGCGAACCCGGAAAAGCCTGTTACTTTTAGCATACGCGATAATAGAACGGAATGGAAAGTCCGGCCATAGTGGGTGATAGCCCCGTATATGAAATCCCGTATGTGGAACTAGGGTAACGACAAGTAGGGCGGGACACGTGAAATCCTGTCTGAACATGGGGGGACCATCCTCCAAGGCTAAATACTCGTAATCGACCGATAGTGAACCAGTACCGTGAGGGAAAGGCGAAAAGAACCCCGGGAGGGGAGTGAAATAGAACCTGAAACCGCATGCATACAAACAGTGGGAGCCTCGTAAGGGGTGACTGCGTACCTTTTGTATAATGGGTCAGCGACTTACATTCAGTAGCAAGCTTAACCGATAGGGGAGGCGTAGCGAAAGCGAGTCCGAATAGGGCGTTCAGTTGCTGGGTGTAGACCCGAAACCAAGTGATCTATCCATGGCCAGGATGAAGGTGCCGTAACAGGTACTGGAGGTCCGAACCCACTAATGTTGAAAAATTAGGGGATGAGCTGTGGATAGGGGTGAAAGGCTAAACAAACTTGGAGATAGCTGGTTCTCTCCGAAAGCTATTTAGGTAGTGCCTTGTGTCTCACTCTCGGGGGTAGAGCACTGTTATGGCTAGGGGGCTCATAAGAGCTTACCAAACCATGGCAAACTCCGAATACCGAGAAGTGCAATCACAGGAGACAGTCCATGGGTGCTAACGTCCGTGGACAAGAGGGAAACAACCCAGACCGCCAGCTAAGGTCCCTAATGACGTGCTAAGTGGAAAACGAAGTGGGAAGGCACAGACAGCCAGGAGGTTGGCTTAGAAGCAGCCATCCTTTAAAGAAAGCGTAATAGCTCACTGGTCGAGTCGTCCCGCGCGGAAGATGTAACGGGGCTAAGCACGTAACCGAAGCTGCGGATGCTAGTTTACTAGCATGGTAGGAGAGCGTTCTGTAGGCCTGCGAAGGTGTTCTGTGAGGAATGCTGGAGGTATCAGAAGTGCGAATGCTGACATGAGTAGCGATAAAGGGAGTGAAAAGCTCCCTCGCCGAAAGCCCAAGGTTTCCTGCGCAACGTTCATCGGCGCAGGGTGAGTCGGCCCCTAAGGTGAGGCAGAGATGCGTAGCTGATGGGAAACAGGTTAATATTCCTGTACTTACATATACTGCGATGTGGGGACGGAGAAGGTTAGGTCAGCCATCTGTTGGAATAGGTGGTTTAAGCGTGTAGGTTGATCTCTTAGGCAAATCCGGGAGGTTAAGACTGAGGCGTGACGACGAGTCTCCTTGTGAGACGAAGTGATTGATACCAAGCTTCCAAGAAAAGCCACTAAGCTTCAGGTATATGTGAACCGTACCGCAAACCGACACAGGTGGGCAGGATGAGAATTCTAAGGCGCTTGAGAGAACCCGGGAGAAGGAACTCGGCAAATTAGCACCGTAACTTCGGGAGAAGGTGCGCCCCGGTAGGGTGAAGGACCTCGCGTCCGGAGCTTGATGGGGTTGCAGTGAAAAGGTGGCTGCGACTGTTTAATAAAAACACAGCACTGTGCAAACACGAAAGTGGACGTATACGGTGTGACGCCTGCCCGGTGCCGGAAGGTTAAGTGATGGGGTGCAAGCTCTTGATCGAAGCCCCGGTAAACGGCGGCCGTAACTATAACGGTCCTAAGGTAGCGAAATTCCTTGTCGGGTAAGTTCCGACCCGCACGAATGGCGTAACGATGGCCACACTGTCTCCTCTCGGGACTCAGCGAAGTTGAAATGTTTGTGAAGATGCAATCTACCCGCGGCTAGACGGAAAGACCCCATGAACCTTTACTGTAGCTTTGCATTGGACTTTGACAAGATTTGTGTAGGATAGGTGGGAGGCTTTGAAGTAGGGACGCCAGTTCCTATGGAGCCATCCTTGAAATACCACCCTGATGTTGTTGAGGTTCTAACCTAGGTCCGTAATCCGGATCGGGGACCGTGCATGGTGGGCAGTTTGACTGGGGCGGTCTCCTCCCAAAGAGTAACGGAGGAGTGCGAAGGTAACCTAGGTACGGTCGGAAATCGTACTGATAGTGCAATGGCATAAGGTTGCTTGACTGCGAGACGGACAGGTCGAGCAGGTGCGAAAGCAGGTCATAGTGATCCGGTGGTTCTGTATGGAAGGGCCATCGCTCAACGGATAAAAGGTACTCTGGGGATAACAGGCTGATTCCTCCCAAGAGTTCATATCGACGGGGGAGTTTGGCACCTCGATGTCGGCTCATCACATCCTGGGGCTGTAGCCGGTCCCAAGGGTATGGCTGTTCGCCATTTAAAGTGGTACGTGAGCTGGGTTTAAAACGTCGTGAGACAGTTTGGTCCCTATCTGCCGTGGGCGTTGGAAGTTTGAGGGGGGCTGCTCCTAGTACGAGAGGACCGGAGTGGACACACCTCTGGTGGACCGGTTGTCACGCCAGTGGCATCGCCGGGTAGCTAAGTGTGGAAGAGATAAGCGCTGAAAGCATCTAAGCGCGAAACTTGCCTCAAGATGAGACTTCCCTTGTGCCTTGAGCACACTAAAGAGTCGTTCGAGACCAGGACGTTGATAGGTCGGGTGTGGAAGCGCAGTAATGCGTTAAGCTAACCGATACTAATTGCTCGTGAGGCTTGATCCTATAACCTTGAAACTTGAATCAAGGTGCTTTTAAAGCAGCAATCAAAATACCATCTTTACTTCTTCTGTTTGTTGAAGACGAATTTGCTAAGCAAATTCCATCAGATATCAGTGAATGTGCATCGCACACGCACTACCGGTTATGTCTGGCGGCCATAGCGAATTGGAACCACCCCTTCCCATCTCGAACAGGGCCGTGAAACGATTCCGCGCCAATGATAGTATGCAACTCGCATGCGAAAGTAGGTCACCGCCAGACTTTTATT
>NZ_JBSUSR010000012.1:0-3380 GCF_054072455.1 Methylobacillus pratensis
ATAATGCCGCCCATCCCCCCGCACTTGCCCTTTTTCTTCTTGACATAAGGCACTGGTGCCGTCGGCAAGGTTGGGCTGGTATCCCCAATGGCTTCCCCTGCACTGTAGGGACGGAAGGTGGAGCTATTGTTGTGAACGTTCGTCACCTTGTTCGGAATGGTCAGGGTCTGGCCTTCGGTCAAGGCCTGATCCGTGAGCCCGTTGGCATCCGCAATCAGGAACCACATCGCCGCATCGCCCCACAGGCTGCGCGCAATGCTTTGCAGGGTGTCGCCGTTCCTCACCGTGTAGCTGCTGGCAGCAAAGCCCGGATAGTTGGGGCTGATCGGCTCGTAGTTCTGGTCGAAGTCGGCACTGGAGATCGGCTTCCAGTTGGCGTAGTTGCCCTGGGGCGCATGGCGGTTAGCCATCGCCTGAGCGTAGTCGGTCCGGCTCGGGCCGTCGTTGCTCACATCCCCAACCCGCTTACCATCGACGTAGTAGTAGCGCGTAACCTTGTTGGCAACGCTGCCAGGGTTGTAGTTGGCCTGGTTGTACTTGTAGTTCGGTCTGGCGATGATGCCGGTGATTTCGTCACGCACCAGGATCAACCCCTGGGCATCGCTGATGTACTGGATGCTGCGGTTGCCGCCATGGTCGTAGGCGCTCTCCAGGTGACCGTTGACGTCGTAGCGCAGGTCGGCATAGCCGGATTTCCATTGCTGCTGGTTGCGCCCCAGGCTGGCGTTGTAACCGGAGATCGTCGTCGCGGTGATCTTGGCTTCGTCCCAGTACTCGTAGGTGTAGTAGGTGTCGGTCAGCGTACCGCCAGCCGCACTGCCGTTGGAGTCGGTATGGACATGCGCCAGTGCGCCGCTACCACCGGCACTATAGGTCGTGTTGGCGCCATTGTAATACTCGTAAGTACTGACCGCACCGTCATGGGTGGTTTCGCTCAGGATACGGTTATCCGCATCATAGGCCGTGGTCTTACTGTAGGTCACGGAAGTCCCGTTGGTGCCATACTCCTTGTACTCCACGACCCGTCCCAAGGCATCGTTCTTGCGGGTCGCCTTGCGTCCGTCGTTGAAGTCGATCTGCTCCAGGTAGCCGTCGGCCGTGTAGCTATAGCTCTCTATGGTACCGTCAATAGCGTTCTTGGCCTGGGTACGCTCGCCGGCCAGATTGTAGCTGATGGCAACCCCGCTACCACCTGTTACTCCCTTGTCAATAACGATGCTGGTGTCGGTCGCCGAGGTGGCACGTCCAGTTGCAGTGAAGACGCCGTTGGTGACAGTACCGAGCTGTCCCATGGTTATCGTGAAACGATTCATCGCGTCATAGGCGTACCAGTATTCCTGTTCACGCTTCGCGCCATTGACACCGTCATGGTAGATGCTCTTGACCAGGCGGCGGTTGCCCACGGCATCGTATTCGTAGCTGATGCTGGCCTTGGGATCAAGGATGTTGGTAATGCGGTTATGGCTGTCGTAGCTGATGTGCGCGTACTGGTAGTAGTCACGGTTGCCGTCCAGGATATTGGCCGGGTTCTTGAGGCTGACATAGCCTTCGAAGGTCTTGTTGCCGTTCTGGTCGTACTCGTAGTAGGTGTACATGCCCAAGGCTTGGTCGTGGATCGATTGGACGTAGCCGTTGGCATAGTGGTCGTAGACGATGTCTTGGCCGGTACTGCCAGTCTGCCGGATGAGCCAGCCAGCCTGGTTGTAGAAGTAGGTGAAGACGTTGCCGCCGAGGTCGGTGTGCCTGGTGGTGCGGTTGAACAGGTCGAGTTCGTCGATCAGGGTGCGGTCATCGGCCTGGGTGGTGGTCCTGATCCAGCCGCCCAGGGTGCTGCCGCCCAAGCCGAGAACGGTATGGCTGTAGTCGTATTGGTAGCTGGTGGTGAACCCCATGTAGCTGGTGGTCTGGATCACGCGGCCCAGGCTGTCGTAGTCGGTCTTCTCCCGTTCACCCAGGGCATTGGTATGGATGATGCGTTGGCCTGCGGCGTCATAGGTGTAGGTATCCGTAGTACGGGTCGCCAGGTAGCTGAGACTACCGGTGACACGTTGCGGACGCATGATCTTGGTGAGGCGATTCTCGGCATCGTATTCGTAGTCGGTGGTACGGCCACTGGTATCGGTAAGGGCGTTGATGCGGTCGGTCTCGCTGCGCTTGTTGCCGAAGATGTCGTAGCGACGGGTAACGAAGCCGCCGTCGGCATGACGTTCGAAGCTGATCATGTCGTCGGCATCAGGCGGGGCACCGGCGAGCCAGGCCTGGGTGTTCTTGTTGCCGTTGGCGTCCAACACTTGGATGAGACGGCCAGACAGGTCGTAGGTGTAATGGGTCTCGGGGGTGATGGTTTGCTGATAGCCGTTCGCCAGGGTCGCTTCGACCTGGGGGTCACGCTTCAAGACCAGGTTGCCCAGGGTGTTGTAGGTGAAGCTGGTCACATTGCCTCGGCCGTCGGTCTCGCTCTCGACTTCGCCGAAGGCGTTGTAGCTTTGCTTGCGCTCGATTTCGCGCTCGAAGCGTTGTTGATCTTCGACCTTGGTCCACACTAAATGACCGCCTGCCGTCGGGGCATTAGGCTGGAAGGTGCCGGTCTCGGTGCCGAGCGGGGTGGTGATAACGGAGGGTTGCCAGTTAGGGTCGTTCGGATCGTGTGGATTGTAGGGGTCGTTGGGGTTGATGACATCCGGCGCATAGGCGGTGTATTGGTATTCGTACGGTTTGGTCGCATCCAGGCCGCTGATGTCGGCACGATAGTGAGTAGTGCCGTTGACGGTCACAGGCTTGGTCGGCACCAGGGTGTAGTCGTCACTACTGTCCTTGAGGCGATAACCGAGGATGACGTAGTCAACGCCGGTCTGTGGCGGAGTGACGGTGAGGCTGGTCACGGACAGGGCTTGGTTGGTCAGTGTCTGGATGGTACTGCCCAGGCGCACGGTGGTGAGATTGTGACGAATGAGTGAGCCAGCAGCGTCATAGGCCTGGATGTCGAATTCGTAGTCGTAGGTGCTAGACCAGTCAGGCACCAGAGCAGCCGGATTCCAGTTGAATTGGCCCGCGACGCTGCCTGCATTGAGGGTGATGGGGGCGCTATATTCCCCTTCTGATCCTGCGACACGGTAGCGGATCTTGACAGAGGATGCGTCGCCCTGATGGAAGGTGAGGGTCGGCGGGACGGTCAGGGCGCCTACGGTGAGGTTGCCTGAAGCATCACGGCTGAGGCTGCCGGTGGAGGTGCGGATCAAGCCCCCACTGGCGTTGCGTACGTCGACCTCGATGTCGTACCCGACACCGTTAACAAAGACGCCAAGCGCACTCGTTGGGAGGGTGAAGCTGCCAACGCCGAAGCCGCCGGGCACAAAGGAGGAGGATGGGATTTCGCTCCA
>NZ_JBSUSR010000013.1:0-2902 GCF_054072455.1 Methylobacillus pratensis
GGTTAGGCCTCAGATAAACAAAGGGTTGTATTTCAACAATGACTCCACAACGCCTGGCGACGCCACTTCACAGTCTCCAACCTATCCTACACATCATTTATCCAAGGTCAATACTAAGCTATAGTAAAGGTGCACAGGGTCTTTTCGTCCCACTGCGGGTAAACGGCATCTTCACCGTTACTACAATTTCACCGAGCTCATGGCTGAGACAGTGTCCAGATCGTTACACCATTCGTGCAGGTCGGAACTTACCCGACAAGGAATTTCGCTACCTTAGGACCGTTATAGTTACGGCCGCCGTTTACTGGGGCTTCAATTCAATGCTTCTCCGAAGATAACATCTCCTCTTAACCTTCCAGCACCGGGCAGGTGTCAGGCCCTATACTTCATCTTACGATTTTGCAGAGCCCTGTGTTTTTGATAAACAGTCGCCTGGACCTCTTCACTGCGGCCAGCTTGCGCTGGCGACCTTTCTCCCGAAGTTACAGGTCTATTTTGCCTAATTCCTTAGCCATGAATCTCTCGAGCACCTTAGGATTCTCTCCTCAACTACCTGTGTCGGTTTACGGTACTGGTACTAATTACCTGAAGTTTAGAGGTTTTTCTTGGAAGCCCTTAGGCGCACTATCTCTTTGTCCGAAGACTCCGAGTACTATCGTATTTCCCCAAGACGCGTGGATTTGCCTGCGCATCTTATAGGTAGGTACTTCAACGAACTATTCCGTCAGTTCGCGGCGCTTTCATCACTCCGTCACCCCATCACAGTAATTAGTAGTACGGGAATATTAACCCGTTGGCCATCGACTGTCCCTTTCGGGTTCGCCTTAGGACCAGACTAACCCACAGCTGATTAGCATAGCTGTGGAAACCTTAGTTTTTCGGTGTGCGGGTTTCTCGCCCGCATTATCGTTACTTATGCCTACATTTTCTTTTCCAGCCAGTCCAGCATACCTTACGATACACCTTCAACCCTGCTGGAATGCTCCCCTACCACTTAGAGTAAACTCTAAATCCATAGCTTCGGTAATACACTTATGCCCGATTATTATCCATGCTCGTCCGCTCGACTAGTGAGCTGTTACGCACTCTTTAAATGAATGGCTGCTTCCAAGCCAACATCCTAGCTGTCTGGGCAGACAAACCTCGTTCTTTCAACTTAGTGTATATTTGGGGACCTTAGCTGATGGTCTGGGTTCTTTCCCTCTCGGACTTGGACCTTAGCACCCAAGCCCTCACTGCTGAGAAACATTATATAGCATTCGGAGTTTGTCAGGAATTGGTAGGCGGTGAAGCCCCCGCATCCAATCAGTAGCTCTACCTCTATATAACTTAATTCAGCGCTGCACCTAAATGCATTTCGGGGAGTACGAGCTATTTCCGAGTTTGATTGGCCTTTCACCCCTACCCTCAGGTCATCCGGAAACTTTTCAACGTTTATCGGTTCGGTCCTCCATTACATGTTACTGCAACTTCAACCTGCCCAAGGGTAGATCACAAGGTTTCGCGTCTACCTCATCTGACTATGCGCCCTATTAAGACTCGCTTTCGCTTCGGCTGCGTCCCTGAAGGACTTAACCTTGCCAGACAAGAGTAACTCGTAGGCTCATTATGCAAAAGGCACGCTGTCACAGAACTTGTCTGCTCCAACCGCTTGTAAGCACACGGTTTCAGGTTCTTTTCACTCCCCTGTTCGGGGTTCTTTTCACCTTTCCCTCACGGTACTGGTTCACTATCGGTCTCTCAGGAGTATTTAGCCTTAGCGGATGGTCCCGCCAAATTCAGACAGGGTTTCACGTGCCCCGCCCTACTCAGGATACCACTATCTATTACACTTGTTACCCATACGGGGCTATCACCCTCTATGGCGTCACTTTCCAGCAACTTCCGGTTCCTTGTGCATAAAATGTCGTGGTCCTACAACCCCAGCACTGCCGTAACAGCACTGGTTTGGGCTAATCCGCGTTCGCTCGCCACTACTTACGGAATCACTTTTGTTTTCTTCTCCTCCGCCTACTTAGATGTTTCAGTTCAGCGGGTTTGCCCACCTATCGGTGTACTATGTCTTCAACATAGTGGGTTGCCCCATTCAGGTATCTGCGGATCAATCGGTGTGTGCCCGTCCCCGCAGCTTTTCGCAGCTTATCACGCCTTTCATCGCCTCTGAGAGCCAAGGCATCCCCCATACGCCCTTATTTTGCTTATTGTACCAATCTTAAAATTAATTAAGACCGTTTTTTTTTATCTTTTGTTATTTGTATTGCTACTATAACAAAAAACGCTTTCTACTTTTTATTATTTTCTTATCTCAATATGTCAATGAACTTTTATTTACTATCTTTATAGTAAACCAGTGGAGAATAACGGAGTCGAACCGTTGACCTCCTGCGTGCAAGGCAGGCGCTCTAGCCAGCTGAGCTAATCCCCCATTTTTCAATCTTAGATTGTAGAATTCAGATTTTAGATTTCTTGAGTTCTTCTCTAATTTCTTTTGGTGAATTCCAACTTCCAGAATTTCCTTTTTTTAAGTTAAATAGTAGTCCCGGGCAGACTCGAACTGCCGACCCCTACATTATCAGTGTAGTGCTCTAACCAACTGAGCTACGGGACTAGCTTATCTTGTTCATCTCTTTCTCTCAGTACTGCTCCTTTCGGGGCGGGCACTTTCTTCTGATGTTTTCTCTTTTTGCAATCATATGTAACGTGACGAGTACCGATCCGCGATACTCTAGAAAGGAGGTATTCCAGCCGCACCTTCCGGTACGGCTACCTTGTTACGACTTAGCCCCAATTATCGGTTTTACCCTAACACGCTCCTCGCGGTAACATGCTTTAGGTACCCCCAACTTTCATGGCTTGACGGGCGGTGTGTACAAGGCCCGGGAACGTATTCACCGCGTCATTG
>NZ_JBSUSR010000014.1:0-2547 GCF_054072455.1 Methylobacillus pratensis
TGCGTACGTCGACCTCGATGTCGTACCCGACACCGTTAACAAAGACGCCAAGCGCACTCGTTGGGAGGGTGAAGCTGCCAACGCCGAAGCCGCCGGGCACAAAGGAGGAGGATGGGATTTCGCTCCAGCCGCTGCCACTGCCCTTAACGCGGTAGCGTAGCGCAACACTCGCAGCTGTACTGCCTTGGCCGATGAGTTGTAACCCGTTAACAAACGATGTAACTGCCAAAGATGCTTCAAGTGGTTTTGTGTAATTGAGTTGTCCTAATTGTTGGTTGAGTATTTCACCATTGCTATTCAAGGCTAGAATGCTAACTTCATAATTTTGCAAAGGTAAATTGGAAAAATTAAATGTGTAATATCCAGGTATGGCATTACCATTAGTAGCAAGTAGTGAAATTGCATTTAGCACAGAATAAGTTTCACTGGAACCAAGTTTTCTGTATTGCAATTGGATTTGCTGCGTATTTATAGGTAAATTAGTAATAATAGTCCGTGGATTTTTATTGGTAACCCACTCGCCAGGAGCAGATATTGAGCCATCAATAACAAGTATCTCTCCGATACCATCGATCATTTTAAATATTCTAATCGTAGCAGAAACTGGCACCCCATAAGGTAACCTCGGGTGCCCCTCGCGTACTCTATAACTAGAATTAAAAGAGGTAGTTGCAGTAATGGGACTTCCATTATAAGCATAGCTTATAGGAGTGTTGTTATTTCCCCATTGGACTTCTACTCGAATATGACCATTGCCATAAACAGATGTATCAGGAAGATTTGAAACAGTAATCGATTGCTGCATAACACCAAAATACACATCATATTCATAATAGCCATTTGGTCCATCTTCATCTTCCCAAGATTTTCCAGTTTCGGTAAATTTTACTGTATGAGATCCACCAACACTCATCCGATCCAGCTTAGTTTGCAATCCGGAACTGGCTAAGGAAGGTGTTCCTCCTATGCTGACAACTGACCCACCGGCCTCACCCATTAAGATAGGAGTTTGAGGCGAGGCAATAGGCGCGCTCGGGTTGCTTGTATTGAATGTGCCACCTTGAGCATTCAGTATTTCTCCTGAATGATTGAGCGCTAAATATTGGTACTCATACTCATCTGCAGGAATGCTGTTCCAATCAAAAGCGAACATTCCTGGCATTGCGGTACCAGACGCATTTATCATCTGAGGAACGGGTGTCGTGGTAAAAGCAACATTACTACCCACAGGCCGATAAGATAAAAGGACTTGAGATGTGGTTGAAGGTTGTCCAGTGATATAAAGCTTCTTAGGAATAGAAATACTTCCCCCTCCTGATCCTGCGTACTTTAATACTCCAGACCATGCTGTTTCTCCTAAAACCACATCTCCCAATGGAGTGCTTTGTACCAAAGTCAGTTGATATGAAAGTAAAATTTTCACATCAGAGAAATTCCCAATATATATCCAGTTTTCAGTCTTACTGGTCTCTCCTTGGGGGATAACCACCTCTGCATAAGTTGTTTTAGTGTGTCCATTCGTTGCAGTAACAGAAATTTTAAGACGAGTAGTTCCTTCCAGTCCGAATGATGATGGAATTGTGATTGTCGGATGTAAATAGTAAGGTTTAGCTCCCCCATCCCCACGGTCCCATCCAATACTCCAAGAAGCATTACCTCCAGTAATCCCGAAACTGCCTGCGGTAATCGGATTCGTATTCGCACCATTGTTTGCCGTGACGGATCCCTCACTTGGCGCCCTGATGACCGTAGACTGCCCATCTGCATTGGTCTCAATCACCGCCGTCGCACTTCTGCCATCCATACTCGGCTGAATGGTGTTGGTAAGCTGATTGCGCTCATCGAATAGGCTATAGCTCCAGAACGTCTTTTGTTGGTCCGTATTGACGTGATGCTTGATCTGGTCGAACGTCAAGCTCCGCATATCTAAGGTGCCATTGATCGCGAGCGTGGCATTGCCTTGCTTATCATGTAGGTAGACCTTGGTCACCCCATCGCCTGAGTTACTCTTCCACACCCGACCCGCCTGATCATACTGCGCAAACTCCTGCCAGCCGCTTGAGGGGTCATGGGGGTTGGTGGTGACTGGCGCCGTGCCCACATAACTGCGCTTGCCCGTGATCTCCCCAAAGCCGTTGTAGCGGATCTCCGAGACCAGCTTGCTCACCGTGCTGTTGGTGGCGTTATTCTGCGTCTTTACCTCCGTCCTCACCTGACGGTTGCGGCTGTCATACTGGATCACCGTGATGTCGTCCCAGCTCGCATTGCCAGCATCCAGCCGGTTCTTCAAGGTGGAGCGCGTCACATTGCCATTGGCATCATAGCCATACTCGGTCCTGCCCCCTGAAGCGCCATTCGTGGCCGTCCACACCGCATCCTTTTCAGTGACTAGCCAACCATTTTTGTTGTATTCATAGAGTGTAATGTGGTCATCGGTCTCGATATTGTCGTTCTTGCCGCGCACGATCTCACGCACGATGTTATTGAGCCCGTCGTATTCCAGATCGGTCCGCGGGTTGACGTAGGTGTTCTGGTAGTCCACAAACC
>NZ_JBSUSR010000015.1:0-2305 GCF_054072455.1 Methylobacillus pratensis
GTCGGACTGGTGGCGCACGGGGTGCTCGGGCGGCGCGTTGGGCCCCGTCGCTGAAGGGTGTCGAGACCCTTCGAGGCTCGTCGCTGATATGTAGTGCTGCTTTGTCAAGTTCCATGGCGAGTTGGCCTCCTTGCTAGGGGGCTGTAGTGGGGGTTGGCCACCTGTCAACGGCCAGTTTGATGTCCCCGCTGGTGGCCAGGTAAAAGTCCCCACCCTGTGCGGGATGTTCTAGGTGGGTGGCACCTCCGTTCGGTGTGTCATGCGGTAGGAGTCGCCGTCGGTGATGACGATGGTGGCGTGGTGTAGGAGCCGGTCGAGGATGCTGGCGGCGGTGGTGTGTTCGGGCAGGAATCGTCCCCATTGTTCGAAGGGCCAGTGGCTGGCGATCGCGAGAGATCGGCGTTCGTAGGCGCCGGCGACGAGCCGGAACAGTAGTTGGGTGCCGGTGTCGTCGAGTGGTGCGAATCCGATCTCGTCGAGGATGAGCAGATCTTGGCGTAGCAGGGTGTCGATGGTTCTGCCGACGGTGTTGTCGGCCAGTCCGCGATACAGGGTCTCCACGAGGTCGGCGGCGGTGAAGTACCGCACTTTGTGTCCGGCGTGTACTGCGGCGATCCCCAGCCCGATCAGGGTGTGACTCTTACCCGTCCCGGCTGGGCCGATCAAGGCCAGATTGTGTTGGGCTCGAACCCATTCCAGTGAGGATAGGTATTCGAAGGTATTGGCCGGGATGGAGGATGCGGCCACGTCGAACGATTCCAAGGTTTTGGTGACCGGGAACCCGGCAGCTTTTAGTCGGTTGCGGATGTTGGAGGCATCACGAGCGGCGATCTCGGCTTCGACCAGGGTTCGCAGTACTTCTTCGGGTGTCCATCGCTGGGTTTTCGCGGTGAGCAGGACCTCGGGTGCGGTGCGGCGGATCGAGGCGAGCTTCAATCGGCGTAGCGCTTGGTCGAGGTCGGCCGGTAGTGGCGGCACTGTCTGAGGTGCAACGGGTGTCGATGTTGTGGTGGTCATGACACCTCCTTGTCGCCGGCGCCGAGCTTGTAGGCATCCAGCGAGCGGGTGGGCGCGGTAGGCAGGTGCCCGAGCAGTGCTGTGCCGGCCGGTCGCGGGTTGGGGGTGCCGGCTCCGGCATCGAGGATCGAGCGCACATCGGCGGCCTTGAACCGTCGGAATGCCACCGCCCTGGTCAGGGCGGTGAGCACCTGTTCGTGGCCGTGGGAGGTGACGAGCCCGAGGATGTCGTCGAGTTCACCGCCCAGGCGGGTGTTCCCGATGGCCGCGGCACCGACCAGGAACTGCTCAGCAACCTCACCGAGATCGCAGAACTGCTTCTCTGCTGCGGTTTTGGGTCGTGGTGCACGACTGGGCGGGGTGCGTGGCCCCCCGTAGTGGGCATCGTTGAGGACGACCTCTCCGGGTGCGGCCAACAGATGATCGGCGACCACCTCACCGGAGGTAGGTTCGGCGATCAGGAGCCGTTCACCGTCCTGGATGAGGGTCACGGTGGTGCCGATGAGCCGGTTGGGTACCGAGTAGCGGGCCGAGGCGTACCGGATACAGGAGAGGCGATCGACCTTACGGGTGACCGGCGGTGGACCGACCTGGGCCCGCAGAGACGGCAACGGGCTCAATGTGTCTCGTTCGATCGTGAGTTGGTCAGCAGGCACGCACAGTGTGTCGCTGTGACGGCGGGTGTTGACCTCGACACACCAGTCCCGCGCGGCCCGGTTCGCTGCGTGCACATCCAGCTGCACGTCGTCACGACCAGCAGCGATCTTGGCTTCGGTCCACAACGGCTGCGCCAGATCCGACTGCGCGTACCCGCAGAGGTTCTCCACGATCCCTTTCGATTCCGGATCGGCGCCGTGACAGAAGTCCGGGGAAAACCCGTAGTGGGTGGCAAACCGCACATACGTGGGGGTGGGTACGACGACGTTGGCGACGACTCCACCTTTGAGGCAACCCATCCGATCAGCGAGTACCTTGTTGGGCACTCCACCGATCTCTTCTAACGCTTCGGCGATGAATCCGAGTGTGGTGATGGATGTTTCGTTGGTGGCGAACCGAACGAACCGCCACCGCGAGAACGCCAACACCGCGCAGAACATGTGCAGCCCGCCGATTACGGCCCAATCGATGACCAGGTAGTCACCCGGAGCCCACACCGCCGGGCGGCGGCCACGATGATGATCACGGCGCCACTGTGTTTTCTCCTGGGCGACGAGACGACGGAAGTTGCGGGCCGAGCCCTCATAGCCCGCGGCACGTGCTACCGGCAGCAGTCGCTTGGCGGTGATCC
>NZ_JBSUSR010000016.1:0-1864 GCF_054072455.1 Methylobacillus pratensis
TTTTTCCCCATCGTGCATTACTGCTAACAATTGGGGCTCTAGAAAGGAGGTGATCCAGCCGCACCTTCCGATACGGCTACCTTGTTACGACTTAGCCCTAGTTACCAGTTTTACCCTAGGCAGCTCCTTGCGGTCACCGACTTCAGGCACCCCCAGCTTCCATGGCTTGACGGGCGGTGTGTACAAGGCCCGGGAACGTATTCACCGGATCATGGCTGATATCCGATTACTAGCGATTCCAGCTTCACGGAGTCGAGTTGCAGACTCCGATCCGAACTGTGACCGGTTTTATAGATTCGCTCCTGGTCGCCCAGTGGCTGCTCTCTGTACCGGCCATTGTAGCACGTGTGTAGCCCAAGGCGTAAGGGCCGTGATGATTTGACGTCATCCCCACCTTCCTCACAGTTTGCACTGGCAGTCTTGTTAGAGTTCCCGACATGACTCGCTGGCAACTAACAACAGGGGTTGCGCTCGTTATAGGACTTAACCTGACACCTCACGGCACGAGCTGACGACAACCATGCAGCACCTTGTAAATTGTCTTGCGAAAGATCTGTTTCCAAACCGGTCAATCTACATTTAAGCCTTGGTAAGGTTCCTCGCGTATCATCGAATTAAACCACATGCTCCACCGCTTGTGCGGGCCCCCGTCAATTCCTTTGAGTTTCATTCTTGCGAACGTACTCCCCAGGTGGGATACTTATCACTTTCGCTTAGCCACTGAGATTGCTCCCAACAGCTAGTATCCATCGTTTACGGCGTGGACTACCAGGGTATCTAATCCTGTTCGCTACCCACGCTTTCGTCCATCAGCGTCAATCAATTAGTAGTAACCTGCCTTCGCAATTGGTATTCCATGTAATCTCTAAGCATTTCACCGCTACACTACATATTCTAGTTACTTCCTAATAATTCAAGTCTGGCAGTATCAATGGCCGTTCCACCGTTGAGCGATGGGCTTTCACCACTGACTTACCAAACCGCCTACGGACCCTTTAAACCCAATGATTCCGGATAACGCTTGGATCCTCCGTATTACCGCGGCTGCTGGCACGGAGTTAGCCGATCCTTATTCTTACGATACCGTCAAGCTCCGACACGTCGGAGTGTTTCTTCTCGTATAAAAGCAGTTTACAATCCATAGGACCGTCATCCTGCACGCGGCATGGCTGGATCAGGCTTGCGCCCATTGTCCAAAATTCCCCACTGCTGCCTCCCGTAGGAGTCTGGTCCGTGTCTCAGTACCAGTGTGGGGGATCTCCCTCTCAGGACCCCTACCCATCGTAGCCTTGGTAAGCCGTTACCTTACCAACTAGCTAATGGGACGCATGCTCATCTTTTACCGTTGTGACTTTAATAACTCAATCATGCGATTGTGATATACTATGAGGTATTAATCCAAATTTCTCTGGGCTATCCCTCTGTAAAAGGTAGATTGCATACGCGTTACGCACCCGTGCGCCGGTCTCAAGCTCCGAAGAACTCTACCCCTCGACTTGCATGTGTTAAGCCTGCCGCTAGCGTTCATCCTGAGCCAGGATCAAACTCTCCATTAAGGTCATATGTAAACCCCCCACAACCCAAAAGGACCGCGGAAGATCAACGACACAATAAGAAGAAACAAACCCTGACAAAAACAACAAGACCCCGGTAAGAGCCCTGCTGCATCTACCAAAGGAATCCAAGTCCACGACAAGACAACCCCAGACACAAGCCCAGAACCACCCCACCGCAGAACGAGGGATCAAACAAATTTGGCATCGACAATTACTTGGCACACTGTTGAGTTCTCAAGGATCGGATGCTCTTACCGCCACCCCTCTCGGGGCTTTCTGTAAGGCGTTTCGTTCTGCGTCTTACTTTA
>NZ_JBSUSR010000017.1:0-1803 GCF_054072455.1 Methylobacillus pratensis
TGCGTACGTCGACCTCGATGTCGTACCCGACACCGTTAACAAAGACGCCAAGCGCACTCGTTGGGAGGGTGAAGCTGCCAACGCCGAAGCCGCCGGGCACAAAGGAGGAGGATGGGATTTCGCTCCAAGCACCACCACTGCCCTTGATGCGGTAACGTAGCGCAACACTGGACGCAACACTGCCTTGGCCGATCAAGTTAAGCTGAGGGCTCCCGGCAGGGTTGGTAACAATGGCCCCACCTGCACCATTCGTTAAGAGGGGCGTTTGAGGTGAGACAGTGGGGGCTGATGCATTGGTAGTGTTGAATGTTCCACCTTGAGCATTCAGTATTTCCCCAGCACTATTAAGCGCTAGATATTGGTACTCATATTCTCCGGCTGGAATACTGCTCCAGTCAAAAGCATACATGCTTGAGAGCGAGACATTCTCAGCATTTACTACCTGAGGCACTGTAACTGAATTAAAAGGCCCAGAAGAATTCAAAGAACGATACATCAATAAGAGCGTTGTAGATTGAACTGGTTGGTTACTTATGTAGACATTCTTTGCTACAGGAGGGTTTCCACTTCCTACTAGTGGATTTTTACTTCCGGTAAGTCTTCCCGTGCCCCCACTCCAGCTTTGCTCTCCTATAAGTATTTTTCCTTGAGCAGTTGACTTAAACATCTTAAAGGTAACGGAGATTGCAACTCCATTCCTTACATCCTCTAAGTAATATCTTCCAAAATCATGGCCTATATTTCCAGATGTTACTCCATTTCCCAAAACAATATTAATTGGCCTTGTACTATTTTTAAGTGTAAATGATCCTTCAATGAGTACATTACCATCACCCAAATAATCTGTATTTGGAACTGTTATCCCGAAAGAACCAGTAAAGTAATATTTATCAGATTTATAAATTTTTGGTGTATGGTCTGTATGCAATGTCCAGCTTGCTATTCCTGTTCCGATTCCAACGTTTCCTGCGGTAATCGGATTGGTATTCGCACCATTGCTTGCCGTGATGGATCCCTCACTTGGTGCCCTGATAACCGTAGACTGCCCGTTTGCATTCGTCTCAATCACCGCCGTCGCACTTCTACCATCCATGCTCGGCTGAATGGTGTTGGTGAGCTGATTGCGCTCATCAAAGACGCTATAGGTCAAGAAGACCTTCTGAGTGTTGCTATTGTTGTCGTGCGCCAGCACCTGATCCAACGTCAATCCTCGCATATCGAGGGTGCCATTGATCGTGAGCGTGGCATTGCCCTGCTTATCATGTAGATAGACCTTGGTGATGCCGTCTGCCGAGTTACTCTTCCACACCCGCCCGGCCTGATCATACTGCGCAAACTCCTGCCAGCCGCTTGAGAGGTCATTGGGGTTGGTCGTGATGGGGGCGGTACCGACGTAGCTGCGCTTGCCCGTGATCTCCCCGAATCCGTTGTAGCGAATCTCGCTGATCAATCCCGTGCCCTGATCCGTGGTACGGACCTGCTGGTTCAACGCGTCATACCGCAACACCGTCACATCATCCACCCCGACCTGGTTGTTCAGCACCTGGTCCGCCGTCCTGCGATCCTTCAGCACGCGCCTGGTCACATTGCCATTAGCATCATAGGCGTACTCGGTCCTGGCATTCGTCGCATCGATCTCCGCGCTCAGGAAGCCGTTCTTGTTGTACTCATAGCGCGTAATGTGGTCATCGGTCTCGATATTGTCGTTCTTGCCGCGCACGATCTCACGCACGATGTTATTGAGCCCGTCGTATTCCAGATCGGTCCGCGGGTTGACGTAGGTGTTCTGGTAGTCCACAAACC
>NZ_JBSUSR010000018.1:0-1526 GCF_054072455.1 Methylobacillus pratensis
TGACGACCGACCGAACCACCGCCCCGACCAACCAGCCCGTCCCGACCAACCTGCCGATCCCGACGAACCAGCTGGCCGCCGTGGCTTCCCGATGAACCGCCGCGACTGAGCGGCCCTAAGAATTTCGGACAGTTGATTCCGATGATTTTTACGCGGCAAGATTAGCGGCGTACCAGGCTTCTTCGACCTCATTCGGCGTTTGGTATCCGAGCGCGGAGTGGAGCCTTCTTGGGTTATACCGTAGTTCGATATAGCGCGTAATGTCAAATCGCGCGTGCTTACGAGTTGGATACTCGGTACGGTGAACGCGCTCGTTCTTCAAGGTGCCGTTGAAGGACTCGGCCCACGCATTGTCATAACACACGCCAGTGCGCCCGGCGGAACGTGTGATCCCGAGCCTTTTCGTGTGTTTCGCGTACTCGTCGGACGTATATTGGGTGCCACGGTCGGTATGCATCACAGTGACCTTCTTCCGGATGTGACCGTTGCGGGCTGCCATGTCCAGGGCGTCGGTCACCAACGAGGTGCGCATGTGCTCGGCCATGGCGTAGCCGACGACCTTCTTGCTGAAGCAGTCCAGGACCGTGGCCAGGTACAACCAGCCCTCCCACGTGGGGATATAGGTGATGTCGCCGACGAGTTTGCGGCCCGGCTCGGTCGCGGTGAAGTCGCGTCTGACCAGGTCAGGCGTGTCGCTCGCGTCCCCGGGGATCGTCGTGACTGGACGCCACGGGCGCGGCTGGCACGGTAGGAGGTCCAGCTCACGCATGATCGACCGGACCGTCTCGTCGTCGACTTGGATCCCCCATCGCACCAGGTCAGCATGCACGCGCCGGTGCCCGTAGGTCTCGTCGGACTCGTCGAAGCTGAACGTGATGATCGCAGCCAGGTCGGCCCGCCGGCGCGCCCGCGCGGACGGTTCCCGGGTCTTCCACGTGTGGTAGCCCGACCGGGACACGCACGCCCACCGGCACATCGAGACCACCGGATAGTTGCCTTCTTCACTGTGGATGAACGCGTACTTCACGCTCACCGGTGTTTCTTCGCGAAGAAGGCCGTCGCTTTTCCCAGGAACTCGTTCTCGGCCCGCAGCTCACGATTCTCTGCCTCAAGCTCCTTCAACCGTGCACGCTCCGAAACGCTCAGCTCGGGCTCCGCGACCGGATGCTCCTTCTTGTACGCGTTCACCCAGTTCCGCAGCGTCTGCTCCACCACACCACTTTCACGCGCCACCGCCGGCACAGGGCGCGAGTTCCGGATCACTTCCTGGACGCACGCGTCCTTGAACTCCGGCGAATACTTTCTTGCGGCCAACGCGGTATTCCCTTCCAGTCAATCTCAAGAATTATATCTTGAGAGCAACTGTCCGAGAAACGTAGGGCGGCTCAGGCCGGTCGCGGTGGTGATGGTGGGTGGGGCGGGTAGCCAGGTGTTGGGGCCGGTGTGCAGGGTGCCGCCGATGGCGGTAAGAGGCTCGGCGTGGATGGTTCCGGTTTCGATGACGAAGTGCCAGCGGCGGTTGCGGC
>NZ_JBSUSR010000019.1:0-1138 GCF_054072455.1 Methylobacillus pratensis
CGGCCCCATCAGCACTGATGTGGGTGATCTTGCGTGCACGCACATCGCCTAGTTCATCGAAGAACCGCTCGATGGTCTCCTTCTTGGCGCCTTCACCAGCCCAGACCAGTTGGCCTGTGTCGTGGTTGACGACCACCACCAGGTAGCGGCGGCCCTTGCGGTAGGCGATTTCATCGATGCCGATGCGCCGCAACCCGTTCAAGCGTTTAGTGAGTCCGACATGGTCGTCGACCACGCGCTCGACGATACGAGATACCGTCCGCCAGGAGACCCGCAGATAGGCACTGACCGCGGTCATCGGGGCGTGCGCGCACAGCCATGCGACGGTGTCGTCGAACGCCCTGGTCATCTTCGCTTCCGGACGTGCCCACGGAACCAACTCAGTCTTCACATCATGGCGAGGACACTGCACACGCTTGGCGGGCAACTCGAGGAAGCACCGCCAACCGCCCATGTCGAGATGTCGCCACCGTCGCGGTGCCGGTGGCTGATCGTAACCAGGGCACCGCTTCTTACACTGCGGGCACCGTGATCGTGCGTTCTTGTGCAGTTCCAGCGACACGACCACCATCTGCCCGCGGTCATCCTCATCGAACCTGACACCCACAACACGGGCACGCTCGATTCCGAGCAACTTCTGCAGTACTCTGACAGTGCGCAACGCCCACTCCTTTGGTCTTGTTCTTCGCAAATCAAAACCTAAGCGAGACTGGGCGTTGCGTGCGTTAGGCTCGCGAAAAGGAACCCACTTCGACGTCAGAAGAGCCACACATGTTCCCGTACAGTGGAGTCATGCCAGTGCTCGCCACCCTGCTCGACCAGCTCATCGAGACCACCACGCCCACCGACGATCCCACGGGCAGAGCGACTTTCGACGCGCTCGACACCCTCCGGCTGATCCGCAACATCGTTGACCACCAGATCCTCACGCATGCAGCAGAACTCGATGAACTCGGAGTCGCACAAAAGGCCTGTGGGACCACCAAGAAGGTATTGATCGAGATGGGCTACGCACCCGCCGCGGCTCTACGCGCCATGCGAAGCGTCGACGCTCTCCCGACGCTGCCCACCCTCGCCCGTCACGCCGCCGACGGACGACTCTCCTCCGAAGTCGTCGATGCCATCGTCCGCGGCATCA